>CAXTBR010000021.1:35867-58217 GCA_964242785.1 uncultured Lichenihabitans sp. | reverse complement strand
CGCCACGTAGGCGGCCTTGAAGGGCGAGGCCACGAGGGAATGAGCCGAGGCCGTGTTGATGATGCGCCCCCAGCGGCGCGCCTTCATGCCGGGGATGGCGGCCCGCATGGTGTGGAAGGCCGAGGACAGGTTGATGGCGATGATGGCGTCCCAGGCGTCGGGCGGGAAATCCTCGATCGGCGACACGCGCTGGATCCCGGCGTTGTTGACCAGCACGTCGACGCTGCCGAGCTTCGCCTCGGCCTCGGCCATCAGGGCGGCGATCTCGGCCGGCCGGCTCATGTCGGCGGGGGAATGGAGCGCCGTCACGCCGAATTCGGCCGCGATGGCGGCCCGCTCCGCCTCGATGGCGCCGGCGTCGCCGAAACCGTTCAGCATCACGCCCGCGCCCTCGCGCGCCAGCGCCCGGGCGATCGCGAGGCCGATCCCGCTGGTGGAGCCGGTGACGACGGCGTTGCGCGCGTGAAGGGACATGGGGGCTCCGGGCGGGACGGTTCGGTCGCGTCGCTTCCTATACCGGATTCCGCCGGGCCGCGACGCTCCGCCCGTGCCGGGCCGGCGACAAAGCGAGGGTCTCGGCGGACGAAGCGTTGGCCTTCCGACGCGAGTCTGCTTAGACGCTGTGCTTCACCGGGGGAAACGGGACGACCGCCATGCCTTTGAAGCCGACGCGCCTGCCCGCCGAGGAGGAGCGGTTCGAGGTCCGCTTCACCATGAGGGACGGCGAGACCGAGGTGGACTGCTACGTCGACGAGAGCGCCATCGACGACATCGACGACGAGGACGACGACACCCTGGTGGACCGCTTCGCCCGGCACAGGGCCGTGTTCGAGGCCATCGCGAGCTGGCTCTTCGACGAAGGCGAGGTTCCCCGCGTCGAGCTGCACCACGTGGCGCAGTTCAGGGAACGTTAGGGCTTCGCCCACTGCACGCCGCCGTCCCCCGGCCTCTGCCCGCCGCCCCTTGCGCGCCGAACCGAATCACTGTCGGATCGTGGGAGCCCGGCAGGGCCGCTGGGCCGAGATATCCGATTCGCTCCCCCGCGACCGGAACCGTCGCCTCGGCGGTCCGACGATCGGGCGGGCGCGAAGGCAGGTGAAGTGATGATCGTCATCGTGGTGGCCCAGGCCAAGGGCGGGGTCGGCAAGACCACCCTGGCCGTCAACCTCGCCGGCGACATCGTCCGCTACGGCCGCACCGTGACCCTGATCGACGCGGATCCGCAGGGCAGCGCCACGGAATGGGCCGAGCCGCGCCGGCTCGCCTTCCCGGTGCGCCACGACGTGCTGACGCTGCGCAACCAGTTGATCTGGGTCCGGAACGTCCTCAAGACGCGGAGCGACTTCATCCTGGTCGACCTGCCGGCCGGTTTCGGCACGATCTTCGAGACGTCGGTGCTGATCGCCGACCTCCTGGCGGTGCCCTGCGGGCCATCGAGCCTCGACATCAACGCGGCGCAGAAGACCATCGTCAAGGCCCGCGAGATCCGCCGATTCGATCTCCCGCCCAACGGCCTGAAGATCGCGACGGTCCCGACCCGCGTCGACCCCGATCACGAGGAAGGCGGCCAGATCATCGAAGCCCTGGCGGACCTCGGCGAGCCCGTCGCGCCGGCGTTGAGCTACCACATCGACTTCGTCCGCAGCTTCACGGGCGGCACCACCGTGTCGGCGCTCGGCGAACACGTGGCGGCGGCGGACGAGATCAAGAAGCTGTCGTTCTTCCTCATGCGCCAGGTGCTGCCCCGGCAGGATCCGCTGGACGTCTGAGGGGACAGGACTCCCTCCTGGACCGGCGAGGCCGGCCTTCGCGGCGCCGTTTCGGTCGAGGGAATGACAACGCGCGACACGGATGGTAGATCCTCGAATCATCGTCGGCGGCCGCGCATCAGCGGCCGCTCCGCCGTCCGAGGCCCTGGAAACGCTCGATGCCGCGCCGCTCCCCCGCTTACGCCATCGAGCCCTGGCAGTCGAAGACGGATGCCGTGCTGGCCAGGAAGGGCCTCTCCTTCGGCAGCCCCGCCGTCTGGACCCTGCTGGCCATGGTGGCGGTCCTCGTCGGCATGACGCCCTTCGTCGAGATCGATCGTGTCGTCACGAGCACGGGCGGCAAGATCGTCGCCACCCAGGCGCTGAGGACGTTCCAGGCGCTCGATCCGTCCATCATCAAGTCGATCGACGTCAAGGAAGGCGAAGAGGTGCGGCAGGGCCAGTTGCTGGCGACGCTCGATCCCACCTTCGCGGCGGCCGACGTGGACGGGCTGCGGCGGCAGTTGACCGGCCTCGGCGCCCAGATCGACCGGGCCAAGGCCGAGCAGGCCGGGATGACGTTCGATCCCGCTCCCGGCGCATCGGTCGAGGCCCAACCCTACGTCGCCCTGCAGGCGGCCCTGTTCGAGCGACGGGCGGCCCAGCTCCGCGCGCAGATCGCGTCCTTCGACGAGAAGATCAGGGCGACGCAGGCCTCGATCACCAGGATCGAGACCGATCAGACCCACCTCGTCGATCGCGAGAAGATCGCCCAGCAACTTCAGGACATGCGCGACACGCTCTACAAGAGCGGTTCGACGAGCCTCCTCAACCTGCTGCAGGCGAGCGACTCGCACCTGGAGGTGCAGCGCTCGCTCGAGAACGACAAGAACACGCTCGCCGAGATGCGCCATCAGTTGGCCGGCCTGCAGTCCGACCGGCAATCCGCCATCCACCAATGGTACACGGCGAGCAGCCAGGAACTGATCACGGCCGAGAACCAGCGCGACCTGGCGCAGTCCTCCCTCGACAAGGCCGTCAAGCGCCAGGACCTCGTCCGCCTCGTGGCGACCGAGCCCTCCGTCGTGCTGACGCTGACGAAGCTGTCCTCCGGCTCCGTGCTGAAGGAGGGCGATTCCGTCATGGAACTGATGCCGCTGAGCGCGCCCGTGAAGGCCGAGATCCGGTTCTCGGCCGCCGACATCGGCTTCGTGCGCCCGGGCGACCGCATCACCCTCAAGGTGGACGCCTTCAGCTACCTCGAACACGGCACGGCGGAGGGCCGCCTCGACTGGATCAGCGAGGGCGCCTTCACGACCGACGACGCCGGCAAGGGCGTCCCTCCCTTCTACAAGGGCCGCGTGACCATCGAGAAGATGAACTTCATCAACATCCCCTCGGGCTTCCGGCTGATCCCGGGCATGACCCTGGTGGCCGACATCGACGTCGGCCGGCGATCCCTCTCGAAGTATCTCGTGGGCACGATCCTGCACGGCCTGGGCGAGGCGCTCCGCGAGCCCTGATGACCTCGGCGCGTCTGCCGGTCCGATCGGTTCACGTCGCGAGTCGATCGCAGGATCGCGGGCCTCACAGCCCGACCTCACCTTCGGCGATCGGAGGAGATCGCTCGATGGTCGAGGCACGGCGCTCGGCCGGAGGCCGCGCGGAGGTGAAGTCCAACCGCGTCAATCGATAGATCACGTTTTTTTTCGCTGGATGTGGCCCCGAGACCGCGGAAGCCAATCGATGAGCATCCGGGACGGGACAGCCGCCCGCAATGCCTGCGACATCGTCAATTCAACGTTCGGACCGCTCATCGCCTGGGCTGGGAGGTGAGCCAGACCTTAACCATTTTTTTACGAACGGCAGTTTGGTTCCTAAAACCCTAAGAAAAATCTTGCGACTCGTGCCGACTCAGGTTTTAACGTCCGACTTAAGGTTTGGTGATTTCAACGGGCGGTGCGAGCTGTGGCGAGCGAGTCGACACGCAAAGTGACTTTGGAGGTCAGGCCGGGCCTGTACGTCCTTCGCTATCTCAGCAGCATGGACATCCGGACCGCTCCCGTCGCCTCCGTGGCTCCCGCCGCGGGCAGCGTCGGCGACGTCGATCTCATCTGCGCTCCGGGCCTTCGCGCCGAGGAGATGTCAGGCCCGGGCAGCAATCTGGTCCTCGTCGTCCGGCGGGCGGGGTCCATCATCGTGGCCATCGATGCGATCGAGGGGTCGAACAACCGCGATGCCAAGTTCAGCCTGGACCTGCTCGCCGCCGGGGCGGAGCCCCGGCGGCAGGCGGAGAGCGTCGGGCAGGCCCGCCAGGCTCCCGAAACCCCCGCCAGGGAGGCCGGGACCGAGGTGGGCCTCAGCATGCTGGCCCACGTCGCGCGCCGGGGCGACATCGTCCCGGATGCGGAAGGCTGGATCGCCGGGCCTCGCTCGCCCTCGCCGATCGAGGGCTTCGAGATCCGGTGCCACGGCGGTGATGTCGGGGTCGCCGCGCAGTATCAGAACGCGACCGACCAGCGGTCGTGGTCGGCTTGGCTGACGCCGGGTTCCTTCATCGGAACCCGCCAGAAGGCCAGCCCCATCACCGGTCTCAGGCTCAAGCTGATCGGAGCGGAGGCCGGTCAGTTCGAGATTGAGGGAGAGGCTCTGTTCCTCGGCTCCCCCAAGGCGGCCATCAGAGGGACAGAGGTCGAGGTCCTGGCTCCCGGCATCAACGATCCCCTCGTTGGGCTGCGCCTCCAGATCGCTCGGCGTCGGGAAACGATGCAGGAGGCGGTTCCCCTAAAACCGCCCCGCGTTCGCGTATTTCGATAGCTAGTTCAATCCTTAGATGAGTGAGTATTATCATGTCTGGTTACTCTGGAATCATTACACCCCCGTCCACAAACAACACGGCTTCGGGCAATGAGGTGTTGCCGACGAAGTATGGGCCGGAGCTCGTCGCCCGCATAGCGGCATCTCTTCCCACGACGACGCCGTTGACCGTCACCGTCGATGGCAGTTACTCTACCGATAGTAGCGTGATCTTCGTTGGTGACGGTATCACTTCGACCGTCGCGGCCTCGGCGGAGACGACGGCGACCATCGGCAGCAGCTCGACGACGGATTTCACCGGCTCTACGGCTGACGTCGGCGTCCTGATCGACGGCACTGGCAACACGGTCACGGTCGGGTCCGGCAACAACCTGATCCAGGCGCAGGTCGGCGGCAACACCCTGACCGACACTCGCGAGGCGGGCGGCGGCCAGACGACCATGGCGGGCGGCTTCGGGGCCGTGACGATGGTCAGCGGAAGCGGACACACCGTGATGTACGGCGGCTCGGAAGCCGGCGACGTCATGAAGGGTGGTCAGTTCAAAGGGGCCCACGACACGATCCACGCCGGCATCGGTGGTGACTTGATCTCCACGAAGGCCGGTCACAACTACATCTATGGCGAAGGGAACGACACGATCAGGGCCGGCAACGCCCAGGACACGATCACGGCGGGTATCTCTGCCGAGACCGTCGCGGGCGGCCATTCCAGCGTCGTCTTCGGCGGCGGCGAGACCCTGATGAAGGGCGGCAACGAGAACAACTACTATATGACCGGCTCCGACACGATGTTGGGAAGCAGTCACGACAATACGGTCACGACCACCGAAGGCAGCAGCCTGACGATCGACGGCAGGGACTCCACGGGTCACATCGACGTCACGCTCCTGAGCAGCAGCGACGCCAACGACACGATCTTCGGCGGCAGCGGCGGCCTGACGATCCACGTCCAGGAGAACTTCACCGAGGACAAGGATCTCGACGCCGTCGGTGCTCATGTCCTCCATTCGGCGAGTGGCCAGGAACTGCACGTCACCAACGTCACGATCGACTTCAACAACACTCAGCACTACACCTGAACGACAACTTGACTCCGCTCGGTGCGTCATCGAGCGGAGCCTCCGGAATTACGACATCGCATCCTGTTGCCATGCCCATCATCGAGGTGAACAGCCTCGATGGTGGGCATCGTCGTTACGATGATGGACGCTCCATCATCCTCGACACGACGATCGCTGAGAGTTTGTGAATGAATGAACATCTGGCCCAAAACGGGCAGATATTCCTCAATGTTTTCACAGGGCATTCAGGCACAAGTTCGATACACTGACAAACTCTGAGTCGTTCTATTCGCTGAACTGCGTTTCCCGCTGCTGATCGCGACGCATGCATTCTGCTCACCCCGCTCGGCACGAACGGTTTGGAACGTCGGCGCCTCTCGACTTCGAGCTCGCGGACCGAGTCTGCCGCGCCATCGATGGGGGGAGCGCGCGGTGGTTTCTGATGCGGTCCGTGCTGCTGGCGGAGAGCGGGTTCGAGCGTGCTTCCGCTTCGGATCTCGAACACGCCCTCGATCGAGGTCTGTCGGACCCGCTGGTGGTTCGAGCGGGGCTCGCGCGACATGGGGAAGCCTCCCGCCGGGCAGAACTCGCCTACATCCTCTTGGGGCTCGGTCGAGCGTCCGACGATCAGGTCGAGGCCGCGGCCCTCGCACTGTTCTCCGAAGGCACCGGTGTCGTCCAGTGCGGCCACAGGTCCGGGAACCGCATCGCCGGCTGGGTCGCGTCCATCGGCGCGGGATCGCCCTCACTCCGGGTCCGCTCCGACGCCGAAGGCCCGGTCGACGTGCCGCTGCGACCGGGGAAGCCCTTCGGGGGCGCGCCCCAGATCAGGCGTTTCTCCTTCGATTTCGCCCCGAGGAGCGCTGGTTCGGTCACTCTGGAGGCCGCGGTCGGGGGCGTGGCGGCGCGCTCCCTGGTCCTCTACCCCGGCGCGGCGGCCGACCTGCCCCGCGCGCGCGACCGCTGGAGGCCGGGGCAGGGATCAGCGCCGCGGGTGACGGTGCTGCTACCCGTCTACAGCGACCCCCACAGCCTGTCCGACTGCCTCGACGCCCTGCGGCGGCAGAGGATGCCCCGGCTGTCTTTCGTGGTGGTGGACGACGCCAGCCCGGATCCGGAGGTGGAGCGTCTGGCCCGGCGCTTCTGTCGGGACGTGGGCGGGGTCTACCGGCGCAATGCGGTCAACTCCGGCTTCGCCGCCGCGATCAACCTCGGCCTGTCGCTCTGCCGCTCGGGCGATGTGCTGCTGCTCAACTCGGACGTCATCCTGCCGGACGGGGCGATGGAGCGCCTGCATCGCGCGGCCTGGGCGGAGGACGATACCGGCATCGTGGCGCCCTTCTCGAACGACGCCGGCAACACGACCTTCCCCGACCCCCTCATGCCGGGACCACCGGTGCCGAAGCACCTCGCGGCGCAGATCGATGCGGCCGCCCAGAGGGTCAATGCCCGTCGGACGGTCGATCTCCTGTCGGTCATGGGATCCTGCCTCTACGTCAAACGCGCCTGCCTCGACCGGATCGGACCGCTCAGCCTCGCCTACGGCCGGGGCTATTACGAGGACATCGACCTCTGCCTGAAGGCGCGCCAGCACGGTTTCCGCGTGGCCGGAGCCTGCGACATCTACGTGTCGCACGTCAGCGGCCGCTCGTTCGGGCGCCAGAGACATGGACTCGTCGCCCGGAACCAGTCGGTCATCGAGTCCCGCTTTCCCGGATACGGGGTCGCGGACGCGTGTTTCGACCGCGCCGTGCCCATGAGGCGCGCGCGGGCCGCGATCGAGGAGGAACTGACACCCTCGGCGGCGCCCTGCGTCCTGCTCGTCGGCCGCAGATCCACCGCCGGGGCGCTGATGGACCGACGGATCGGGATGCTGGACGACGACGCGAGCTTCGTGCTCAGCCTGGACTGGTCCCTGGCCGGGAACGCCGTCGAACTCGCGCTGTCGTCCCGCGCGGCCTCCGGGCCGCGGTCCCTCGCCTTCGCGCTCGACGCGGACGGACGCGCGCGCCTCGGCCGCTATCTGTCCCGCCTGGACGTCGCGAGGGTCGAGCTGTTCGAGCCCCACCTCCTGCCGGACGACCTGCGGCGCTGGATCGCCGAGGCCGGCTTCCCCCTGGCGCTGGTCGTCGACGGCCCCAAGGCCGCGGCCGCGGCGGGCGGCGCCACGCCGGGCCGGATCGGCGCCCCGCTGCGCATGCCCGGCGCGGGACCGATCGCGACGGACCGCATGGCGGCGGCCTGCCTGCCCGAGGGCGTCGAGGTCTGGTCGCCGGCCCGGCCGGAGGGGGGGACGCGGCGCGACGGGTCGCCGTCCCGCCTGGGGGTGCTCATGGCGGAGCTCTGCCCCGAGGCCGAGAGCCTCGTCCTGGCGCTCGGCCGCCGCCTGCGTCGCCTGGAGGGGATCCGCCTGATCGTGCTCGGGCGCTGCATCGACGACGCGCAGGTGATGTCGCCCGGCGCGAGCTGGGTCTCGGGCCCGGTCGGGCTCGACGAGATGCCGGAGGTGATCGAGCACTACGGGATCGGCGCGCTGCTGCTGCCCCATCGCGGCTCGTGCTTCTGGCGCCTCGACCACCTGCCGCCCCGCGTCAGGCGGCCCAGCGCCTACTTCGACTGGTCGCCGCGCGGCCTGCCGGCCGGTGAGGACGACCTCGCGCTCGATCCCACCGCGACGGAGGACGAGGTCTGCGCCGACGTCATCCGCTGGTGCGGGGCCTTGGCGCGGCTAGACGGCCGCGCCGCATGAGCGAGGGGGTGCCTTCACTCGTCACCGGTTTCGCAGTCGACGCCGACGGGATCGCGCGGGGCTTCGTCCTCGACCCCGCCGAACCCTCGTCGCGCTTCGTCGTCGAGATCCTCGCCGACGGCCTGCCGGTCGCGCTGCTCCGGGCCCACGAGGCCGACGACGCCCCGCCCGAGGGGAGCGACGGCTGTCACGGCTTCGCGGTCCGGATCGCCGACGAGGTCCTGGCCCGCGCGCGGCGCATCGAGGCCCGCCTGGCGAACAGCCACGTCCCAGTCGGCGCCGCCGTGGCGGGCGCCCTCGGTTTCGCCCGCACCGAGGTGCCGGCGTGGGGGAGCGCGCGCTACAGCGGCGGGCTGCGCATCTCGGGCTGGACGGTCGCGGCGACGGGGTCCGACCGCCTGCCCATCGTCAAGGCCCTGATCGACGGCACGGAGGTGGCGAGGGCCGCCTGCGATGCGTGGATCGACACCGGCCACGGCCGGATCAGGCCGGCCTTCCGCCTCGACCTCCCCGAACGCCTCGCCGACGGCCGCGTCCACCCCGTCGAGGTCGTGGGCGAGGACGGCGAACAGGTCCCCGGCAGCCCGTGCCTCGTGGTCGCCTTCCGGGACGGCCTCGCGGAGCTCATCGACGAGGGCGCGGAGATCGAGTCCGAGAGGGTGCGGGCGCGCTTCGCCGACGGGATCCTGCCGCGCGTCTGGCCCTTCTCCGAGGTCGAGGACTGGCTGCTGCGCTTCCCGCCGCCCCGCGCGGCGCTCGCCGAGGGGCCGCGCGTCGCCGTGGTGATCGTCGGCGAGGTCGGGCTCGACGCCACCCTGGCGAGCCTGGAGGGGCAGGAGGGCGTCGACTGGTCCGCCGCGGCCCTGACGGGCGGGTCCTCGCGGCTGAGCTTCGACCCGCTCCACCTGCGCGCCTTCCTCGGCGACCTGCCGCAGGACTGCGCCCTGGTGATGGCGACCGTGTCGGGCGCCACCTTCGCGCCGGGCGCCCTCGCGGCGCTGCACGAGGCCCTGGCCCGGCACCCCGACGCCCCCGCCGTCTACCCGGACGTCCTGACGACGGTCGGCGGGCGCCGATGGCCGGTGGGTTTCCCGGCCTTCGACGACGAGTTCTACCTGGAGACGGGCTTCTGCGGCCTTTGCTTCGGCCTCCGGCGCGACGTCGCGGCCGATGCGGCTCTGCGCGGCCTCGCCACCCTCCACGCGCTCTTCCCGGCGCGCGACGGCGGGGTCGCGTCGGGTGCCCCGGTCCACCTCCCGGCGCTCCTCGCCACCCTGCCCGAGCTCCCCGCCGCGGACCTGCAGGCATCGTTGCTCGACGCCACCAGGGCGCGCCTCGCCGCGAGGGGCGTCGAGGCACGGGTGACGGCGGGGCCGCGGGCGGGCGGGCCCTCGGCCCGCGTCCGGCGTCCGCCGCCGCGCGGCGACACATCGGTGCTGCTGGCCGTGAGGGACGACGGCCCGGCCCTGGGCCGCACGCTGGCGAGCCTCGCCGCCACGGGCCGCGTGGCGGCGGGCGACGTCGTCCTCGCCGACGGCGGCTCGACCGATCCGGCGACGCTGGCGGCGCTCGATCAGGCCGGCGCCCGGGGCCATCGCGTCCTGCGGGTCCCCGGCGGGTCCTGCGCGCCGCGGATCCTCGGCCGCGCCGCCGCGGCCGCGCGGGGCGACAACCTCCTGTTCCTGGAGCCCGGCCTCGTCGGCGCGGAGGAGGGCTGGCTCGACGAGATGCTGGGCCGCCTCGGCGGGCGCGACGTCGGCGCCGTCGGCGGCCTCGTCGCCTGGGACACGGGGGTGGTGAGGGACGCGGGCTTCGCGCTCGGCCCCCGGATGACGGCGGCGGCGCGCTTCGCGGATCGCGTGGTCGGCGACGACGGCGCCGCGGGGCTCCTCGCGGCCGCGCACCAGTGCAGCGCCCTGTCGGCGGCCTGCCTGCTCACGCCGCGCAGCCTCTTCGCGGCCGTGGGGGGGTTCGACGCCCTGCGCTTCCCGACACGGCTCTACGCCGCGGATTACGGCCTGCGCCTGCGCGAGCGCGGCCGCCGCGTCGTGCTGACGCCCCACGCCCGCCTCACGCAGACCTCGCGGCCCGGCATCCCGCCCGGCCTGACGGACCTCCGCCCCGTGGCGGAGCGGGAGGAGGCCCTGTTCCGCCATCGCTGGAGCGTGGCGCCGGGCTGCGATCCGTTCTACACTCCGTGGATGGCGATGGACGACACACCCTATTCCGGGATGGCCTGGCCCCCGGCGCGCCTCGACGCCCGGCAGCCGGCCGCGCCGGTCGCCCGTTCGATCCCCCCCGGCTTCTGATTCGAGTGCGCCGCGATGGATGACGCCGAGCCGCGATCGCGCAAGCTGGTCCTCAACGCCGGCTCGGGGCGCCGGACCCCCAACAGCCTTCACCCGTGCTTCGCGTCCGACGACTGGCGCGAGCTGCGCTTCGACATCGACCCGGATGTCGAGCCCGACGTGGTGGGATCGGTGACCGATCTCCGGCCGCATTTCGCGGACGCGAGCTTCGACGCGATCTGGTCGTCGCACAACATCGAGCACCTCCACGGCCACGAGGTGCCGGTGACCCTGGCGGAGTTCCGGCGGGTGCTGAAGCCGGATGGGTTCGCCCTGATCACCTGCCCGGATCTCCAGGCCGTGGCGACGGACCTGATCCGGCGCGGCCTCGACCACAAGGCCTATGATTCGCCCGCGGGGCCCATCTCGGTCCACGACATGATGTTCGGCCACGGCGCCTCCATCGCGGCGGGCAACGTCTTCATGGCGCATCGGACCGGCTTCACGCAGGAGCGGCTCGGCACCATCGCGCTCGACGCGGGCTTCACGGAGATCAGGGTGGGGAGCGGCGGCTTCTACGACCTGTGGGCCGTCCTCGCCATGCCGGACTGTTCCGCCGAGGCCGTCAGGGCCGTGGTGCGGGGCACCCACCTCGACTTCCTGTTCAGCGATCCGGGCGCCGCCGCATGACGGCCGGGGAAGCATGAAGGCGCTCTTCGTCCACCAGAACTTCCCCGGCCAGTTCCGCCCCATCGCGGCGCATCTCGCGGCCCAGCCCGGCAACACCGTCATGGCGATCGGCTCGCGGACGGCGCGGGACATGCCGGGCGTGCCGGTGGCCCGCTACGACGTGACGACGGCGGGGATGGAAGCCGTGCACCCCTTCGCGCGCCGCTTCGACGTCGAATGCCGCAGGGCCGAGCAGATCGTCTACGTCGCGGGAGGCCTGATCGCGGGCGGCTTCGCGCCGGACGTCGTCGTGGTGCACTGCGGCTGGGGCGAGAGCCTGCCCATCAGGGCCCTGTTCCCGCGCGCCAAGCTCGTCACCTACTTCGAGTTCTTCTATCGGGAGACGGGCCTCGACGTCGGCTTCGACCCCGAGAGTCCGGCCCTCAGCGTCGACGGAGCCGTGGCGCTGCGGGCCCGCAACGCCGCCACCCTCCTGGCCCTCGCCGAGACGGACGTCGCCCTGTCGCCGACGGACTGGCAGCGCTCGGTCTTCCCGCCGGCGTTCCAGCCCCGGATCTCGGTGTGCCACGAGGGCATCGACCTCGACGGCGTCCGCCCCGACCCGACCGCCAGGCTCGTCCTGCCCGACGGGACGGAGCTCAGGGCCGGCGACGAGGTCGTGACTTTCGTGGCGCGGAACCTCGAACCCCTGCGGGGCTACCACAGGTTCATGCGCGCCCTGCCGCAGGTGCTGCGGGAGAGACGGTCCGCGCAGGTCGTCATCGTCGGGGGGGACGGCGTCTCATACGGCGCGAATGCGGCCCCGGGGCGAAGCTGGAAGGACGTCTACCTCGACGAGAACCGGCGTGGCCTCGACCTCGACCGCGTCCACTTCCTGGGATCCCTGCCCTACGCCGACTACCTCAAGGTGCTCCAGGTCTCGTCGGCCCACGTCTACCTGACCTATCCCTTCGTCCTGTCCTGGTCGATGCTCGAAGCCATGGCGGCGGGATGCCTGGTGATCGGCTCCGCCACCGGGCCCGTGCTGGAGGTCATCGACGGCAGCAACGGCATCCTCGTGGACTTCTTCGACACCGCGAGGCTCGCGCGCGAGATCGTGGGCGCGCTCGCCGAACCGCGCCGCTTCGCCGGCCTCCGGACGGAGGCGAGGCGCACGGTCGAGCGGTCCTACGAGAGGTCGTCCTGCCTCGCCCGCCTCATGCAGCTCATCGCCTGAGGCCGACCGCTTGGCCGGCGTTCAGCCGTGCAGGGCGAGGGCGTCGCGGCCGGCCCTGAGATCGGCCTTGCTCACCCCGGCGAGGGTGACGCTGTCGGTGGGCGACAGGTGGATCACCGCGTCGCCGCCCGACATGGTGGTGTGGTGCAGGATGTCGACGATCGAGGCGAAGCTGCGGGACGAGAAGCTCAGCGTGTCGTGGCCGATCCCCCGGGCCGAGAACCCCTCGACCGTGACGTGGCCGGGGTGGGGCCTGAACACGAAGCTGTCGACGCCGTCGGTGGCCGACGCGGTCGCGCCGTGGGCGGGGCGGTTGACGATGGCGGCCTCCGGCGCGGCCGGCGCCGTCGCGCCGCTCGGGGGCGACAGCACGGTCTGCAGGGTGAGGACGACCGGCCCGCTCTCCACCACCTGCCCCGCGACTCCCGCCACGCTCGCCGTGAGGACGTTGGCGCCGAGATCCGACAGGAGGATGGGCGCCGACCACGTCCCGTCGGCCGTGACGGTCGCGGCGGCGACCTTCACGCCCCCGTCGTCGACCTCGACGATCCGTCCCGTCGGGTCGAAGCCCCCCGTGCCGCCGGTCAGCGTCCCGACGATCGTCTGCGAGCGGTCGTCGCTCGCGCCGCCGGGGGTCAGGATGGCGAGGGTCGGCCCGGTCGCCGCGGCCTCCGCGCGGGCGCCGGAGGCGTTCGTGGAGGCACCGGAAGTCTGCTGCGTCGTGGTCATCTCTCGCCCCCTGCGTCGATCGTCGTCATGGTGAGACCATGTCACAGCGCGGGCTATGCTGTACAGTTCGAGGTAAACGAAAGGTTAATACGCGATATCCCGTCCCATCTCGATGGCCCGCCCCATCTCGGTGGATGGGGCGCCGCGCCTTCGGCCGTCAGCCGTGGAGCTTGAAGTCGCCGGGGTTGGCCTTCAGGCTCGCGACGCTGACGTTGTGGATGGTGATCGAGTCCGAGGCGGACAGCGTGATGACCGTGTCGTTGCCCGAGCTCTTCAGGTTTTGCAGCACGTCCGCGATGGAGGAGAAACTCGCCGAGGACAGGCTGATGACGTCGTGGCCCCCGCCGGTCGCCGCGAAGTCCGTGATGGTCTCCTGGCCGGGGTGAAGCGAGAACACGAAGGTGTCGTTGCTGCCGTAGGCCGCCATCGTGTCGTTGCCCAGCGCCCGGATGGTCTGGCCGTCCGCCAGGGCCGAGACCTGATGGCCGCCGCCCTTCAGGGTCTTCGTCTCCGACAGGGCCGTCCCGTCGTCCGAGAAGAGGTAGGTGTCGCGGCTGTATTTGGCCCTCTTGAAGAACGAGCCTCCCTTGTAGTCGTAGGTCGACGTCCCGTTGTCGTGCTGCGTGACCGAATATTGCAGGTAGTTGGCGCCGCCGACGCTCGCCGCGAGGGCCGAGGACCCCGAGGCCGACCTGAGCGAGCCGATCAGGGTGAAGGGCGCGTCGACCGCGGCCGAGACGCCGTTCGACCCCGTCACGACGGCGGACAGCGAGCCCACGTAGTCGGTCGAGAGTGCCGCCTGGAGCTTCCAGGTGCCGTCGCTCGCGAGGGTGGCGGCGCCGAGGTCGTCGCCGTCGGCGAAGACTTCGACGTGGCCGCGGGGGTCCGACAGGGTGCCGGAGATGTTGACCGTGCCGGCGTTCGAGAAGGAGACGGTGGAGCTGAAGGTGGCCTGCGGGGCTTTCGGAGCCGGGACCTGCGGAGCCGGGGCCTGCGGAGCCGGGTTGGAGAGCGTGTAGCCCAGGACGTCCAGCAGGGTCATGTCGACCGACGAGAAAGTGCTGGCGATGCCGGCCGACGTGTTGCCGAACGTGTCGCCGAGGGTGCTGGCGCTCCAATCCGCCGCATCGCCCCCGGTCAGCGGGTTGTTGAACTGCTTCAGCATCGTCTGCCCGTCGATGGAGAACGCGCCCGAGCCCGCCACCAGGTCGCGCTGCCCGGGCCCCGTGTAGCGGAACAGGTCCATCGGCCCGTAGACCCCCGGCGTCTTGCTTCCGCCGAGGAAGCCGACGCGGCCCAGGACCTCGGACACCTCGTGCTCGATGACGCTGACGACGTCGTAGGTGCCGCTCGCGATCTGCCCCGACGGGCTGTACGTGAAGGGCAGGCCGCTGCTGAGGCCGATGTAGCCGTCGAACATCCCGGGCGTCTTGCCCTGCACGCCCAGCGCCTTCTGGAGGGCCAGCGGAACGTAGAACTTCCCGCCGTTCGTCGGATCGGCCGCCGGGAGGCTGGCGACCGCGGCGGCGTCCGCCGCCGTGGTGGCATGGGCCTTCATGGCCTTCGTCAGGTCTCCGAACGACATGTAGGTGCCGTTCGACTGGTTCTGCGCGGTCGCACCGGCGCGGATCGCGTTGCCGTTCTCCTGGCCCCAACTGAAGCTCAGCGACAGGCTGATCGGATCGGTGATGAGGGCGTCGTACTTGGCGATGACGGTGTTCACGGCGGACTGCAGCCAGGACGGGGCGGCCGCGGTGGTGCTGTCGTAAGAAACCTGGATGTCCATGACGCTCACTCCGACAAGATCAAATCTGATCGTGAATGTGAGCCGCCAGCGACGAATAGATCTCTAATCTACATGGTTCCAGAAATCTAAAGCTCCGTTATGGGAAGCATTCACCCGCATTAAAGGCCGATAACCTATCTCGAATGCCAATCTTAATAGTGAACCGGAGGAGAACTAGTGAACGGAAGACGAATTGGTATTCGCAATATGAATTCTCATTTGATTCATATTGGCGGAGAGGAGGGAGGATGATCCCCGGTCGGGACCGCAGGGGCGGCGTGCGGGCCGACACTCCCGGCGGCCAGGTGCTCGGCGCGGCGGACGGCCGATCGGCGCCCGACGCCCCGGCGGGACGAGGTCGCGATGACGCGGGCCGGATCGCCTCGGGGATACCGGGCCACGGGGGGCCAAGGCGCCGTGCGGAAGCCCGCACTCCCGCTCCGCCCGCGTGGTGCGCGCCGGAGCGTCCTTCGGCCGCGCCGCTGCCGCGGCCGGCTCTCAGGGAAGTCGTGAGTGGTGCCAACGACGGTCTATGCTGACCTTTTTCCCCCCACTCCCTCATCCTGAGCAGGGCGCGGAGCGCCCGTGTCGAAGGACGCGACCTCCGGGACGCTCCCGCGCGGAGGGCGCCTGCGTCCCCTCATCCCGAACCTGCGAAGGACGACACGGCCCTTCGGGCCGGCTCAGGATGAGGGAGGGTGAAGGAACGCCGCCGTCGGTATGAGTGAGGCAGGGTGGCCCCTGCCGCCGGTCTCAGCCGCGGAAGGCGCGGTAGCGCCCGGCGATCTCCAGGGCCGTGACGGGCGCCGAGTCGATCGGGGCGTAGCGCCAGTCCTCGAGCCGGCCCGACCAGCGGCGCACGGCGCCGACCTCGGTCAGCCGGTCGAGGTAGCGCGTCACCTTGGGATGGCCGCCCGAGGGCTCGTAGACGTGCACCGGCGCGCCCGTCGCCGCGGCCTCGCCCACCATGTTGGCGCTGTCGCCCGTCACCACGATGGCGTCGGCATGCGCCAGGATCTGCGGATAGGGGTTGGGGCCCGTCCCGTCCCACACGAAGGCGCGGCCCGCGGCCATCGCCCCGGCGAGGGCCGAGGCGATGGCCGCCAGGGCCGCGGGGGGCGTGCGGCGCGACGGGGTGACCATGAGGCTCGCGCCGCCTGCCGCCACCGTGGCGGCGATGCCGGCGAGGTTGCGGATGTCCTCGGCCGAGAAGTCGTGGTTCACTCCCTTGCCGCCCAGCACCAGGGCGACGCGCGGACCCGGCAGGGCGGCGATGCGGGGATCCGGCGCCGCGCGGGCCGCCGCGAGGACGGCGGGCCGCAGCCGGTGGGCCGGCGTCAGCGTCACCACCACGTTGTCGCCGCGCAGCCTGTCGTGCTCGGGGATCCAGATGACGTCGGCGGTGCCGGTGCCGGTATAGGGGTCCTTGACGAAGACCGTGAAGGTGCGGCCGCCCGAGGCCCGCTTCACGCGGCGCAGGTAGGGCACGGTGCGCCGGCCGGCCGCGATGGCAACGTCCGGGAAGGGCGGGGCCACGGGGCTGCCGGGCCGCGAGGGCGCCTCGCGCGGGTCGACGGGCCCATGCGGCGTCAGCCACGACCAGGGCGCGCGGGGGGCGATCAGCCGGCGTTCGGGGAGGAGGCCGAGCTCGTCGGCGATCCCGAAACACTGGACCTCGTCGCCGATCTTGCCGTCCGTGATGACCCAGGCCGTGGTGCCGGCAGGGAGGCGTCGGGCCGCGGCGGCGAGGTCTTCGAGGGCCGCCTCGGCCTCGGTCAGACCCCCATCTCCCGCCGCAGCCACCAGGCGAAATGGTACGAGATGGAATCGATCCGCTTGAGATCGATGTCGGGCAGGTACCAGGAGCCGCTGTAGCCCGGGCTCAGCACCGACAGGATCGGCACCTCGGCCAGGACGCGTCCGCCCGCGGTCACGATCCCGACCCCTTCGAGATCGTCGTTCCCCGCCCCGCTGCCGCGGTGCCCGCCGTAGTCGCGGGTGCCGGCGTAGGCCGTGAGGTAGAGCGAGGAGACGCGCGCCACCAGCGTGGCGGCGCCCGCGTCGCGCGGCGCCATCAGGTCGGCGAAGACCGCGCCGAGGTGGCGCGCCAGGGCCCGCGCCACGAGATCGGCGCCGGTCCGGTTGCCGAGCGCCGCCAGCCGCGCCGTGTCGACCGCGATCGTGCGGAAGCGCAGGCCGGCGGGCAGGCCGGATCCGGCGCCGATCTGCGCCAGCGCGGGCGACGACAGCGCCGCCCCGGCGGCCGCCGAGGCGGCGAGGCCCAGCGCGGCGCGGCGCGTGAGGGGGAGGCCGGACATGGCGGGCCGCACGGTCAGCGGAACGCGACGTTGAGCAGCTCGTAGCTCTTGCCGCCGCCGGGCGTGTTGACCTCGACGCTGTCGCCCCTCTTCTTGCCGATGAGCGCCCGCGCGGTGGGCGAGGTGATCGATACCTTGCCGGCCTTCACGTCGGCCTCGCTCTCGCCGACGATCTGGAACACCTTCTTCTCCTCGGTGTCCTCGTCCACCAGCGTCACGGTGGCGCCGAACTTCACGGTGCTGCCCGACAGTTTCGACACGTCGATCACCTCGGCGCGCGACAGCTTGTCCTCGAGTTCGGCGATGCGGCCCTCGTTCAGCGACTGGGATTCCTTGGCCGCGTGGTATTCGGCATTCTCGGACAGGTCGCCATGGGACCGCGCCTCCGAGATCGCCTGGATGATGCGCGGACGCTCCTCCTGCTGGCGCATCTTGAGCTCGGCCTCCAGCGCGGAATAGCCCGCGACGGTCATGGGCACTCTGTCCATCTCATTCACTCTCAACGATGCGGTGCGGGCCGGTGCCTGCGCGGCGATGTTTGATTCGAGCCGGGCGGCACGCACGGGACGCGCCCCATCCGGGCGGGCGGCGACGGCTCGACGGGGCGTCAGGATGGTCCCGGCGCGGGGCCCCGTCAACTTGCGACGGGCCGGCCCGGTTCCGGCCCGCCGGGCGGGGATCCCGGCGCCCGGGCGCGCGGAGGGCACGGCCTCGGGCGGGAGGCTCGGGGTCCCCGCGGCGACGGGTGCTTCGATCTTGACGCTGGTCCGAGAGGGGCAAGGCCCTCTCAATCGAAGCACTTGTTTCCGTGGGAGCCCTCAGATCCGCGGCTTGGGGTCCATCAGCGGCATGGAGCCGGCGCCGGCCGTGCCACTCGCGTCCTTCACGCCGGCCCAGATGCGCCGCTTGATGAAAAACAGCATCACGGCGAAGATCGCCAGGAAGATCACCGCCTTGAAGCCCGTCTGCTTGCGCTGGTCGAGCTTGGGCTCGGCCATCCATTGCAGGTAGGCCGCGACGTCCTCGGAATATTGCTGGGCGGTCTTCGGCGAGCCGTCCGAATAGTCGACGAGCCCGTCGCTGAGCGGGGGCGGCATGGAGATCGCGTGGCCGGGGAAATAGACGTTATAGTATTTCCCCTCGGGGACCTTCACGTCCTTGGGGACATCGTCCTTGTAGCCGTTGAGCAGGGCGTGGATATAGTCCGGCCCCTCGTTCTGGTACTGGCTGAAGGGCTCGGCCAGGAACCACAGCCCGCCGCGCTCGAAGGAGCGGGCCTTGGCCAGGGTCGACATGTCGGGCGGCAGGGCGCCGCCGTTGGCGGCCCGCGCCGCCTGCTCGTTGGCGAAGGGCGAGGGGAAGGGGTCGGAGGGCCGGCCGGCCCGCTCGTACATGTTGCCCGAATCGTCCGGCCCGTCCTGCACCTTGAAGGTGGCGGCGAGCGCCTTGACCTGGCTGTCCGAGAACTCGGGGCCGCCGGGCTCCGCGAGGTTGCGGAAGGACATGAACTTGGCCGAATGGCAGTTCGAGCAGACCTGGCGATAGACCTGGTAGCCGCGCTGGAGCTGCGCGGTGTCGTAGGTGCCGAGCGGTCCCGAGAAGGACCAGTGCTGCATCGGCGGCAGCGGGGTCTCGCTCGCGGCCTCCTGGGCCGCGGCCGGGAGGACGGCCGCGCCCGCGAGGCCGAGGAGCAGCGCCGCGGCGAGGGGGAAGGATCTGGCGGACATCGTCGTGTTCCGTGAGCTTCGGGGCGCCATGCTCAGCCGTCGACCGACGGGCTGGCGGCGGTGCGGGCGGCCGCGAAGGCGCCCGATCCGCCGGCCATGCGCGGGCCCAGCACGGCCTCGGTGATGGAGGCCGGCAACTGCCGCGGCGTCTCGAAGAAGCCCATCAGCGGCGTGATCACCAGGAGGTGGATGAAGTACCAGGCGGTGAGGATCTGCGACGCGATCACGTAGGCGCCGACCGGCTCCTGCGAACCGAGGTAGCCGAGGCCGACCACGGTGGCGAAGAACAGGAACAGGAACACCCGGTAGACGGGGCGGAAGTTGCACGACCGGATGCGCGACGTGTCGAGCCAGGGCATGAAGGCGAGCAGCAGGATCGAGCCGAACAGGGCGCAGACGCCGCCGAGCTTCGAGGGCACGGCGCGCAGCATCGCATAGTAGGGCAGGAAGTACCATTCCGGCACGATATGCGCCGGCGTCACCAGCGGGTTGGCCTCGATGTAGTTGTCGGAATGGCCCAGGTAGTTGGGGATGAAGAACACGAAATAAGCGAAGAACAGCATGAAGCTGACCAGCGCCAGCCCGTCCTTCACGGTGAAGTAGGGGTGGAAGGGCAGCGTGTCCTTCTTGCTCTTGACCTCGACGCCGACCGGGTTGTTGGAGCCCGGGACGTGCAGGGCCCAGATGTGGAGCACCACCACGCCGGCGATCATCCAGGGCAGGAGATAGTGCAGCGAGTAGAAGCGGTTCAGCGTGGCGTTGCCGACCGAATAGCCGCCCCACAGCCAGATGGTGATCGAATCGCCGACCGCCGGGATGGCCGAGAACAGGGAGGTGATGACCTTGGCGCCCCAGAAGCTCATCTGCCCCCAGGGGAGCACGTAGCCCATGAAGGCCGTCGCCATCATCAGCAGGAAGATGATGAGGCCGAGGATCCACAGCACCTCGCGCGGCGCCTTGTAGGAGCCGTAGTAGAGGCCGCGGGCGATGTGGGCGTAGACCGCGATGAAGAACATCGAGGCGCCGTTGGCGTGGATGTAGCGCAGCATCCAGCCGTAGTTCACGTCGCGCATGATGTGCTCGACGGACGCGAAGGCGAGGGTCGCCTCGGGCGTGTAGTGCATGGCCAGCACCACGCCGGTGACGATCTGGCAGACCAGCATGAAGGCCAGGATGCCGCCGAAGGTCCAGAAGTAGTTGAGGTTGCGCGGGTTGGGGAAGACCACGAAGGAGGAATGGACGAGCCCCATCACGGGCAGCCGGCTCTCGAACCAGCGCAGCACCGGGTTCTTGGGGACGTAGGTCGAGGCTCCACTCATGGCGTTTCGCTCTCTTGCGGGACGGTCTTTCAGGCCCGGGCGGACTTGGGGGGGAAGACTTGGGGGAGGGCTTGCGGGTGGCTTGGGAGAAGACGGTTGTGGTTGACGGATCAGGCTCTCAGCCGATCTTGACCTTGGTGGGGCCGAGGAAGCTGTAGGTCGGCACGGCGAGGTTGAGCGGCGCCGGCCCCGAGCGGATGCGGCCCGACGTGTCGTAGATAGAGCCGTGGCAGGGGCAGCGCCAGCCGTCGTAGGCCCCGTCGTGGCCGAGCGGCACGCAGCCGAGGTGCGTGCAGATGCCGAGCACGATCAGCCATTCCGGCTTCTGCACCCGGTCCGCGTCGGCCTGGGGATCCTTGAGGTCGGCGAGCGGCGTGTCGGCCGCGGCCTTGATCTCCTTGGCGGTGCGGTGGCGCACGAAGACGGGGTTGCCGCGCCACTTCACGGTGACGATCTGCCCCTCCTCGATCTTGGAGATGTCGATCTCGGTCGACGCCAGGGCCAGGGTGGAGGCGTCCGGGCTCATCGAGGTGACGAGCGGCCACACGACCGAGCCGACGCCGACGGCGCCGACCGCGCCCGTGGCGATGAGGAGCATGTCCCGGCGGGTCACGCCGCCGGCCGTCGGACCGTGGTTCGGATTCGCGGTTGCGGTCGACAACGCGTCACTCCCAATTCATCGTTCGCCCGTGGACCGGATCGACGGTCCGCGGGCTCGTCCCGGCTTCGATCGAACCGTCTCGGGCCGGAACGGTCAAGGCCGCCCCGGCGCCGCCTCGATGCGACCCTTCGCCACCGATCGCGGGTGCGCCGGCCCAGTCCGTCTCCCCTCGATCTTTTGCACCCCTGCGGATGGTTGTCCAGCCTGCCCGCCCCGGCCCGGGAGCGTGATCCCGCGGCCGCTGCCGGGGACGCTCGTCCCGCCCCGGGGAGGGGCTACCGGATCCACACATCTCGGCGTTCGGGGCGTCAGTGATGTATGGATCCGGTCGCCCCGGGAGAGGTGGGCAGGGCCCCGCAGGTGATCGCGCGCGGCGTGCAGGCGATGCCGGGCGTCGAGCATCGGGCGGGCTGTCCCGCGCCCGCCTCGCAGATGGTGCAGCCGTCCGTCCAGGCGCGGCAGGCGGGATCGCGGCGGCCGTAGCCCGCGACGGACGGCGGATCGGGCTCGGCGCCCCGGGCCGCCCCGATCAGGCAGACCAGCGCCATGGCGGCGCATGCGGCTCTCCCCATGTCTCGATCCTTCCCTCGTGACAGCATCCCGAGGCCGTGATAGCCGCCACCATGCTCGAGGGCCTGCCTCCCAACGACGCGGCGCAACTGCTGCGGTTCACCTGCGACGAAGCCCGGGCCCGATCGGCGGCGGATTTCGTCATGGAGGTCTTCGACCCGGCCGAGACGGCCGCGGCCTCCTTCGAGGACGAATCCAGCCCCGCCGACCCCAGGCCTTGGATCGTCGAGATCTACTTCAGCCGCAGGGTGGAGGAGGGGCGCATCCGCGCGCTCATCGCCGACACCATGGGCGAGGCGCTCGCCGCCACGATCGTCACCGAGGAGATCGCCCAGCAGGACTGGGTGCAGCGCTCCCTCGCCGGGCTCGCGCCCGTGCGGGCCGGGCGGTTCCTGGTGCACGGGCAGCACGATCGGGGCGCCGTGCGGTCGAACGATCTCGCGCTGGAGATCGAGGCGGCGCTGGCCTTCGGCACCGGCCACCACGGCACGACGCGCGGCTGCCTCCTGGCGCTCGACGCCGTGCTGAAGCGGCGACGCCCGCGCCGGGTGGTCGACCTCGGCACGGGGACGGGCGTGCTGGCCATGGCGGCCGCCCTGGCGCTGAAGCGCTCCGTGTCCTGCGGCGACCTCGATCCCACGGCCGTGGCGGCGGCGCGCGAGAACGCCGCG
>CAXTBR010000021.1:0-35857 GCA_964242785.1 uncultured Lichenihabitans sp. | reverse complement strand
CGAACGAGCCCGTCAGCTCGTCCTTGTCGGAGAAGGCGATGGCGTGGACCAGGAAGTCGATCTTCCCCTCGAACGCCTCGCCCACGGCCGTGAAGGCGGCGCGGGAGAACGCCGCCCTGAACGGGGTCGGACGGTTCGTCAGGCCCGTGGTGGCGGCCGGCCTGCGCCACCCTGCCCTGCGAGCGAGGGCGCCCTACGACCTGATCCTGGCCAACATCCTGGCGCGGCCGCTGCGCATGCTGGCACCCGCCATCGCGGCCCACGCGGCCCCGGGGGCGGATCTGATCCTGTCGGGGCTGCTGCCGCGCGACGTGCGCGGCATCCTGTCGAGCTACGGCACCCAGGGCTTCGCCCTGGTGGGCCGGGGCGAGATCGAAGGCTGGGCGACGCTCGGCCTCCGCCGGCGCGGGTGAGGCCCCTCCATCACAGGCAGCGGCTGGCCTTGCAGGTCTCGTAGAAGGCCACCTCGGCCTGATCGGACCAGCCGTCGAGGTCCTGCAGGGGGCGGATCGGGCGGCGGTCGGCCTTGGCGCTCCAGGCGCGCCTGACGTGACCCAGCACGTCGGTCAGCGGGGAAAGCCCGCCCTGAATGCCCAGATGGGCGAGTTTGGTGATCGTACGCATGAGTCTTCTTCTTGTCGGTGGGCGAGGAGCCGAGGCGCTCTGCGGCGCCGCGGGCCGGCTCCCCGCTCGTGGATGATCGAAGGCCCCGCCCACCGATGAGGGCGGCGCCATCCACGGTGCCTTCCGGTATCGTGTGACCTCAAGATAAGCGGAGTGGCGCTTATTGCATCGCACCATCGCTCGTTTTTGCAGCGCGGCAGAGCAGGCATTCCCACATCGCGCGGCTCGGCCCGGGCGAGGACGATCAGACGGTTTCCCCTCACCGCTCATCCCCGCGCAGGTGGGGATGAGCGGCGGAGAGGGCGATCCGAGCCGACCGGGCGGGATCCGCCATCACAGGCGCGCCAGCGTCACCGGCTCGGTGCCGCCCATGCCGAGGGCGCGGGAGGCCGCGGGCGACAGGTCGATGATCCGGCCGCGGGCGAAGGGGCCGCGGTCGTTGATGCGCACCACCACGGAGCGCCCCGTGCGGCGGCTGGTGACGAGGACCTTCGCGCCGAAGGGCAGGGAACGATGCGCGGCCGTGAAGGACCCGGTGTCGAACCGCTCGCCGCTCGCCGTGCGATGGCCGCCGAAGCCCGGACCGTACCAGGAGGCGAGGCCGGCACCCTGCGCGGCGTGGGCGCCGCGGGCCTCGGCCGCCGACGGGGCGAGCGATGCAGACAAAAGGAGGGCGGGCAGCACCATGTACTCGAATTTCACGATCGGTCATTCCCGTTCCGTTGCGAACGGGTCGACAAACTATAGCGGTTTGGGGCGAGAATGTGGGACGGATATCCCGTGGCAACGTCTCGGACTTTCAACCGGCAGCCTGGCCTTGATCTTGCCGGCTTTCCAGCTCTAGGCGGACCGTACGGCGGCGATCCCGCTCTTTCCGCTCTCTACTTCGACGAACTGATTTTTACTTGCCGGAGCGTCGGACCTCAAGCTGTGGCCAATAGAGGACAGTGGTGGCGAGGTCCGGCCGTGGGGCGATCAAGAAGAGCCGGATGGCCCTGAAAACCGCTCCGGGAGGGTCCGGAACCGCCCCGTCGGCGACGCCGGCTGGGCCGGACGGGAGATGAACGGCTGTTCAGGCGAGGCGATCATGGGCCCCATGGGGACGGGTTCCCCGGATAATTGGCGACATTCTGACGCATCTTGTTGGGCGAGGAAACCTCGGTCGTCCCTCGTCCGGACCGGCTCGACGGCCGAAACGCCCATCCGGACGGGGGCGAACGGGACCTTCAGCCGTGATCGTAGATCCGCACGCGGCCGGGCCGGACCTCGGCGGAGGGGCGCGACGGCCCGCCGTCCACGCCGCCTGCGGCCTCGACGGGCACGCCGCCCGGCACGCCGCCGCCCAGCATGGTCGGGTCGGAGAAGACGGGCGCGCCCGTGACGGCGCTGTTGCCGACGTAGCGGCCGCTCCAGCCCGCCACGCGCCACGCGCCCTCGCGCTCGGCCATCGGCACGGCGCTGTCCCGGTCGAGCAGTTCGCCCACGCGCCGGGCCACGTCGGGCTCGCCCTTCACGGTCAGCAGCGTGCCGCCGCGGTGGATCCCCTCGGCATAGGCGTGGGCGTCGGTCTCGCTGACGCCGATGTCGGTCAGCGAGCCGACGAGGCCGCCGGCCGCCGCGCCGACGCCGGCCCCGACCAGGGCGGCAACGAGCCAGCCCGCCGCCACGACGGGGCCGAGCCCCGGGATCGCCAGCATGCCGAGGCCCGCGAGGAGCCCCGCCCCGCCGCCGAGCAGCGTGCCGAGCGACGCGCCCGCGCCCGCGCCGCTGACCTGCCCGTCCGGCATGGGGTCGGCGTCGCCGGGGATCGCGCCGTAGTACTGGCTGTGGGACGCGTCGTTCGACAGGAGGCTGATGGCGTCATGCGGCACACCCGCCGCCTCGATCCGGCGGACCGCCTCGGCGGCCGCCTCGTAGCGGTCGAAGAGGGCCGTCACTGTCTGGGTCGCCATGGCGTCGGACTCCTGATGCGGGGAAAGGCGAGCTGGCCCTCGTGGTCGGGGGCGACGTCGCAGGTCCGGTCGCCGTGGCCGCGCCGGATGCCGGCGGCGTCCTCGGCGAGGCCGACCGCCGAAGCCCGCGCCCGCGATGCGACCGCGGGCCACTCGTCGGCGCCGCGTCAATCGAGCCGGGGGGCCCCGGGTTCCAAGGGGGCGGACGGCCTCCCGCCGCGCCGCGACAGCGAAGAATTTACCATCTCCGTGCCAATCTGCGGCCCCGAGCCCAGGACGCCCCCCGACGATGCCCGCGCAGATCCTCATCGCCGACGACGACGAGATCGCGCGATACGTGATGGCGCAGGTCCTGTCCGACCGCGGCCACGCCGTCACGGTGGCGACCGACGGGGTCGGCGCCGTGGCGTCGCTGCGGCGCGGGCAGTTCGACGTGGCGGTGCTCGACTACCACATGCCGCTGCTCGACGGCGCCACCGCGGCCCGGCGCATCTGCGAGGACGGCGGGCCGGCGTCCGGCACCCGCTTCATCGGCGTGACGGCGGATCCCGAGGGGATGGAGCTGCGCGACGCCGAGGGCATCGTGTTCGACGCCATCGTGCAGAAGCCGCTGAACCTGCCGGCCTTCCTCGACACCGTGGAGGCCTGCCTGGCGGAGCTGCGCCGCGCCGCCGCCGAGCGGGAGGTGCTGGCCGCCTGGCACCGCTGCGGCTTCGAGCGGCGCCCGCGCGCGCGGTTCGCCGGCGAGCCGGGCCGCGAATGGGCGCTGCGCATGGGCCGGGCCTTCGACCTATCGCGCCCGGGCAACCCCGACGTCGTGCTGCTCACCGAGGAGGTGCGGGCGAGCGAACTCGCCGAGCTGCGCACCGAGGGCAACCTGTTCACCGTGCCGATGGTCGACGTCACGGGCCGCTGGGGCCGGCTGGCCGACGCCGGCTTCGACGTCGACGACCGGGCCGGCTGGGACGAGGTCGCGGCCGTGGCGCGGGGCTTCGCGGCGCGGCGCGCCCAGCTCGCGACGCGCTTCCTATCGGCCACGACGCTGCCCGACAAGGTGCTGGCCTACGTCTTCGTGTCGGGCCGCGACCTCGTCCCGCTCGACCTCGACGCCGACGAATGGACGCCGACCTATCCGGGCTTCTTCCCGCTGCGCCGCGTGCGCGACATCGCCGAGAAGCTCGCCCACTTCGGGCTCCTGGAGCGCGACGCCCCCGACGAGGACTCGCCCTTCGCGCCGCCGCGCTTCACCCTGACGCCGGCCGCGGTGGCCTGCCTCACCGGTGCCGGGCCCGCGGAGGCCGCGCCACGACGGGGGACACGCTGAAAGAGGCGGGATGTCCGTGTGAATATAGGTTTCCAAAGGGCTGGCCCTTTGGAAACCATCATCGATGAGGGCCGACATCCTTGTCGGCCGGCAGCGGGCGCCGCCGCCACACCACCGTGGTGCCGGGCTCGGGCGCCTGGAAAGCGCCGTCGGCGAGGGCCGCCCGCGCCCTCGCCTCGGCCAGGGCCGCGGGCGGCGCGTCGATGGCCTCGTCGGTGAGCTGGAACGTGCCCCAGTGCAGCGCGAGGCTGAGGTCGACGCCGAGGTCGCGGTGGGCCTGCACCGCCTCGGCCGGGTCCATGTGCTGCGCGCCCATGAACCAGCGCGGCTCGTAGGCGCCGATCGGCAGCAGGGCGACGTCGGGCCGCAGCGCCCGGCCGATGGCGCCGAAATGCGGCCCGTAGCCGCTGTCGCCGGCGAAGTACACGCAGGCGCCCGGCGCCTGCACGGCGTGCCCGCCCCAGAGCGCGCCGCGGCGGTCGAAGGGCGTGCGGCTCGACCAGTGCTGGGCCGGCAGGTAGGTGACGTCGACGCCCTCGGCCGGCGTGCAGCACTCCCACCAGTCGAGCTCGACGACGCCGTCGAGGCCGTGGCGCCGGAGGAGCCGCCCGTTGCCGAGCCCCGTGACGATCCGCGGGGCGGAGCGGTCCCGGAGGCGCTTCAGCGTCGCGACGTCGAGGTGGTCGTAGTGGTTGTGGCTGAGGAGGACGAGGTCGATCCGCGGCAGGTCCGCGAAGGCGAGGCCCGGCGCCCTCGCCCGCTTCGGCCCCGCGAAGGCGAGCGGGCTCGCGCGGTCCGACCAGATCGGGTCCGTCAGGATGTTGCAGCCCTCGACCTGCACCAGAACCGTGGCCTGGCCCACGAAGGTCAGCAGCAGCTCTCCCGGGGAGGCCGCGGGCGGCGGCGGGGGCGCCGGGGCGACCGGCACCGTCTCGGGCCAGGGCACGCGGCGCCCCGAGCGCCGCCAGCGCCACAGGTCGGCGAAGCTTCGGTCGGTGTCCACGCCCGGGTTGAAGAAGCGGTGCCCGTCGCAGTGGTCGGACACGGGGAAGGCCGGCGGTGCGGATCTCGTCATCGCGGCCGAGATGACCCGGCCTTTGCGGCGAAAGCGGGATCCCGCCCGGAGGGGCGCGCGTAGCCCCGCATCGACGGAGGAAAGCCATGTTCGATCCCGGCAAGGTCCTGCTCGCCGCCTCCCTCGCGGCGCCCCTCCTGGCCGCCCTGCCGCCGGTGCCGGCGCGGGCCGCCGACGATCCCCTGGCCCGCTACCTGTGGAGGAGCCGCGTCGTGGTGGCGCTGGCGCCGTCGCGCTCGGACCCGGCCCTCGCGGCGCAGCGCCATGCCTTCGCGGCGCTCGGCGCCGGGGCGCGCGAGCGGGACCTCGTGCTGGTCGAGGCGACGGACGGCACGCCGGAGGGTGCCGCGCTGCGGCGGCGTTTCGGCGGCGACG
The DNA here is from genome assembly GCA_964242785.1 of uncultured Lichenihabitans sp. Classification (GTDB taxonomy): domain Bacteria; phylum Pseudomonadota; class Alphaproteobacteria; order Rhizobiales; family Beijerinckiaceae; genus Lichenihabitans. The sequence continues at coordinate 30,507 of CAXTBR010000021.1, read as the reverse complement.
GCTTCAGGTCCGTGCTGGTCGGCAAGGACGGCGGCGAGAAGCTCGCCTCGGCACGGCCGCTCGGGCGCGACGACCTGTTCCCCACCATCGACGCCATGCCGATGCGGCGCGGCGAGATGGGGCCGCCATAGGCTTGCGAGCGCGCGGGGGGGCGCGCCGGTCACGCCGCCTCGGCGGTCCGCGCCCCGAAGCCGGGGTCCAGCGTGAAGCGCAGGGCGTCGGCCGGCTGCGGGTGGCCGAAGTGGAAGCCCTGGACCTGATCGCAGCCCGCGGCCTGGAGTTGCTCGAACTGCTCGGCCGTCTCGACGCCCTCGGCGATCGTGGTGATGCCGAGGCTAGCGCCCAGCGCCGCGATGGAGTGCACGATCTTGATGCAGTCGGGGCGGGTCGACAGGTCGCGCACGAAGGACTGGTCGATCTTGATCTTGTCGAAGGGGAAGCGGCGCAGGTAGCTCAGCGACGAATAGCCGGTGCCGAAATCGTCCATGGCGATGCGGATGCCCCGCGACCGCAGCGCGTGCAGCACCGAGAGCGTGCCGTCGCCGTCGCCGAGCAGCACGCTCTCGGTGATCTCCAGCTCCAGCCGGTTCGGCCGGAGCCCGGAGCGCGCGAGCGCGTCGTCCACCGCGGCGACGAGGTCGCGGACGCCGAACTGCGCGGGCGACAGGTTCACCGCCACCGTGAACTCGCCGGACCACCGCGCCGCGCGGGCGCAGGCCTCGCGCAGCACCCATTCGCCGATCTCGGCGATGAGGCCGATCTCCTCGGCGACGGGCACGAACTCGACCGGCGACACCATGCCCCGCGCGGGATGGCGCCAGCGCAGCAGCGCTTCGAAGCCCGCGATGGCGATGCGGCGGACGTCGACGAGCGGCTGGAAGAAGACTTCCAGTTCGCCGTTGGGCAGGGCCCGGCGCAGGTCGGCCTCGAGCGCGCGGCGGGCGCGGCGGGCCGCGTCCAGGTCGGGCGCGAAGGCCCGCCAAGCCCCTCCCCCGTCGAGCCGCGCCGCCGTGAGGGCGAGGTCGGCGTTCTTCATCAGCGCGTCGGCGGAGGCCGCGTCCGACGGCGCGGCGGCGTGGCCGGCGCTGGCCGAGACCGACAGCTCGGCGCCGCCGACGGTGAAGGGCGGGGCGAAGGCCCGCAGCAGCCGCGTCGCCAGGGCCTCGACGTCGCCGGGGCCCGCCCCGGTCTGGAGCACGGCGAATTCGTCCCCGCCGAGGCGGGCCACCGTGTCGCCGCCGGCGCAGGCCTCCAGGCGGCGGCCGATGTCGCGCAGCAGCGCGTCGCCGGCCGGGTGGCCGAAGCCCTCGTTGATGTCGCGGATGCCGTCGACGTCGAGGCAGTGCACGGCCACGCGCCCACCGCGGCGCAGGGCGTCGGCCACCGCGGCATCGACCTGCTCGACGAAGAAGGTGCGGTTGGCGAGGCCGGTCAGGGGGTCGTGGTGGGCGAGATAGGCGATGCGGGCCTCGTCCTGCCGGCGCTGGGTGATGTCCTCGTAGGTCGCCACCCAGCCCCCGCCCGGCATGGGCCGGTGCGACACCGACAGCGTCCGGCGCTCGGCCGCCGGGCCCGGGACGGCGCCGCCGGCGGGGGCCGGGTCCGGCGCCAGCTCCTGGACGAAGCCGGTCTCGGCGCCGGCCGTCGACAGGGCGCGCTGCTGGCCGTGCACCTGGCGCAGGTGCGGCCGCGACGCCAGGGTCAGGAGATCCGCGAAGAGGATCCCCGGGATGGGGGCGAAGTCGAGCCCGAACAGGTCGGCGAAGCGCTGGTTGTAGATCACGAGGCGGTCGCCGGCATCCACCATGCACAGCGCCAGGGACATGTTGTTCAGCGCGGCGTCGAACCGCGCGTTCTGCAGGCCCATCTCGCGGTCGCGCCGGCTCAGGATGGCGTTGCGCTCCTGGAGCTGGCCGTTGACGGCCGTGACCTCGCCGTTGGCGGCCGCGAGGCGGGCCGAGGCGCCGCGCAGGTCTTCCGTCACGCCGTGCAGCCCGTCGCGGGCGATGCCGAGCTGCCGGTTGTGCCAGCCGAGCAGCCCCAGCAGGGCCGCCCCGAAGGCGAACAGGATCGCCACGATGGCCGTGAAGGTGCGGTGCAGCCCCGCCAGTTCGGTCTGGGCGCCCGCGCTGCGGGCCTCGCCGGACCGGTCGGCCGCGGCGGCCATCCGCGACAGCTCGAAGTCGAGCGGCGCCATGGCGGCGAGGGCGGTCTCCCCCACGCCCGGCCGGTCGATGCGCTCGACCAGGGGAGCGAGCTGGCCCATGGTGACGATGAGGTGGCGCAGCGTCGCGGCCGAGGCGGGATCGTCGGCGGCGAAGTCGCGGAACGGGGTCGCGTCCAGCGCCGACACGCGCTCGGCCAGCCTGTCGTAGCGGAGCCGGACGTCCTCGGGGCCGGAGATCGAGCCCGGCGCGGCCGCGATCTTCTGTTCGAGGCGGGCGAATTCGAGCTCCACCTGGCTCGCCGCGGCGCAGACCGCGCAGTGCGACGCGACCTGGAGGTCGGCCTGCCGGAGTCCGATCAGCCAGGAGACGTGCACGGCCGCGGCGAGGAAGCCGCAGGTGGCGCCGAGGAACACGATCTTGCCCGCCCTGAGCGACCACACGGCATGCGTCCCTGCCCGACCGGCGAAGCGGCGGCCTTCGCTCCCACTCATCCGCCATCATGCTTGCGCGGGGGTGAATGCGGCATCGTCAGGGTGCGGGGCGCTCCAGCATGGCGCATTCCGCCAGGAACTCGGCCTTGAGGCGATGGTCGTCGGCGAGTTCGCCGTAATAGGTGGTGTTGACCATGCGGCTCGCCCGCGACGACCGCACGCCGCGGTGGGTCTTGCACATGTGCACGGCGCTGATCCGCACCGCGAGGCCCCGCGGCTCGGTCTTGTCGACGAGGAAGCGCTCGATCTGCTTCGCCAGCTCCTCCTGGATCTGCAGGCGCGACGAGAAATAGTCGACGATGCGGTCGTATTTGGACAGGCCGATGATCCTGCCGTCGGGCGAGGGCAGGATGCCGATGACGGCGTGGCCGTAGATCGGCATGAGGTGATGGGCGCAGGTGGAGCGGACTTCGATGGGCCCGGTGACGATCAGTTGGTCGCAGCGCTCGACGTTGTCGAAATCCGTGATCCGGGGCGGCGAGGTGAAGCGGCCCCGCATGGTCTCCTCGACCATCATGCGGGCCATGCGGGCGGGCGTGTCGCGGGTGTTGTGGTCGTTGCGGTGGTCGACCTTGAGGATGTCGAACAGCTCCTCGATCTTGCGGGCCGCCGCCTCCGTCATGGCGGCGCGGGCCGCCTCGCCGAGGAAGCCGACCACGGGCTGGTTGCCGAAGCTCGCCTCGGTCCAGGGTTCGACGACCTTGTTCATGCCTTCTCCGCCCGGCCTCACCTCGGGCCGGCTCCGGCGTCCGAGAGGGGCGCCGAGCCTCAACGCTTGAGCCGGGCGGCCGGACGCGTGCACCCCCACCGAAAAACAGGGCAGACATACGGCGCGGACCGGCGGGACGGGACGCGGCCGGCCTGACCTCGCCGCCCCTCTCTCTATATAGATACTGCACTCACACATCTCGGCGGACGAGGGGGATACCCTTCTCCCCAGCGGGGAGAATCGGGTCCCATCCCGGCTCGCCGGGATGGGACCCGGGTGGCGCGCAGCGCCGGATGAGGGGGGATCCACCACCTGTGGAATCCTCCTCATCCGCCCTGCCGGGCACCTTCTCCCCGCTGGGGGGAAGGGCGCCAACACCCGGCGTCAGTGATATGTGCCGACGCTAGCCCTATATAGATAGAGTGAGCAGGTGCGGGCGGGAGCTGCGTGGGATGACGGCGACGGATCAGGGGCGCATCGACGCCGGGCCGGGCAGCGGCGAAGGCGCGGCCGAGACCAGGAGCGTCCCCGCCTCCATGCTGCGCGGCGCGCTCCACCGTTGTCCCGCCTGCGGCGAAGGCTCGCTCTTCCGCGCCTACCTCAAGGTCGCCGACCGTTGCCCGGCCTGCGGCGAAGAGCTGTTCCACCAGCGCGCCGACGACGCGCCGCCCTACGTGACGATCTTCGTGATCGGCCACCTGGTCCTGGCCGCCGTGGTGGGGATCGACATCGCCTATGAATGGCCCCTGTGGCTGCACGCGGCCGTCTGGCTGCCGGTGACGACGGGGCTCTGCCTCGCCGTCCTGCCCTGCGCCAAGGGCGCCCTCGTGGGCCTGCAATGGGCCCTGCGCATGCACGGCTTCGGCGGCGCGGAGGACGCGGTCGACACCCATCCCGCGCTCGACGTTCCGCTCCGGCGGACCCGAGCCTGACGCGGGCGGGACGCCGCCGCGCAGATTCCGCGCCGGAGCTTTTCAGGAGCGGCCGGCGCGCCTATATCCGTGCTGCGCACGACGGCCGCTCGGCGAAGCCCCGCGACGTCGGCGGATGACCGAAGCCCGGTCGCACTCGAAGACGGACGACAAGTGGGACGATTCAACAACGCCAATTTCGCCGATCGCATCAGCTCCACCTCGGCGGCCAAGAAGGCCCTGGTCGAGAAGCTGAAGACCCGGCCCGCCGAGGACGACCCCGAGGTGCTGCGCAAGCAGGCCGAGCGTCAGGCCATCGCGGAGGCGCGCGCCAAGCGCACGGCCGAGAAGGAAGAGGCGCGCCGGCTGCAGCTCGCCCGCGAGGCCGAGGAGAAGGCCGTGCGCGAGGCGGCCGAGGCCGCGGCCGAGGCCGAGCGGCAGGCCCAGGTCGAGCAGGACCGTCAGGCGGCCGAGGCGGCCCGCCTGGAACGGGCCGCCCGCATCCTGGCCGACGAGGCCGACCGCAAGGTGGCGCGAGACGCGCGCTACGCGGCCCGCAAGGCCCGCGTGAAGGGCTGAAGGCTCTGCCCCCTCGAAGCCAAAATCGTTAAGGCCGCCGCCCTATGGTCCTCGCCGTCACCACGGCGAGGTTCGTTGAGTCCATGCCCGTCCCGTCGGCCTCCGGCCCCGGCCCGTCCATCCTCCGCCCGGGTCGCGCGGGCGCCCCCGCCCGGACCGATCCCTGGGCGGCCCGCGCCGCGCCCGCGGGCCCCGACGTGGCCGTGCTGATCACCGACTGCGACGACGTCGCGGCCGCCGTGCGGGGCTACCGCACGCTGCTGCCGCGGGCGCGGGTGTTCCTCTACGGCAACGGCCTGTCGCCCGACGCCGTGACGGCGGCGGAATGCGCCGGCGCGGTGGCGCGGTCCGTGCCGCCGTCGCACCGCGGGGGGCTGCTCCGGCGCATGTTCACCGAGGTCGAGGCCGACGTCTACGTCCTGGCCCACCGCGTGGACGGCGCCGACGTCTGCGTGGTCCCGCTCATGGTGGCGGAGATCGACGGGGCCGGGCGGGACCTCGTCACCGCCTCGTACATCTCGGACCGTCCGGCCCGGGATCGGGGCGACCGCCTGCTGGCCGGCACGGTCGATTTCCTGTTCGGGCAGGGCGGAGACGCCCTCGGGTCGGATTTCAAGGCCTGTTCGCGGCGGTTCGCCCTGTCCTACCGCAGCGACGAGCAGCTCGCCTCCGCCCTCGATCTCACGCTCCACGCGCTGCGGCTCCGCATGCCGGTCGGCGAGGTCGCGGCCCTCGGCCGCGGCCGCGCGCCCGCCCCCGCGGCGGTCCGCGGCCTCGCCGGCTGGGCGGCGCTCCTCCGCCTCGTCGGCCGGCTCCTCGCCGAGGAACGGCCGCGGCGCGTCTTCGGCCTCGTCGGTCTGGCGATCGTGGCGGCGGGGATCGCGGCGGGCGTGCCGGCGATGAAGATCCACCACTGGCGCGCCACGCTGCCGCAGGGCGCCGGCACCCTCCTGCCGCTCGCCCTGATGCTCGGCGGCGGGGCGGTCGGCGCGGCGGGGATCCTGCTCGACGTCCTGGCGAAGGCCCGCCAGGAGGTGAAGCGCCTCGGCTACCTGGCGATCCCGCGCCGCGCCGAGCCGCGGTGAAGCTCAATCCTCGGTGTCGTAGACGTCGTCGTCCGAGAACGCGCCCTCGTGGGGCTCGGAGGGCGGCATCTCGGGCAGCGCCGCCCGGCCGGCGGCGGGCGTCGGGGCGGCCGCCTGCTTCTCGCGCGGGGGCCCGTTGAAGGCCAGATCCATCACGGGCTCGATGCGGCAGTCGTAGGCCGAGAACAGGCCGGCTAGGTGCTGGAGGTCCTCGGATTCGGCGGTCTCGACCACCGCGTAGCCCCCGCCCCCGCCGATGCGCGACAGGAGTTCGTGGACCACCAGCCCCGGCGGCATGACGCGCTCGGCCAGGAGCCGCGCCGCGCGGCGCTGGGCCGCGGCCGGATCGAAGTCGGCGCGCCGCTCCCGATAGGTCACCAAGAACTTCATCGCACCCCCTCCTGCCCGACCGGCCTCGCCGCCGATCATAGGGCACGGATGGCGCGGGGGATCAACGCGGCACCGGCCCTTGGCAGGGGTAATGGCAGCCGCTACCACCGGGGTTGAACCGCCGGTGGAGAGGTCCGAGCCCCATGTCGATGCCGCACGATGGTCGGGCGACCGCGAGCGACGCCGCGGACCGGCGGCGGGAGGCGCTCGACCGTTATGCCGTGCTGGACACGCCGGCCGAAGCGGGCTTCGACGACCTCGTGGAGCTGGCGTGCCAGGTCTGCGACGTGCCGGTGTCGCTGGTGAGCCTCGTCGACCGGGACCGGCAGTGGTTCAAGGCGCGGCGGGGCTTCGCGCCCGCCGAGACCGGCCTGTCGCAGTCGGTCTGCGTCCACGCGCTGGCGCAGGACGACATCCTGACCATCCCGGACCTCACCGCCGACCCGCGCACGCGCGACAACCCCCTCGTGACGGGCGAATGCGGGCTGCGCTTCTACGCCGGCGCGGTGCTGAAGACGCCGGGCGGCGTGCCCTTCGGCTCGCTCTGCGTGATCGACACCGTGCCGCGCCCGGAGGGGCTGACGGACCGGCAGAGCGGCGTCCTGCGGACCCTCGCCCGGCAGGTGGTCACGCAACTGGAACTGCGGCGGGCGCTGCACGAGCGCGACGAGGCCCTGAGCCGGGGGCGCGCCGCCGAGGCCGTGCTCCAGCGCGACATCGACCGCCACGACGCCCTGCTGGCGCTCCAGGGCGCCATCGGGGCGGCCGCGGGGGAACTGCCGGCCGTGCTCGACGCCGCGGTGGCGGCGGCCCTGCGGGTGATCCCGGCCACCGAGGGCGCCGCCATCGAGCTGCGCGAGGGCGACGAGCTCGTCTGCGCGGCCGCGGCCGGCCGGCTCGCGTCCTTCGCGGGCTACCGCCTGCCCGTCGGGGGGAGCCTGTCGGGGCTGAGCCTGCGCGAGGCCACCACCCTGCGGACCGACGACGCCGAGGCCGACGCGCGCGTCGACCCCGAGGCGGCCCGCGCGCTCGGCATCCGGTCGGTGGTGGTGGCGCCGATCGCACGGCTCGGCCACGTCTTCGGCGTCGTCAAGGTGGAATCGTCCGAGCGCTCCGCCTTCACGGCCTACGACATGCGCTCGGCGGAACTGCTGGCGTCGGCGGTGGCGGCGGGCTTCGGCGACGTCGCCGAGACGCGCTCGGTGCGCGAGCTCCGGGGGAGCGAGGCCATGCTCCGCCGCGCCCAGGAGGCCGCGCAGATCGGCACCTTCTCGACCGACATCGACCGCCGGACCATCACGGCCTCGGACGGGTTCTTCCGCCTGTACGGCCTCGAACCGGCGGGACGGCTGTCGACGGACCTGTGGGAGACCCTGCTGGTCGCGGAGGACCGGCACCGCGCCTCCGCGCATCTGCGCCGCGAGGAGGGTGCCGACGCCACCCACGCCGAATACCGCATCCGGCGCGCCGACACGGGCGAGATCCGCTGGATCGCCCGGACCGGCGACTTCACGCGCGACGCGGCGGGCCGCCCGGTCGGCCTCACCGGCATCATCCAGGACATCTCCGAGCGGCGCTGGGACCAGGCGCGCCGCGACCTGCTCCACGGCCTCGACGACCGCTTCAAGGCGCTCGCAGCCCCGTCCGACATCGCGGCGCTGGCCGTCGAGACGCTCGGGCGGGAGCTCGACGCGGCGGCCTGCGACTACGTCGAGACCGACGCGGCCGGCGCGCGGACGCCCCTCGCGCGCCGGTGGACCCGGCCGGGGGAGAGGATTGCCGACGCCCGCCCGGTCCGGCCGGAGGACCTCGGGGCGGAGGGGACCGCGGCGCTCGGGGCGGGCCGCGTCCTGGACGTCGGGGATCCGGCCGCGACCCCCGGCGCCGCGGCCTCCCTCGGCGCCGCCGCGCTGCTGGCGGTGCCGGTGATCGAGGGCGGCGCGCTCGTCGGCCTCATGGTGGCCCGGCACGGGACGCCGCGCCGCTGGAGCGCCCACGAGGCGCGCCTCCTGTCGGAGGCCGCCCTCCGCACCCGGGCCGCCGTCGTGGGCGCGCGGGCCGAGCTGGCGCTGCGCCGCAGCGAGGCGCGGCTGCTGCTGGCCCAGGACGTCGGCGGCATCGGCACCTTCGAGGTGCGGCTCGACCGGGACGAGATCGAAGCCTCGGCGCAGATGTTCAGGCTCTACGGGCTCCCCGAGCGGCAGGGCTGCCCGACGGCCTATTTCAGCGACGTCGTGCTGGAGGAGGATCGAGGGCTCGTGCACACGCCCGAGCGCCGGCGCGACCCCGACGAGCCCGCCACCGCCGAATACCGCATCCGCCGGGCGAGTGACGGGGCGCTGCGCTGGATGAGGCGGGTCGCCCGCCGGATCGAGGGCCGCGGGCTCGCGCCGCGGCTGCTCGGCGTGGTGCAGGACGTCACGGACCGCAAGCTCGCCGAGATGGAGATCGCGGCGGCGCGCGACGCCGCCGAGGAGGCCAACCGGGCCAAGAGCAACTTCCTCGCCAACATGAGCCACGAGCTCCGCACGCCGCTCTCGGCCGTCATCGGCTACAGCGAGATGATGGAGGAGGAGCTGGAGGAGGCGGGCGAGCGGGGGCTGCTGGGCGACCTCAACAAGATCAAGGCCAACGCCCACCACCTGCTCGGGCTCATCAACGACGTGCTCGATCTCAGCAAGGTGGAAGCCGGCCGCATGGACGTCGTCGTCGAGGACGTCGACGTCGCGGCGCTCGGCGCCGAGGTCGCCGCCACGGTGGAGGCGCTGGTCGGGCGCCGGAACAACCGCTTCGTGCTCCGCGTCGCCGAGGGCGCGGGCGCCCTGCGGTCGGACGGGATGAAGATCCGGCAGTGCCTGCTGAACCTGCTCGGCAACGCGTCGAAGTTCACGGAGGGCGGCACCATCACGCTGGCGGCCGAGCGCGACGGCGCGGACGTGCTGTTCCGCGTGCGCGACACCGGCATCGGCATGACCGAGGAGCAGTTGAGCCGCCTGTTCCAGCGCTTCTCGCAGGCCGACGAGACGACGACGCGCCGGTTCGGCGGCACGGGCCTCGGCCTCGCGCTGACCCGGGCCTTCGCCGACCTGCTCGGCGGCACGGTCGCGGTGGAGAGCGCCCTCGGCCAGGGCACGACCTTCACGCTGCGCCTGCCGGCGGCCGCGCCGGAGCAGCCCCCGGCGGAGCGCCACTGAGAGTTTGTGAATGAACGCCCATCTGTCCCAAAACGGGCAAGTCTGATCTGATACTTTCAGAGGGCATTCAGGCACAAGTTCGATACATCGATGAACTCCGAGGCGATCCGGCCCCCGATCTCAGGAGGTTTCCCGTGCCCATCTCGCTCGACCCCTCCCGCACGGCCCTGATCGTCGTCGACGTCCAGCGCGGCATGCTAGAGCGCGAGGCCGCCGGCGAGCGCCGCAACCAGCCCGACGCCGCGGCGCGCATCGCCGACCTGCTCCGGGCGTTCCGCGCCGCGGGGGCCGCGGTGGTGCACATCCGCCACGACAGCACCGAGCCGGACTCGCGGCTCCGGCCGGGCCTGAGCGGCCACGCCGTCCTGGACGAGGCGCGCGAGGTGGCGGGCGAGCCCGTCCTCCACAAGTCCACCAACTCGGCCTTCGTCGGCACCGACCTCGAAGCGCTGCTGCGCCGGGACGGGCGCTCGACGCTGGCGATCTGCGGCGCCATCACCAACCACTGCGTCGAGACCACGGCCCGCGCCGCGGGCAACCTCGGCTTCGACACGCTGCTGGTGCGCGACGCCTGCTGGACCTTCGACCGGATCGGCCCCGACGGCGACCATCACGCCGCCGAGGACATCCACGCCATGACGCTGTCGAACCTCCACGGCGAGTTCGCCCGCATCGTCCGCGCGGCCGAGGTCGTGGCGGCGCTGGCGGGGTGAGGCGTCGGGCATCCGGGCCACAGGCCCGGCCGCGCCCGGGACCGGGGCATTGAGGTCAGTGCAGGAACAGCTTGCCGAAGACGGCGACCTGGGAGGCGAGCACAAAACCCATCATCCCTTTGATGACCAACAGCTCGCCCTTGACGGATGCCACGTCGTCGTCGCATCGGCTCAAGGCGGCCGCGGCCTTCAGGGCCTCGTCCTCCGGGATGTCGATCGCCCGAAACGCCTCGTAGACCTCGCTCTGCATCGCGCTCATCGGTGCCCTCGCGCTCGCGCCGAGCCTCGGCGGCTTCGGGGCGCCATGACAGCCTATCCGAAATCCGATCCCGCATCCTCGGCGCGACGGCCCAGCGTTGGCACACATATCGGCGTCCGCGGGGAATACCCTTCTCCCCGAGGGGAGAAGGGGGCCGACGCCCAGTGTCGGTGATGTGTGCCGACGCTAGGCGCGACGGCTGTGGGGAAGAGGGCGTCGTCGAGGCGATATCGCCGGTGCCTTCACGTCCCGTTCACATTTCCGCTGTCGACGCGTCGCGCTTCTTGCACGATAGGTCGGGATCAGCCTAGTCTCTTCCCTCCCATGGGAGGCCTGCATGACGAACGCTGTCTGGAAGACCCGCGTCGACACCGCGATCACCCGCCTGCAACAGGACCGGTGGACGGCCCCGGCCGTGCGCTACATGGAGATCATCGACGATGTCGCGGCCGGCCGGGGGTCGGCCGCCGACATCGCCCGGCGCGCGGGCTCGCCCGACCTGGTGGCGAACGCGCTCTCCCGCGTGACCGCGGTGCTGCACGGCGAGGACGCGCCGCCGAGGCTCGACCAGGGCGGCTGGTACGAGATCGACGGGGAGCGCTACCGCGTGGCGCCCGACTTCGCGGCGGAATGGCTCGCGGCCCGCAGCGCCCAGCGGCACCTCCAGGCCCTCCAGTCGATGTAGGGGCCGGCCCCGGCGGGTTTGCATCCGCCGCCGCCGGGGTGCAGGACATCGCCGGCCCCCGCGCGGGAGGCGGCGGATCGGGCCATGCGGAAACTGTCCAACGTCCAGGTGCTGCGCGGCCTCGCCGCCCTGGCGGTCGTCGTGTTCCACGCCCGCGAAGAGGTCGACGGGGTCGGCATCCCGACGCGCCTGCCGGGCCTGTTGGGCGGCGCCTTCGGGGTCGACGTGTTCTTCGTCGTCTCGGGGCTGGTGATGGTCTATGCCTCGGTGCCGCTGTTCGGCGCCGCGCGTTCGGCCCTGCCCTTCATGGGCCGGCGCCTCGCCCGCATCGTGCCGCTCTACTGGACCGTGACGCTGCTCTTCGCGGCGTTCCAGGGCCGGACCCTCATCGGCACGATGGGCCACCGCGGCTTCGCAGGCTTCCTCGGGTCGTCGCTGGGCTTCGTGCCCTATCTGTGGCCGGTCGACGAGGACTCGTGGCCGCTCTACCCGCTCGGCTGGACGCTCGACTACGAGATGGCCTTCTACCTCGGCTTCGCCCTGGTGCTGGGCCTGCCGCGCCGCCAGGCGGTCGTCACCCTCGCGGCCTCCCTCTCGGCGCTGGTGGTGCTGGGCAAGGCCGTGGCGCTGCCGACGGGGCTGGCCTATCTCGCCTCGACGCAGGTCCTGGAGTTCGTCGCCGGGACGGTGCTGGCGGAACTGGCGCTGTCGGGCGTCCGCCTGCGGCCCGCGGCCGGGGCGGCGCTGGCCGCGGCGGGCGTCGCCGCCATGCTGGCGGCCCTGCCCTGGACCGACGCGTGGTGGGGGGCCTGGCGGGGGCTCGTCTGGGGCCTGCCCGCCGCCGCGGTGGTCGGCGGCTTCGCGCTCTGCCCGCCGGACGGCGCCGCGGGCCCGGTCCGCCGCTGGTTCGAGCGGCTCGGCGACGCCTCCTACGCGCTCTACCTCGTCCATTACGGGCTCTACATGGGCGTCGAGGCCCTGCTCGGCCGCGCCCTCGACCTCGCCGGCCTGCCGGCCGTGCCGTTCATGTTGGCGCTGGTGGCGCTCGCCGTGGGGAGCGCCTTCGCGGTGCACCGCGGCTTCGAGGCTCCGGTGACGCGGTGGCTGCAGCGCCGCCTCGCGCCGCGCCCTCCGAGCGCATCCTTCTCCCGCGGGCGGGAGACGGTGGCCCGACGCCGTCGGGTCGGATGAGGGGACGCGGGGACGGTGCGGGGTTCCCTCATCCGTCGTCGCTGCGGACCGACACCGTCTCCCGGCCCACGGGCTAGCGTTGGCACACATCACTGAGGCTGGGTGTTGGCGCCCTTCTCCCCTCGGGGAGAAGGTGCCCGCGAAGCGGGCGGATGAGGGGGATTCTACAGGGGGTGGATCCCCCCTCATCCGGCGCTGCGCGCCACCTTCTCCCCGCTGGGGAGAAGGGTGTTCCCCCCGGGCGCCGAGATGTGTGCCAACGCTAGATTCCACGGGAGAAGGGGAGCTCACCGCAGCGGCCGGAACGCCCCGGACGGCGCGGGGAAGTCGTCGTCGGGCTGGCCGCCGACCGCCCTGATCCGGCGCTCCGCCGCGGCGATGGCGTCCGCGCCGTCGAGCACCCGCAGGGCGAGGTCGTAGCGCCGCTCCTCGCCGTGGCGCAGGCGGATCAGCTCGCCCCGCTCGCGCGCGAAGGCGCGGCCGGGGAGGTGGTGGGTGCCGGGTTCGAGGCCGAGGGCATATTGCCCGGCCTGGAAGTGCTGCCACTCGGTGAAGGTCGGCAGTTGCGCCTTCACGACCTCGACCGCGAGGCCGAAGCCGAGCGCGTCGTTGATCACCGCGTAGGGCGCGCGCCCCTCCGCGTCGGCGCCGAGCTCGTGCTCCCACACCTGCTCGCGGAAGCCGTCCCGCGGCTCGGCCATGGTGCGGTAGCCGACGCCCTGCCGCCGGTAGCCCTCGCCCGCGTGGGACGCCGCGACCACGTCGACGACCGGCGCCAGGAGGCGCGCGCCCTCGTCCAGCACCGGATAGCCGACGTTGAGGTGGTAGAGCAGCATGTGCGGCGTGTCGTAGAAGCCGTGGTTGACGACGCGGTCGTGGATGCGGATCTCGTCGGTGCCGACCTCGGCCTCGATGCGGCGGACGAGGTGCAGGTCCTCGCCGAAGACGGCCGACTGCTGCACGGTGCCCTCGCACCACAGGATGCAGCGGTCACCCTCCCAGCGCTCGCCGTAGCCGGTGAGGCGGGCCGGCACGGTGGCGATCCGGCCGTGGATCGGATGCTTCACGGTCGAGCGCGGGCCGTAATGGTAGTGCTCCGCCGTCTCCTCGGCCGTGAAGCCGACGTGGTCGAGCCCGCAGGTGACGAGCAGCCCCGAGAAGGAGCGCAGGAAGCCGAGCCCGCCCTCACCCTCGGTCTCGTGCAGGCCGGGGTGGCGGAAGCCGCTCGGCGAATGCCAGCCCACCGCGCGGCCCCTGTGCTCGCAGTCGGCGATGTCGAGCGCGCGGTCCACCAGGGCGGTGAAGCGCAGGCCCGTGCCGGTGCGGAATTCGAGCGCCCGGATGCCGCGCTCGACGCCGTCGCCGAGCGTCACCAGCCGCACGCCGGCGAACTGCGCCAGGGCACCGGAGCGGCGCGCCAGGTCGAGGCGCGACAGGGTGCGGCCGTAGAGTTCCACCACGCCGATCCCTCCCTATGCGCGCGGCACCGGCCGCCAGCCGGGCGGCGCCAGCTCGAAACCCTCGAAGCAGAAGCCCGGCGCCACCGTGCAGCCGACCAGCGTCCAGGCGCCGAGGCTCACGGCCGTCTGCCAGCAGCCGGCCGGCACGGCGAGCTGCGGCCCCTGCCCGGCCGCGAGGCCCGGCCCGAGCCGATGCGCTGAGGCGTCGTGGCCGTTGGGCGACAGGGTGATGACCAGCGGCGCCCCGGCATAGTGGTGCCACACCTCGGCGGCGTCGACCCGGTGCCACTCCGAGAACTCGTCGGCCGCCAGCAGGAACAGGATGGCGGTCGAGAACGGGCGTCCCTCCGGGTCGCAGCGGGGGTCGCGGAACGTCTCGCGGTAGTGGCCGCCCTCGGGGTGGGGCTTCAGGTCGTGGAAGCGGATGACGTCGCGGGCCGAGGGCGACGACCCGTCGGCGCTCACGCCCGGTTCTTCCGCTCGCGCAGCACCGCGAACACCGCCGCCGGGTCGCCGCCCGGCAGGCCGGCCGCCGCCTGCACGGCCGGCTGGGCGCAGCGCAGGAACGGGTTCGCGGCCAGCTCCAGCGCGATCGTCGTGGGCAGGGTCGGCGCCCCGGCCGCGCGCAGGTCCTCGACCTCGCGGGCGCGTTCGCGCAGCACGGCGTTGTCGGGCTCGACCGTGAGGGCGAATCTCGCGTTGCTGGCCGTATATTCGTGGCCGCAGTACACCTGCGTGTCGCCGGGCAGCCGCGACAGCTTGAGGAGCGAGCCCCACATCGTGTCGAGCGAGGTCTCCATCACCCGGCCGCAGCCGAGCGCGAACAGCGTGTCGCCGGCGAAGAGCGCCCCGGCCTCCTCGAACCAGTAGACGATGTGGCCGGCCGTGTGGCCCGGCGTGGCGATCACCGCGGCGCCGAGGTGGCCCACCATCACCTCGTCGCCCTCGCCCACCCCGAGGTCGACGCCGCCGATCGCCGCGGCCTCGGCCGCGGGGCCGACCACGCGGACCTCCGGGAAGCGCGCCTTCAGTGCCGGTATGCCCTCGACGTGGTCGGCGTGGTGATGCGTCACCAGGATGTCGGTGAGGCTCCAGCCGGTCTCGTCGAGGGCGCGCAGCACGGCCGCGGCCTCGGGCGCGTCGATCGCCGCCGTCGCGCCCGTGGCGGAATCGTGGACGAGCACGCCGTAATTGTCGGAGCGGCAGGGGAACTGGTGGAAGTGGGCCGTCATGCTGCGTCCTCGCTGCGGATGGTCGGGCCGACGTCATCCCGCATCCCGCCCGGCCGCCTCGGGCGGGATCGCTCGATGGATCGACATAGCGGAGGGCGCGCCCGCCCTCAATAACGCTTGAGCAGCCGCTCCAGGTAGTCCTGCTCGACCTGCGGGCGGGACGGGTCGCCGAGGCGGCGGCGGAGCTCCTCCAGGACCTGCCGGGCGCGGGCCCCGGCGCCCCCGGGGATGCCCCGGATGTCCTCGTTCGAGCCGGTCGCCTGCCCGCGGGTCGCGCGGGGGCGGCCGAGCGGATCGGTCTCCTGGCCGTCGGCCGCGCCGATGCCGCCGCCGTCGCCCTGGCCGTCGTCGCCCTCCTCCTGGGCCTGCCCCTCGCCTTCGCCCTGGCCCTGTCCCTGCGCCATCTGCTTGGCCAGGCCCTGGGCGCCCTGCTGGAGCCCGCGCAGGGCGCGGCCCTGCGCTTCCACGGCCCGGTCGTTGCCGCCCTGGCCCTCGCCGAGCGCGCCCTCGGCCTCGTTCATGGCCCGGCCCGCCGCGTCGAGGCCCTTCTCGCCGTCGAGCCCCATGTCGCGCATCTGCTTCTGCACCTCGCCGAGCTTGCGGCGCAGCGCGTTCTGGCGGCCCTGGAGAGCCCCGCTCCCACCCTGGCCGGCCCCGGACGGGCCGTCCCCCTGTTGGCCTCCGGGCCCGTCGCCGCCCTGCGCCTGGCCGCCGTCCTTCGGCGGACCGTCGGCCCCCGCCTGGTCGTCCCCGCCCGGCGCCCCGTCGCCCGCGTCGGGCTCGTCCTCGTCCCCGTCCCCGTCCCGGTCGGCCTTGCGGCCGTCGCGGCCCTGCTTGAACGTCTCGTCGCGCAGGGCCTGCTGGTCGCGGGCCATCTTGTCGAGGTCGCCCACCGCCCGGTTCATCTGGCGCTGCGCCTGCGCCTGCCCGTTCGAGCGGCGCTTCGCGGTCTTGAGGTTGTCGAGCACGCCGCGCAACTGGTCGAGCATGGCCTGGGCTTCGGCCATGTCGCCGTCCCGGGCGGCCCGCTCCATGCGGTCGATCATGGATCGAAGCTGCTGGGGCGTGATCGTCCGCCCCCTGTCGGCCGGCCCCTGGCGGTCGGCGCGCTCGGAGGGGTCGGCGCGGCGGGCCATCTCGGCCAGGAACTTGTCGAGCTGCTGGCGCAGCGCCTCCGTCAGCCGCTTGATCTCCTCGGGCGGGGCGTGACGGGCCAGCGCGTCCTTCAGTTCGCCCTGCAGCGCCTTCAGGTCCTGCTCGGTCTGGCTGAGGTCGCCGTCCTCGATCCGCAGCGCCATGGCCCACAGGAGGTCGGCCACCGCCACGAGGTCGGCGTCGTCCTTGGCGCCGTCGAGCCGGGTCTTGGCGGTCCTGAGCCCGAGGAACACCGCGGGCGGCATGGCGAACACGTCGGGCGCGAGCGTCAGCGCGTCGAGCGCCGTGTCGATGCGCTCGCGGCCGTCGGGGTCGAGCACGAGGTCGCGGCGCTGCTCGACGAGGGCGCGGGCCAGCGGCTGGGTGAAGCTCCGCGCCGGCAGCACCACGCTCGCGGGGGCGCTGCGGCCGGTGTTGCCGCCCTCGTCGCGCGCCGTCAGCACCATCGTGGCGGTGGCGCCCGCCCAGGGGCTGTCGGCGAGGTCGGCCGTGGTCTCGCCCTTGCCGATCCCACGGGCGGCGGCGGGCAGCGCCAGGGGCACCTTCGGGGGCGGCACGAGGGTGCGGCCCGTCACGGGCCTGCCGCCCACGATCGGGTCCGAGAACTGGGCTTCGGCGCCCACGACGCCGTAATCGTCGCCCGTCGCGTAGCGCAGCGTCAGCGAGCCCCGCGCGTTGCGCACCGGCCGTCCCTCGACCGCGACCGTCGGCGGCAGGTCCGGGATGGCGTGCAGCGCGTAGGAGGCGACCGGCACCCCGTCGCGCTTGACGGTCACCCGGCCGTCGCCCCCGAGCAGGAAGCGCGCCTCGGCGCCGCTCGGCCCGGCGCCCGCCGGCGCGGTGCGGGGTGCCGCGGCGGGCGCGCCGTCGGCGACCGGCGCGGGCTTGACGCCGCCCTCGGCCGCCACCTCGACCCGGCCCTCGCCGGAGGAGCGGACCACGATCGCCGACCCGACGGGCGCCGCGATGGGCTGCCCTACACCGGCGGCCTCGGGGGGAGCGGCGTCCGGCGCGGCCGCGGCGGACAGCACCACGGGCGGCCGGCCCGTGTAGGCCGGCGGGTCGATCCAACTGTCGAGCCGGAAACCCGCGCCCGCTGCCGCCGCCCCGCGCCAGTCGAAGGCGGCGGCGAGGCGCCCGGCGCGGTCGGGGCCGGCCGCGAAGCCGGCCGCTACGAGCAGGAACAGGGCCGCGGCGCGGAGCGCGCGGGGGTCGCGCTCGACCAGCCGCGGCGACGGCGGCCTGACCCGCACGCGGTCGAGCGCGGCGTCGAGCCGGCGGCGGTGCAGGTCCCACAACGCGCGGGTGGCGGGAGCGGCATCGGGGTCGGCCAGCACGTCGTCCATCGACGAGATCGGGCGGTGGGCCACGCCGGAGTCGCGGTCGAGCCGCGCCAGGGCGTCGCGGCGGCCCGGCAGCCGCGCCCTCACGGCCAGGACCGCGATGGCGACGAAGCCCGAGGCGAAGATCAGGAGGCCGACGGGGCGCAGCGCGCGCGGTAAGGCCGTCCACAGGCCGAACCAGGAGGCGGCCAGGAACAGCGCCAGCAGCGCAAGCACCGCGACCGCGACGGGCCACAGCCGCTCGAACGCCAGGACGGCGCGCGCCTGGGCGAGGCGCCGTTCGAGCGTCCCACGTCTCGCATCCGCCACGGCCACACTCCGGTCCCGTGCCGGGGCAGCCCCACGGGGTCCCCGGCGCCACGCCCGGCAGCTTAGGGGCTTTCGGCGCCGATGGCGAATGGCCGGGCGGGGCCGGGCGGCGACACAGCGGCGCGGCCGAGGCCGGCGCCGGCTGGCACGCCCCGGCGCGACCTGATAAGCGCGGCCGTCACCCCTTCCGGATGCCGCCCATGATCCTCCGCTCCGCCGCCGCCTCGCCCTTCGGCCGCAAGACCAAGATCGCCGCCGTCATGCTCGGCATCGCCGTGACGGTCGTCGACGGCGACACGATGAACCCCGAGGACTCGCTCCGCCGCGAGAACCCGCTCGGCAAGATCCCGACCCTGATCCTCGACGACGGCGAGACGCTGTTCGATTCGAGCGTCATCGTGGCTTGGCTCGACCACACGGCCGGCGGCGGGCGCCTGATCCCGGCGGAACCCGGCCCGCGCTTCGCGGCGCTGAAGCTGGAGGCGCTCGCGGACGGCATCTGCGACGCCGCCCTGCTCCAGGTCTACGAGCTGCGCTGGCGCGATCCCCCCGGGCATCACGCGGGCTGGGTGGAGCACCAGGCCGGCAAGGTGGCGCGCGGCCTCGCGGCCCTCGAAGCGGCCCCGCCGGAGGGCCCGGTCACGGTCGGCCACATCGCGCTGGCCTGCGCGCTCGGCTACCTCGACCTGCGCTTCGGCGGCGCGTGGCGCGACGCCCACCCGCGGCTGGTCGCCTGGCTCGACGCCTTCGCGGCGGCCGTGCCGGCCTTCGAGGCGACCCGCGTCAAGGCGGCCTGAGGGCTCCCACGGCGATCGTCTCCCGCCTGCGGGCTGGCGTCGGCCCACATCACTGACGCTGGGCGTTGGCGCCCTTCTCCCCTCGGGGAGAAGGTGCTCGCGAAGCGGGCGGATGAGGGGGATTCCACAGGGGGTGGATCCCCCCTCATCCGGCGCTGCGCGCCACCCGGGTCCCATCCCGGCGAGCCGGGATGGGTTCCCGATTCTCCCCTCGGGGAGAAGGGCACCCCCCGGCCGCCGACATGTGGGCCGACGCCAGCCTCGCGGGGTAAGGAGAAGCTGGCCGACGCGCTGACGATCAGAAGTGGTAGTTCACGCCGACCTTGACGCTGGAGGTGCTGAGGCCGATGCGCGTCACGTCGGGCGTGCCGACGAAATTATAGGCCTGCCCGAGGTCGGTGTAGAGATATTCGATCTTGCCCGACAGGTTGGGCATGAAGGCATATTCCACGCCCGCGCCGATCGCGTAGCCGTTGAGGAAGTTGCTGTTGGCCGCGAAGACGTTCCGGGGCGTGTCGTAGACGGTGGAATGCAGGTTGCCGCCGGCATAGCCGCCCGTCACGAAGATCAGGGCGCGGTTGATCGCGTAGCCGGCGCGGGCCCGGATGGTCGTCTGGACGTCGAGGTTGCTCTTGGCCGTGAGCGGGCCGGCCGAGGTCTGGGTGTTGCCGATGCCGGCGAACGCCGCGTCGGCCTCCAGGCCCAGCACCAGTTGCTGATACTGGTAATTGTAGCCGATGGTGCCGCCGCCGAAGCCGCCGTCCAGGGTGCCGGCGAGGGCATTGCCCCGGCCCTTGCTGTCGCCGCCGCCGTAGCCGGCGTTGAAACCGGCGTAGAACCCCGTCCAGGTGAAGATCGGCGCGTAGGCCGGCGCCACGTAGGCGGGCGACCGGCGCGGCAGATCGGCGGCGGACGCGCCGGACAGGGCCGAACCGCCCAGGACGGCCGACATCGCCACGGCCGCCAACAACAGATGCTTCATCACGGAACTCCCGAACCCACGCGGAACGCTGCCCGGCCCGCGGATTGGACATCGCCAATCCACGCAGCCGACACCCTTGTTTACCCTAACGGCGGTGAGCCGATCAAATATGGCCGCATATTGTCGAAGGTGTTGAACAGTGTATTATCGGCAGTGTAGACATTTACACTTCATTCATCATCCAGGTTACGCTCGTTCATGCTCCGCCACAGTTTCGAAGATGGCGTCGAACTGCTGATATCAGGGTGAATGCCGGGTTAAAGTTCAGGCTTGATCTGTCAGTGAGGGGGATCGACTCGGCGCGGACCGGGGCCGACCCGCGCCGGCGCCCGCCCCCGCCGCGGCCTTGACAGCGCGGCCCGGTTCCCCGAGCCATGCCGGCGCGGGGACAGGGGCGGAGCGGCACGACGGTGGTGGGCGCGGGGACGGACGGCAGCCGGGTGCCCGGGAGCGGCGGGCCCGCCATCGTGCTGGTGCGGCCGCAGCTCGCCGTCAACGTCGGCATGGCGGCGCGCGCCATGGCCAATTTCGGCCTGTCGGACCTCCGCCTCGTGGCGCCGAAACACGGCTGGCCGCGCACCGGCGCCTACAAGGACGCCGCCGCGGCGGCCGCGGCCGGCGCGCTCCACCTGCTCGACGGCGCCCGCGTCTTCACCGACGTGGAGGAGGCCGTGGCCGACCTCACGGCCGTCTACGCCACCACGGCGCGCGAGCGCGGCCAGGGCAAGCCGGTGCTGGCGCCGGACGCCGCCATGGCGGCCTGGGCCGCGCCCATCGCGGGGGGCGAGCGCCGCGGCATCCTGTTCGGCCCCGAGCGCACGGGGCTCGACAACGACGAGGTGGCGCTGGCCGACGCGGTCGTGACCTTCCCGGTCGACTCCGCCTACGGCTCGCTGAACCTGGCCCAGGCGGTGCTGCTGGTGGGCTACGAGTGGCGCAAGAACGCCGGTTCCGCCGCCCTGCCCTTCGCCCGGGTCGAGCACTCGCCGCCGGCGTCGCGCGACGCGGTTCTGTCCTTCTTCGCCTATCTGGAGGCGGAGCTCACGGCCGCGGGCTTCTTCCGGCCGGACGGCAAGCAGCCGGTGATGCGGCGCAACCTGCGCAACATCTTCCACCGGATCGGCCTGACCGAGCAGGACGTCCGCACGCTCCGGGGCGCGGTGGTGAGGCTGGTTCAGGGGCCGCGGCGCCGCGGCGGGGCCGAGGGTTAGATCGGCGTCCGCTGCGGGCCCCGAAGGTCGAATGCGACGGATTTCGTCAAGCGATGCGAAACCGATCGCGGCATGACTCGCGGGTCGGGGCCGCAGGCGCGCTCCGCCCCGCGGTTTCGTTCACCGGCGACTGCTAATCGAGGCCCATGGCGTGCGACCACGCGCCGGGAGCCTCTCGATGCCGTCCATCAAGCAGAAGGCGGTCTTCGCCGTGCGGAAGACCCAGACCGTGTCCAACATGTTCATGCTGGGCTGGGGCCTGCGCATCCCGCTCGTCTCGAAGGAGGCGCAACGCGCGCTGCGGCGGCGGCTGCTCGACCTGCGCGGCTCGACGTTCGTGGAGGCATTGCGGCTGCTGCGCGGCGAGGTCAGGGGCCGGCTGAACAGGATCGACGGGTCGATCGACCGCGGCGCCGAGGCCAAGGCGCGGCGGGCCGCGGAGGCCGGCGGCGTCCTGTCGTTCGACTTCTACGACACTCTGTTCACGCGCGCTTCGGCGACGCCCGAGGACGTGCTCGCCTACGTCGGGCACCGGCTCGCCCTCGAAGGGCTCGACGACGCGGGCGAGTTCGCGACGACGCGCCGGAAGGCCGACGCCGCGGCCCGCCTGGCCGACACGCGCGGGGACGTCACGCTCGCCGAGATCTACGACGCCTTTCCGGAGCGCTGGAGCGCCGCGCGGCGCGCCCGCGCCATGGCGCTCGAACTCGCGATCGAGCTCAGCACCCTCCAGCCGCGCCGGTCCGTGGTGGCCTTGAGCCGGGACGCGAAGCGGCGCGGAGGCACCACGGCCATCGTCAGCGACACCTGCATGGATGCCGGCTTCATCGGCTCCGTGCTGGAGCGGCACGGCATCGCCGACCTCTTCGACCACGTCTACTGCTCCTCCGACGTCCTGCGCCGCAAGGACGACGGGACGATCTGGCCCTGGCTCAAGCGCGAACTGCCGGGGGCCGGGGCGGGCTTCACCCACATCGGCGACAACAACCGGTCCGACGTCGTGCAGCCGAGGAAGTCCGGGGTGAGCGCGGTGGGCGTGACCAGCGCGGCCCTGACGGCCGAGTTGCGCGGCTTCCCCGTGCCGAAGCACTGGCGCAGCGCGAACCACGACTGGCGCAGCGGCATCGTGCTCGGACCCGCCATCGCCAGGATCGGCAACGATCCGTTCCTCGGGGGCAGCCCCGGCAAGGTGCAGTTCGAGGAGCCGTACGACTTCGGCTACGCGGTGATCGGCCCGCTGATGTTCGGCTTCATGAGCTGGATCGTCGCGAAGGCCGCCGCCGACGGCGTCGACCGCCTGTTCTTCCTGTCGCGGGACGGCTACTTCCTGCAGTCCATCTACGAGGCCTGCGCGCGGGGCGGCGGGATGGCGCTGCCGTCGGCCCACTACCTCTGCGTCTCGCGGCGCTCGGTCGTGCCCGCCCACGTGTACCGGTCCTACGACCTCGACCTCGTGCTCAAGAGCCGGTTCAAGGGGTCGCTGCGGGACCTGCTCCAGGGGCGCCTGGGCATCGACGTCTCGGATCTCGTCGGGCCCGACGTCGCCGACGCGGCGATCCGCCTGCCCCAGGACCGCCCCCGCGTCGTGGACGTCATGACGGCCCATCGCGAGGTCATCCGGGACGCGCTGAAGGGCAGTTTCGACGACCTGACGCTCTACCTGGACCGATCGGGCTTCACGGGGTCGGAGCGGGCCGCCATCGTCGACTTCAGCGCCTCCGGGACGATCCAGATGGCGATGCAGGGCGTGATGGGGCGGGGCCTCAACGGCTATTACATGATGATCAGCCGCGCCTTCGGCGCCGAGGACGGCCTGGGCGGCCGGTCTTCCGCCTGTTACGTCGACGCCCAGGACCAGTGGCAGTTGCAGCCCGTCCAGGCCGGGGCGATTCTGCTGGAAGGGCTCCTGACGGCCCCCTACGGCCAGATCACCGGCTACCGCGAGGTCGACGGGGCCATGGTTCCGGTCCACGGCGCGGAACCCGACAGCGGCCCGCGTTTCCCGGCGATCCGGCAGGCCATGGAGGGGGCTGAGCGTTACGGCCGCGACCTCGTCGAGGCCTATGGCGGCGAGGTGCTGCTGATCGACGTTCCGAAGCTCGACGTGCAGCGGCCCCTGGGGGCCTTCCTGGCCGGGCGATTGAAGATGCCGCCCGCCCTGCGCGACGCCATCACGATCGAGGACGACTTCGGCGGCAACGGCAGGATGGCGTTCCACTCCTGAGCCGCGGTTCGCTCGATGGAGGTGCGCTCGATGGGAAAGGGCGCCGCCGGGTTTGTTGCTCCGGAGACACAGGCCCGAACCATCCCGCGCGATCCCACATCCGGCCTTGCCTTCGCGGCGAAGCGCCGTAGATTGTCGGACGTGCCGCTCCGGCGGCACATGCCCTTCTTGGGCGTTTCCTCCCTAGACTTCGGGCCGCCCTATGGGCGGTCTTTTTTTGCGCTCCGCGCCGCTCTATTGAGCATGGCATCGGCCCGAACGCAAGGCTTCCATGCAAAAAAGCATCGCTCGCGCACCCCGGCCCGCGCCGAGGGCGGGGCGAGCCGGGGCGGGCGGATCCATTCCGGCGACCGGACGTTGCGGCCTCGAACGTGCCTCCCCGCCTCGACAACCCATGAGCCCGCCGCGATGAGCCAGACGACCCCTCCGCCGCGCGCGCCCGCGGCCGTGGCGCCCGCCGAGACGCCGGGCCTGACGGGCCTGCTGTCGCTCTGCGTCGCGGTCGTGGTGGTGGCGGCCCTGTATCTCGCCCGCGAGGTGCTGATCCCCATCACGGTGGCCATGATCCTGTCCTTCGTGCTGGCGCCGCTCGTGTCGCGGCTGCAGCGCTGGCGCGTCCCCCATGCCCTGGCGGTGATCGTGGCGGTGCTGATCGCGCTCGGCATCATCGGCGGCCTCGGCGGCGTCATCGGCACGCAGGTGGCGGGCATCGCGGCCGACGTGCCGCGCTACACCGCCACCATCCAGCGCAAGGTCAAATCGGTCCAGAGCATGACGATCGGCCGCCTGTCCGGCCTGACGGAACGCTTCGACAAGCAGCTCGGCCGCACCGAGCAGCGCACCGACGAGAACGCGCCCGACGCCGCCCCCGGCACCGCACCGCCCGCGCAGCTCGTGCGGGTGCAGCAGCAGCCGACCTCCGCCATGGAGCTGGCCCGCACCGTGCTGGCGCCGATCCTCGATCCGCTGTCGACCTTCCTGATCATCATCATCGTGGCGGTGTTCATCCTGATGCAGCGCGAAGACCTGCGCGACAGGATGATCCGGCTGTTCGGCTCGAACGACCTCCAGCGCACCACCGTGGCGCTGGACGACGCCGGGCAGCGGCTCGGCAAGTATTTCCTGGCTCAGCTCGCCATCAACACCTCCTTCGGCATCGTGTCGGCCCTGGGCCTCTACCTCATCGGCGTGCCCTCGGCGCTGCTGTGGGGCGTGACCTCGGCGGTGCTGCGCTTCGTGCCCTACATCGGGCCCGTGATCGCCGCCCTGCTGCCGGCCGCGCTGGCGGCCGCGGTCGACCCCGGCTGGTCGATGGTGCTGTGGACGGCCGGCCTGTTCCTGGTCACGGAAGGCATCACCGGCCAGGTGATCGAGCCCCTGATCTACGGCCACTCCACCGGGTTGTCGCCCGCCGCCGTGGTGATCGCGGCCATCTTCTGGACCTGGCTCTGGGGCCCGATCGGCCTCCTGCTGTCGACCCCGCTGACGCTGTGCCTCGTGGTGCTGGGCCGCCACGTCGACCGGCTGGAGTTCCTCGACGTCATGCTGGGCGACCGCCCCGCGCTGACGCCGGTCGAGAACTTCTACCAGCGCATGCTGGCCAACGATCCCGACGAGGCCCTGCACCAGGCCGAGCTGCTGCTGAAGGAGCGCTCCCTCACGGGGTACTACGACGAGGTGGCGCTGAAGGGGCTCCAGCTCGCCGCCAACGACGCCCTGCGGGGCGCCCTCACGTCCGAGAAGGTCCACACCATCATGGACACCGTGAAGGCGCTGATCGCCGACCTCGCGGACCACGAGGACCGCGACCCCCATCCGGACGACAAGGCGGCGGCGCGGGCCGAGAGCACGCGGGGCGAGCGCTCCGTGCCGGCCTCCGAGGCGCCCCGGGCCGACGCGCCGCCCGCGGAGCAGCTCGCGCCGCACTGGCGCGGCGCGGCGCCGGTGCTGTGCCTCGCCGGCAAGGGGCCGCTCGACGAGGCCGCCTCCACCATGCTGGCGCAGCTCCTGGGCAAGCACGGGCTCGGCGCCCGCGTGGCCCCCTACGGCGCCGCCTCGCGCCAGAGCATCGCCACCCTCGACGTCACCGGCGTCGCCCTGATCTGCATCAGCTACCTCGAGATCTCCGGCAGCCCCTCCGGCCTGCACTATCTCGTCCGGCGGCTGCGGCAGCGGGCGCCGGGGGCGAAGATCCTGGTCGGGCTGTGGCCGGCGGGCGGGGGTGAGGTCGACGACGGGCGCATCCGCGGCGTGGTGGCGGCCGACGCCTACGCGTCGAACCTCAAGGACGCCGTGGACGCCTGCGTCCAGGCCGCGCACGACGACGCCGGCTCGGCGCCCGCCTCGGGTCCCGACGCCGCCGCGCGCGGCGACACCGGCCGCCACGACGCCCCGGCCCATCCGGTCGAGGGTGCCGTGGCGCTGACGGCCTGAGAGTTTGTGGATGAAGGCCCATCCGCCCCGAAACGGGCAGGAATACCTCGATGTTTTCAGAGGGCATTCAGGCACAAGTTCGATGCATCGGCAGACTCCGAGGGCGTAACATCTTTCACCCCTTGCGCTCGGGCTTTCGGTCCCCATCTCATATTCAGGCCGAACGGGACGGCGCGCCGACCACGGATGTACTGGCGGTCGCCGACCCTGCACTGAGAGTGAGCAGCGCGAGACAGCGCTGAGCGATTTCGATCCCCGACACCGGTCGGAGATGTATGTGATAGGCAGCGAAGGCCCGCCATGGCATCCATGGCGGGCCTTTCCGCGTCCGGGGAGCGGTGGCGGCGGGCGCGAAGGGGACGATGTCCGAGGCATGGCGAAGGATTCCCTGCACGGTTTGAGGCCGGCGTCCGGGCGCGGCGGTCCGCCGGTCGAGGCCGCGGGGCGGGACGGATCGGCCGAGGCCGCGCGGGTCGGCGCGATCATGGCCCGGTTCGAGGCCGCCGACCCGCGGCCCAAGGCCGGGCTCGGGCGGGAGGACCCGTTCCAGTTGCTCGTGACGGTGCTGATGTCGGCGCAGTCGACGGGCCCGACGGTCGGCCGCGTGGCCGCGAGCCTCTTCGCCGTGGCGCCGACCCCCACGGCGATGCTGGCGCTCGGGCGCGAGCGCATCGCCGAGCTCATCAAGCCGGTGGGGCTCGGGGCCAACAAGTCGCGCCACATCGTGGCGCTGTCGGCCATGCTGCTCGACGGTTTCGGCGGCATCGTCCCGCGCAGCTCGGCGGAGCTGCAGCGCTTCCCCGGCATCGGCCGCAAGACGGCCGACGTGGTGGCGAACTTCGCCTTCGGCGAGCCGGTGATCGGCGTCGACACCCACGTCTTCCGCGTGTCGAACCGCATGCCGCTGGCGCCCGGCCCGACGCCGGCCGCGGTGGCGGACGGGCTGCTGGCCGTCGTGCCGGACCGCCTCAAGGACGGCGCCCACGTCTGGCTCTTCCGCCACGGCCGCGACATCTGCACGGCCCGCCGCCCCGCCTGCGCGCGCTGCATCGTGGCGGACCTCTGCGCCTGGCCGGGCAAGAGCGGCGGAGCGGATCTCGCGTCATAGAGGTTTCCAAAGGGCGAGCCCTTTGGCGGCCAGGGCGGAGCCCCATAGGCACTCATTTGAGCGGAGAAATACCCCATCCTCCCTCATCCTGAGCAGGCCCGAAGGGCCGTGTCGAAGGACGCAGGCGCCCTCCGCGCGGGAGCGTCCCGCTGGTGCGTCCTTCGACACGGGTCCTTCGGACCCTCGCTCAGGATGAGGGAGGGTGGGGGAAAACAGGGTTGTTACTGCAATCTGAGTGCCTATGGGGCGGAGCCCTGAAGACCAGTTCTGATCTCTGTTCAGGGCTCTGCCCTGAAACCCGCAAAAGGCCGAGGGCCTTTTGAAACCAGATCTTTGAATTGAATTTCAGCTCCGCAGCGTCACGCAGGCGCCGCGGATCGCCTGGATGCGCCGGCACAGCGCCTCGGCCTCCTGCCGGGAGGCGGCCGGCACGCGCACGCGGTAGAAGGCGCGGGTGCCGCGCGTCCGGAGCCGGGTGCCGATCACCATGGGGCGCGTGTCGCCGATGACGGCCGCGTAGCTGGCGCGGGCGCGGGCGAAGGCCGCCAGCGCCAAGCGCTTCGAGAAGTTGCCGGCGAGCTGCACGCCCCAGGGCGCGAAGGGCGCCTCGGCGATCGAGACGCCCCGGCGCGGCGACGTCCGCAGCGTCGCGGCCAGTTGCAGGCAGGACTGCGGATCGACCGCGAGATCGTGCTGCACGTGGGCCTTGGCGTCGTCCGACCAGTCCTCGGCCGAACGCCCGGTGATGCGCTCGACGTAGTCGCGGGTCTCGAAGGGCAGCCCGCCGCGCCCGGCGAGCCAGTCGGCGACGCGCCGCGGCCCGGCGTTGTAGGCCGCCGCCGCGAGGCCGAGGTTGCCGAAGCGCGCCGACAGCTCGCTCAGCAGCGCCGCCGAGGCCGGCACGGCCTGCTCGGGGTCGAAGGGATCGTCGAGGCCGCGCTCGCGCGCGGTGCCGGGCATGAACTGGGCGATGCCCTGCGCGCCGACCGGGCTCGTGGCGTCGGACCGGAAGCTCGACTCCTGCCAGATCAGCCGGGTCAGGAAGCCGACCGGGATGTGCTGGCCGGCGGCCGCCGTGGTGATGAGCCGGCACAGGGCCTGCGCGACGCTCTCGCCCCCCGCCGCACTCGGCTCCGCGCGCGCCGGCGGGGCGACGAGCAGCGCCGCCGCGAGCACGGCCGCGACCGCGCGACGGAGGGGGAGACGGGGGGAGCCGGACCGCATGGCACTCGGGTTGGGACGGGGACCGGCGGCACAGAAGCCGCCCGATGAGGGCGGCACAAGGGCGGATCGGCGCCGCCCCTCGTTTCGGGCGCGAGCGGTGCAGGGAAGACACGGACCGGCAAGCCCGCCCTTGCCGCCCCGGCCGAACGGGCCTTAAATCGCCGCCCCGACAACCGACGGCGGACAGCCCATGCCCCCTCTCCACCTCGACAGCGCCGCCACCCTGCCGCGGGACGGGACGGCCGGCGCGCTCGCCGGCCGCGTGTGGCGGCCCGCCGTGGGCGGGCAAGGCGCCGTGGGCGGGCAGGGCGCCGTGGGCGGGCGGGGCGATGTCGGCGGCCCCGCCGTGGTGGCGGTGCGGGAGGACGGGCTGCACGACATCACGGCGCGCTTCCCCACGATGCGCGACCTCGCCGAGCACCCCGAGCCCGCCGAGGCGCTGCTCACCGCGCGGGGCGAGTGGGTGGGCACGCTCGACGAGGTGCTGGCCAACACGCCGCCCGACGCGCGCGATCCCCTGAAGCCCTGGCTGCTGGCGCCGGTCGACCTCCAGGCCGTCAAGGCGGCCGGCGTCACCTTCGCGGTCTCCATGCTGGAGCGCGTCATCGAGGAGCGGGCGCGGGGCGACAACGCCGCGGCGGCCGGCATCCGGGCCGAGATCGTGGCGCTGGTCGGCGAGGACTTCTCGAAGCTCCGTCCCGGCTCCGAGGCCGCCATGCGGCTCAAGGCGGCGCTGATCGCCCGGGGGGCCTGGTCGCAGTACCTCGAAGTCGGCATCGGGCCCGACGCCGAGATCTTCACCAAGGCCCAGCCCATGGCGGCGGTGGGCACCGGCGCCGACGCCGGGCTCCACCCCTCCTCGGCGTGGAACAACCCGGAGCCCGAGGCCGTGCTGGTCGTGGCGTCGAACGGGCGGATCGTCGGCGCCACGCTCGGCAACGACGTCAACCTGCGCGACGTCGAGGGGCGCTCGGCCCTGCTGCTCGGCAAGGCCAAGGACAACAACGCCTCCTGCGCGCTCGGGCCCTTCGTCCGCTTCTTCGACGCGGGCTTCGCGCTCGACCACCTGCGCCGCATGGAGGTGAGCCTCGCGGTCGAGGGGGCGGACGGCTACCGGCTGCGCGGCGGCTCCTCCATGGCGAAGATCAGCCGCGACCCGGCCGACCTCGCCGCCGAGATGATCGGCCCGAACCACGGCTATCCGGACGGCGCGGTGCTGTTCCTCGGCACGCTCTTCGCCCCCGTCGAGGACCGCGGCACGCCGGGCGCCGGCTTCACCCACCACGTCGGCGACATCGTCACCGTGTCGTCGCCCGAGCTCGGGGCGCTGACGAACCGCATGAGGCTCTGCGCCGACTGCGCGCCCTGGACCTACGGGACGAGCCACCTCATGCGGCATCTGGCGGGCCGCGGCCTGTTGTGACACACGGACGGGACGGGCGGGAAACCTCAGGAGCACCGATGGACAGCGACGGTCTCGTTCTCGTGGCGGGCGAAGCCCTGATCGACCTGATCCCGCGCGAGGACACCACCTACGAGGCGGTGCTGGGCGGCTCGCCCTACAACACCGCCGTCGGCCTCGGGCGCCTCGGCGTGCCGACCGGCTTCGCCGGACGCCTGTCGAGCGACGCCATGGGCGAGGCCCTGGCCCAGCATCTCGCGGCGGCGGGCGTCGACGCGCGCTTCTCGGTGACGGACGTCCGTCCCTCGCCCCTGGCCTTCGTCACGCGCGGCACCGCCGTCACCGGCTCGCGCTACAGCTTCTACCTCGGCGCCACCGCCTATGACGGCGCCTCGCCGCTGCCGGCCGACTGGCCCGCCGCCGCCGCCCACCTCCACGTCGGCTCCTTCTCGGCGACGGACGGGAAGATCGGCGAGGCGGCCCTCGCGGCGCTGGCCGCGGCGGGCGGGCGGGCGACGACGAGCTACGACCCCAACATCCGCCCCTTCGTCGTGCCGGCCCGCGCCGAAACCTGCCCCATGGTGGAGGCCCGCGTCAGGCTCTCGACCCTCGTCAAGGCCAGCGAGGAGGACTTCGACTGGCTCTACCCCGGCACGCCGCCCTCCGAGGCGGCGGCGCGCTGGGCGTCCTGGGGGCCGCGGCTCGTGGTCATGACGCGCGGCGGCGCGGGCGCGGAGGCGCATTTCCGGGGCGAGCGCATCGTCCAGCCCGCGCCGGCGATCGACGTGGTCGACACGGTCGGAGCCGGCGACAGCTTCATGGCGGCGCTGCTGGCCGCCATGGCGGAGGACGGCGCGCTGGGCGCGGGCGCGCGCGAGCCCGGCGAGGCCGAGGTCGGGCGCTGGCTCCTCTTCGGCATCGCGGCGGCCGCCATCACCTGCACCCGCAAGGGCGCCCAGCCCCCGACCCGCGCCGAGGTCGACAAGGTGCTGGGCCGGAGCTGACGCGGGGACCCGACGATGCGCCCCGCCGCGACCCTCACGCTCGCGGCCTCCACGGGCGCACTGGGCCAGGCGAACGGCAAGGGCATCGGGCAGAAGGGCGACACCGGCCAGCCGGCGCGGTGACGCCGAACCGGCTGGCCGGGGATCGGCTCGGATCCCCCTCTGCCCCGCTCGTCCCCGCGCGGGCGCATAGGCGCTAACATTGGAGCAAAAACCCTGTTTTCCCCCCACCCTCCCTCATCCTGAGC
>CAXTBR010000020.1:0-60063 GCA_964242785.1 uncultured Lichenihabitans sp. | reverse complement strand
GCCTTGTCCCTCTGCAACGAGCGCTCATTCGCAGCACTGATCGATGTGGGTGCCCTCATCCGGCATGAATGCGGCCGTCATCAGAGGTGGCGCGGGATCGTCGACGGCGCCGTGCGCTTCGTCGATCTGTCGCCGCACCGGATGGATCGGGAGGTGTCGATCGGCGCTCTCCAATCCATCACCCGCCAGTCCGGCCTGAATCAGAAGCCGTTCCGACCATCGCGATTCGCCATTGCGGCCGGTTCCGCCCGCCCCTATCGTGCATCCAACGATAGAGAGGGAGGCGCCGGGATGAGCGCGACGGTCGCGGCGCGGCGGGACCCCGTCCCGGTCCTGGAGCTTCGGGGCATCGGCAAGGAGTTCGGCGCCATCCGGGCGCTGTCGGGCGTCGATCTGTCGATCGGCCCCGGCGAGGTCGTGGGCCTCATGGGCGACAACGGCGCCGGCAAGTCGACCCTCGTCAAGGTCATCGCGGGCAACTTCCACCCGACCCACGGCACCCTCCGCCTGGACGGCGAGGAGCACCGCTTCGACCGGCCGCTCGACGCCCGCGCGGCCGGGATCGAGGTCGTCTACCAGGACCTCGCGCTCGCCGACAACGTCAGCGCGGCCGCCAACGTCTTCCTCGGCCGCGAGCTCGTGCGCCGCGTCGGCCCGTTCCGCTTCCTCGATCACAGGGCCATGAACGCCCGCGCGCTCGAACTCTTCGCCGAGCTGAAGAGCGAGACGCGCCCCCGCGACCTCGTGCGCTCCATGTCGGGCGGCCAGCGGCAGGCCGTCGCCATCGCCCGCACCCGCCTCGCCAGGGCCCGGCTGATCCTGATGGACGAGCCCACGGCCGCGATCTCGGTGCGGCAGGTCGCCGAGGTGCTGGACCTGATCCGCCGGTTGCGCGACGGCGGCGTCGCCGTGATCCTGATCTCCCACCGCATGCCGGACGTGTTCAGCGTCTGCGACCGCGTCGTGGTGCTGCGCCGCGGCGAGAAGCGGGCCGACAAGCCGGTCTCGGCGTCGAGCCCCGAGGAGGTCACGGCCCTGATCACCGGCGCCAAGGAGTTCGCCTGATGTCGGACGACGCGGTCTCCTCGGTCATCTTCACCAACGTCGGGCGGGAGCGCTGGTACCGGCGCGGCGCCCTGGCGTCGCAGACCGCCTACGTGGCGGTGGCGCTGCTGGTGATCACGGCGCTCGTGGCGGTCTTCGCCAACCACTTCCTCACGGCCAACAACCTCCTCAACACGTCGAAGAACTTCTCCTACATCGCCATCGTGGCGCTGGGCTCGACGCTGGTCATCATCACGGGCGGCATCGACCTGTCGGTCGGCTCCGTCATGGCGCTGGTGGCGGTGCTGACCGCCATGCTGATGAAGGTCTTCTCGGGCACGGCCCTGGCCGGCGTGCCCTTCGGCGTCATGGGGGCCGCATTGCTCTGCGGCATGGGGGTGGCGGCCCTGGTCGGGCTCGTCAACGGGCTGATGATCGCGGTCGTGCGGCTGTCGCCCTTCGTGGTCACGCTCGGCACGCTGTCGATCTGCCGCGGCATCACCTACGTGATCACGCAGGGGCGCGGCCAGTCGCCCAACGGCCCGGGCGTCGACACCTTCTACGCGCTGACGGACGGGCGGATCCTCGGCCTGCCGGTGCCGCTCGTCTACCTCCTGGTGCTGGCGCTCGTCATGGGTGTGGCGCTGCGGCACACGCGCTGGGGGCGCCACGTCTTCGTGCTCGGCGGCAACGAGCGCGCCGCCAAGCTCACCGGCGTCGCCGTGGCGCGGGTCAAGGTGTCGGTCTACGTGCTCTGCGCCATGGGGGCGGGCTTCGCCGGCATCCTCATCGCCGGCTGGCTCGGCTCCGCGCCCGCCAACCTCGCGGTCGGCTACGAGCTCAAGATCATCGCGGCCTCGGTGATCGGCGGCGCGGACCTCGCGGGCGGCATCGGCGGCCCGGCCGGCGCCGTGATCGGCGCGGCGCTGATCGAGGTGATCCGCAACGGCCTCGCGCTGTTCGGGGCCGACACCTACTGGGAACAGGTCTTCGTCGGCAGCATCATCATCCTGGCCGTTCTGGTCGACCGCATCCGCACGCGCCAGCCCGAATAGGGCGCGCCGCACAGGTTCCGGCACCGGGCGCGAGACCCGGCGCGGACATACGAGGGAGGAAAGACGCGTGAAGAGCATCCTGTTGGGGGCCGTCGCGGCCCTGTCGCTGATGTCGGCCGCCCGCGCGGCCGACGCCGCCAAATTCGCCCTCATCCCCAAGGGGATGGACAACCCCTATTTCGACCTGTCGCGCGACGGCTGCATGGCGGAAGCCAAGAAGCTCGGCATCACCTGCATCTACAAGGGGCCGGCGACGCACGAGCCCGCCACCGAAGTCCAGATCATGCAGGACTTCATCACCCAGGGGGTCGACGGCATCGCCATCTCGGTGGCGGACGCCGACTCCGTGACGGGCGTCATCAAGCAGGCGCGGGACGCCGGCATCCCGGTCATCACCTTCGACGCCGACGCGCCGAACTCCCGCCGGCAGGCCTACGTGGGCACCGACAACAAGGAGATGGGGCGCGAGCTCGCCCGGCAGCTCATCAAGATCCACCCCCAGCCCTCGACCTTCGCGACCCAGTCGGGCGGCCCCGCGGCCGAGAACCTCAACGACCGCCTGGCCGGCCTCTACGAGGTGCTGAAGGGGGCGGGATGGACGGAGGTGAAGGGCTCGCCGGCCTTCTGCAACGACGACGCGGCGCTCGCGGCCCAGCAGCTCACGGATTTCGCCACCGCCAACCCCGACATCGGCGCCATCATCCCGGTCGGCGGCTGGGCGCTGTTCGCGCCCAAGGCCTACCGCGGCTACGTCGACGCCAACATGGACAAGGTGAAGGCCGGCAAGTTCCCGCTGGTGATGCCCGACACGCTCCCCATGGAGCTGGAGCTGCTCAAGGACGGCTACGCCACGGTGCTGGTCGGCCAGCGCCCCTTCGAGATGGGCGGCAAGGCCATGACCATCCTCCAGTCCCTGAAGAAGGGCGAGACCGTGCCGGCGGTGAACATCGCCGGGCTCGACATCGTCACGAAGGACAACGTCGACCAGTTCCTCAAGCCGTCGAACTGAGGACGGGCGGGGGCGCCCTTCTCCCCAGCGTGGAGAATCGGACACCCATCCCGGCTGGCCGGGGTGGGACCCGGGTGCCCGCGAAGCGGGCGGATGAGGGGAGCTCCGCGGGTGGTGGATCCCCCCTCATCCGGCGCTGCGCGCCACCTTCTCCCGCAGGCGGGAGAAGGGCGAAACTCCTCGGCCGTCGAGAGGGAATGGCGGTCGCGAGACCCGTCCGGCCTGCATCAGGTCAGGAGGCGCAGCAGCAGGCCGGCCGGGCGCCGGTCGCGGACGGAGGACACGTTGCGCCGGATCCAGGCGTCGGCGCCCATCGCCCGGCCGGCCGCGAAGACCGCGAAGGTGCCCCCCAGCATGGCGAGGAAGACGTAGCTCCAGGACCATTGGGCGGGGTCGCCGGGGCGCTGACCGTAGAGGCCGAGCCACAGCGTCAGGCCCATGAGCAGGCTGCCGAGGCCGGCCAGGCGCACGAAGAGCCCTAGGATGAAGGCCGTGGCGAAGCCGAACTCGGCCAGGTAGACCAGGGGATTGAAGAGCGCGAAGTGGGGCAGCAGCACCTCCGTGGCGAACTGGGCCAGTCGGGGGAGGGCGGCCCGGCCCGCCATCTGCTGCGTCCAGTAGTCGAGGCCGTTGCCGGTGCCGAAGGGCAGCTTCCAGAGCGTGGCCTGGAACCACATGCAGCCGACCAGCACGCGGATCAGCCACAGCCACAGGAGCCTGCCGCTGCGCTGCGCGCGCTCGTCGCGCAGGTTGACGACGAACAGCGTCAGGCTGGCGGCCATCAGGGCGTAGAAGACCAGGAGGATGACGTATTTCGCGGCGCCGAGCGCGTTGAAGTCGCCCGTGTCGGCGGTGAGGAAGGCCACGAGGTCGGTCAGCGGGTTCGGCATCAAAAGGGGTCCTCGGCGGCTCGTCCGCGGCGCGGCGGCCTTCCGTGTTCGGCCGCCCGAACGCGCCGGTCACGGGCCGTCCTAACGCCCATGGGGCCGCGAATCCAGCGCGGGTGGGCCCGGCCCGCCGGAACCGCACCTCCGCGCCGGCGGTTCGATGGCTGGATCCGTGCCGGCTCCAGGGCGGGGCCGTCGATGGGCATCCCCCACCTCACCCGCCCCGCGCCCGACGAAGCTGCCGCGGTGCGGGGCATCATCGAGCCGACCGCCTCGCCATCGCCGAACCCCACAACGCCGGAGCAGCAGGATGACCACCGAACAGCAGCCCCTCGAGATCTACGGCTACTGGCGCTCCAACGCCATGTACCGGCTGCGCGTGGCGCTGAACCTCAAGGGGGTGGCGTTCCGCGAGATCCCCGTGAACCTCGACGCCGGCGAGCAGCACGCGCCGGACTTCGTGGCGCGAAACCCCCAGGCCGCCGTGCCGGCCCTGGTGGACGGAGACCTGCCGCCGCTGACGCAGTCGCTGGCCCTGCTCGAATATATCGAGGAGCGCTATCCCGAGCCGCCGCTCCTCCCGGCCGACGCCCGCGGACGGGCGCGGGTGCGGGCGCTGGCCTGCAACGTCGCCTGCGACACCCACCCTCTGCTCGTGCCGCGGGTCCGGACATACCTCACGACGGAAGGCGGCTTCGACGCCGACATGTTCCGGGCCTGGGTGACGCACTGGGTCGGGCACGGGCTCGAAGGGCTGGAGGCCAACCTGTCGGCCAGCCGCGAGACGGGCCGCTTCTGTCACGGCGACCGGATCACGGTGGCGGACATCTGCGTCAGCGGCCTCGCCATGATCGGCCGGGTGTTCAAGCTCGACGTGCCCAGGACTCCGACCCTGACCGCCATCCTCGACCGCTGCTGGGCCGAGCCCGCCTTCGTGGCCGCCGAGCCATCGCGGCAGCCCGACGCGCCGAAGACCTGAGTCAGTATTGGATAAGATGGTTTCAAAAGGCCCTCGGCCTTTTGCGGGTTTCAGGGCAGAACCCTGAGGAGAGGCTTCAGGGATCCGCCCTGAAATCCGCCAAAGGGCCAGCCCTTTGGAAACCTGATCTTGAGCGATGCTTCAATCGAGGAGCGCGCGCTGCAGCTCGGCCTTGGTCATGGTCGAGCGGCCCGCGATGCCGCGGCGGCGCGCCTCGGCGTAGAGAGCCGCGCGGCTCGACGTGCCCTCGTGCAGCGCCCGCGCCGTGACGCCGCGCCTCTCCTGCTCGGCCGTGTGCCGCCGGTTGTGCTCGTTCGTCTCCGGGCTCACGCGGTCGCTGGCCCCCGCCTCGCTCAGCGCGATGGCGATGGCCTGCTTGGGATCGCGGATGGTCGTGCCGTCGTTCTGCCGGAGCTCGCCGTGCTTGAACTCGTGCATCACGCGCGCGACCGTCCCCTTCTGGACGGGCGTCTGGCGGACGGCCATGGCGGGAACTCCTCCGTCAGGCGCCGCGCATCGCCGCGATGACCGCGGCGAGCCTGGCCTTGCCGGTCTCGGTGAAGGCGGCGCGGTCGCCGTCCCTCTTCGCGAGGTCGGCGGTTTCGAGCTCCTGGATCGCCTGCGGGTCGGCGGCGTGGCCGGCGCCGTCCTTCAGCACGACGTCCACCACCGGCTCGCCCGAGGAGAGCTGATGATAGGCCGCGAAGGCGAAGACCGCGATGGCCTTGTCGCTGAGCGTCGTGGACGGCATGGTCTGCTCCCCCTTGTCGGATCTGACCTGTCGTGAATGCGGCAACGCGTCGCTTGGTTCGGGGCGGGGTGCCGGCGCGATGCCGCAGTTGCGCGCGAGCGAAGCCTCCGCCAGATCTCGGCCATGACCGCGACTGGCAAGGTTCAGCATGCGCCGTGACCGGGAGGGGCGGGGGCCGCCGCCGCCCCAGGCCGCCCCGGTCTGCCCGCTCTGCGACAGGCCCATCCCGCCCGGCGCCCGATCGAGCCGTCACCACTTGGTCCCCAAGCTCAAGGGGGGCGCCAGGCTCGGCACGGTCCAGCTCCATCAGGTGTGCCACAGCGCCATCCACGCCCGCTTCTCGGAAGCCGAGATCGCGCGGCGCCTCCACGGCGTCGACAGCCTCAAGGCCGACCCGGCCCTGGCCGAGTTCCTGGCCTGGGTGCGGACCAAGCCGGACGACTTCCACGCCCCGACCCGGATGACGCGGGACCGCCGCGGGGTCAGGCGAGGGAAGGGCCCAGGGTAGGGCGTCCCGCATCGCGGCGCCGGGAGAATCGGCGCCGACATGTTTCGGATGCCGCGTCCCCGGCCGGGATCTCTTCTTCCGCCATGAGGGCCGGTCGACTGATCGAGCCTCGCCTTCACGCTCGCTTAACAGATGCGATGGCACCGTGGGATCGGGCCTCGGCCATGTTTCATCGTCGAAATGTGCCGTGGAGGCGCGATATTCGGTCGATGACTGCCGTCGACGCCTTGCGGGGATCACTCGATACCCCTAATTCGAAGCTTGAGCCATTTTACGGGCGTGAAGACGGGCCACCCATGGCCCCTCATCGCCCGCCGTTCAACCTAAGACTCCAAAAGTGCAAGATCGATGAAATTTCAACCGCGACGGTTCGTTGTCGAGGTCAAGCGAGGGACGAGCCGGACGGCCTTCACCTCGCCGGACACCCTGTCCCAGAAGTTCAGCAGCGCGGAAGAACTTCTCTTCGGCGGCGCGAAGGCCGCGGCGGTCCAGCCCGGCCCCGTGGCGGCCAAGTCCGCCAAGCCGAACGGGCGCATCCTCGAATCGCTGATCGAGCCCCCGCCGCCGCCTCCCCCCGTCGAGGAGGTCTTCGAGCGGCCCCGGCGCGGGCGCAAGCCGGGCTCCAAGAACAAGCCGAAGGTGCTGCCGATCCAGGCGACCTCGCCGGCGCCGGTCGCCCCCGCGGGGATCCCCCTGCCGCGGCTGATCGAGGCCATCCCCGCCGAGCGCCCCGCGTTCGACGAGGACGGCCCGGACTGGCGGGATCACGATGCGTCCACGCCGGCCGAGGCGCCCGGAGCCGACCGGCATCCCGCGCGGGACCAGGCCGGCGAGCGGCCCACCGCGGCGGGCCGGGACCGCACCCGCCTGCGCGACCGCTCCAGCATCATCAAGCGCTACGTGCTCGGCACCGAGCCGAGGCCGGGCCAGCCGGGCTACCTGCAGGCCCGCCGGGCGGCCCGCGCGCGCTGATCTTATCCGAGGGTCAATCGCTCTCGTAGCCGTAGACTTCAGGCAGGACGAAGATCGCGGCCAGCAAGCCCATCAGCGGGAAGACCGCCACCATCAGCGTGGCGGTGGCCTGCCCGACGGCGGTGAACAGCGACGGGAACAGGAAGATCGCCAGGAAGGACGGCAGCTTCACGAACATGTAGGCGAAGCCGCTCGCGGTGCCCCGATATTCGGGCTTGGCCACCACGGCCGGGATCGTCATGCAGTTCGACGCGTCCCAGTAATGGCCCCACAGCATGGCGGCGGCCGCGAAGGGCAGCACGGTCGTGTGATCCGTGTAGAGCGCCCAGGCCGCGACCAGCAGCGACACGAGCACGATCGAGAAGCCCGCGATGCCGATGCCGCGCTGGCCGATCTTCGGGGTGAGCAGCGGCCCGACCCAGCCCGACACCGCCGCGATGCAGAACAGCGCCATGGTGACGAGGTCGTTGCCGAGGATCGACGACACGCCCACCATGGCGAAGAGCACCGGCAGGTAGAAGCCGAAGGTGGCGAATTCCGCGCCCTGCGCGAAGCACGCGATCCAGCCGTAGAGGGTGGCGCGCCAGCGGATGGGGTCGCGGCGGATGTCGGCCAGGAAGGCGGACGGGCGCGGCTTCGGCACGTCGACGTCGCGGTCGGGCAGCATGGGGAGGTCGTCGCCGTACATGTCCCGGGAGATGCGCTTGGCCTCGCGGAAGCGGCCGTGGCGCACCAGCCACACGGCGGTCTCGGGCAGGTCGTGGCGCATGAGCAGGATGACGAGGGCCGGCACGGCGCCGAGGCCCAGCGTCAGGCGCCACACGAGCTCGTGGTCGATGTCGGCGACGAGGAACACCGCGATCACCGCCAAGGTCAGCACCTCGCCGACCGCGAACATGAACTGCCAGCGGTTGCCCATGACCTCGCGCTGGCCCTTGGGCATCGACTCCATGATGTAGGTGTAGCCGTTGGAGATGTCGCTGCCGAGCGGCACGCCGAGCAGGAACCGCACCACCACGAGCCAGCCCACGCTGGTGACGAAGGCCTGGGCCAGCGCCAGCACGATGAACAGGATCATCGTGGACAGGAACATGAGGCGACGGCCGAGCTTGTCGCTGAGCCATCCGCCGAGCAAGGCTCCGATCAGCGCTCCCCCCTGCGTGCCGGCCGCCGCCAGGCCCAGCATCAGCGGGTCGGGGTGGAACTGGTCCTTGATGAAGACCAGCACGAAGGCGATGGAGTAGAGATCCCAGGCCTCGACCAGGATCGAGGACAGCATCAGCCATCCGACCCGGTTGCCCTTGGGGTTGTAGTTGGTGACGAGGTGCCGGACGGCGCCGTCCATCACCGACTGCTGCGGCATCGCCAGCGACATGCCCGTTCCCCCCGCATTCCATCGGTCCCGGGCGGCGTTCTCCGTCCACCTTGCCCCGGGGCAGAAGGCCCGCGATGGCGGACCGCTGTCAAGGCGCGGGATGGCCATCCAGCGCCATCGAAGGGGGATGGGTCGGATGTTGCATCGGGATCGTGGTTCCGCTTCATGCGGGTCCCATCCGATCGCACCCCTCCGCCGCTCGTCCCCGTGCCTAAGGGGATCCAGCGCAAGGCGGCCGAAGGCCGACACCCTCGATCGCGCTCCGTGCGCCGCGCGGTGGCAGAGACGTGACCAGCCTTCGGCTGGACCTTCTGCGCTCGATCCCCGCCTGCGCGGATAGGCGCTAACTGGAGCAAAAACCCTGTTTTTCCCCCACCCTCCCTCATCCTGAGCGAGGGTCCGAAGGACCCGTGTCGAAGGACGCACCAGCGGGACGCTCCCGCGCGGAGGGCGCCTGCGTCCTTCGACACGGCCCTTCGGGCCTGCTCAGGATGAGGGAGGATGGAGTATTTCTCGCCTAAATTAGCGCGCATGCGCCTGGGCGGGGACGAGCGGCGGAGGGGTCATCCGAACTGTTCAGCCGGAGACCGCCTCACTCCATCACGGCCGAATGGTCGACGGCGACCGGCCCCGCGGCCTTCCGCAGCAGGAAGACGAGCGGCATGGCGCAGAGCGACATCAGCATCAGCAGGCGGAAGTCGTCCATGTAGGCGATCATCGTGGCCTGGGTGGTGACGATGCCGTCCAGCGCCGCCCGGCCCTGGGCCGTGTAGGGGCTGAGCATGCGGGCCACGGCCGGCAGGTGGAACATCGGGTTGAAGGGCGTCACGTAGCCGGCGATGTCGGCGTGGTTGGCCTGCACGTTCTCGGCCAGCAGCGCCGTCACCACCGAGATGCCCACCGAGGAGCCGATGTTGCGCGACAGGTTGTAGAGCCCCGTGCCGTCGCCGCGCTGCGCCGCCGTCAGGGTCGAGAAGGTGACGACCGACAGCGGCACGAACAGGAAGCCGAGCCCGGCGCCCTGCACGAAGCCGGTCTGCACGATCCGCATCTCGGACACGTCCCGCGTCCAGCCCGTCATGTCGCCCATGGCCCAGGCCGTGAGGATCAGCCCCGTCAGCAGGAGCCAGCGCACCTCGACGCGGCCGACCAGCTTGCCGACTACGAACATGCTGACCATGGTGCCGATGCCGCGCGGCCCCATGACGAGGCCGGCCGTGACGATGGGATAGTCCATCAGGGTCTGGAGGTAGGGCGTCATCAGCGCCATCGAGGCGAGATAGGTGACGCCCACCACGAAGATGAAGACGATGCCGATCGAGAAGTTGCGGTCGAGGAAGAGCCGCGCGTCGACGAAGCTCTTCTTCGCCGTGAAGGTGTGGACCAGGAAGACGTAGAAGGAACAGGCGCAGATCAGCGCCTCGATGCGGATCTCGCCCGACGAGAACCAGTCGAGCTGCTCGCCGCGGTCGAGGAAGATCTGCAGCGACGCGATGGTGAGGCTGAGCGCCCCGAAGCCGGTCCAGTCGAGGCGGGCCAGGGCGTCGCGCTTCGTCTCGGCGACGAAGGCCGAGATGCCCGCGAAGGCGACGGCGCCGATGCCGAGGTTGATGTA
Source organism: uncultured Lichenihabitans sp. (assembly GCA_964242785.1). Classification (GTDB taxonomy): domain Bacteria; phylum Pseudomonadota; class Alphaproteobacteria; order Rhizobiales; family Beijerinckiaceae; genus Lichenihabitans. Next base: position 49,868 of record CAXTBR010000020.1, on the reverse strand, counting down.
GAAGACCCAGCGCCAGGAGATGTGGTCGGTGAGCCAGCCGCCGATCACCGGCCCCAGCACCGGTCCCACCATGATGGACACGCCGAACACCGCCATGGCGGAGCCGCGCTCCTCGGGCGTGTAGATGTCGAGCAGGATCGACTGGGCCAGCGGCACCAGCGCCGCGCCGAACATGCCCTGCATCAGCCGGAAGCCGACGATCTGCACCAGCGACTGGGCGATGCCGCACAGGATGGAGGCGAAGACGAAGCCGCCGACCGAGATCAGCAGCACGCGCTTGCGGCCGAAGCGGTTGGCGAAATAGCCGGCCGCGGGCGTCATGATGGCGGCGGCCGTGATGTAGGAGGTCAGGACCCAGTTGATCTGGTCGGCCGAGGCCGAGACGCTGCCCTGGATGTAGGGCAGGGCCACGTTGGCGATGGTGGTGTCGAGCGCCTGCATCACCACGGCCAGGATCACGCAGGCCGTGATGGCGCCGCGGTTGGCGACGCCCGGGCCGGTGTTGGAGCCGGGCGCGGGGACGGCGGCGGCCGGCGCGGCGATGGGCTCGACGGGCGCGTCTCGCTCCGGCGCGAGTGCCGCGCGGGACGCCACGGCGCCCGACATGACGACGCTAGACATGGAAGCGGCTCCGCGCCGCCGCGACCGCGTCCCTCAGCCAGTCCCAGGCGTGCTGCACCTCGTCCGGTAACCCGCGGGCGTGGCCGGTCTCGACCTCGACGACGGCGCTCATGCCGACCCGGAGCGGGGGCTTCGCCGGGTCGAAGTCGATCCGCACCCGCATGGGGATGCGCTGCACCACCTTGACCCAGTTGCCCGTGGTGTTCTGCGCCGGCAGCAGCGAGAAGGACGAGCCCGAGGCCGGGCTGATGCTCTCGACCGTGCCGCGCCAGGCGACGTTCGGGTAGGTGTCGACCGTCACGGTGGCGGTCTGGCCGGGCGTGACGTAGGTCAGCTCGGTCTCCTTGGGGCTCGCCTCGACCCAGATCTCGCGGTCCGAGATCAGGCTGAAGCCGGCCTGCGAGGACTTGAGGTAGCCGCCGACCTGGAGGGCGTCGACGTTGGTGACGACGCCCGCGAAGGGCGCCCGTACCACCGTGTCGTCGAGGTCGCGCCGGGCGTTGTCGACCGCCGACTGGGCCTGAAGGTAGAAGGGGTTCATCTCCACCGGCTGGTCGGCGTCGTTGCCGAGCTGCGCCAGCATCGACCGCGCCTGGGACTCGGCCACCGCGACCCGCTGCTGCGTCGAGGTGACGTCGTGCTCGGCCTGATCGTAGGCCGCCTTGGACGCGTAGTTGTTCGACAGCAGGTCCTGCTGGCGCTTGAACGTCCCCTGGTAGAAGGGCAGGTCGGCCCTGGCCTGGGCGATCTGCGACAGCGACTGCCTGTAGCTCGCCTGCAGCGTCAGCACCTGGTTGCGCACCGTGCCGAGCTGCGCCTGGGCGCCTTCGAGCGCGATGCGGAACGCGTCCGGCTTCAGGCGGAACAGCACCTGACCCTTCTCGACGCGCTGGTTGTCGCGGACCTCGATGGCCGCGACCGTGCCCGACACGTCCGTGGAGACGCCGAGCGAGCGCGCCTGGACGTAGGCGTTGTCGGTCGACATGACCTGACCGCCCGTGACGTAGTCGTAGCCGCCGACGGCCAGCGCCACCGGCAGCAGGGCGAAGAGCAGAGGCCGCAGCAGGCGGCGCTTCGCGCGCGGCTTCGCGGGGAGCGCCGGGGGCTCCGCCGCGGGGGGCATCGGGGCTGCGGCCGGCGGGGGCGGCGCGACGGCGGGGGTCGCCGTGCGGGCCTCCGGCACGCTGCGGGGCAGGGCGCGTTCGCGCGGGGCCGTGGGCGCCTCGTCGTCGTGGAACGCCAGCGGCTCGGCGTCGCCGAAGTCGCGTCCGGATAGGCCTTCAACCATGTCGTGCCTCGTCGTCGGCCGCCGGCCTGGAACAGGCCTCGACCAGGTTCGTCTTGAGAAGTGTGAGGGCGCGTACGAGGGCGTCGCGCTCGGCGTCGCCGAGGCCCTCCAGGGCCTCGGCCCGCGTCCGCTCGCCGATCTCGCGCAGCAGCGCGAGGCTCGGATGGGCGTCGGGCGTGAGGTAGAGCAGCCAGCAGCGCCGGTCCGTGGCGTGCTGGCGGCGCTCGATCAGGCCGCGGGCCTGGAGCTTGTCGAGGATCCGCACGAGCGAGATGGGCTCGACTTCCAGGATGTCGGCCAGCGCCGCCTGGTGGATGCCCTCGTTCTGCGCGAGGTGCAGCAGCACCATCCACTGGGCGCGGGTGAAGCCGAGCGGCGCCGCGCGCTGCTCGAAGCGCCGCCGCATCAGCCGCGCGGCGTCGTGCAGCAGGAAGCCCACCGGGGAGGAGGGGAGACTCACGGGCGGGGCCTCGGCGACGAGGGGAGCGGCCGGGAGGGGATCGGGGAGCCGTCAGCCATGGATTCGACGATCGTAGACGTGCTTATGATGTGTATGTAGTCCCGTCGGGACGCCCTTTCAAGCCGGAGATGCCCCATGGACCGACGATCACCCGCGCTCGCGGCCGCCCTCCTGCTCGGCGCGGCGGGGCCGGCCCCGGCGGGCCCGCCCTTCTCCTGCGGGGGCTTCGCGCAGCTCGGCGGCGCGCAGCTCCTGTGCAGCCACGTCGACCCCAAGGCGCCGGGGCAGACCTGCACCTTCTCGTGGACGCTCGCCGGCGCGGGCGGCTCGCCCGTGGTGGCGCAGGGCTCCTTCACGCTGCTGCCCGGGCAGTCCAACGTCACGGTCTATCAGGGCAGCGGCTTCGGCTACGCGCTGGGGACGCCCGTGGTCCTGTGCCAGCCGCACTGAGGGTTCCCCCGGACGTGGAAGGGATCGTCGATCGTGGGGTTCCGAAGGCCGGGGCCCCCTCGGAACCGGACTGCCCCGCCGCTCCATGCCCGACGGACTGGGCCGCGACCCCCGGTTCGCGCGTTGCACGGTGCGGGCCGCGCCTGTAGCCTCGGCGCATGACCGAGCCCCGACCCTATTTCTTCTGCGGCATCGGCGGCAGCGGCATGAGCCCGCTGGCCGCCATCGTGAAGGCGCGCGGCGCCCGCGTCGCGGGGTCGGACCGGTCGCGCGACCAGGGGCGCACGCCCGACAGATTCGCCGCCCTCGAAGCGCGCGGTTTCACCCTGTTCCCGCAGGACGGCAGCGGCATCGCCTCGCCGGACCAGATCCTCGTCGTGTCGGCCGCCGTGGAGGAGAGCGTGCCGGACGTGCAGGCGGCCCGGCGCGTCGGCGCCACGGTCGTCACCCGGCCCGAACTCCTGTCGGAGCTGTTCAACGCCGCCGGCCTGCGGGTCGGCGTCGCCGGCACCAGCGGCAAGTCCACCACCACCGGCATGATCGGGGTGATCCTCGACCGCGCGGGCCTCGACCCGACCGTGATGAACGGGGCCGAGATGAAGGACTTCCACGGCCCCGACGGCGCCGCGCTGAGCGCCGTGGTGGGGGCGGGCGAAGCCTTCGTCAGCGAGGTCGACGAGAGCGACGGCTCGATCCGGCTCTACACGCCGGGCGTCGCCGTGGTGAACAACATGTCGCTCGACCACAAGCCGATGGACGAGCTCCGGCCCCTGTTCCGCGGCTTCGCGTCCCGCGCCGAGGTGGCGGTGCTCAACCTCGACAACGACGAGACCGCAGCCCTGGCCGGGGAAGGGGGCGACAACGCCCTCACCTACAGCCTCGCCGACCCGCGGGCGGACCTCCTGGCCGGGCCGCCGGGCCTCCGCCCCGACGGCGCGTCCTTCGAGGTCCGCTTCAACGGCCGCGACGGGCAGCCCGCTGCCCGCGCGTCCGTCGACCTCCGGGTGCCGGGGCGCCACAACATGTCCAACGCCCTGGCGGCGCTCGGCGCGGCGCTGGCCTGCGGGGTGCCGCTCGGCGAGGCGGCGGCGGCGCTCGGCGCCTTCACGGGCATCCGGCGCCGGCTCGACGTGGTGGGGACGGCGGGGGGCGTCACGGTGATCGACGACTTCGCCCACAACCCGGACAAGATCGCCGCGACGCTGCGCACGCTGCACGGCGTCCCCGGCCGGCTGCTGGTGATGTTCCAGCCCCACGGCTACGGGCCGCTCCGGCTGATGGGCGGGGCCCTGGCGGAGGGCTTCGCCGAGGAGCTCGGCGCCGAGGACGTGCTGCTGATGCCCGAGCCGGTCTATTTCGGCGGCACGGTGGACCGCTCGACGGGCAGCGGCGCGGTGGCCGAGGCGGTCGCGGCGCGGGGCCGGCGGGCCGAGGCGCTGGCGGACCGCGCCGCCTGCGGCGAGCGGCTCCTCGCCCTGGCGCGGCCCGGCGACCGCGTGGTGGTGATGGGCGCGCGCGACGACACGCTGTCGGTCTTCGCGCGGGGGCTGCTGGCGCGGCTGGGCTGAGGACGCAGAGGTATCATGGCGGATGGCGAGGTGATGTCGCCGGGTCCCGCGCATCGCCTCGGCCTGGATTCAAAAGGCCCTCGGCCTTTTGCGGGTTTCAGGGCAGAGCCCTGAAAAGGCTGACGATATGGCGTCAGGGCTCCGCCCTGAAACCCGCCAAAGGGCGAGCCCTTTGGGATCCCGTGCCCGGGGAACATCCCCGAAATCCGATCGAGACGTGACGTTGAGGGCCGCTATCCCGCGGCGCGCGTCGCCGCCACGAGCGTGTTCTCCATCAGCATGGCGATGGTCATGGGCCCGACGCCGCCCGGCACCGGGGTGACGGCCGAGGCCACCTCCCGCGCGCCGGCCAGGTCCACGTCGCCCACGAGCCGCGTCCGCCCCTCGCCCTTGGCGGGATCGGGCACGCGGTTGATGCCGACGTCGATCACCACAGCGCCCGGCTTGATCCAGTCGCCCTTGACCATCTCGGGCCGGCCCACGGCCGCCACCAGCACGTCGGCGGTGCGGCACAGGGCGGGCAGGTCGGCCGTGCGGGAATGCGCCACCGTCACGGTGCAGTCGGCGGCGAGCAGCAGGCTCGCGATGGGCTTGCCGACGAGGTTCGAGCGCCCGAGCACGACGGCGTGCCGGCCGGCGAGGTCGGGCATCACCGAGCGGATCAGCACCATGGAGCCAGCGGGCGTGCAGGGCACGAAGGCGCGGCCGAAGTCGCCCAGCGCCACGCGGCCGGCGTTGGCCTCGTTGAGCCCGTCGACGTCCTTCTCGGGCGCGATTCGGCTGATGACCGGCAGGGCGTCGAGCGGCTTCGGCAGGGGGAGCTGCAGCAGGATGCCGTGGATCGTCGGGTCGGCGTTGAGCGCGGCGATCAGCGCCAGCAGATCCGCCTCGGCGGTCGCGGCCGGCAGGGTGTGGGTGACGGATTTGAAGCCGCAGCTCTCGGCCATGCGGCCCTTGGAGGCGACGTAGACCTGGCTCGCCGGATCCTCGCCGACGATCACCACGGCGAGGCCGGGCCTCACCCCGGTGCGGGCTTCGAGCGCCTCCGCCCCCGCCTTCACCCCCGCGACGACGGCCGCCGCCGCGGCCTTGCCGTCGATCACGGTGGCGGGCATCAGAACACCACCGTCTTGTGGCCGTTGAGCAGCACGCGGCGTTCGAGATGCAGCTTCACGCCGCGCGCCAGCACGCGCGCCTCGACGTCGCGCCCCACCGCCACGAGGTCGTCGGCCGAGGAGGCGTGGGTGACGCGCTCGGTCTCCTGCTCGATGATCGGACCCTCGTCGAGGTCGGGCGTCACGTAATGGGCCGTGGCGCCGATCAGCTTCACGCCGCGCTCGTGCGCCTGATGGTAGGGCTTGGCGCCCTTGAAGGACGGCAGGAACGAGTGGTGGATGTTGATGGCGTGGCCGGCCAGGGCCGTGGCGAGGTCGTTCGACAGGACCTGCATGTAGCGCGCCAGCACCACGAGGTCGGCCCCGCTGCGGCGGTAGAGGTCGAGGACCTGGGCCTCCTGCTCGGGCTTGGAGTCCCGGGTGACGGGCAGGTGATGGAACGGCACCCCGTGCTGCTCGGCGGTGAGGCGGCTGTCCTGATGGTTCGACGCGATCCCCGCCACCTCGGCCTTCAGCCAGCCGACCCGGATCTGGTAGAGCAGGTGCAGGAGGCAGTGGTCGAACCGCGACACCAGCACCAGGATGCGCGGCACCCGGTCGCCGTCCGTCAGGCTGAAGGTCATGCCGTAGGCCACGATGGCGCTCTGCAGCGCCCCGCCGATCACCTCGTGGCCGACGGCCGCCGGCGCCGTGAAGGCGATGCGCATGAAGAAGCGGTCGGTCGAACGGTCCCAGTACTGGGCGCTCTCGGCGATGTTGCCGCCGATCGCCGCGATCGAGGTCGTCACCCGGGCCACGATGCCGGGGCGGTCCGTGCAGGACAGGTTGAGGATGTGGTTGCGGTCGGCGACCGACGGGGCGGCGCGTTCGAGGTCGGCGGCGGTCATGCGGTCCGTCTTGCGCTGAGAATTCGTGAATGAAGGCCCATCTGCATCAAAACGGGCAGAGAGACCTCGATGTCGTTAGAGGGCATTCAGGCACACGTTCGATCCATTCACAGACTCCGAGGCGCGTCACGCTCCGCCGAGACGCGGGATCCGTCGCGGGTGGGGCGAACGCGCTCGCCTGATCTGAAGTCTCGCCGATGTCGGCCGGTCCGTCATAGGCCAGGGCTCGCCCCGGGTCGAGGCGAGGGCCGACCCCCTCTCGTCCCGCGGCGACCCCCCACGACGAAAAGCCCGGCACTGGGCCGGGCTCACGCCTTTCGTCCGGAGACGCCTCGGCGGCGCCGGATCACTCGGCCGCGACGGCGGCGCTGAGCGACTCGGGGGCGAAGTGACCGCACCAGTCCGTCTCGGACACGACGGGCCACAGGCCGTGGGCCTCGGGGGTCGGCTGCGACACCGGCGGGTTGAAGCGGCACAGGCCGCCGTCCCGGCTCGACGCACCGCCGTTGGCGTGATGCGTGTCGAAGAAGGCGCAGCCGCCGCATGCGCTCGCTTGAGATGCCATGGAAACCTCCTCGATCGTCGGGCCGATCGCCCGTCTCAGTGTAGAATGATTATAGACTGGAAATGTTCCAGACTGCAAGGCGGAAGCCGAAGGCGCGCGTCGAACGGGTGAAGAGGGGACGACACCCTCAAAGGCGGGAAAAAGCGCTTGATTTCCGACGCTGTCGCCGAGCAGGCCCGAGGGGCCCTGCTCAGGATGAGGGAGGGTGGAGAAAACTAGGTCTTCGCCGTCATCTCAGAGTTTGTGAATGTATCGAACTTGTGACTGAATGCCCTCTGAAGACATTGAGGAATTTCTGCCCGTTTTCGGGTAGACGGGCATTCATTCACAAACTCTCAGTGCCTCCGGGGGCAGGGGCCCGAGGACGGGGTCTCGACCCCGATGCCGCACGTCGTCGCGCTCGCGGCCCGCGTCCGCGACGACCCGAGCGGGACCGATGGCGAAGCCCATCCCGACGCGATCGAGGCGATCAATCGCCCTCCCTCCTGCCGGTGCCGGCCCGGCGCAGGGCCTCCGCCAGGGCGCCTCCGCCCGAGCCTTCGCGGACAGGCCCGCCGCCCGTCCGCCCGCCGGCGACGGGACGGGGCTGGGCGGCGGGGGCCCGCGGCGCCGGGGCCTGGCCGGGCTCGTCGTCGAGCCGCAGCGTCAGGGCGATGCGCTTGCGGGCCCGATCGACCTCCAGCACCTTGACCCGGACGACGTCGCCCGGCTTCACCACCTCGCGCGGGTCCTTCACGAAGCTCCGGCTCATCGCCGAGACGTGCACCAGCCCGTCCTGGTGCACCCCGATGTCCACGAAGGCGCCGAAGGCCGCCACGTTGGTGACGGCGCCCTCCAGCACCATGCCGGGCGCGAGGTCGCCGATCGTCTCGACCCCGTCCGCGAAGCGCGCGGCCTTGAAGGCGGGGCGGGGGTCGCGGCCGGGCTTCTCCAGCTCCTTCAGGATGTCCGTCACGGTCGGCAGGCCGAAGGTCGCGTCGGCGAAGCGCGCCGGCTCCAGGGCGCGCAGCGCCGCGGCGTCGCCGATGAGGCCGCTGAGGTCCTGGCCCACGGCGTCGAGGATGCGCCGCACCACCGGATAGGCCTCCGGATGCACGCCCGAGGCGTCGAGCGGGTCCCGGCCGCCCGCGACGCGCAGGAAGCCCGCGCATTGCTCGAAGGCCTTCGGCCCCATGCGGGCCACCGCCTTCAGCGCGGCCCGCGACGCGAAGGGGCCGTTGGCGTCGCGGTGCGCCACGATGTTGGCGGCCAGCGCCGGGCCCACGCCCGCGACCCGCGCCAGCAGCGGCGCCGACGCCATGTTGACCTCGACGCCGACGGCGTTGACGCAGTCCTCCACCACCCCGTCGAGCGAGCGCGACAGGCGCCCCTCGTCGATGTCGTGCTGGTACTGGCCGACGCCGATCGACTTCGGGTCGATCTTGACGAGCTCGGCCAGCGGGTCCTGCAGCCGGCGGGCGATCGACACGGCGCCGCGCAGCGTCACGTCGAGGCCGGGCAGCTCCGCGGTGGCCTGGGCCGAGGCCGAGTAGACGGAGGCCCCGGCCTCCGACACCACGACCTTGGTCAGGCCGAGGGCGGGCTCCCGGCGCAGCAGTTCGGCGGCGAGGCGGTCCGTCTCGCGCGAGGCCGTGCCGTTGCCGATCGCCACGAGCTCCACCCGATGCGTCCGCGCCAGCGCGGCCAGGGCGGCCAGCGCCTCGTCCCAGCGGCGCTGCGGCTCGTGGGGATGCACGGTCGCGCTGGCCAGCACCTTGCCGGTGCGGTCCACCACCGCGACCTTGGTGCCGGAGCGGAAGCCGGGGTCGAGCCCCATCGTGGCGCGCGGGCCGGCCGGGGCCGCCAGCAGGAGGTCGCGCAGGTTCGCCGCGAAGACCCGCGCGGCTTCCGCCTCGGCGGCCTCGCGCAGCCGCGCCCGGATGTCGGTGCCGAGCCGCGGCAGGATGCGGGAGCGCCACGCGGCCCGCACCGTCTCGGCCATCCAGGCGTCGCCGGGCCGCCCGCGCCGCGACAGGCCGAAGCGGTGCATGATGGCGAGCTCGGGGCCGCTCGGCCCCTCCCGCCCCTCGGGCTCGGGTTCGGCCGCGACGTCGAGGTCGAGCACCTCCTCGCGCTCGCCGCGGAACAGCGCCAGCACGCGGTGCGACGGCAGCTTGGCCGGCACCGAGGCGAAGTCGAAATAGTCCGAGAACTTCGCGCCGGCCTCGGCCCGGCCGTCCCTCACCCGCGCCGTCAGCCGGCCGCGCGCCCACACGGCGTCCCGCAGCGACCCCGTAAGGTCGGGATCCTCGCCGAAGCGCTCGGCCAGGATGAAGCGGGCGCCGTCGAGCGCCGCGGCAGGGTCGGCCGCGCCCCGGCCCGCCCCGGCGAAGCCCGCTGCCAGCGCCTCGGGCGCCGCCTCGGGCCGGGCGAGCAGCAGGTCCGCCAGGGGGCCGAGCCCGGCCTCGCGGGCGATCCCGGCCCTGGTGCGGCGCTTGGCCCGGTGGGGCAGGTAGATGTCCTCCAGCCGCGCGCGGCTGTCGGCCCCGAGGATGGCGGCTTCGAGCGCGGGATCGAGCTTGCCCGCCTCGCGGATCGCCCTCAGCACCGCGGCGCGGCGGTCCTCGAGATCGCGCAGCGCGCCGAGCCGTTCGTCGAGCCGGCGCAACTGCGCGTCGTCGAGCGAGCCCGTGGCCTCCTTGCGATAGCGGGCGATGAACGGCACGGTGGCGCCGCCGTCGATCAGCGCCACCGCGGCCGCCACCTGGGCGTCGCGGACCCCGAGTTCGCGGGCGATGCGGGACACGATGGAGGGCGTCATCGGGATCTGTCCTGACATGGGGGCTCACCGAGAGGGCGAGGGGATGTCGCATTCACACGTCACTGACGCTGGGTGTTGGCCCCCTTCTCCCCTCCGGGGAGAAGGTGCCCGGCAGGGCGGATGAGGGGGCCTCCACAGGGGGTGGATCCCCCCTGATCCGGCGCTGCGCGCCACCCAGGTCCCATCCCGGCGAGCCGGGATGGGTGCCCGATTCTCCCCGCTGGGGAGAAGGGCAACCCCCGCGGGCGCCGAGATGTGTGCCGACGCTAGCCCTGGTGCGACAGGCCCCGGGCGCTCTCGACGCGGAAGGCGTGGGCCGGGTAGGTGCCGAGCGTCCTGAACTCACGCGAGAAGAACCGGAGCTCGTCGAGCGCCCGCCGCACGGCCGGGTCGTCCGGGTGGCCCTCGACGTCGGCCAGGAACTGGGTGGCGGTGAACTCGCCCTCCACCATGTAGGATTCGAGCTTGGTCATGTTGACGCCGTTGGTGGCGAAGCCGCCGAGCGCCTTGTAGAGCGCGGCCGGCAGGTTCTTCACCCGGAACACGAAGGTCGTCACCACGGGCCCGCTCCCCGCGGGGGCGGGCGCGGGCGTCTTCGACAGGACCACGAAGCGGGTGGTGTTGTGGTCCTCGTCCTCAACGTCCTCCATCAGGATGTCGAGCCCGTAGATGGCTGCGGCGAGGCGCGGCGCCAGCGAGGCGCGGGCGGGGTCGCCCCAGCCCGCCACCTCGCGGGCGGAGCCGGCCGTGTCGCCCGCCACCTGGGCGCGCAGCCCGAGCCGGCGGACGAGGCGGCGGCACTGGCCCAGCGCGTGGACGTGGCTGTGGACGCTGCGCAGGCCCTCGACCGTGGCGCCGGGCACGCCCATGAGCTGAAAATGCACGGGCAGGAAGAACTCGCCCACGATGTTGAGCCCCGAGCCGGGCATCAGGGCGTGGATGTCCGCGACCCGGCCCGCGATGGAGTTCTCGATCGGGATCATGCCGAGATCCGCGCGCCCCTCCGTGATGGCCGCGAAGGCGTCCTCGAAGGTCGGGCAGGGCAGGGGCGTCCAGTCGGGATAGACCGCCTGGCAGGACTGGTGCGAGAAGGCGCCCGCCTCGCCCTGGTACGCGATGGTCTGGCTCATGCTGTCTCCGGGCGCGCGGGGAGGGCGCTTATACGTGTTGCCAAGCTCAGGGCAAAGTGGGTAATGGACCCGAGGCGGGCGCCCGCGACGCGCCCGCGTGAGATCGTGGGGAGCCGCCGCGTCCATGGATTCGTTCGAGGTCAACAAGATCGCCGGCGGCGTGCTCGGGACACTCCTGGCGACGATGGGCCTGGGGCTCGCGGCGGAGTGGTTCTACGAGCCGCCGACGCCTGCCAAGCCCGGCTACGACCTGCCCCTGGCGGCGGCCGAGACGGGCGGGGGCGGCGACGCCAAGTCGGCCGCGCCCGCCGCCCCGCTGCCCGTCCTGCTCGCCAAGGCCAGCATCGACAAGGGCGCCTCCCTGGCCAAGGCCTGCGGGGCCTGCCACAACTTCGACAAGGGCGCGGCCGCCAAGGTCGGGCCGCCGCTGTGGGGCGTGGTGGGCCGGCAGGTCGGCACCGTGTCGGGCTTCAGCTATTCCGAGGCCATCAAGGGCAAGGGCGGCGAGTGGACGCTCGACAAGATCAACGCCTTCATCACCTCGCCCAAGGGCTACGCGCCCGGCACCAAGATGAGCTACGCGGGCGAGGAAGACCCGCAGAAGCGCGCCGACATCCTCGACTATCTCCACACCCTGTCGGACGACCCGCAGCCGCTCCCGGCCGTGACCGAGACGGCCCCCTCGACCACCCAGCCCGCCTCGATGGAGCCCGCCAAGAAGGGCTGAGCCCGTCGGGGCCGGCCCCGCGTGGCCCCGCGTCGAAGGTGATGATGCCCCACCCCGTCCAGGGTGAGGTGCGGTCGTTCCCCGACCCGAGAGCCTATTCGGCCGCCGCCAGGAAGGGCGGCCGGGCCAGCCCGCCGGCGGCGTCGCGCCCGGCGGCGCGCGACAGGTGCACGAGGCAGGCGCAGCGCAGCAGGGACGCGAAGTTGCGCACCTCGCCGCGGTGGTCGAGCACCTCGTCGTGGAGCTTGGTCAGGAACTTCGCCAGGCTCGCGCCCTCGCCCTCGGCGATCTCCTCCAGCACGGCCCAGAAGGCGGCTTCGAGCCGGATCGACGTGCCGTGGCCCGCCAGCCGCAGCGAGCGCGTCTGGTAGTCGTAGTCGTGCTCCGGCTGATGGGCGAACAGGCTGCACATGGCGTCCTCCGCTGTCATGCTTTGGAGCGATTCTAACAAAGGACAGCGTCCGCACAAGAGAAACCGGACGCGGGCCGTCCCTCCGGCCGCCCCGCCGGGGATCACTTTGCCGCAGGGCGCGTTGGCTCCGTCGTGAGGGCGTGACGCGCCGCCGGCTGGGGGTTCGAGGTCCATGCCGCGCACCGTCCCGTCCCTCATCCGGCGCTGCGCGCCACCTTGACTCCCCGCTGGGGAGAAGGATCCACCCTTCGGCCAGCGAGAGGGGTGGATATGGCAGCTCCCTCATCCGAGCCTGTCGGAGGACAACGCGGGTCGGCAGTGGGTCCGTCTCAAACTGATCGCCACGAGGGGCGAGGACGGAGGTCACGGCCTCGCGAGGAACAGGGTCTCGTCGGGCCGGATCTCGTTTCCGACCGCGCGCCTGACCGGCTCCGGCACCGATGGATCATCGGGGTCGAAGGTGCCGAGCGCGCCGAGCGCAGCCCGGACGTCGATCTCGGTCCCGAGGAAGTCCATGACGACCCGCGCGGCGCCGATGGCGCGGGCCGAGCCGTGGCTCACCCCGATCGTCATGCCGTGAAGCTGCCTGAGCAGCCGCCTCTTCGGATACAGGATCATCATCGACATCTCGCGCGCGCCGCCACGCTGGACGTCGATGGTCGTCAGGCGGTCGCCGGAGGCGCCGACAAGGCCGCGGTAGGTCGCGAACCGCAGCGAGGCTTCGCCGTTCTCGTCCTCCCCCGTGAAGCGCTGCTTCACCGAGGAGACGAGCGTGTCGCCATCGTAATACCAGTGCGCGAGTTCGCGCTTGATGCGCCCATTGCCCAGGTAAGAGTAGAAATATGTGAAGTAGAAGCCGAGGTAATCGTGGAGGTCGCGCGAACCCGACCGCGACGCGTCGCGAAGGAGGGCGGCGTGGCGATCGAGCGCCGCGAGGGGCTGCCGCGCCGTGGCGCGTTGCGCGAAGGTGGCCGCGAAGGCCTCGCGCGGCATCAGAAGCTCGTGCTCCTCCAGCCCGAAGAAGTCGCTGATGCGCCCGTGATTGTGGCGCGACGGCACCGCCGATCCCGCCAAGTAGCGGTTGAACTGCTGCCTGTTCACCTTCAGCCGACGGCACACCTCGGACACCGAACGGTAGTGATCGCAACAGAATCGAAGGTTCACGCCGTAGTCGGCTCCGTGCGCGGAGAACAGGAGGCGGAACGGCGACGCCATATCGACCATCGGCGGACCCTGGCGCGACTCGGCGCTCGATGAGCGAAAACTCGCGTCAGCCTACGCACGTTATTCGCTTGGGTTCAAGCCGGGCCGCGTGGGACGATGCCCGAGCGGGGCGGCGTCGGAGCGAGAGGATGGTCGTGGCTCTTCCCAGAAAGTTCGTCCTCACGGGGCTGGCCTGGTCCGTGGCCCTGCTGATGGCCTCGCCGATCCTCCTCATGACCCTGACGGCCTTCAAGACCGATGCCGCCGCAGATCTGGGCCCCTTCGCGCCGTTCACCCCCACGCTGGCGAACTTCGCCTCGCAGAACCCCAACGTCGGGATGCTGCGGCCGGTGCTCAACAGCGTCGTCGAGGCGGGCGGCGGCACCGTTCTGTGCCTCCTCTTCGCGCTGCCGGCCGCCTACGGGCTCGCGTTCCACGCGGGCCGGAGGCGGAACGCCGTCCTGTTTGGGATGCTGATGACGCGGTTCATGCCCGGCGTGGGCGTCATGATCCCGATGTACCTGATCTTCAAGGCGACGGGCCTCATCGACACCCAGGTCGGACTGGTGCTGATCTACGCCGCGATCAACATGCCGATCGTGATCTGGATGCTGTACTCCTACATGCGCGACATCCCCCGCGAGATCCTGGACAGCGCGAGGATCGACGGCGCCTCCATGACGCAGCAGATCGCGTACCTGCTGCTGCCGCTGTGCGCCCCTGGCCTCGGCTCCACCGCGCTCCTGTCGGTCGTCCTGTGCTGGAACGAGGCGTTCTGGAGCATCCAGATGACCTCCGCCGAGGGGGCTCCCCTCAGCGCCTATATCGCGAGCCTGTCGGGCGGCCCGTCCTCGCCGGAGATCTCCGCCGCATCCCTGCTCGCGATCGCCCCGATCCTCGTGATCGGTTGGCTGACCCAGCGCCAGTTCGCGCGCGGCCTGACCTTCGGCGCGGTTCGCTGACGGGGCAGGCCGGCAAACCCGCCAGGGCACCGACGATGCTCGATGGAGACCCGCCCGTCTATGCCCGGACCGTGGGGCTGGAGCGGCGCCGCCAACGCGGCTGAAATTCAAAATGACTCACCACTCGGACGCGGGCCATCCTCCCGGCGAGCCCGCCGGGATCACTTCGCCGCAGGGCGCGTTGGCTCGGTCGTGAGTGGGGGCCGCGTCGCCGGCCGGGAGTTCGAGTTCCATGCCGCGCATCGTCCCGTCCCTCGACACGGCGCCGCGCGACAGCCTGCGCTACCTGCTGTCGACCGCGCTCGTCATCGCGGCCCTCTACGTCGGCTCCGAGATCTTCGTGCCGGCCGCGCTGGCGATCCTGCTGAGCTTCGTGCTGGCGCCCGGCGTGCGCCTGCTGCGGCGCTGCCACCTCGGCCGCGTGCCCTCGGTGCTGGCCATGACGGCGCTGGCCTTCCTGCTCATCGCGGGCTTCGGCGCGCTGCTGGCCCTGCAGTTGCGCGACCTCGCCGACTCGATGCCGCGCTACCAGTCGACGGTGGTCGAGAAGGTCGAGGGCTTCCGCACCATGCTGTCGGGCGAGGGCATGGCGCGGTTCTCCGATTTCGCGTCCGGGCTGGCCGAGCATCTGAGGGCGGGGGGCGCGGCCCAGCCGTCCGGCGGCAGCGCCGCCCCGCCCCTGCCGGTCGTGGTCGAGAAGCCGGCCGAGCCGCCGATCAAGACGCTGGGCCGCTATCTCGCGCCGGCGCTCCATCCGCTCGCGGTGGCGGGGCTCGTGGGGGTCTACGCGGTCTTCATCCTGCTCGGGCGCGAGGACCTGCGCAACCGGGCCATCCGCCTCTTCGGGGCCGGCGACCTCCATCGCTCGACGGCCGCCATCGACGACGCGGCCCGTCGCCTCAGCCACTTCCTGCTGACGCAGCTCGCCGTGAACACGGGCGCGGCGCTGGTGATCGGCGTCGGGCTGTGGTTCATCGGCGTGCCGAGCGCCATCCTGTGGGGGATCCTCTTCGGCTGCCTGCGCTTCGTGCCCTACGTGGGCCCGCCGCTGGCCGCCCTGGCGCCGCTGGCGCTGGCGGCCGCCGTGGCGCCGGGCTGGTCGACCGTGCTCTGGACGGCGGCCCTCTACGCCGCCGTGGAGGGCATCGTGGGGCAGGCCGTCGAGCCGCTGCTCTACGGCCACAACACCGGCCTCTCGCCTCTGGCCGTGGTGATCGCTGCCACCTTCTGGACGGTGCTCTGGGGGCCCGTCGGCCTCGTGCTGTCGACGCCCGTCACGGTCTGCCTCGTGGTGCTGGGGCGCCACGTCGAGCCGCTGGCCTTCCTCGACGTGATGCTGGGCGACCGGCCCGCGCTGGCGCCGCACGAGGTCTTCTACCAGCGCCTGCTGGCCGACGACCCCGTCGAGGCCTCCGACCAGGCCGAGCGGCACCTGGGGGAGGAGATGTCGCTCGCCGGCTATTACGACGGCGTGCTGCTGCCCGGCCTCCTGCTGGCCCAGGACGACGTCGCCCAGGGACGGCTCGACGTCGAGCGCCAGCGGCGCATCGCGGCCTCGGCCGCCGAGGTGGTCGAGAACCTGTCGGAGGCCGCCGAGGCGCCGGGGCGCAAGGGCAAGGGGCAGGAGGGCAAGGGGCAGGAGGGCAAGCCGCCGCCGCCCGCGGCCTGGTCGCGGCCCGGAGCTGTGCGTTGCGTCGGCGCGCGGGGGCCGCTCGACGACGCCGTGGCGGGCGCCCTGGCCCAGCTCCTCGCCCGACGGGGTTACGGCGCGGAGGCCGTGCCGCACGACATGCTGGCCAAGGCGCGGATCGAGGGGCTCGACCTCGGCGGCGCGCAGCTCGTCGTCCTGTCCTGCCTCGACGGCGGCAGCGCCGCCTACCTGCGCTTCGCGCTGCGCCGCCTGCATCGGCGCGACGCCCGCGTGCCGATCCTGGTCGGCGCCTGGTGGCGCGATGCCGCGGCCGGCCGCGAGGGCGCGGGCGACCCCGGCATCGCCCCGGCCGGGGACGACGCGGCCCACGGCCGCGACGCCGTGTCGACCCTCGCGGATGCCGTGGCCTTCGCGGAGGGCATGGCCGGCCCGGCCGCGCCGGCGACCGGATCCACACATGGCTGACGCTGGGCGTCGGCGCCCCTCTCACCTCGGCGAGAATCGGGTCCCATCCCGGCTCGCCGGGATGGGTTCCCGATCCTCCCGCCAGCGGGAAAAGGGCGCCCCCGGCTGCCGGGCGGAGCCCTGGTCCGCGAGCGTCTGGGCGAGCCGGCTCGCCTGGAGGCGGATGTCCGGCACGGCGGTGATCTCCCAGAAGGTGCCGGCCGTGACGGGACCCATGGCGTAGAGGCGCGCCGAGGCGCGGCCACGGGCGTCGCGCAGCGCGCAGTCCGCCGCCACGTCGAGCCCGAGGCCGAGCGCGTCGGGCCGCGCCGCCCCCGTGACGATGAGGTCCCGCAGCACCGGATTGTCGCTCCGCGCCACGTCGGCCGCGCGTCCGCGGCACTCGAACACCGCCGCGGCCTCGACGCTCTCCGTGCCGCCGCCCCGCCGGTCGACCTCGACCGTGACGCCCCCCGGGCGCGGGACGAAATTCGAGGCCCGGCCGGGCAGAACGCGGAGCTGGCCCGATGCCTGCGCGGCCGTGAGGCGCTCGGCCGCCGCGGGGGCGACGCGGTGGCGGTGCACCGCCCAGAAGGCCTGCCCGTGGCGCAGGAAGCGGCGGCGCTCGGCCTCCGGCAGCGCCGCCCACAGGGCCTGGGTGTGGGGCCGGAGCCCGTCGATCGTGCTGCGCCAGCCGCGCCCCTCCGCCTCGGCCCGTCTCGCGCGGGTCTTGAGCCAGCGCGCGACCTCCACCAGCGGCGCCCCGAAGGGCACCTCCTCGCCCGGGATCGCCTCGGCGGCATCGGGCCGATGAGCCTGCGGCAGCAGTCCATGGCGCGAGATGGCGGTGATGCGGCCGCGGTGGCCGCCGTGCAGCAGCCACATCACGCGGTCCACCATGGTGAGGCCGGTGCCCACCACCGCCACGGCCGCCTCGGGGTCGAGGCGGCAGGGGCCGGGGTCGCCCCAGCCCTCGTGCCGCCAGGGCGCGGGCGGGAAGCCCGGCCCCTCGTTGCCGGTCGCCACCACGGCGGCG
Source organism: uncultured Lichenihabitans sp. (assembly GCA_964242785.1). Taxonomy (GTDB): domain Bacteria; phylum Pseudomonadota; class Alphaproteobacteria; order Rhizobiales; family Beijerinckiaceae; genus Lichenihabitans. The sequence goes on along the minus strand of CAXTBR010000020.1, from coordinate 32,549 downwards.
TCGCCGTGGAGCCGGCGGCCGTCCGCCAGCACGACCTCGACCCCCTCGTCGGTCTCCCGCGCCGCCGCCGCCTCGCCCCGCACGCGGGTGAGGCGGCCGTCGCCCAGCGGCGGCGCGACGAGGTCGGCCAGATAGGCCGCGTAGAGGCCGCGCGGCGCGAAGTCCTCCGGGCCGAGCGCCGGCCCCGTCCCGGGCCGCCGGCCGAGCCAGCGGGCGAAGTGGCCGGGGTCGTCCGGATAGGCGCTCATGTTGTCGGCGCGGACGTTGAGCAGGTGGTCCGGGTGGTGGGTGGCATAGGCCACGCCGGCGCCGAGGTCGTCCCGGCGCTCGACCACCGCGGCCTCGACGCCGGCTGACGCGTCGCGCAGCAGGTGGAGCGCCAGCAGCACGCCGCTCGCGCCCCCGCCGAGGATGAGGACGCGCGCCACGGTGGCGCTCAGCCGGCCGCCACCTTGCGGGCGTCGGGCGCGTGCTGGCCGGGCGGCAGCGTGTTGGCGATCATCTCGCCGAAGGGCCCGGCGTTGCGGGCGGCCCCGCGGTCGTTGCCCGTCGTCGAGCGCAGCGGCAGCTTGGGGAAGACGAGCTCGGCGAAGCGGTAACATTCCTCGAGATGCGGGTAGCCCGACAGGATGAAGCGGTCGATGCCGAGCTCCATGTATTCGCGCATGCGGGCCGCCACCTCGTCGGGGTCGCCCACCAGCGCCGTGCCGGCCCCGCCGCGCACGAGGCCGACGCCGGCCCACAGGTTGGGCGCGATCTCCAGCCGGTCGCGCTGCCCGCCGTGGAGCCGCGCCATGCGGTTCTGCCCGACGGAATCGTAGCGGGCGAAGACCTTCTGGGCCTTGGCGATGGCCTCGTCGTCGACGTAGCGGATCAGGTCCTCGGCGGCCGCCCAGGCTTCGCGCGACGTCTCCCGCACGATGACGTGGAGGCGGATGCCGAACGACAGGGTCCGCCCCCTCTGGGCCGCCGCCGCCTTGGCGGCCGCGATCTTCTCGGCCACGTCCGCCAGGGGTTCGCCCCAGGTCAGGTAGACGTCGACGTGGTCGCCCGCGACCGCGAGCCCCGCCTCGGACGAGCCGCCGAAGTAGAGCGGCGGGTGGGGGGACTGCACGGGCGGGAACAGGAGCCGGCCCCCCTCGATCCTCAGGTGCTCGCCCTCCGCCGACACGGGTTCGAGCGACAGGAGGCGCCGGTAGATCGCCAGGAACTCGTCCGTGACGGCGTAGCGGGCGTCGTGGGGCATGAAGATGCCGTCGCCGCGCGCCTCGACCGGGTCGCCGCCCGTGACGACGTTGATGAGCAGGCGCCCGTTCGAGATCCGGTCGAGCGTCGCCGTCATGCGGGCCGCCACCGACGGCTGCTGGAGCCCCGGCCGCACCGCCACGAGGTAGCGCAGCCGCTCCGTCAGCGGCACCATGGCGGAGGCGATGACCCAACTGTCCTCGCAGGACTGGCCGGTCGGCAGGAGCACGCCGAAATAGCCGAGCTCGTCGGCGGCCCGCGCGATCTGGCTCAAGTAGCGCATCGTGACGTGGCGCCCGCCGACCTCGCTGGCGAGGTAGCGGCCGTCGCCGTGGGTCGGCAGGAACCACAGCACGTCGGTCTCGGCCGCGGGGGCCGGCAGGTCGAGGGAGCGGATGTCGGTCATGGTGTCGTTCCTCGTCGTGAGGCGCCAGGTCGCGACCTCACAGGATTTCCGGGTGATCGGCTCGGATCGCCCTCCCGGCCGCTCATCCCCGCGACGGCGGGGATCCAGCGCTGAATGTCCCGGCCGAAGGCCGGTCCTCGATCTGCAACCGCGCCGCGCGCGACATGCGATCCAGGGTGTCGGCCTTCGGCCGCCTTCTTGCGCTGGATCCCCGCATGCGCGGGGATGAGCGACGGAGGGAGAGACCGAACCGAAATCCGATCAGGAGCCGGGCTTCAGCACCGCCGCGCCGACGTCGACGCGCTTGGGGATGAGGCCGAGGGCCAGGAAGGCGTCGGCCACGTCCTGCTGGCGGGCCGCCACCTCCGGGCTGATCGGCGCCACGCCGTGGGTCTGGCGCGCGAGCGCGGTCGCCACGACCGCCTCGGGCAGGCCGATGGCGCCCGCCAGCTCGGCGGCGGCCTCCTTGGGGTTCTCGCCCTCCCAGGCGTCGATGTCGCGCACGCCGTCGACGACGGCCTGCACCACCTTCGGGTTCGCGTCCGCGAAGGGCTTGGACGCGAGGTAGAACTGGACGTTCGGGGCCACGCCCTCGCCGTCGCCGAGCGTGCGGGCGCCGGTCGCGGCCTGCGCGGCCGCGAGATAGGGGTCCCAGATCGCCCAGGCGTCGATGGCGCCGCGCTCGAAGGCCGCGCGCGCGTCCGCCGGGGCCAGGAACACCGGGGTGATGTCGCCGTAGGCGACGCCGGCCTTCTCCAGGGCCTTCACCAGCAGGTAATGGACGTTGGCGCCCTTGTTCAGCGCCACGCGCTTGCCCTTGAGGTCGGCGAAGGACGCGAGCGTGCTGTCCTTCGGCACCAGGATGGCCTCGCCGTGCGGCGCCGGCGGCTCGGCCGCCACGTAGACGAGCGGCGCCCGGCCGGCCTGGGCGAAGACCGGCGGGGCCTCGCCGGTCTGGGCCACGTCGATCGCCCCCGCCCGCAGGGCTTCGAGCATCGGCGGCCCGGAGGGGAACTCGGTCCACTCGGCCCGGAAGCCCGACCCCTTCAGGCGCTCGTCGAGGCCGCCGTGCTCCTTCAGCAGCAGGAGGTTGCCGTATTTCTGGTAGCCGATCCGCACCACCGCGTCGCCCGCGCGGGCCGCGCTCGCGGCCGACAGGGACAGCAGGAGCGCGAGGGACAGGCGCGTCGCAGAGGTCATCGCGGGGACTCCGGGGTCGGGGCGCCAACGCGCCGGGCGGCCGATCGGTCCGCCGGCGGATGTTGGGATCGTCTACCAATATTGTCAACTTACAATTCGGGGCCTATGTCGGGGGACGCCGGCCCCCGGGGCCGGTGTGCGGGCGGGAGAGAGCCGTGAGTGATCTGACCGAAGCCGCCCTCCGCGCCCCCTCGCGGAGCCGGCCGCCCGGCGCCGCCGCCGCGGCGTGGCGCGCCGGCGCGGCCCCCTGGCTGCTGCCCGCGGCGCTGCTGGCGGTGTGGCAGGGGGCGAGCGCCACGGGCCTCCTGTCGGACGCCGTGCTGCCCTCGCCGGCCTCCGTGGCCGAGGCGGGCGTGGCGCTGACGCTGTCGGGCGAGCTCCCGCGCCACATGGCCGTGAGCTTCGCCCGGGCGATGGCGGGGCTCGCCGTGGGCGGCGGCATCGGCTTCGCGCTCGGCCTGTCGAACGGCCTGTCGCGGTGGAGCGAGCGCCTGACCGACACGACGCTGCAGATGGCCCGCAACGTGCCCCATCTCGCGCTGATCCCGCTGGTGATCCTGTGGTTCGGCATCGGCGAGGGCGCGAAGCTGTCGCTCGTGGCCCTCGGCGTGTTCTTCCCGGTCTACGTCAACACGCTGCACGGGCTGCGCGAGGTCGACCCGCAGTTGGTCGAGATGGCGCGGATCTACGGCATGGGGCCGGGGGCGCTGTTCCGCCGCGTGCTGCTGCCGGGCGCCCTGCCGTCGATCTTCGTGGGGCTGCGCTTCGCACTCGGCGTCATGTGGCTGACCCTGATCGTGGCCGAGACCATCGCGGCCCAGTCGGGCATCGGCTTCCTGGCCATGCAGGCGCGCGACTTCCTCCAGACCGACGTGATCGTGCTGGCGATCCTCATCTACGCGGCGCTGGGCAAGCTCGCCGACGCCGTGACGCGGGCGCTCGAACGGCGCTGCCTCGCCTGGCACCCGGCGTTCCGGGCGTGACGGGCGCGGGCGCGGAGGCCCGCGGGCTGTCCGTGACGCTCGCCGGGGTGGCGCGCAGGTTCGGTGACCGCGCGGTGCTGCGCGACCTCGACCTGTGGGTGCCGGCCGGCCAGTTCCTGGCGGTCGTGGGCCGCAGCGGCTCGGGCAAGAGCACGCTGCTGCGCGTGATCGGCGGGCTCGACGCGCCCGACGCCGGCCGCGTGTCGATCGGCGGGGACGGGCGTCCGCCGACCCCCTCCCGCATCATGTTCCAGGAGCCCCGGCTCCTGCCCTGGGCGCGGGTGCTGGCCAACGTGGCGGTGGGGCTCGGCCCGCTCCCGGGGCCGGAGGGCGCCGCGCTGGCCCGCGCGGCGCTCGACCGCGTCGGGCTCGGGGGCCGGGGGGACGACTGGCCGGCGTCGCTGTCGGGCGGCCAGAAGAGCCGCGTCGCCCTCGCCCGGGCGCTGGTGAGCCGGCCGGGGCTGCTGATGCTCGACGAGCCGCTCGGCGCCCTCGATGCCCTGACGCGCATCGAGATGCAGGGCCTGCTGGAGGAGGCGTGGCGCGAGGGCGGCTTCACGGCGGTGCTGGTCACCCACGACGTGGCCGAGGCCGTCACGCTCGCCGACCGGATCGTGCTGATCGAGGACGGCGCCATCGCGCTCGACCTCGACGTGCCGTTCCCCCGCCCGCGCCTCCGCGGCCCGGCCGAGGCCGCCCTGGAGCGCGCCATCCTGGACCACCTCCTGGGCGCTGGGAGCAGGGGCGGCGGTTGATCGCGCCCTTCTCTCCGCGCGGGCGCCGATAGGTGCCCGATTCTCCCCGAGGCGAGAAGGGCGCAGACGCCCAGCGTCAGTGATGTGTGCCCACGCTAGCCTCACGGGGAAGGACGGCCGCGCCGGCCGTGTGGGGATCAGCCGTCGAAGGCCGACCAGGAGCCCGACCCGTCGACCACCGGTTCGGCAGAGGCGCCCTGCGCGGCGTCGAGGAGCACCATCGCCAGTTGGGTCTGCCGGTGGGTCCCGGTCTTCTCCATCAGGCGCGCCAGGTGGGTGCGCAGCGTGTTCCGGCTGCGTCCGCTCGCGGCCGCCACGGCCCCGAGGGACTGGCCCGAGGCGATCCGCAGCGCCAGGTCGGCCTCGGCGTCGGTGAGGGCGAAGGCGCGCTGCAGCGACGCCCTCGACGCGGAGGCGGCCGGGGGGCCGCGCGTGAAGGCCACGGCGGCCGGCGGGCGCGACAGCGTCCAGTCGAGGGGGTTGGTCGAGGGCAGCACGACGAGGTTGCGCGAGCTCGCGCCGTCCGGCATCGGCAGGGGGACCGATCCGCCCGCGCGCCCGTCGCCCTCCGCGCCGACGGCCCGCGCCACCGCCTTCCGGATCTGCCGCGTGGCGTCCGGCGTGGATCCTTCCAGGCCGTGGCGCGGCGCCTTCAGCACCGTCCCCTCGGCGAGCAGGCGTTCGGCTTCGGCGTTGAACCAGAACAGCGCCCCGCCCGCGTCGAACGCGAAGGCCGCGACGCGGTCCCGGCGCTCGTCGCCCGACGCGGTCTCGCGCGCGAAGTCGAGGCGCCGCAGGCGGCGCGACACGGTGGCGGCGCGCTGCAGGTGGGGCAGCAGCACCGCGCCCAGCGCCACCTCCCGCGCCCCGAACGGCCCCCGCGAGCCGGGACGCAGGATCGAGATGTCCTGGATCTCGCGGTCGTCGACCCACAGGGCCAGCCTCAGTCCCTCGTGCAGGCCACGCGGGTGGAGGTACTCGTTGTAGATCTCGCTCCGGCGCAGCACGTCGACGTCCAGCAGAGACCGCGACGACGCCACCTCACCGGCGTATGTCGTCGGGCTCGACAGGCCCCAGACGTTTCTGTTGAACCAGAACCCCAAGAACAGGTCGTCGTAATCGGACTTGTCCAGGCCGTGAGCCAGGCCGCCGAAGTGACGGCGGTCGTGGCTCCTCGTGAAGATGTCGGCGAAACAGCCGTCGAACATGTCGGCGAGCGTGCGCAGGACGTCTGGCCAGGTTCTGGGCGAGACAGCCGCGTCGTAGACGAGATCGAGGAACTGCGAGATACGCTGTTCGGCGACGTCAAATCCCATATGTCCATCGAATCGATGAGGCGATACTGTGATTTAACACGCTCAACGGGTGATGGCCAGAGGACGCCGGCCGGTGTCCAGGATCGATCGGGCGGCGACATCGATCGGAGAGGCCCGGTCGGACCCGGGATCGAACTCCGACGCTCGTCCGCGGTCGGACTGAGCCCGTCCCGGGCGGAGCGGCACCGCGGGCTCTCGGCTGAAAGCAGCCGCTCTCGTCCGTCGGGCGCAGCCGCCGAAACGCCTGCGCCCCGTGCTGGTGGCCGGCCGCGGAGGCCGCTATCGTGCGGGCGGCAGCGAGGTCGACCCATGGCGCACCATCAGCTCGGATCGACCCTGCGCGTGCTGCGACCGGCCCCCAACGTGCTGGCCTTCTACGACGGCCGCATCGCCGGGGTCCGCGCGTGGTCGGAGGCGCCGAACTGGCTCGACGACGGCGCCTTCGCGCTGGGGGCTTGCTCCTACGCGATCGTCGACGGCCCGGAGGCGCTGGTCTACGACGCCCATATCTCGACCGGCCATGCCGCTCTGATCCGGCGGAGGCTCGACGGCGAGGGCGTGCGATCCATGCGCCTCGTGCTGAGCCACTGGCACGCCGACCACGTGGCCGGCAATGCCGTCTTCGCGGATTGCGAGATCGTCGCCAACGCCCTCACGGCCGGCCTGATCTCCGAGAACCGGGCGGCCCTCGAACACGCCTCGCCGCCGATCCGGCCGCTCGTCGGGCCGACGCGGACCTTCGACGACCGGCTCGACCTGCGGGTCGGGGACGTGAAGGTGGAGTTGCATCGGTTCGACATCCACAGCCGCGACGGGACGGTGCTGCTCATGCCCGAGGCCGGCCTGCTGCTCGCGGGCGACACGCTCGAGGATCCCATCACCTACGTGGCCGAGGCGGAACGACTGGAGGAGCACCTCGTCGACCTCGACCGCCTGGGCCGGATGCCCTTCGCGCGCATCCTGCCCAACCACGGGGCGGCGGAGGCGATCGAGGAGGGCGGCTACGACCGCGGTCTCCTGGAGGCCACGCGGCGCTACGTCGAAGCGCTGCTCCGCTGCCGCCGGGATCCCGGCCTCGCGGGCCAGGATCTGCGGGCCTTCATCCGGGACGACCTGCAGGCCGGCCGGGTCCGCTACTTCCCGGCCTACGAGACGGTCCACCGGGACAACGTCGCCCGCGTGCTCGGGCGCTCCCGGGCGGCCTGACGCGGGCCCCGGGCATCCGCCCGCAGTCTGCCGGTCGGATCCGGGGGCCGGCCCGAGTCTCCCTGCCGGTCAGGCGGTTCCGGGCCGGGTGTCGATCACCGCGATGACGTCGCCGGCCCTCACGCTGCGGCCCGGCGCCGCGCGCAGCTCGCTGAGCCGGCCGGCGATGGGTGCGGGGACGACCATCTCCATCTTCATCGATTCGATGATCGCGACGGCATCTCCGGCCTCGACCGCGTCGCCGACGGCCGCCACGAATTTCCACACCTGGCCCGGCACCTCCGCCGCCACGGCGGCGCAGCCGGGCGGCAGGTCGTCCGAGAGGGCGCCGACGTCCTGTTCGACCTGGAAGCTGTCGAGGCCCGCCTCCTTCCACCATCTGCGCTCGACGTCGAAGGCGGCCTGCTGCCGGCCCTTGAAGGCCGCTATGCTGTCGGCGTCGCGCGCCAGCCCTTCGGCATAGTGCTCGTGGCTGAAGCGGGTCTCCTCGATGCGGATCGGATAGGCCCCGTGGGGGAAGGCCGCGCGCGCCTCGGTCAGTTCCGCGTGGCTGACCGGGAAGAAGCGGATCTGGTCGAAGAAGCGCAGGAGCCACGGCGTGCCGGCCTCGAAACCCGCGGGCGTGCGCCAGGTGTTCCAGACCTGGACCGTGCGGCCGAAGAGCTGGTATCCGCCCGGCCCCTCCATGCCGTAGATGCACATGTAGGCGCCGCCGATGCCCACCGCGTTCTCCGGCGTCCAGGTGCGGGCCGGGTTGTACTTGGTCGTGACGAGCCGGTGGCGCGGGTCGAGCGGCGTCGCCACCGGCGCCCCGAGATAGACGTCGCCGAGGCCGAGCACGAGGTAGCTGGCGTCGAAGACGATGCGGCGGACCGCGTCCTGGTCGGCCAGCCCGTTGATGCGGCGGATGAACTCGATGTTGTCCGGGCACCAGGGCGCGTCCGGCCGCACGAGGTCCTGGTATTTCCGCATCGCCAGCACGGCGTCGGGGTCGTTCCAGCAGAGCGGGAGGTGCACGATCCGGCTCGGCACCGACACGCCCGCGGGGTCGGGCAGGCCGCGCTCGATCTCGGCCAGCAGGCCGAGCAGCCGGCCGCGGGTGAGCGCGGTGCCGTCGTAGTGGATCTGCAGCGAGCGGATGCCCGGGGTGAGGTCGACGAGGCCCGGCACGCGGGCCGCCGCCACCGCCTCGGCGAGCAGGTGGACGCGCAGGCGCAGGGCGATGTCGAGCGTCATGGGGCCGTATTCGACGAGGAGGTTGTCGTCGCCCTGGCGCCGGTAGACGACCGGCACGGGCCCGCTCCCGTCGCGCCCGACGATGGCGGCGCCGGTGCCTTTCCCCTCCAGCATCACCTGCGGGCCCGCGACCGGGTCGCCCGGCCGCGGCACCGGCACGAAGCGGACGCGGTCGCCGGGCCGCATCTGACCCATCTTCCACTGCTCGTCGCGGGCGATCACGGCCGGACAGACGAAGCCGCCGAGGCTCGGTCCGTCGGGCCCCAGGATGATCGGCATGTCGCCGGTGAAGTCGAGGGCGCCGACCGCGTAGGCGTTGTCATGGATGTTCGAGGGGTGCAGGCCCGCCTCGCCCCCGTCCGGCCGCGCCCAGCGGGGGGGCGGCCCCATCAGCCGCACCCCCGTCCGGGCGCTGTTGAAATGCACCTCGTAGGCCGCCGAGAACAGGTCCGCGATGTCGGCCTCGGCGAAGAAGTCCGGCGCGCCGTGCGGGCCGTAGACGACGCCGACCCTCCAGTCGTGGGTGAGTTCGGCCTCGGGATCCCGCCCCGACGCCCACACCTCCGGCGCCGAGCCGAGGTCGAGCACGTCGCCGGCCTTCAGGACGCCCGTGGCGTGGCCGCCGAAGCCGCCGAGCGCGAAGGTCGCGCGCGAGCCGAGCACCTCGGGCGCGTCGAAGCCGCCGCGCACCGCGAGATAGGCCCGCTGGCCCGGCCCCGCGATGGCCCCGATGGCGAGGGTCTGGCCGGCCGCGACCGGGAAGGCTTCCCCGTGCGGCCGGGCCTCGCCGTCGAGGTCGAGCGCCATCCGGGCCCCCGCCAGGGCCACGCGGGCGTCGCGGTTGAACCGCAGCCTCGGGCCCGCGACGGTCAGCTCCAGGGCCGCCGTGCCGGCCGCGTTGCCGACGAGCCGGTTGGCGCGGCGGAACGCCCGCGGGTCCATGGGGCCGCTCGGCGGCACGCCGACGTGCCAGTAGCCGAGCCGCCCGGGCAGCTCCTGGAGGCTCGACTGCGCGCCCGGGGCGAGCACGTCGACCGTGGCGGCGGGCGGCGCGAAGCCCGCGAGGGCCTGGGTCGAGACCCGCGCCTCGGCCAGCATGTCGGATGCAGCGATGGAGCGGAGATAGTCGAGGTTGGTGGCGATGCCCGCGACCGCGGTCCCGGCCAGCGCCGCCCGCAGGGCCGCGATGGCGGCGGGGCGGTCGGCCGCGTGGACGACGAGCTTGGCCAGCATGGGGTCGTAGAAGGCCGTGACCTCCGTGCCGGTCTCGACCCAGCCGTCGACCCGGACGCCGGCCGGGAAGCGCACCTCGGTGAGGAGGCCGGCGCTCGGCCGGAATCCCTGGCCCGGGTTCTCGGCGTAGAGCCGCACCTCGATGGCGGCGCCCGAGGGCACCGGCGCCGCCGGCCCGATCACCTCCTCGCCCGCCGCCTGCCGGATCATCCACTCGACGAGGTCGATGCCCAGCACCGCCTCGGTCACGGGATGCTCGACCTGGAGGCGCGTGTTGACTTCGAGGAAGAAGGCGTCCTCCCGCCCGGGGTCGTAGATGAACTCGACTGTCCCGGCCGAGGCGTAGGACACGTGCCGGCCGAGCGCCACGGCCGCCGCATGGAGCCTCGCCCGCACCGCGTCGGGCAGGTCCGGCGCGGGCGTCTCCTCCAGGACCTTCTGGTGGCGCCGCTGGAGCGAGCAGTCGCGCTCGCCGAGCGCCACCACCCGGCCACGCCCGTCGCCGAAGATCTGCACCTCGACGTGGCGCGCGTCGGCGACGAAGCGTTCGAGGAACACCCGCGCGTCGCCGAAGCTGGCGCGGGCCGTGCGGGCGACGCCCGCGAAGCGCTCGCGCAACTGCCCCTCGTCCGCGCAGAGCTGCATGCCGATGCCGCCGCCCCCCGCGCTGCTCTTCAGCATCACGGGATAGCCGATGCGCGCGGCCTCCCGCAGGGCCTCGGCGATGTCGGCGAGCACGCCCGTGCCGGGCAGCAGCGCGACGCCGCTCGCGACCGCGATCTCGCGGGCCGTGTGCTTCAGCCCGAAGGCCCGCAGGTGCTCCGGGCGCGGCCCGATGAAGGCGATGCCGGCCGCGGCGAGCCGCTCGGCGAAACCGGCGTTCTCCGACAGGAAGCCGTAGCCGGGGTGGACCGCCTGGGCGCCGGTCGCCCGGCAGGCCGCGATCACGGCCTCGGCGTCGAGATAGCTCTCCGCGGCCGGCGCCGGGCCGAGCCGCACGGCTTCGTCGGCGTCGCGCACCGGGCGCGTGAAGCAGTCGGCGTCGGAATAGACCGCGACCGACGCGATGCCGAGCCGCTTCAGCGTGCGGATGACCCGTGCGGCGATCTCGCCGCGATTGGCGACCAGGACCTTCGTGAACATCAGTCGTCGGCGCCCCAGATCAGCACGCGGACCGGCGTGGGGTTGAATCCGTTGCAGGGATTGTTGATCTGCGGGCAGTTCGAGATCACGCAGAGCACGTCCATCTCGGCCGTGAGCTCGACGTAGTCGCCGGGCTTCGAGACGCCGTCCACGATGGCGAGATCGCCCGAGGGCTCGATGGGCACGTTCATGAAGAAGTTGATGTTGGGGACGATGTCGCGCTTCGTCATGCCGTGGCGGCCGACCTCCAGCACGAAGTTCTCGCGGCAGGCGTGGAGGTATCGGGCGGCGTGGCCGAAACGGACCGTGTTGGCCTCGCAGGAGCAGGCGCCCGCCGAGGTGTCGTGCCGGCCGCAGGTGTCGGCCGTGACGGTCAGCATGACGTTGCCCTCGCTCGACATGATCGCCGTGCCGGTCGTCACGTAGGCGGCGCCCTGATGGCGCACCGTGTCCTGCGAGGAGTACCGCTCGCCGGCGTCGCCCAGCCGGTAGAACAGCGTGTCGACCGCCTGCTGCCCGTCGAGGTCGACGATGCGGATCGTCTCCCCGCGCCGCACCGCGCCCGACCACGGCGATTCGGCCGGGACGTGGTGGTCGGCGCGGGCCCGCGCGGGGTCGCGGCGGGAGGGGGAAGCCGGGAGGGTCATGGGCGGGGCTCCAGTTCGGCCAGCCAGGCGTCGGTGTTCTCGAAGCCGCGCACGGCCTCCGCGGTGGCGGTGCGGCAGAGGTCGTCGGGCGCCGCAGGGGGCGCGAGGAAGCGCGTCACCGCGACGGGCGGCGCCTCGTCCCCGCCGGGGTCGAGCGGATGGGGGCAGTTCGACAGGGCCAGGACGAGGTCCATCTCGGCCCTGAGGTCGACGTAGTCGCCGGCCCGGCGACGGCCCGCCTCCCAGACGAGGCGCCCCCCGGCATCGGTGCGGACGGGGGCGAAGACGCTGACGCAGGGCGGCACGTCCCGCGCCGAGAGCCCGTGCTTGCCGGCCGCGAGCCGCAGGTTGTCGCGCGTGTTGCGCTGCGGCCGGTTGCCGCCGCGCCCCGCGACCGAGCCCGGCGTCGAGCCTCCCGCGATGAGGTCGTGGGCGCCGCAGGAATCCTCCACGATGGAGAGCATCACCCGCCCCATGTCGGAGAAGAGGACGCGGCCCTTGCCGAGGGCCGCCGTCCACTGGATCTTGATGGTGTCGGCGGTGTTCAGCCGCTCCGAGGGGTCGCGCATCGACCAGGCGACGAGGGCCACGGCCGCCTCGCCCGCGGCCGTGTCGATCCTGAGCGCCTGCCCGCGCTTCACCACGCTCGACCAGTACCAGCCGCCGGGCACGGTCTCGCGGTGGAGGACGGCGCCGTCCGGCAGCGGGGGCGCCGGGCGCGGGCTCGGGCCGGGCAGCGCGCGGGGCGCGTGCCTCTGGCCCTCGCGCTTCAGCTCCTCGTAGCGGCGCTGGTTGGCCGCGATCGTGGCTCGGGTTTCGGGTGAGGTCGTCATGCGGGAGCCCTAGGCAGGTTCTTGCGAACCGGCTGACAGTTGAAGGATCGAGCAGCCTTGCGTGGCTTCGGCCACGCGAGGCTGCTCGGTCGGGACGGGGTGGGGAGGGGGCTGGCCGGCCACGCGCTTCGGCCAGACGTCGAGGTCGCGCGTGATCGAGGCGCCGTAGCGCTCGCGCTCCTCCGGCCGGTCCCGCCTGCGCTCGAAGGCGACCACGCGGGTGGCGAGCGAGAAGGCTTCGCGGAGGTCGTGCGTCACCATGACGACCGTGAGGTCGGTCTCGTGCCACAGGCGCCGGGTGAGGGCGTGGATGTCGGCCCGGATGCCGGGATCGAGCGCCCCGAAGGGCTCGTCGAGCAGCAGGATCCTGGGTCGCCGCATGAGGGCCTGGGCCAGGGCGAGCCGCTGCTGCATGCCGCCCGACAGCGCCGCGGGATATTTCGCCTCCTGGCCCGCGAGGCCGACCTCGGCCAGGAGGGCGCGGGCCTCCGCCTCGGCCCGGCGGCGCGCGGCCCCGAAGAGGCGGGCAGTGAAGCGGCGACGTTCCAGCTCGCGCGGCAGCAGCACGTTGCCCAGCACGGTGAGGTGGGGGAAGACCGAGTAGCGCTGGAACACCACGCCGCGGTCCGGCCCCGGCTCGGGCGGAAGCGGCGCGCCGTCGACCAGGATGCGCCCGCGCGTCGGCCGCTCCTCGCCGAGGAGCAGGCGCAGGAAGGTGGTCTTGCCGCATCCCGAAGGCCCCACCAGGGCCACGAAGGCGCGCGGCGCGATGGCCAGCGAGACGCGCTCCAGCACGATCTGGTCGCCGTATTCCTTCCACACGTCCTCGATCAGGATGCCGCTCATCGCGCCGCCTCCGCGCCGAACCAGGGGAAGCGGCTGCGGCGCGCCGCGCTGAGGCCGAAGTCCATGAGGGCCGCGAGGCAGGTGATCCAGGCGACGTAGGGCAGGATCACGTCCATCGCGAGGTAGCGGCGCACGAGGAAGATGCGGTAGCCGAGGCCGGCCTCCGCCGCGATGGCCTCGGCCGCGATGAGGAACAGCCAGGCGGGGCCGAGCGCCAGGCGCAGGGCGTCGATGAGGCGGGGCGCCACCTGCGGCAGCACGATGCGGAGCGCCATCTGCCAGCTCGAGGCGCCGAGCGTCTCGGCCTTGACGGTCTGTTCCCGCGGCAGTTCCGCGACCCGGCCCGCGAGGTCGCGCACCATCACGGGCGTCACCCCGATGGCGATGAGCGTGATCTTGGCGGTTTCGCCGAGGCCGAGCGCGATGAAGAGGATCGGCAGCAGCGCCAGCGGCGGCACCATGGAGAGGGCGCCCGTGAAGGAGCCGAGGAGCGCCCGCGCATGCGGCAGCATGCCCATGAGGAGGCCGAGCACGAGCGCCAGGAGGGTCGCGATGACGAGCGCCGCCAGCAGCCGGTCGAGGCTCGCCAGCGTGTCGTCCCAGAAGAGGATGCGGCCGGTCCGGGGATCGGCCTCGATCGCCATCCGGCCGAGCGCCCGCGCCAGCGCCGGCAGGCCGGGGAGGAGCTTGTCGTTGGGGTTGACGGCGAGCCGCGCCGCCGAGGCGAGCGCGTAGCCCCCCAGCACCAGCCCGAAGGGCAGGGCGCCGAGGGCGAGGCGCGTGCCACGGCTCGGTCGACGGTTGATCCAGCGCATGGGGGCGGGTCGTGCTCCGGACGGGGCCGATGGGGGGAACGGCGCCGCGCGCCCCGCGGCCGCGCTCAGAGCTTGCCGTCGGCCGCCATGGCCATGTAGCCGTCGGTGAAGCGCAGCTTCACGTTGCCCTTGTCGCCCAGCACCTTGCCGTCGGCGAGCTCGATCCCGACCGCATCCGCCGACGCGGCGTTGTTGCCGAGGAGGTGCTTGTCGAACAGGAAGGCCCGCACGTGGTCCATGGTGGTGCCGACGTCGGCCGAGCGCGTGAAGGCGACGGCATCCGGCGCCTTGGCGAAGAGCCGGGTCGTCTTCAACTGGGCGTCGAAGCCCGCGAGGTCGGTGCCGGAGGCCTTGCCCATCGCGGTGCGGGCCGCCACCGCGTCGGCCGAGTCCCCCGCCATCGCCGCCATCGTGTCGTACCAGATGCCCACGAGCGCCTTGCCGAAGTCGGGGTTGTCCTTCAGCGTCGTCGTGTTGGCCACCATGAGGTCCATGATCTCGCCCGGGATCTGCGAGGAATCGAAGACCTTGTGGGCGTCCGGCACGCCGAGGATCTCGGACACGAGCGGGTTCCAGGTGACCACGGCCGAGACGTCCGGCGTCTTGTAGGCCGCGATCATGTCGGCGTCCGAGGTGTTGACCTCGGTGAGGTCGCGCTCCGTCAGCTTCACGCTGTCGAGCGCCCGCGCCAGCAGGTAGTCCGACACCGAGAACTGGACGAGGTTGACCTTCTGCCCCTTGATGTCGGCGAGCGCCGACTTGTCCTTGAGGATCACGGCGTCGTTGCCGTTGGAGAAGTCGCCGACGATCACCGCCGTCGTGTCGACGCCGCCCGCGGCCGGGACCGAGAGGGCGTCCATGTTGGTCACCGTGAGGGCGTCGAAGCTGCCCGCGGTGTACTGGTTGATCGACTCGGCATAGTCGTTGAACTGGGTGGCCGTGATGGTGATGCCGTACTTGTCGGCCCACTTCTTCACGATGCCCTTGTCGGCCGCGTAGCCCCAGGGCATCCAGCCGACGTAGATCGACCAGGCGATCTTGAAATCCTTCTTGGGCGCGGCCGAGGCCGGTCCCACGAGGGACGCTGCCGCGGCGAGGCCCAACAGGACCCCGGCGAGTTTCGATCGATGAGAGCGCATGCCTATCCCTTGCGATGGCAGGGATGGCGTAGACCTGAGTCGCCAATCCCTTGGCTTCTGAGGTCTCCCGGGCTTTTGTCCCGCCGTGTGACCGACGGGATGTCTCCCCGTCGGCGGCCGCTCTCGGACCAGCGCATGCGCGGCATGCCGGAACCCTAGCGGCGAACTCGACGCCACCTCAGCAATTCACATGCCAGAGGGCGCGCCGCGCGCCGGCCCGGGAGCGGCCGGGAGGTCCGAAGCCCGGGCGCTCCTCCGGCCGGCCAGCCCCGACGCCATCACGCAGAGCAGCTCGAACGCCACCGTGGCGCCGGCCAGCGCCGTCAGGCCGGCGAGGTCGAAGGGCGGCGCGACCTCGACGACGTCGGCCGCCACGATGTTCACGCCCGCCAGCAGGCGGAGCATCTGCTGCGCCTCGCGGGTGGTGAAGCCGCCGATCTCGGGGGTGCCGGTCCCCGGCGCCATCGACGGGTCGATCGCGTCGATGTCGAAGCTCACGTAAGTGCGGCCGCTGCCCGCGATGCGCCGGGCCTCCGCCATGACGTCGACGGGGCCGCGCGCCACGAACTCCTCCATGTAGACCACGCGGACGCCCTGCCGGCGCGCCCAGTCGTGTTCGCCGGGGTCGTAGACGGAGCCGCGGATGCCGATCTGCACCGTGCGCCGGGGGTCCAGCAGCCCCTCCTCGATGGCGCGGCGGAACGGCGTGCCGTGGGTGTAGGGATTGTCGCCGAAATAGCTGTCGTTGGTGTCGGAATGGGCATCGAAGTGGATCAGGCCGACCGGGCCGGCCCCGGCGACTGCGCGCAGGACCGGCAGAGTGGTGAGGTGATCGCCACCGATGCCCAGCGGAAGGGCGCCCGCCGCCACCACGGCCGCGACCCCCTCCGCGATGCGCCTCAGGCCGTCGTGCAGGTCGATCGGGTTCACCGGCAGGTCGCCGATGTCGGCGACGTTGGCGATCGCGAAGGGCTCCGTGCCGGACACGTGATGGGCGCGGCGCATCAGGCTCGACTGGCTGCGCACCTCGCGCGGCCCGTGCCGGGCGCCCGCCCGGTTGGTCGTGCCCCCGTCCCAGGGGATGCCGTAGATGGCGATGTCGAGCCCCTCGGCCGTGGGGACGAAGGGCAGGCGCATGAACGTCGCGAGGCCGGCGTAGCGCGGCACGAGCGCGGCATCGACCGGCTGGTGGTTGGCGGGACGGTCATTCATCGGGGAAACTCCTTGCGAACGGCGACGTCGGACGCCGCCGAGACCACGATACTGACGCTGAAGGCGATCAAGGGGTTGCCGCAGGCTGCCAGTGCCGCCATCCGCTTCGGCAGGTCGGGGAGGCGGCAGATCGTGAAGCTCGTCGGGGTGGCGAGGCTCGCGATGTCCCGTGACGCCGAACAGCAGGCCGGCGCCCATTCCACATAGGGGGGTGATCCCAATCCGGTCATCGCCTTTCCCCCCCCCCCAGGCCGGCTGGCCGAAGCTCCGGTTGACCAACCCCATCAGCGGCTCAACGAGGAGATGAAGCGCCGTGCCGATGAGGTCCGCCACCGTGATGGGCGTGATCGACCTCGACATCTAAGGATCGATCCGCGTTCCCTGGTGAAACACCACTTTCCAGCGACCGTCGATCACCTTCCATTTCGACGCATCGGGCGGCCATCGCAGCTCGACCCAGAGGGCCGCACTGTTTTCGGCCGTCGAGGCGTCGCCCTGCTCGACCGTAGCCCCCCTACGGCCGTCGCAGGTCTCCTGTGGACGACCGTAAACATCTGCGGCGTAGATCCATTTCAGCAGTCAAACAGGCTCTGAGATCCATGATTCCGCTCATGCAAATCCAATTCTGGAGCACGGCGAAGCCAAATAGTTAGATCAGAGTTCCTGACGACTTCACCGGAGGACCCTCGAAACCAAAAACAGCGAAGAAAATTCCGCTCTGCCGGGCGAGCCATGCCGGAGGTGCGTCGCCGAGCTTGCCGGCGATCACGCCCAAACCGAGCGTGGCGATCTCGTCGAAGCGCACGACCGAGGCAACTTTGAGCCCAGTTCCGGGCAACGGATCCAAAAGTGCCATGTCAGAGCCGGCGCGAGGCCGAGAGGTGATGAAGCAGGTGACGAGATCCTGCCGTCGATCATTGTTGCACGAGATCACGAGGGCTGGACGGCGCTTGTCGCCCGACAGATCCGTGAACGGAAAGCGCGTGAGGACGATGGAGCCGAAGGCGAACATCGTTTCCGACTACCGCTGTGGCAGCTCGATGAGGTCGGCGTCGGAGTAGAGGTCCGGCTCATCCGCTAGCCAGTCGAACCCCCCTTCCGCCTGATTCACAGCGGCAAGCGGGATCGGTTCCGCCTCTTCTTCGAGGACATCGACCAGCACATGGACCGGTGTCGCGGCTTCGATCCCTCGCGGGGCCAGCTCGGCCGAAACCTGACCCGCTTCCGCATCCAGCGTGATCCTCTGCATGGCAGCCCTCTCCCTCTCCTGCGCGCGCACTACCGCAGCATGCTTTCGTTGTCGGCCTCCCAGATAGAGGATCCGGCAAGGCAGAGCTCAGAACGGCGCGTGACGGGACCGTGAGAAGGCGCCACCCTGCTCGATCTCGAACACGGCGAGGTCGATGATGGATCGCGTCACTGCCGTCAGACTTGGACCTTCGTCGCGATCCCACGAAGGTCCGACGCGTGAGGTGCAGGCCATGGATCATGGCCGAGCGACTCGACCACCGTCTCTCCAGCCGATGTCGCGCAGGCGGGACAGCTCGATGAGGCGAAAGACCGTGACATCGCGCCGTCGTATGCTGGAGAAGGGCAGCCTCACACCTGTCGCGGCTATCGGGGCAGCGCGGATTGTGCTCGTCCGGATAGACCCGAAAGACACGTGTCGGTGAGACGCTGTTTCCCGCTTCCGTCCGGTTCGTCTTCGGATGTCCGAAACACGGGGACGATGCGGGTCGGAGCCCCTATGAGACGATCCGGGACCGCCCCGAGAGGCGTCGCCGGGAACTTGCGCCGTCCGATGTCAGGGAGCCCTCCCATAGGCACTCATTGAGCCCGGAGAATACCTCATCCTCCCTCATCCTGAGGGAGGGTCGGGGAAATCTGAGGTTCTGCTGTCATCTGAGTGCCCATGGGGAGCCCCCTTGCGGACGATGACGGCGTCGGCGCCTCGCCTCGACAACCCCGGCGGCCCGATGCCGTGGAGCGGCGGACCGAGCCCCGGAGTCCCTCCCTGTCGAGCCGACCGCCGCTGCCGCCCTTCACGCCCGGGACCGCCGCCCGGGGGCCGGCCGGACGACCACCCCCGCCTGAGCGACCTCGACCTCCAGCCGTCCCCGCTGCCGCGGCGCTTCCCGCATCTCTGCCATGATCGCGGCCCCCGAGCGTTGATTTATCGGGCGGGACGTCGGATCTACCGGGCGATGGGCCGCGCGCTCGACGCGCGGCGTCCCCTCGACGGCAGGGCCGGTGGAATCTCCTCATGCGTTATGACCTCGTCGTGATCGGTACGGGCCCCGGCGGCTACGTCTGCGCCATCCGGGCGGCGCAGCTCGGGCTCAAGACCGCCGTGGTCGAGAAGCGCGCCACCCAGGGCGGCACCTGCCTCAACGTCGGCTGCATCCCGTCCAAGGCCCTGCTGCACGCCTCCGAGATGTTCGCCGCCGCCTCGCACGATCTGCCGGCGCTCGGCGTCAAGGTCGGCACGCCCGAGCTCGACTGGGCCGCGATGGGCCGGCACCGCGACGACACGGTGGCGGCCAACGTCAACGGCGTGGCCTACCTGTTCAAGAAGAACAAGGTCGACACGTTCCACGGCCTCGGCACGATCAAGGGCGCGGGCCTCGTCGAGGTGCGCGGCGAGGACGGGCAGGTGGAGACCGTGGAGGCGGAGAGCATCGTCATCGCCACGGGCTCGGAGGTCGCGACCCTGCCGGGTATGGAGGTGGACGAGCGGACCGTCGTGTCCTCGACGGGCGCGCTGGTGCTGCCCGAGGTCCCCAGGCGCATGATCGTCATCGGCGCCGGCGTGATCGGGCTCGAACTCGGCTCGGTGTACCGGCGCCTCGGCGCCGAGGTGGAGGTGGTCGAATACCTCGACCGCATCCTGCCGGGGCTCGACGGCGAGGTCGCCAGGACCTTCCACCGCCTGCTGGAGAAGCAGGGCTTCACGTTCCACCTCGGCCAGAAGGTGTCCAAGGTGGAGCCCACCAACGCGGGCGCGGCCGTGACCTTCGCGCCGGTCGCGGGCGGGGAGGAGCGGCGGCTCGACGCCGACGTGGTCCTGGTCGCCACCGGCCGCAAGCCCAACACCGAGGGGCTCGGGCTCGAGGCCGCCGGCGTCGCCACCGACCGCGGGCGCGTGGTCATCGACGACCGTTTCCAGACCAGCGTGCCGGGCATCTACGCCATCGGCGACGTGGTGCGCGGGCTGATGCTGGCCCACAAGGCCGAGGACGAGGGCGTGGCGGTGGCCGAGCTCCTGGCCGGGCAGGCGGGCCACGTGAACTACGGCGTCATCCCGGCCGTGGTCTACACCATGCCGGAGATCGCCTCCGTCGGGGCCACCGAGGAGGAGCTGAAGACCGCCGGCACGCCCTACACGGTCGGCAAGTTCCCCTACACGGCCAACGGCCGGGCGCGCGCCACGCGCCACACGGACGGCTTCGTCAAGGTGCTGGCCCACGCCGAGACGGACCGGGTGCTGGGGGTCCACATCATCGCGTCGGTGGCGGGCGAGCTGATCCAGGAATGTTCGGTGCTGATGGAGTTCGGCGGCTCGGCCGAGGACCTGGCCCGCACCTGCCACGCCCACCCCACCATGTCGGAGGCCGTGAAGGAGGCCGCCATGGCGGTCGGCAGGCGCGCCATCCACGTCTGAGATCCCGCCGGCCGCCCGGACGGGGCGGGGCGTCCGACCCCGGCCCCCCGCCGGTCGCCGCGGGAGCCCTCACGCGGCCGAGGCCTCCGCGGGGCGGCGGGCGGCCCCGCCGGCATGCCGCGCCGGCAGCCGGTCGCCCGCGCCGAAGAGCTTGTGGCGGAGCGCGCCGTCGCGGTAGGCGCGCTTGTGGAGGCCGCGCTCCTGCAGGGCCGGCACGGCGATCCGCACGAAGTCGTGCCAGCATTCGGGCACGACCGTGCGGGCGAGGTTGAAGCCGTCGACCTCGCCCTCGTCCATCCAGGCTTCGAGTTCGGCCGCCACCGCGGCGCCGTCGCCGACGACGAGCGGATAACGGCCGCCCAGCGCCAGCCCGTCGAGGAGCTGGCGCCGGGTGAGCCCGCGCTGCCGGGCCGCCTGGGTGGTGGACTGGATGGCGTTGCTGATCCCGTAGGCGATCGGCTCGTCGGGCCCGTAGCGCGAGAAGTCGATGCCGCTCCCGGCCGCGAAATGCGCCAGCCCCGCCTCGGGGCTGGCGTGGCGCAGGTAGTCGGCGAGCTTGTCGCGGGCCTCGGCGTCGGTGTCGCCCGTCACCACGCTGATGCCGACCAGGATCCTGACGTCCTCCGCCCGCCGCCCGGCCGCCACCACCTCCTGGCGCAGGCTGCGGGCGGTCTTGCGCGCGGCCGCCTTGTCAGGGGCCGAGATGAAGACGCATTCGGCGTGGCGGGCCGCGAAGCGCTGGCCCCGCCCCGACGTGCCGGCCTGGAACAGCACCGGCGTGCGCTGGCGCGACGGCTCGGCCAGGTGGTAGCCCGAGGAGCGGTAGAACGGGCCCTCGTGGTGGACCGCGTGGATCTTCGCCGGGTCGGCGTAGACGCGGGCCTCCCGGTCGCGCCGCACCGCGTCCTCGTCCCAGCTCGCCTCCCAGAGCTTGTAGAGGAGGTCGAGGTAGTCGTCGGCCCGGTCGTAGCGGGTGTCGTGCTGGGCCAATCCGTCGAGGCCGACGGCGCGGGACGCGCTGTCGAGGTAGCCGGTGACGACGTTCCAGCCGATGCGGCCGTCCGTCAGGTGGTCCAGCGTCGAGAAGCGCCGGGCGAAGGTGTGGGGGTGCTCCCCGGCGATGTTGACGGTGACGCCGAAGCCGAGGTCCCGGGTCACGGCCGCCATGGCCGGGACCAGCAGGGTGGGCTCGTTCACCGGAAGCTGGATGCTCTCGCGGGCCGTGAGGTCGATCGAGCCGCGGTACACGTCGTAGACGCCCGTGATGTCGGCGACGAAGACGGCGTCGAACAGCCCCGCTTCGAGGGTGCGGGCGAGTTCGGTCCAGTGGTCGAGGCGGGTGTAGTCGGCCGAGCGGTCGCGCGGATGCGTCCACAGGCCGTGGTTGATGTGGCCGACGCAGTTCATCGTGAAGGCGTTGAGGATCATCTCGCGGCGGGGCGCCATGGCTCTCTCCAGGGTCGGGTCGCGCCGGCGATGCCGGCCCGGGTCGTCGGGGCGCGCCTATCGCGCCCGCAGCCGCCGGACGGCGAGGTCGCCGCCCCACTGGACGAGGCAGACCAGGGCGATCAGGATCGCGATCACGGCCATCATGACGGTGGTGTCGAAGCGCTGGTAGCCGTAGCGGATGGCGACGTCCCCGAGCCCGCCCGCCCCCACGGCCCCGGCCATGGCGGAGGCCCCGATCATCGTCACGAGGGTGACGGTGAAGCCGCCGACGAGCCCCGGCAGGGCTTCGGGCAGCAGCACGTGGCGGACGATGTGCCGGCGCCGGCAGCCCATGGCCTGGGCGGCCTCGACGAGGCCGGGGTCGACCTCGCGCAGCGACACTTCGGCGATGCGGGCGAAGAACGGCGTGCCGCTGATCGACAGGGGCACGATGGCGGCCCAGACCCCGATCGTGGTGCCGGTGACGAAGCGCGTGAAGGGCAGCAGCGCCACGAGCAGGATGATGAAGGGGGTCGCGCGGAAGCCGTTGATCGCCGCGGCGACCACGCGGTTGGTCCGCGGCGCCTGCAGGATGCCGCCCGGCGCCGAGAGCACGAGGAACAGGGCCAGCGGGATGCCGCAGGCGGCCGCCACGAGGGCCGAGACGCCCACCATGGCGACCGTGTCGCGCAGCGCCGCCAGCAGGCGGTCAATCATCAGCGGCGACATAGCCGATCACCTTCACGGTCTGCGCCAGGGCGGAGAGGTCGGGGAGCGCCCCGCCGGGGTCGAGGGGCGTCGAGAGCAGCAGCCGGCCCTGCGTGTGGCCGGCGATGCGGTCCATCATGCCGTCGAGCAGGCGGAGGGGGCCGCCGAGCCGGGCCGCGAGGGCCGCGAGGTCCGGCTCGGTCCGGCCGGTGAAGCGCAGCTCGACGAGCGCCTCGTCCCGCCGCCCCGGCCGCCGCGCGGGCAGGAGCCGGGCCGCCACGTCGTCCGGCAGGTCGCGGGCGAGCGGCCGCAGCAGCGCCCGCGTGGCGGGGTGCGCGGGTTCGCCGAACACCTGCCAGACGGGGCCGGTCTCCACCGCCTCGCCCCGTTCCAGCACCAGGACGCGGTCGCAGATCTCGCGGATCACGCTCATCTCGTGGGTGATCAGCACGATCGTCAGGCCGAGGCGGCGGTTGATGTCCTTCAGGATGTGGAGGATCGACAGCGTCGTCTCCGGGTCGAGCGCCGACGTCGCCTCGTCGCAGAGCAGGATCTTCGGCCCGCCGACGATGGCCCGCGCGATGCCGACGCGCTGCTTCTGCCCGCCCGACAGGCGGGACGGGTGGGCGGCGCGCTTGTCCTCCAGCCCGACGAGGGCCAGCGCCTCGGCGACGCGCCACTCCACCTCGGGGCGCGCCACGCCCGCCACGACGAGCGGCAGGGCGACGTTGTCCCACACGGTCTTGGCCGACAGGAGGTTGAAGTGCTGGAACACCATGCCGGTGCGCCGTCGCAGCGCGACCAGGGCCTCGCCGTCGAGCCGCGCGATGTCCTCCCCGTCGATCAGCACCTGCCCGCCGGACGGGCGCTCCAGCCGGTTGATCAGGCGCAGCAGGGTCGACTTGCCGGCGCCCGAGCGGCCGATGATGCCGAAGACGCAGCCCGCCGGGATGTCGGCGTCGATGTCCGACAGGGCCGCCACCGTCCCCTCGGGGGAGCGGTATCCCTTGGCGACGCCCCGGAAGGCGACGGCGCCGCGGGCCCGGTCCGGCGCTGCGGCCGCGGCCTCGGCGCGATTCTCGGCGCGGTCCTCCGCCGTCGCAGGCCGTCCGCGGGCCGGGGCGAGCGCGAGCCGGGCCAGCCCGGCGGCTCCGCTCACGATCGGCCCGCCCCGTCCCAGGCCAGGGTGTAGAGCCTGGGATCGTCCGCGAAGGCGTGTCCGATGGCGGCCCGCACCTTCGGCGACGTCTGGTAGATCTCCACGAACTTGCGGATCCGGGGGTCGTCGGCGCGGTCCTGGCGCACCACGAAGCGGATGGCGAACTGCTTGTCGTCGATCCCGGAATAGATGAGCCCGCTCGCCGCATCGAAGGCCTTCGAGGAGACGATGAAATTCGGGTAGCCGAGCGCCAGGTCGACGTCGCCGGTGACGCGCACGAGCTGCGGCCCCTCGACCTCGGTGAAGGTGAGCTTCCTGGGGTTGTCGGCGATGTCGTCGAGCGTGGCCTTGAAGCCGACCCCGTCCTTCAGCCGGATCAGCCCCGCCTTCTCGAGCAGCAGGAGGCCGCGGCCCTGGTTGACGGGATCGTTCGCGATGGCGACGCTGCCCCCCGTCGGGATCTCGGCGAAGCTCTTATGCTTCAGGGAGTAGAGGCCGATGTTGGCGAGCGTGCCCACGCCGACGTCGGTGAAGCGGTAGCCGCGCTGCTGGATGGCGTTGTCGAGGAAGGGCCTGTGCTGGAAATAGTTGACGTCGATGTCGCCCGAGTCGAGCGCGATGTTCGGCGTCGTCCAGTCGCTGAACTCGACGACGCTCACGTCGAGGCCCTGCGCCTTGGCTTCGACGGCGGCGGCCGCGATCGAATCCCCGTAGGCGCCGGGCGTCACGCCGACCCGCAGCGGGTCGGCCGCCTCGGCCGCCCCCGATGACAGCATCGTCACGGACAGGGCGAAGCCCGACGCGAGGACGGCGCGCCGCGTGTATCGGGTGGGCATGGTGCATCTCCTGTGCGGGTGTCTCGGCGAGGGGAGCGGCGGTTCCGGCGATGCGCGACCGAGGCGGCGGCGAGCCCCCCGTGGAGCCCCGAGTGCGGGCACCACCCTGGTCGGCGGTGGAGTGTTCAGCGATCTGCGCGGCCGCGCGGCCGTGGGGGAGCGGGAGCCACGTCGAGGCGCACCGGCGGCGGGAGGGACGCCTTCGGGGCGCGGGGGGCGGCCCTCATGGCGCCGCCTCCCCGGCGACCGCGCCCGGGACCGCGTTCAGCCGGCCCGTCTTCACGTCGTAGACGTAGCCGCGGATGGGGATGGCCTTGGGGACCAGCGGGTGCTCGTGGATGCGCCGGACGTCCTGGACCACGCTGCCGGGCCCGTCCGAGATCGTGTGCCACTTGACGAAGTGGCCCGCCGCGCAGCCGCCCTCGTGCTTGGGGTTCGACCAGGCCGCGCCGTCGAAGGAGGCGGTGCCGAGGTCGTCCTCCAGGAGGCCGGCGATGACCTCGTCGGAGAAGAGCTCCATCCCGCAGTTCGTGTGGTGCACGACGAACCATTCCCGCGTGCCGAGCAGCTTGTGCGAGATGACCAGCGAGCGGATCGCGTCGTCCGTGGCGCGCCCCCCGGCGTTGCGGATGACGTGGGCGTCGCCCTCGGACAGGCCGGCGTATTTGGCCGGATCGAGGCGGGCGTCCATGCAGGTGAGGATGGCGAAGCGCCGGGCGGGCGGCAGGGCGAGGTCCGCCCTGTCGCCGAAGCTCGCCGCATAGGCGTCGTTGGCCCTGAGCAGTTCGTCGCGCAGTTCGGACACGGGGACCTCCGGGCGGGCGCGGGCGCGCCGACGAGTATTGTACATAGACTTGATAGACGATAGGCTGCGTCGCGTCTGCCCGCAAGGGCGAATCCGGCGGATCGCTGCGGTCCGGGATCGCGGCCCGTCCGCTTCCCCGTTCGACGCGGCTCGGCCTGCGCCTGCCGGCCCGTGAGGAGGGCCGCTACTTGCCCGAACCGCTCGTCAGACCCGCGATGAACTTGCGCTGGAACAGCAGGAACACGACGATGACGGGCATGATCGTGATCATGGCGCCCGCCATGAGCACCGGGATGTTGACCGTGTTGCGCCCCTGAAAGAACAGCATGCCGATCGGCAGCGTGCGGACGGCCTCGTCGCTGACGAGGATCAGCGGCATCAGGAACTCGTTCCAGGTCCAGATGAACAGGAACAGGCTGAGGGTCGAGATCGACGGGCCGACCAGCGGCAGCAGCACGCGCGTGAGGATGTGGAAGCGCGATACGCCGTCCACGGCCGCCGCCTCGATGATCTCGCGCGGGACCTCCCGGAACGCGCTGGCCAGGAACAGGGTGGTGAAGGGCAGGGACAGGGCGATCTGCGGCAGGATCAGGGCCGCGCGGGTGTCGTGGAGGCCCATCCAGTGGAGCTCGTGGTAGAGCGGGACGATGAAGGCCTCCGTCGGCACCACCATGCCGACCGCGAGCGCGGCCGCGAGCACGCGCTTGCCCGGCAGGTCCAGGAACGCCATGGCGAAGCCCGACAGGCTGCCGACCGCGACGCTGACCACCACGACCGGCAGGACGACCACCACGGAGTTGAGGAAGTAGACGCTGAAGTGCCCGTCGATCCAGGCGTTGCGGTAGTTCTCGAAGTGGAGCCCGGACGGAAGGCTGAAGACGCCGGCCAGGAGGTCGGGCTGGGACTTCAGCGACGTCACGCCGGTCATGACGATGGGCACGACCGTCAGGATCGCCAGGAGCCAGAGGAGGGCCCGACTCGGGATCGAGATGGTCGAGATCACGTCGGCCTCAAGTCCGGTCCTTGAAGGCGAACTGGATCACGCCGTTGACCGCGAAGACCAGCACCATCCCGATCAGCGCCACGGCGGCCGCGTAGCCGAAGCGGTTCGACTGGAAGCCGTTCTCGTACATGTAGATGTTGGTCACGAGGGTCGCCGTGCCGGGGCCGCCGCGCGTCATCACGAAGATGAGGTCGAAGGCCTTCACGCTCGCGATCACGGTGAGGAGCGAGGCGATGCGGAGTTCGGGCTTCAGGTTCGGGACCGCGACGCTCCAGAAGGCCCGCGTCGGCGAGGCGCCGTCCAGCGCCGCGGCCTGGAACAGGGCCGGGTCGAGCCGCTGGAGCCCGCCCAGGAACAGGACGGTGCAAAACCCGACGAAATACCAGACCGCGACGAAGCCGACGGCCGGCAACGCGAAGGAGAAATCGCCGAGCCAGGCGAGCGCCAGGCGGGGGAGGCCCACGCCGCGCAGGACCTGGTCGATCGGCCCGAAGGCGGGGTTGTAGAGCCAGCGCCAGATCACGCCGAGCACGGCCATCGGCATGATGTAGGGCAGGAAGAACAGGACGCGCAGGACCGTGCGCTCGCCGCCCCGCGCGCGGCCGATGAAGCCGCTGAGCGCCAGGCCGACCAGGATCGGGATCACGGCGTAGAAGACCAGGAAGGCGGCGTTGTTGCGCAAGGCCGTCAGGAACCGCGGGTCGACCACGATGGCCTTGAAGTTGTCGAGGCCGACCATGACCGGGGCCGAGATGCCGTTCCAGTTCGTCAGGCTGGCGGCCATCGAGGCCAGGATCGGGAGGCCCACGAAGGCCAAGTAGATCAGGGCGGCCGGCAGGGCGTAGAGCGCGTTGCTCCCCGCCGAGCCCTTGAGCAGGCCGACCCTGCTGCCCATCAGGGCTTGGCCTGGGCGAGGTAGGCCCGCTCGTCGGCATCGAGCTTGCCCACGAAGTCCTGAGGCGTCTCGGAACCCGCCATGACCACCTGCAGGTTCTCGGTGATGGTCTTCAGCATGGTGGGCGTCGCCCAGTCCGGATAGTGGCCGAGCGCGTTCTGGGCGTTCGCGTCCTTCCACATGGCGAGGGCCTCCGCGAGCAGGGGCGAGATCTTGACCTGCTCGGGATGCGCGATCGCCCTGGCCGGCAGGGACCCGTTCTCGGCCCAGATGACGGCCGCCCGGTCGGACAGCAGGAAATCGATGTATTTGGCGGCCGCGTCCTTGGTGGCCTGGTCCTTGGCCATGACCGAGATGCTGAAGGGGATGTCGGTGCCGCCGACGATGAGCGGGGCCGCGATCCCGGCCTTGCCGGGCATCGGCATCATGTGGACGGCGGGGTTGGCCTGCAGCCCGCCGAGGTTCCACGTCCCGGTCACCAGGAAGGCGGCCTGGTTGCCGACGAAGAGCGGCACCGTGTCGTCGCCCGCGATGCCCTGGTAGCCGGGGAAGAAGTAATCCTTCTTGGCCCAGTCCTGGAGGGTGGCGGCCGCGTCCACGGCGGCGTCGCTGGTCCACGCGCCGCCCCGGCCGTAGATCAGGGAATCGAAGGGCGCGCGGTCCTTGGCGTCGATGCCGATCTGGTGGAGCGTGGCGAAGAGGTGGAGCGCGGCGTAACCGTCCTGGGTGCCGATCATCAGCGGCACGATGCCCTTGGCCTTCAGGGCCGCGAGGTCGGCCTTGAACTCGTCGAAGGTCTTGGGGACCGCGACGCCGGCCTGATCCAGCAGGGTCTTGTTGTAGAACAGGCCGACCATCTCGCCGAGGCCCGCGACGCCGTAGAGCTGGCCGGTCCCGAACGCGCCCTTGTCGGACCATCGGTTCCGGTCCAGCAGGGTGGGGGAGAACCGCTTCTGCCATCCGTAGGCATCGGCGACGCCGTCGAGGGGGAGGATGTCCTTCTCCTTGACGAGCGTGCCCATGTCGCCGAAGCCCTGGTTGACCCCGGCCACGATGGGGCCGCCGCCGCCCGACAGCGCCAGCTTGAGCGTCAGTTGCGTGTCGGCCAGCGTCTTGGCGGTCCGGGCGATCGTGACGCCGGGGTTGTCCTTCTCGAACTCGGCGTTGATCTGCTGGAACGCCTTGTTCTGGGACTCGGGCGTGTAGACGTCCCACACGCTCAGGCTCTCGGCCCGCGTGGCCGTGTGGCTGCCGACGAGGCCGAGGGCACAGGCCAGGGCCGCGAGGCCCCGTCTCACGGGTCGGCGTCGTTGCACGCGGAGGGGTTCGCATCTCGCCATCGAACCGAAGACCATGATCAACTCCCCCGCGCCGCGGCCGATCCGGCGACCCTCGCGCCCTCGGGAGGCGCCGTCGACGAGATGCGTCACTGCAGGGTCCATGTTGATTTTGTCGCTCGACAAAGACAAGCACAAATCGTCGGCTGATCGGCCGCCCGCCCTGCGGCCTCCCGGGCGACCGGGTCGGACCCCGCCGGTCGCCATCGGCCATTCCCTGCCGGTCCGCGAGCTCGCGATGCCGGTCCACCGCCGCCCGCACCTCGTCGCGGCCTCCGGCCTCGACGGTTCGACTCCCTTTTCCGGCCTCGTCGCAGTAACGTGCCCGCGTTTTGACCGAAGCCGGAGGGGTCGACCATGCCTGAAGAGCGTCCCAGGATCGAGCATGCGCTCGGGCGAGACCTCCCGGCGATCTACGAGATCTGCCTGAGGACCGCCGCGGCCGGCCAGGACGCGACCGGGCTCTACGGCAATCGCGAGTGGCCCGGGCAGTTCTGGTCCGCACCCTACGCCCTCTTCGAGCCGGACCTCGCCTTCGTGTTGCGCGAGGGCGATCGGGCCGTGGGCTACGTCGTGGGCGCGCGCGACACGGCCGCGTTCCAGGCCCGGCTCGACCGCGAGTGGTGGCCCCCGCTTCGCCGGCGCTACGCCGACTACGTGGCGACCTCCGAGCACGACGCCGAGGCTCTCCGGCGCCTGGCCGAACCGGAAGGGATGGACCCGAGACTGGCGGGCTATCCCGCCCACCTCCACATCAACCTCCTGCCCGGCTCCCAACGCGGCGGATGGGGACGGCGGATGGTGGAGTGGGAACTGGACGCCCTGGCATCGGTCGGCGCGCCCGCCGTCCACCTCGGCGTCAGCATGAAGAACGCCCCCGTCATGGCGTTCTACGAGAAGCTCGGTTTCGAGGAGATCTTCAGGACCGCGAAGGCGATCTACATGGGCCGGACGCTGCCGAGGCGATGAGCTGCCGAGGGCCCGTTGGAGCCTGATCCATCGAGACGATGCATCGCTCGTCGTCATACCAGCGGCGGTCCTCGCCGACCTTCCCTCCACCTCCCTCATCCCGGGACTAGCGTTGGCACACATCTCGGTGCCCGCGGGGGTTGCCCTTCTCCCCAGCGGGGAGAAGGTGGCGCGCAGCGCCGGATGAGGGGGGATCCACCACCTTTGGAGGCCCCCTCATCCGCCCTGCCGGGCACCTTCTCCCCGCTGGGGAGAAGGGCGCAAACGCCCAGCGTCGGTGATGTGTGCCAACGCTAGCATCCCGGGCAGGGCCCCTCGGGCCTGCTCAGGCTGGCGTCGATCCGCCTCATGATCCGGACACTTCGCGGTCGTCGATGATGTTACGGGACGGACTCAGGCCTGCCCGACCGCGCCGCCGAGCTCGTCCTCGATATGCGCCCTGACGATGTCGTCGAAGGACCGTTCAGCCTGGAAGCCGAGGGCGGTCGCGCGGCTGGTGTCGAAATCCTCCGCCCAGTTCGCGACGATCCCGCCGATGACCGGATCGGGCTCATGGCGGATCAAGGCCACGGCCCCGTCGCCCGCGGCGCGTCGCAGGGCCTCGATCTCGTCGCCGACGGTCGCGGACAGGCCGGGAAGGCTGATGTTGCGGCGCCCTCCGAGCGGCGTCAGGTCGATCCTGGCGGCATGGACGAGGAAACCGACCGCGGCGCGCGGGCTGGCGAACCAGTGGCGCACGGCGGTCGGGACCGGCAGGACGGCTTCCCGGCCGACCAGCGGCTCGCGCAGGATGTTGGAGAAGAATCCCGAGGCCGCCTTGTTCGGCAGGCCGGGGCGGATGCAGATGGTGGGCAGCCGGATGCCGATGCCGTCGAAGATGCCGCGCCGGGAATAATCCGACAGCAGCAATTCGCACATGGCCTTCTGCGTCCCGTAGCTCGTCAGGGGCGCGGACAGGAACACGTCATCGATCCTGCCGGGGAACGGGGCACCGAACACCGCGATCGACGAGGTGAACACGACGCGCGGCCTGTAGGGCCGCCGTGCCGCTTCGAGCCGGATGGCCTCGAACAACTGCCGCGTCCCGTCGAGATTGACGCGATATCCCTTCTCGAAATCGGCTTCGGCTTCGCCCGACACGATGGCCGCGAGGTGAAAGATGAGGTCCGGCCGGCGACCGATGAGCGGCTCGGCAGCGCCCGGAGCCGACATGTCGGCCGTCATGGTCTCGACATGACCGGCGAAACCCGCCGGCGTCTGCGGCTCGACGACGTCGACCAGCGTCAGTCTGTCGATGCCCCCGTCGCCCAGGAGGGCCGGATCGGAGACGAGCTTCGCCGTGAGCTTCCGGCCGACCATGCCGGCGGCGCCGACGATCAAGATGTGCATGGGGAGGTCTCTCGAAGAGCGGCGTCGGCGAGCCGCAGACGGGCGATCGCGTAGGGTCGGAGGCAGACGGATGATCCCGCGTGCGGACGGGTCAGCCTCCGGATCGCCTCGGTGGTGCCGGCGGCATCGGCGAAACGATCCTCGTCGATGACGCAGAGGTCGCGCAGCCCCGCGGGGGCTTCGAGGCTCACGGCCGACCCCGTCAGATTCGCGGCCCAGATCGTCACCCCGTCGGGCGTCTCGACCGCCAGCGCCTGCACGCGCGCCGGGGCGGAGCACGAGACCTCGCGCATCGGCAGGCCGGCGAGCGGCGCGAGGCCCTTCAGGGCGTGGAAGACGGGGAACAGACCCCCGTGCCGATCGAACCAGGGTTGCGGCCAGTCCTGCGGCACGTGGACGAGGCCGAAGGGACCCGTCAGGCCGCCGAGCGTGACCGAACGGATGCCGGCCCGCGCAGCCTGCGCCACGTAGCCGATCGCCCAGGCCGCGCCCAGCAGCCCGCGCTGGCGCGGATCGTTCAGGTTCATGGCCCGCCGCGTGTTGTGCGCGTTGACCCGAGGCGGCGCGCCGTAGGGATTCAGCCGCATGCCGATGGCACTCGGCCCGACGGCGACCGGTGTTCCGCCGGCCATCGCCCGCGCGCTCTCGAAGACCGCGGGGAGGGCCTCCAGGCTCTCCATGACCGAGAGGTCGTCGCCGGCATGGACGACGGCCGCGGTCGTGAAGCTCACGAGATCGAGCAGCGGGAACGGCGGACGCTTGCGGTTCAGCTCGGTGAACAGGCTGAACATGCCGCCGCCGAGCCGCACCTCGGGGAAGGCCGCGCGCGCCGCCTCGAACAGCGCCCCGGCCTCCGGCGCGGGCGGCCAGACGCTGCCCGGCAGAGTCCCTTCGAGGTCCGCGGCCGGCGACAGCAGGACGACCGCGAAGGGCGATCCGATCGACCGGACGGCCGCGCCGAGCGCCGCGACTTCCGCCTCGGCCCCCTCGACGGCGGCGATCACGGCTTCGAGCCACGGCGTGGCCCCGAGCAGGCGCGCCACGGCCACCGCCTCGACCAGCGTCTCGCGGCCATGCCCGCGCCGTGGATCGTAGTGACAGACGAGATGCGCCGCGCCGATCTCGCGGAGCACGTCGTGCTTCAGGCGGGCCTGGGCGTCCGCGTGCGGGTCGTAGCCGACACCGAGCGAGGGAAACAGGCCATCGGTCTCGCCCAGCGTCAGCGTGACCGCCCCGTCGGAGGCCGCCGTCCCCCCGGCTCCGCGCTCGATACCCAGGGAGACCGCCTGCTCCATCGGCCGGCCTTCAGGCAGGGTATAGGGCCACGGCAGGGCGAGCGGGCGCACGTAGGTCTTGTAGGACGCATCGGTCCAGTTGCGCTGGTCCTCCATCTCGAACGTGTCGCCGACCATGCGGCAGGCGACGCGGAGCCCCGGCGCGGCCTCGTGCGTCAGGGCGCGCAGGTTCATCATCGGCTGGACGGGATCGATCAGAGCGGGAAAGCGGCCGGGCGTGACGGTCCCGTCGACGTCCTCGATGGTCACGGGCGCGCCCGCCACGCCGACGATCGGATGCAGCACGACGAAGCCGGTGCGGTTGGTCAGGAAGTCGGTGCCGGGCAGGGCGCGGGCCCGGAAGTCGAGCCGCCCGTCCGCATGGCCTTCGATCTCGGCCGCATAGTCCAGGCGCTGGGCGCCGTCGTCCACGCTCGCCCTGTACGAGACCGTGAAGGCGCCCGGCGTCTCCGAGACGACCAGGTCCGTCAGGACGGGATCGTAGGTGCCCCAGTCGCGATCGCGGACGATGAACGACACCGCCCGGATGACCTCGACGCCGTCGAACCGGATGTGACGGAGGTTTCCCGCTTCGAGCGAGGCTTGCAGGGGCCCGGCCCGAAGCCGGTGCGAGAGGGGTGCGGGCTCGTCGGTCCCGTAGAGACGGACCGCGCGCGAGGGGGAGGCCGCGGACATCAGCGGTGCGCCCGGCTGCTCGCCAGCCGCTCGACGAGCACGGCCACGATGATGATGGTGCCGATCGCGGTGCCCTGCCAGAACGGCGACACGCCCATCAGGTTCAGGGCGTTGCGGACCATCACCTGGATGAACACGCCGATCAGCGTGCCGAACATCGATCCCCGCCCCCCG
>CAXTBR010000019.1:0-60594 GCA_964242785.1 uncultured Lichenihabitans sp. | reverse complement strand
GCGACACGCCGAGCGCGTAGGAGGTCGAGTTGTTGTAGCTCTTGATGACCTTGAAATTGGGCGTCACGAGGAAGGCCGGGCCGCCCGCGCCGGCGGGGCGCAGCAGGGCGGCGCGCCCCGCGCGCGGCATCTCGCCGCCGTCGGCCCGCACCACGCCCTGCGCGGCCCAGGCCGCGAAGGGCGCGGAACCGTCGCCGCCGGCCGCGGCGCCGTCCGGCACCACCACCTCGTAGCCCCAGGTCTCGCCCGACACCCAGCCGTGCTTCTTCAGGAAGTTCGCCGTCGAGCCGATGGCGTCCGGCACGCTGGTCCAGATGTCGCGCTTGCCGTCGCCGTCGAAGTCGACCGCGTAGGGCTTGAAGTTCGACGGCATGAACTGCGTCTGCCCCATGGCGCCGGCCCAGGAGCCGATCATGTGGGCGGGGTCGACGTGGCCCTCCTGCAGGATCACCAGCGCCTTGATGAGCTCGGTGCGGAAATAGGTGCCGCGGTAGCGCGCCGCCGCCAGGGTGGCGAGCGAGCGGATCACCGAATCGTCGCCCATGTAGGTGCCGTATTTGGTCTCGAGCCCCCACACCCCCATGATGATGTACCGGTCGACGCCGTATTTCTCCTCGGCCCGCGCCAGCCAGCGCGCATATTCGCCGAACTTGTCGCGGCCGAGCGCGATGCGCTTGTCCGACACGGCGGTCTCCAGGTACTGGCCCACCGTCTTGCGGAACTCGGCCTGCGTGCGGGTCTTCTCGATCACGTCGGGATCGGGCGTCACGTCCCGGAAGGCCGCGTCGAACGTGTCGCGCGACACGCCCCGCGCGTGGGCCTCGGGCCACAGCGACTGGACGAAGCCCGCGAAATCGCCCGTCCGCGCCGAGGAGGCCGCCGGTGGGCCGGCCGCGACGGCCGCCTCCGGCCCCGCGAGGGCAAGGCCCGCGAGAGCCAGGGCGAGGACGGCCCCCCGCAGCGTCATCGTTCTGTTCGACTTCGCCATCGCGATCCCCGAGCGTCGTGCGGCCGGATGCCCGCCCCTCATCGAGCTTAAGGCGCGATGGTTGACAAGCCGTTCACCATGCGGCGCTAGAGCGAGGGGCGGGCGATGCGGAAGGACGGCGGGATGGTGGTGGATCGACGCGGCCTGCTGCGCGGCACGATGGGGCTGGCGCTCTCCGCGGCCCTGCCCGGGAGCGCCCTGGCCCAGGCCGGCAGCCTGTTCCCCTTCACGGGCGACGACGGCCAACAGGTCTACAACTACCGCCTCCCGTCCGACCTCTCGGTCGAGGGTCTGCCCGGCGTGGTGTGGGCCGGCGCGCAGCATCCCGAGGTCATCCTGGTCGAATATTTCGACTACAACTGCCCCTACTGCCGCAAGGCCGAGCACGACCTCGACGCGCTGCTGCACGCCGATCCGGGCCTCAAGCTCGGCCTCGTCAACGACCCGATCCTGAGCCTCGGCTCCGTGCAGGCCGCCAAGGTGCAACAGGCCGTGCTGCGCACCGCCGGACCCGCCCGGGCCTATGCCTTCCACCGGGCGATCTACGCCAGGCGCGGCCCCATCGACGGCCCCCTGGCCCTCGCGGTGGTGGGCGAGATGGGGCTCGATGCCCGCGCTGTCGAGGCCGCCGCCGACCTGCCGCAGGTGGGCGCGGTGATCAAGCGTCAGGCGCAGCTCGCCGCCTCGCTCGGCTTCGAGGCGACGCCGTCCTTCTCGGTCGGCAACGTCGGCCTCCTGGGCTATCCCGGCCCGGACGCGATGGGGCGGGCCGTGGCCGCGATGAAGCGCTGCGACAAGCTCGCCTGCGGATAGGCTCAGACTGGCAGCTTCTCGCGGAAGAAGCGGTCGATCTCGTCGGCGGCGCGGTCCGGGTCCTCGCGGTGCGGGAAGTGGCCGAGGCCCGCGAAGGGCGCGAAGTCGAGGTCCGAGAAGGTCTCGCCGAGCCTGTCGCCCCATTCGACCCGCAGGATGGGGTCGCGCTCGCCCCAGCGCACGCAGGTCGGCACCGCGATGGGCGGGAGCCGCGGCGCCTCTCCCTTCGCCATCTTCAGGCGGGACTCGGCCTGGCTGATGTACCAGTTGAAGCCGCCCTGGAGATTGCCGGGCTTGGCGAAGTTGTCGACGAAGCGCTCGACCGTGGCGTCGTCGAAGGCCGCCGGGTTGCCGGCCGCCCAGTGGCGCAGCATGGTGCCGATGTAGCTGCGGATCGTGTCGCGCGAGGCGCCGACGAGCTCCACGGCCAGCGGCATCTGGTTGAAGCTCTGGTACCAGATCTCCGCCAGCATCTCGGGCGCCGCGAGGCGCTGCCCGATGCCGGGGTAGGGGCAGTCGAAGAAGAACAGCCCGGCCAGCCGCTCCGGCGCGGCACGGCCGAGGCTCTGCGCCACGGAGGCGCCGACGTCGTGCGACACCACGCCGACGCGGCCGAGGTCGAGCCCCTCGATCACCGCCAGCGCGTCGGCCGCGTGGACGTCCGGGCCGACCTCGGCCGAGCGCCCCTCGGGCGCGTGGTCGCTGTCGCCGAAGCCGCGCAGGTCCGGGGCCACGCAGTCGTAGCCCCGCGCCGCGAGCCGCTCCATCACGGGCGACCACGTCCACCAGAACTCCGGCCAGCCGTGAAGGAACAGCAACGTCCGGCCCGCCACGGACCCGCGCCCGCTCGCCTCCGGCCGCTCCAGCGACTCCAGGCGGGCGACGTGCAGGCGCGTGCCGTCGCGCTCCACCGTCTCGTGTTTGGGGGGCAGGATGTCCATGGCGCGGCTCCTCGACGGGGCGGTGTCGGGCACCCAACGGTCCGCCCCGGCGGAGGGTTCACGGCGGCGCGTCCCGGCCCGGCTAACCGCCTATTAACCATGGGGACCTATTTTTTGGTCATCGCAGCGAGCCGGAAAGGGCGGGACGCCACGTGCCTTCGACGAACCGCCGCCCGGCCGGCCCCTCGGCGCTGCTCGGCGCCGCCGTCCTCGCGGTGGTCCTCGCGGCCGCGGCCCCGCCGGCCTCCGCCCAGGTGACGACCGGCGGCCCGTCCACGGCGGTCCCGACGCTGCGGGGCTCCGTGGACGGCACGGCCGGTGGCGACGCCGACGGTGCGGGCGCTCCCGCGCCCCCGCTGCCGGCCGACGGCGGCATCGGCACCGCGGCGGGCCCCGGCGCGGCCGAGGCGCCGCGCGGCCGGTTCGCCTTCCCCAAGGGCACGGCCAAGACGGCGGACCGCACCCGCACGCCCCGCAAGGGTCCCCCGCCGCTGCCGGGGCTCCAGGCCTATCCGTCCTCCGCGCCGGCCTCGCTGCGCCTGCGCGCCGGCGGCGCCGCGATCGACACGGTCGGCGACGTCCTCCGCCCCGCGCCCTCGGTCGCGGTCCTGCCGCCCGAGGGGCTGCCGGCCGGCGTGCGGCTCCGCAACCGCATCGAGGACGCGCCCTACGACCCCGTCGGGGTGGAGGTTGGCTCGCTGCGACTGACCCCCTACGTGACGCAGAGCCTCGGCTTCGACTCGAACCCGAACCAGACGCAGAGCAGCCTGCGCCCCTCCGCCTTCGAGCGCACCGAGGGGGGGCTCGGCGTCGCCTCGACCTGGTCGCGCAACGCGCTGACGGCGAGCCTGCACGGCGGCTACGACGCCTTCTTCAGCGCCCCCGAGGCGAATCGGCCCGACGCCACCGGCGTCATCGACTACCGCTACGACCTCGACCGCGACACGGCGCTCGACGCCGAGACCCGCTTCGCGGTCGACACGCAGCGCATCGGCTCGCCCGAAGTCGCGGCGGGCGCCCAGTCGCGGCCGCTCATCGCGACCTTCGGCGGCGCGGTCGGCGGCTCGGAGACCCTCGGCCGCCTCAACCTGGCGCTCCACGGCTCGCTCGACCGCACCGCCTACGACGACGCCAGGGACGCGGGCGGCGGCTTCCAGGACCTCGCCAGCGAGAACTTCGACGACGCCGGGGTGCGCCTGCGCGCCACCTACGAGATGACGCCGGTGCTGCGCCCCTTCGTGGACGTCTTCGCCGACGACCGCCTGCACGACCGCGAGGTCGACTATATCGGGTTCCGGCGCGATTCGATCGGCGTCACCGGGCAGGTCGGCTCCTCCTTCGAGCTGACCCGGCTCCTGTCGGGCGAGCTGTCGGCCGGCTACGGCGGGCGCAGCTACGAGGACCCCCGGCTGAAGGACATCACCAGCCCGGTGTTCAACGGCGCGATCACCTACGCGGCGACGCCCCTCACCACCGTCAGCTTCCGCGCCGCCACCAGCTTCGACGAGACCACCGTGGCGGGCTCGCCGGGCACGGAGTCCCAGTCCGCCACGCTGCAGGTCACCCACGCGCTGCTGCGCAACCTGACGGTCACGGCGGCGCTGTCCTACCTCAACACCGACTACGTCGGCGTGCCCATCACCGAGAACACGCTGGCCGAGACTCTGAAGGCCGAAGTCCACCTGTCGCGTTCATGGGTCGCCACCGCGAGCTACGACCACGAGCACCTCAACAGCACGCTGCCGGGCTCCTCCTTCGGGCAGAACGTGTTCCTGCTGGGCCTGCGCTGGCAGCGGTGAGCCGGCCGGGTTAAGGCTTCCGCGCGACAGCCGCGCCGGAGCCGCCCCATGTCCCTCCACTTCGCCCCGTCCGAATTCGCCGCCCGCCGCGCGCGCCTCGCCGCCGCCCTGGCCGAGCGCCGGCTCGACGGGATGCTGCTGTTCTCGCAGAACAGCATGTACTGGCTGACGGGCTACGACACGTTCGGCTTCTGCTTCTTCCAGTGCCTCTACGTCGGCGCCGACGGCGCCACCGCCCTGCTGACGCGCTCGGCCGACCTCCGGCAGGCGCAGCGCACCTCGCTCGTCGGCGACATCCGCGTCTGGCGAGACGGCGCCGATGCCGAGCCCGCCCGCGATCTCGCCGCGATGCTGGCCGACCTCGGCCTGCGGGGCCGGCGCCTCGGCGTCGAGTTCGGCGCCCACGGCCTGCCCTACGCGGACGGCCTGAAGCTCGCGGCGGCGCTCGACGGGCTGGTCGAGACCGCCGACGCCACCGCGCTGGTGCCGGGTCTGCGCGTCACCAAGTCGGAGGCCGAGGTCGCCTGCGTGCGCCGCGCCGCCGCCCTGTCGGACGACGCCGACCGCGCCGCGATCCGCCTCCTGGCGCCGGGCGCCGACGAGGGCGCGATCCTGGCGGCGCAGCACGCCGCGGTCTTCGGGGGCGGGGGCGAGGAGCCCGGCAACGCCTTCATCATCGGCTCGGGCGGCGACGCCCTGCTGTGCCGCTCCAAGGCCGGGCGCCGGCGGCTCGACGCCGACGACCAGATCACGCTCGAATTCGCCGGCACCTTCCACCGCTACCACGCCGCCCTGATGCGGACCCACGTGGTGGGGCGGCCGAAGCCGCTGCACGGCGCCTACCACGCGGCGGCGCGCGAGGCGCTGCTCGCCTGCGAGGCCGAGCTCAGGCCCGGCCGCACGGCCGGCGACGTCTTCGCGGCCCACGCGCGCGTGCTCGACGCGCACGGCCTCGGCGCCCACCGCCTCAACGCCTGCGGCTACGCGCTCGGCGCCACCTTCGCGCCCTCCTGGATGGACGCGCCCATGTTCTACGGCGCCAACCCCTTCGTCATCGCGCCGGGCCAGGTGTTCTTCCTCCACATGATCCTGATGGACTCCGACACGGAGACGGCCCTGTGCCTCGGCCGCACGTCGCTGGTGGGGGCGGAGGGCACGGAGGCGCTCAACGCCCCGGATCTCGGCCTCGTGCTGCGCTGACTCTGCAACACCGCGCGGCGGGAGGAGGGGGCGTTCACGATGCTGCGTCGCCGCGCGTTGTTCGACGATCGTAACGCTGGTATGACGCCCTCGCTTCGGCCGGATGCCGCTGCGGCCCACCTGACCCGCGCCTCCCGTCGAGGACCGGGCATCGCATGACGCTC
This sequence comes from uncultured Lichenihabitans sp., assembly GCA_964242785.1. Taxonomy (GTDB): domain Bacteria; phylum Pseudomonadota; class Alphaproteobacteria; order Rhizobiales; family Beijerinckiaceae; genus Lichenihabitans. The sequence continues at coordinate 54,689 of CAXTBR010000019.1, read as the reverse complement.
TGGCGACCGCGCCGCTTCCGTCGACACGCTGAGGGGGACATCATGGCCGGAACGATCAAGATCCTGCCCGGAAATTCCAACGGCCCGCTCGCCGAGGCCATCGCGGCCTACCTCAAGGTGCCGCTGACCCGCTGCGTGGTGAAGCGCTTCGCCGACATGGAGATCTTCGTCGAGATCCAGGAGAACGTGCGGGGCGAGGACACGTTCATCGTCCAGTCGACCTCCTCCCCGACCAACGACCACCTGATGGAACTGCTCATCATGACGGACGCGCTGCGGCGCGCCTCGGCCCGGCGCATCACGGCGGTGGTGCCCTACTTCGGCTACGCCCGGCAGGACCGCAAGGCGGGGCCGCGCACGCCCATCTCGGCCAAGCTGGTCGCCAACCTCATCACCCGCGCGGGCGTCGACCGCGTGCTGACCGTCGACCTCCACGCCGGGCAGATCCAGGGCTTCTTCGACATCCCCACCGACAACCTCTTCGCCGCCCCCGTGATGGTGCGCGACGTCGTCGAGCGGTTCGACTGCGCGAACGTCATGGTGGTATCGCCCGACGTCGGCGGCGTGGTGCGGGCCCGCGCGCTCGCCAAGCGCATCGACGCGCCGCTCGCCATCGTGGACAAGCGCCGCGAGCGGGCGGGCGAGTCCGAGGTCATGAACATCATCGGCGACGTCAGGGGGCGGAGCTGCATCCTGCTCGACGACATCGTCGATTCCGGCGGCACGCTGTGCAACGCCGCCGACGCGCTGCTGGCCCAGGGCGCCAGCGACGTGTCGGCCTATTGTACCCACGGCGTGCTGTCGGGCGGCGCCGTGGCGCGCATCGCGGGCTCCAACCTCAAGGAGCTGGTGCTGACCGACACGATCCACGCCACCGAGGCCGTGCGGCTGGCGAAGAACATCCGCGTCATCTCGGTGGCGCCGCTGATCGGCGAAGCCGTCAGCCGCATCGCCCAGGAGTCCTCGGTGTCGAGCCTGTTCGAGAACGCCGCCATGGCGGGCGTCTACGCGCCCCCGGCCCCGCCGATGCAGCACCAGAAGACCTCGGTCCTCCAGGCCCTGCCGCGGGCCGCGGTCGCGGCCGGAGGCTGAGATCGAACGCATGCGGGACCGGGTCGACGTGGCGGTGATCGGGGGCGGCGCCGCGGGCATCGCCGCGGCGCGGCGCCTGCTGCGCGAGCCGGGGCTCTCCGTGCTGCTGATCGAGGCCCAGGACAGGCTCGGCGGCCGCGCCCACACGGTCGACCTGCGCGCCGGCGCGGGGGACGCCGCGGTGCCGGTCGACCTCGGCTGCGCCTGGCTCCACAGCGCCCTCACCAACGTCTGGACCGGCATCGCCGGCGACGAGGGCTTCACGGTGGACCGGCGCCCGGCGCCCTGGGACGACGAGGAGCGCGACCTCGGCCTCGACCCCGACGAGCAGGCCGGCTACGAGGCGGCGCTCGAAGATTTCCGCGCGCGGGCCGAGCGGGCGGCGGAGCGGGGCGGCGACGGCCCCCTGTCCGCCTGCCTGCCGGGGGACAGCCGCTGGCGCGGGCTGCTCGACGCCGTCAGCACCTACGTCAGCGGCGCCGAGATCGACCGCGTGTCGGTGCGCGACTCCGCGGACTACCGCCCCGGCGAGGGCGAGGACTGGCGCGTCGTCGAGGGCTACGGCCGGCTCGTGGCCCACCACGGCCGCGCCATCCCGGCGGCGCTCGGCACGCCCGTGACGCTGATCGACCATTCCGGCGCCGGCCCGGTGCGGATCGAGACGGCCCGCGGCGCGGTCGAGGCCCGCGCCGTGGTGGTGACGGCCTCGACCGACGTGCTGGCCGCCGAGGCGCTGCGCTTCCGCCCGGCGCTGCCCGGCAAGGTCGAGGCCGCGGGGCTTCTGCCGCTGGGCTCGGTCGAGAAGCTGTGGCTCGGCCTCTCCGAGCCCGAGCTGTTCCCGGCCGAAGCCTATTGCCTGGGCGCGAGCGACACGGCCCGCACGGCCGCCTACCACCTCCGGCCCTTCGGCCGGCCGGTGATCGAGTGCTTCATGGGCGGCGCGCTCGCCCGCGACATGGCGGAGGCCGGCCCCGCCGCGGCGCTCGACTTCGCGCGCTCCGAACTCCGCGGGCAGCTCGGCGCCGAGGCGGGTCTCGCCGTCCACGCCCTGCACCTGACCGGCTGGGGACGCGCGCCCCACATCCGCGGCGCCTACGCCTATGCGGTCCCGGGTGCGGCGGGCGCCCGGGCGCGGCTCGCCGAGCCCGTCGACGGCCGCCTGTTCTTCGCCGGCGAGGCCTGCTCGCCCGCCCGCTTCACCACGGCCCACGGCGCCCACGAGAGCGGCGTCACGGCCGCCGAGGCGGTCCTCGCGGGGTTCGCGCAGGCCTCTCAGCCGAGGTCCGCCGCGCGGACGAGCTGAACGCCGGCGTCCCGCAGGACGCGGCGGGCGACGTCCAGGGTCGTGCCCTCGCCGGCGGGCGCCCCGATGCCGCGGCAGGCGTCCTCGATCACCGCGACCTCGTAGCCGAGCGCGCGCGCGTCCTGCGCCGACCAGAAGACGCAGAAGTCGGTGGCGAGGCCGCACAGGAACAGCCGCCCGAAGCCCCGCTCCTTCAGCCATCCCCCGAGGCCCGTGCCGGTGGTGCGGTCGTTCTCGCGGAAGGCCGAATAGCTGTCGATGCCGGGCCGGAACCCCTTGCGGAAGATTGCCTCCAGCCGGTCCGCGTCGAGCCCCGGATGCAGCGCGGCGCCGGCGCTGCCGACCATCGCGTGATCGGGCCACAGCGTCTGTTCGCCGTAGGGGAGGGGCAGGGTCGAGAAGGGGGCCGCCCCGTGCGTCGACGCGAAGGAGACGTGGCCCGGCGGGTGCCAGTCCTGGGTCGCGAAGGCGTGGTCGAAGCGCCGCGCCAGCAGCGCGTTGATGGGCTCGACCACGGCGTCCCCCTCCGCCACCGGCAGCTCGCCGCCCGGCATGAAGGTCGGCTGCACGTCGATGACGCCCAGCACGTCGCGGCTCCGGTCGATGCTGATCATGCGGCCTCTCCCCTGTCGTGGCCCGGCACTGTCGCACGGGCCGTTCTCCCATCCTGCATCGACCCTCGCCGCGCCGCCATCGACGTTCATGGCGCGGTGCGGCCGATGCGATGCCGCGGGACGAGGTCGGCCGCCGCCGCGATCAGTGAGCGTTGGCCACGACCTCGATCACATCCGACATGATCTGCACCCCGAGATCGACCTCGGCATCCGAGACCGTCAGGGGCGGTGCGATGCGGAACACGCCACCCATGCCGGGGAGCTTGACGATGTTCATGCTCAAACCCCGCCGCATGGCCTCCTCCATGATCCGGGCGCCGAGCTCGAAGCCCGGGGCCTTGGTGTGCCGGTCCGTGACGATCTCGAGCCCGAGCAGGAGGCCACGTCCCCGCACGTCCCCGACGCATTCGAACCTCTGCTGAAGGGCGAGCAGGCCGTGCCGGAGCCGTTCGCCGCGGGTGACGGCCCGCTCGACCAGCCCGTCGCGTTCGACCACGTCGAGGACCGTCACGCCGACCGCCGCCGGCAGCGGATCGGAGACGTGGGTGGTGTAGAAGAGGAACCCCCTGTCGTGAGCCTTCCGCTCGATCTCCTCGGTGGTCATGACGGCCGCGAGCGGAAGGCCGGCGCCCAGGGTCTTCGACAGCGTCAGGACATCGGGCGTCACGCCGTCGCGCTGGAAGGCGAACATGTGCCCGGTCCGGCCGATGCCGGTCTGGGCCTCGTCGAGGATCAGCAGCATCCCCCGCTCCTCGCACTTCCGCTTCAACGCCGCGAGATAGCCGGGCGGGAGTTCGAGGATGCCGCCGCTCGACAGGATCGGCTCGGCGATGAACGCCGCGAGGCTGCCGGTCGATTGCTGGTCGACCAGGGAGAACGCGTCGTCGAGTTCGGTCCGCCAATCGTTGGAGCCGTCGGGATGCGTGAAGCGCGGGCGGTAGGAGTTGGGTGCGGGGATGACGAACGAGCCGGCCGCGGCCGGCCCGTAGCCTTTCCTGCCGGCGCTGTAGGTCGCCGAAGCCGCCGCCCCGGTCATGCCGTGCCAACTCTGCGCGAAGGCCACGACTTCGTGCCCGCCGGTGACCAGTTTCGCCATCCGGATCGCCGCCTCGTTCGACTCCGCCCCCGTCGTGAGGAGTTGCACGCGGTCGAGACCGGGCGCGAGGCGGGCCAGACGCAAGGCCAGCTCGACGACCGGACGGGACAGCATGCCGCTGAAGAGGTGAGCGACCGATCCCATCTGCCGCTCGACCGTCGCCACGATGTCGGGATGGGTGTGGCCGAGGACGGCGCTCATTTGGCCGGACGTGAAGTCCAGGATCGCGCGCCCGTCCGCATCGTAGACGAAGCTGCCCCCGGCTCTCTCGACGATCACCGATTCGAAGCTGGGTCCGTAGCGCGTCAGATGCTTGCGGGCGGACGCCCAGAATGCGGGATCGTCGTTCAGCGACATGGGATCGTCCCCGGGCACGGCCGTTGCCCGATGGTTAGAGAGACTCGCGACGGCGGGCAAATCGATATTTCTCCACTCGGTCATCGACCGATCCGATGCGATGCGGCTGCTCGACCTCCCGCTGGCGCTTTCGGCGCCCATGACTCTCGACCACCGCGCGGCCCGCGACGCCATGGAAGAGGTCGGTCGCCGATACAGGGTCGCCTTCGGCAACAGCCTCGCCGTCCTCCGCGATCGCACGCTCCGGTCACGCGATCAGCGTTCCGACGATGCCGCTGCCTCGGCGGGCTGCCGCCATCGGTGACCGGCCAACGGCGGGGGGTGCCGACACTTGACACACTCCTGTAGGCGAAAAGGCTCGGATGCACGCTGTCCTGCCGAGACGACGAGTCCAAGCCTGTCCGCTTCCGAGGACGATTGAGCAGCAGATCAGATCAGACTTTGGCCGGACTCCATTCAATCTCCAACGCATCTACTGAGACGAAACTCACTGCGGGATCCGGGATTGCAGGCCCGTGATGGCCATGAGCGAAGCTTGTTCACCGTTTCAAGCCGAGTCATATGACCGAGTCGATCGTCAGAAGCGCAGGTGGACCATGAAGGCATCATCACTGGTTGCGCGCGCGGGCGTCCTGGCGGAACGCAACTTCTGCTTGTTCTTCCTCGGCTATGGGGTGTCCCTCACGGGGAGCGGCATGGTGCCGGTCGCTCTGACGTTCGCCATCTTCGATCAGGGTCACGGGGCAGCGGACGTCGGCCTCGTGCTCGCCGCTGAAACGGGCGCCATGGTCATGTTCCTCCTCGTCGGCGGGGTCATCGCCGACCGCTTCGCACGCAAGCACGTCATGGTCGCGTCCGATTCGATCCGTTGCGTCGTGCAGCTCCTCCTTGCCGGACTGCTGCTGACGTCGCATCCTCCCATAGGATCGATCATGGCGATCGGCGCGGTCCTCGGAGCAGGGCAGGCGTTCTTCGGTCCAGCATTGACAGGCCTGGTCCCCGAGATCACGAGCGCGGCCAGACTCCAGGATGCCAATGCCCTGATCGGCATAGCGAAATGGGCCGGGCGGGTTGCTGGACCTGCGCTGGCCGGCCTTCTGGTCGCCGCGGGTGGAGCGCCTTGGGCCATCCTCGTCGATGCGCTGACCTACGCCATCGGAGCGATCTGCTTGCTTTCGCTCGACCTATCGCCAGCACGGGTGATTGAAAAGCCGGAGCCATTCCTGCGGCAGTTGCGTCTCGGCTGGGGCGAGTTCACGTCTCACCATTGGCTCTGGATCATCGTTGTCCAGTTCGGGTTTTACCACATGTTCGTCCTGGCGCCCGTCATGGTGTTGGGCGCGCTGATCGCTGAACAACGCCTCGGCGGAGCTTCCGCTTGGGGGATCATCTTGTCCGGCGAGGGGATCGGGGCCGTGCTCGGCGGACTCTTCAGCATGCGATTCAAGCCGCGCTTTCCCTTGATCTGGGCGACGCTTGGAACGTTCTCAGCCTTGCCGTTCCTTCTCTCGCTGGCATGGATCGGACCGCTTTGGGCCATCGTCCTCGCTGCGGCTTTCTGGGGTGGAGGCTTGGCCGTCTTTACAGTGCTGTTCGACACGACGATGCAGGAACAAGTGCCCGCTGAGGCGCTTTCGAGGGTGAGCTCTTATGATTGGCTCGGATCCTTCGCGCTGATCCCCCTGGGCTACGCTTTAGCGGGTCCACTTTCCGCGTTTCTTGGCAGCGAGAGAACGCTCGAAGCGTCTGCGATCTGGCTGCTCGGAACATCCACCATCGTCCTGCTTGTCCCGGCAGTGAATGGGTTGCGGAGCAGAAGGGCTATTCAGCGCGCGGAAATCACGACAACATGAAGATGGTTCGCGCCAATGCCGGCCGGTCTTCCTGGTGGATGCCCGATGTGGACTGGAATCAGTCCTCTCCCTGGGGGCCGAGCGTTGGCCCACATCACTGAGGCTGGGCGTTGGCGCCCTTCTCCCGCCTGCGGGAGAAGGTGCCCGTCGCGGCGAAGCCGCGATAAGGGCGGATGAGGGGGATTCCACAGGGGGTGGATCCCCCCTCATCCGGCGCTGCGCGCCACCGGGGCACCCATCCCGGCTTGCCGGGATGGGTGCCCGATTCTCCCCGCTGGGGAGAAGGGCGAAACTCCCCGGCCGGGGAGGCGCGCCCGCAGCGACGCTCGACGCGCCCGGCCAGCGGACCGGCCTGACGCGATCCCGCCGCCCGCTTGCCAAACCCGCCCCGAACCGCGACACCTCCGGCCCGCCCGTCCCTCCGCCCGCCGCAGCCCCCATGAACCCCGTCTTCGCCGACCTCCCCACGACCGTCTTCGAGACCATGTCGCGGCTGGCCCGCCAGCACGGCGCCGTCAACCTCGGCCAGGGCTTCCCCGAGGACCCCGGGCCGCTCGACGTGCGCCGCCGCGCGGCCGAGGCCGTGGTCGAGGGCTCGAACCAGTATCCGCCCATGATGGGCCTGCCGGAGCTGCGGGGCGCCGTGGCCGACCACTACGCCCGCTTCTGGGGGCTCGCGCTCGCGCCCGACGACGTCATGGTGACGTCGGGCGCCACCGAGGCCCTGGCCGGCGCGCTGCTGGCCCTGGTCGCGCCCGGCGACGAGGTCGTGCTGTTCCAGCCCATGTACGACGCCTACCTGCCGCTCGTGCGGCGGGCCGGCGGCGTGCCGCGCTTCGTCACGCTGAAGCCCCCGCACTGGAGCTTCACGGACGACGACCTCGCGCGGGCCTTCTCGCCCCGCACGCGGGTGGTGCTGTTCAACTCGCCCCTGAACCCCTCCGGCACGGTCTTCCCGCGCGACGCGCTGGAGCGGCTCGCGCGCTTCTGCGTCGCGCACGACGCGGTGGCGCTCTGCGACGAGGTGTGGGAGCACATCACCTTCGACGGCGCCGAGCACGTGCCCCTGATGACCCTGCCCGGCATGGCCGAGCGCAGCGTCAAGGTCGGCTCGGCCGGCAAGATCTTCGGCCTCACGGGCTGGAAGGTGGGCTTCACGGTGGCGCCCCCGCGCCTGATGCGGGGCTTGAGCCGGGCGCACCAGTTCCTCACCTTCACGACCCCGCCGAACCTCCAGAGCGCCGTCGCCCACGGGCTCGGCAAGCCGGACGGCTGGTTCGCCGGCATGAGGGCCGGGCTCCAGCGCTCGCGCGACCTCCTGGCCGCGGGCCTCGCCGAGCGCGGCTTCGCCGTGCTGCCGACCGAGGGCACCTATTTCCTCAACGTCGACCTGGCGCCCCTCGGGGTCGCGGACGACGTCGCCTTCTGCGAGCGGCTGGTCGCCCGCCACGGCGTCGCGGCCGTGCCGGTCTCGGCCTTCTACGCGGAAGAGCCGGTGCGCAGCGTGGTGCGCTTCTGCTTCTCCAAGGCGGACGCGACGCTGAACATGGCCCTCGACCGGCTGGAGGGGGTGGCGCGGGGTGGTCTGTGACACGGTTTCAGGTCGATCAGTTCGGATCGCCCTCTCCCCCCACTCGTCCCCGCGCAGGCAGTGATCCAACGCGGGATGTCCAGCCGAAGGCCGGTCCTCCCTCTGCACCCGCGCGGAGCGGGGACGAGCGGTGAAGGGAAGCGATCGGACGGAACCCGTGTGCGGCAGATGCTCGGTTCGACGTCCGGATGCGACAATGCAGGGAAAGCGAACCCCGGATATGGACGTGGAGGTTGACTTCCGTCACGACTCACCCCATCGATCAGGACTTCCGCTACGCCCGTAGGCGGGCATTATAGGGAAACCCTCGTGCAGCGATGCGCGGGGGTTTTCGTTTTCGGGAGTGTCCGAATGGCGAAGCGGGTGGCCCTCTTGATCGACGGTGGTCATCTCCGCGTCCTGGTGCGCAAGAAGGCTCAGAGACACTACGACCCCGATTACATCGAGAAGATCGCCCGCGCCTGCATCACGCCCGACGAGGAACTTTTCCGCGCATTCTATTACGATTGTGCGCCCTATGCGGGCACTGCGAAGCTGCCGGTCTCCCGCGAGACCCATCAGTTTTCCGGATCATCGGCTTGGCTGGCGGAACTTGCCAGCAAGGACCTGTTTGCGGTCCGCCTCGGAGTCCTGAAGTTCCGGGGTTTCGTCCTGAAGAGGCCTCCAGCGCCGGGGCAGGCCCTCGCCGACGCGGACTTCAAGCCGGACTTCGAGCAGAAGGGCGTCGATATGCGGATCGGCCTCGACATCGCCACCATCTCGGCCCTTGGAACGGTCGACCGCATCGTGCTCATCACGAATGACACCGACTGCGTCCCCGCCATGAAGCACGGGCGCAAAGCCGGTTTACAGGTCGTGCTGATGGGCTTTCCGAGCCAGCGGGTCGCGGCGGAACTGCTGCATCACGCGGATTTCCACCGGCCGCTCGCGGGCTGGCCGGCCTGACCCTCCACACCTCGCGCGCGGGATTAGCAAGGCCCGAGCGCCGTGCTAATGATGGCGCCATGAGGGCGACGGCGCAGTTCGGGGATCACGCGAGGGCGGGCGAGGGCGGCAGGGCGGGCCGCGCGGGTGGGCCGCGCGTCGACGCGCCGGCGCGCGCCGCCGTCCTCCTGGCGCGGCTCGGCGCCCGGCCGATCGTGCTCACCGGCATGATGGGGGCCGGCAAGACCGTGATGGGGCGGCGCCTCGCGGCCCATCTCGGCCTCGCCTTCGTGGACAGCGACGCCGAGATCGAGACCGCCGCCGGCATGACGATCCCGGACATCTTCGCCCGCCACGGCGAGTCCTTCTTCCGCGACCGCGAGAACCGCGTCGTCGACCGCCTGATCGGCGCCGGCGCCCGCGTGGTGGCCACGGGCGGGGGCGCCTTCATCCATCCCGCCACCCGCGCGGCCATCAAGGCCGGGGGCCTGTCGGTTTGGATCAAGGCGGATTTCGACGTATTGATGCGCCGCGTGCGCAAGCGCTCCAACCGTCCCCTCCTGCGGACGCCCGACCCCGAAGGGACCCTGAAGCGCCTCATGGCCGAACGCTACCCCGTCTACGCCGAGGCCGACGTCACGGTCGAATCGCGCGACTGCTCGCACGACGCCATGGTGGACCAGATGGTCGCGGCCATCGCGGCGAAGCTCGCCCCGTGACGCCGCCCGACGGCCCTGCGGGCGAGGAGCCGACCCGCGTCGCGGTGGCGCTCGGCGCGCGCTCCTACGACATCCTGATCGGCCCCGGGCTGATCGCCGGCGCCGGCGCGCGCATCGCCGCCCTGGCGCCCGGCGCCTCCGTGGCGGTCGTCACCGACGCCAACCTCGCCCTGCGGCACCTACCGGCCCTGCGAGCCTCGCTCGACGCCGCGGGCCTGCGCCATTCGGCCGTCACGGTCGCGCCCGGCGAGGGCTCCAAGGGCTTCGCCACCTATGCCGAGGTCTGCGGCGCCGTGCTCGACACCCGGGCCGAGCGCGGCGACCTCGTGGTGGCGCTCGGCGGCGGCGTCGTGGGCGACCTCGCGGGCTTCGTGGCCGCCACGCTGAAGCGGGGTCTGCGCTTCGTGCAGATCCCGACGAGCCTGCTGGCCCAGGTGGATTCCTCCGTCGGCGGCAAGACCGGCATCAACGTCCCCCAGGGCAAGAACCTCGTCGGCGCCTTCCACCAGCCCTCGCTGGTCCTGGCCGACACCGGCTGCCTCGACACGCTCCCGCCCCGCGAGTTCCGCGCCGGCTACGCCGAGCTCGTCAAATACGGGTTCATCGACGACGCGCCCTTCTTCGACTGGCTCGACGGGAACCGCGCCGCGGTCTTCGCCGCGGGCGGCCCCGAACGGCGGCACGCCGTCGCCCAGGCGTGCCGCGCCAAGGCGGCCGTGGTGGCGCGCGACGAGCACGAGCACGGCGACCGCGCGCTGCTCAACCTCGGCCACACCTTCGGCCATGCCCTGGAGCGGCTGACGGGCTACGACGGCACCCGCCTCGTCCACGGCGAGGCCGTGGCGGTCGGCATGGCCATGGCGTTCCGCTTCTCGGCCGCGCGGGGCCTGTGCCCCCCGGCCGAGGCCGCGCGGGTCGCCGCCCACCTCGCGGGCGCGGGCCTGCCGACCCGCATCGGCGACGTGCCGGGCTGGGACGCCGGCCCCGACGCCGTGCTCGACGCCATGTTCCAGGACAAGAAGGTGACGCGCGGGCGCCTCACGCTGATCCTCGCGCGCGGCATCGGCCGCAGCTTCGTGGCGGCGGACGTGCCGGCCGAGGCCGTGCGGGGCTTCCTCGACCGTGAGATGACGGAAACCTAGACATGCATGGCGCATCGGCCGATGCCGCCGCCGCCCAGGGCGCCGACCTCTGGCTCTCTATCGCGGTGGTGGCCCTGTGCATCACGCTGTCGGCCTTCTTCGCGGCCGCCGAGACGGCGCTGACGGCGGCGTCCCGCGCCCGCATGCACGCCATCGAGAAGGGCGGGGACAGGCGCGCCGGCATCGTGACGCGCCTCCTGGAGGACCGCGAGCGCTTCATCGGCGCCATGCTGCTCGGCAACAACGTCACCAACATCGGCGCCTCGGCCCTCATCACCAGCGTGCTGGTGGCGCTGGTGGGCGACCGCGGCGTCATCTACGCCACCGCCACGATGACGGTCGTCATCCTGGTCTTCGCCGAGGTGCTGCCGAAGACGGTCGCGATCAACTACCCGGACCGCACCTCGCTGTTCCTGGCCCGCATGGTGGCCGCCATGGTGGCGGTGTTCGGCCCCGTGCTGGCGGCCGTTGAGATCCTGGTCCGGGCCATCCTGCGGCTGTTCGGGGTCGACCTCGACGAGAGCCGCTCCATGCTGACCGGCGTCGAGGAGCTGAAGAGCGCCGTCGACCTCCTGCACCAGGAGGGGGGCGTCGAGCGCTCGGACCGCGACATGGTGGGGGGACTGCTCGACCTGCACGAGCTCGAAGTGCAGGACGTCATGGTCCACCGCACCAAGATGCAGAGCATCAACGCCGGCCTGCCGCCCGCCGAGGTGCTGCGCGAGGTGCTGGCCTCGCCCCACACGCGCCTGCCGCTGTGGCGCGGCGAGCCCGACGAGATCGTGGGCGTGCTCCACGCCAAGGAGGTGCTGCGCGCCCTGAGCGAATCGGGCGGCGACGGCTCCCGCCTCGACGTGACCGCCATCGCGTTCGAGCCCTGGTTCGTCCCCGCCACCACCAGCCTCCAGGACCAGTTGCAGGAGTTCCTGCGCCGCAAGCAGCACTTCGCCCTCGTGGTCGACGAATACGGCGAGGTCGAGGGGCTCGTGACGCTGGAGGACATCCTGGAGGAGATCGTCGGCGACATCCGCGACGAGCACGACCTCGCGGTCCAGGGCCTCCGGGTCAACGCCGACGGCGGCGTGACGGTCGACGGCTCGGTGCCGATCCGCGACCTCAACCGCGTCATGAACTGGGAGCTGCCGGACGAGGAGGCCAACACGATCGCCGGCCTCGTGATCGCCGAGGCCCGGACCATCCCCGACGTCGGCCAGGTATTCACCTTCCACGGCTTCCGCTTCGAGGTGCTGCGCAAGGTCCGCAACCTCCTGACGCTGATCCGCGTCATGCCGGAGGCGGCGTCCGGCGACGTCCCGGCCGCCCTCCTCCGGCCGCCCGCGGCGGCGCGGCGCCGCCCGGCCCCGCCGCCGGCGGCCTGAGCAGACTTGCGTTGGAAGGCCAACGCTTCGTCTGCTGAGATCCTTATCCTGTCGCGGGTTTTGATCGGAAGAGCGCGTGACGCTCTCCCGAAACCTGCTGAGCGCTGGGTCCCCGCCTGCGCGCATAGGCGCTCATTGAGGCGAGAAATAACCCCACCCTCCTCATCCTGAGCAGGGCGCGGAGCGCCCGTGTCGAAGGACGCAGGCGCCCTCCGCGCGGGAGCGTCCCGCTGGTGCGTCCTTCGACACGGGTCCTTTGGACCCTCGCTCAGGATGAGGGAGGGTGGGAGAAAACAGGGTTTTTGCTCCAATGTTAGCGCCCATGCGCCTGCGCGGGGACGAGCGGGACAATCCTGTCATCCCGGGTCCAGCAGGCCGAACACGGCCACGAGCGCGATGGCCGCCAGGCCCAGCGGCACTTCGGCGAGCGTGCCGAGGCGGAGCCCGAGGCCTGCCCCGGGCTGCCGGGCGAGGCGCGGGACGAGGAGGTAGCGGTTGAGGAGCGCCAGGGCCGTCATGGCCAGCACGGCCGCGACTTTGGCGTCGAGCAGGGCCTCGTAGGGCCGATGGAGGTCGAGCGGCCAGCGGCCGAGCACCAGGGCGCCGCTGGCCACCCCCGACAGGAGCACGAGGGCCACGGCCGCGTGGCCGGCCCGCGAGAAGCCGCGGAGCGCCAGGGCCGCCTCGTCCCGCCGCTCCCCGCCGCCTTCATGTCCGAGGATGACCAGCACGGGCGCGAGCGCGCCGAACCAGGCCCCGCCCGACAGGACGTGCACGACGTCGTTGGCCCGGGACAGCGCGCCCCGCCAGCCCTCGGGCGCCGCCGCGTGGCCGGTGAGGCAGAGGGCGGCGATCATCAGGCCCGAGGCGAGGGCCGTGACGGCGAGGCGCGCCCGGCCCGGCAGCAGGAGTGCTGCGGCGAGCAGCAGGGCGGCGGCGGCCTGCACGGCCCAGGCCCGGCCCGCCCCCGTGTCGCCGAGGACAGCGCCGACGGCCGTGGGATCGAGCGCGTCGCCCCACCCTTCCCCGATCGACGCCACCTCGGCCGGCAGCTTGGCCAGGGTCGCGGCGACCGCGACCCCCATGGTCGCGAGCGCCCAGCCCCGCAGCCGCAGGGCGACGGCGGCCGACAGGCCCGGGGGGACGCAGGCCCACAGGAACGCCGAGGCGCCCCAGAGCAGGCTGGCGGCCGCGTCCTGGCCGAAGCGGCACAGGGCCAGGGCGGCCGCCGCATCGTTCAAGGCTTGACCGTGAACCTGTAGCGGCCGTCGGTCCTGTGGCCGTCGGTCGCGAGCGCGTGCCAGCGGACCTCGTAGGTGCCGGCCGCGAGCGGGCCGGCCACCGGCACCACGAGCGCGGTGTCGCCGCCGGGGCCGAGCTCCGCCGCGCCTGTCGGCACCTTGGCCCCGGTGGGGCCCGTGAGCGTCAGGCCGGTGAACTTCGGGTTCACGCCCTCCGAGAAGGACAGGTCGAGTTCGGCGGGCGCCGCCGCCACGGTGCCGCCCGCGGCCGGCACGGAGGATTTCAGGTGGGCGTGGGCGAGGGCTGGTCCGCCGGCCGCGAGGGTCAGGGCTGCCGCGAGGGCGAGGGTGCGTCGGCTCATGGTCCTGTCCGTTCCGGTCGGGGGTGTCGCCCGTCGTCCCGCGGGCGCTCGGGTCGCCGCGGGCCGGCGGCCCGCGCAACGGAGCACGGGGTGAAGCCCGTCACACCAGCGCCGCGCCCGAGCGGGCGAGGGCGTAGCGTTCGCCGATGCGGGGCCAGTCGAGCACGGACCACCAGGCCGCGAGGTAATCGGGGCGGCGGTTCTGGTATTTGAGGTAGTAGGCGTGCTCCCATACGTCGTTGCCGAACAGGACGGCCCGCCCCTCCATCAGCGGCGAATCCTGGTTGGGCCGCGCCGCGAGGCTGAGCCTGCCGTCACGGTCCACCAGCACCATGGCCCAGCCGGACCCGAAGACCCCCGCGCCGGCCTTGTTGAACGCCGCCTTCAGCGCGTCGAGCGAGCCGAAGTCGCGGGCGACGGCCGCGGCGACGTCGCCCTCCGGTGCGCCGCCCGCGCCGCCCATCACCTGCCAGAACATGGTGTGGTTGGCGTGCCCGCCGCCGTTGTTGCGCACGGTGGCGCGGATCGCCTCGGGCAGGTCGGTCCCGCGGGCGAGGAGGTCCGGCAGGGCCACGTCGTGGAGGTCGGGGTGGTCCTTCAGGGCGGCGTTGAGGTTGGCCACGTAGGCGCCGTGGTGCTTGTCGTGGTGGAGCTGCATGGTCTGGGCATCGACCGACGGCTCGTTGGCGCCGTAGGCGTAGGGCAGCGGCGGCACCGCGAAGGGATAGGTGAGCCGGGCGCCGAGATCGACGGGCCGAGGCGCCGTCTGCGCCCCGGCCCGGCGGATCGAGGGCGCCACCGCCAGGGCGGCGGCGCCGAGCAGGACGGCGCGGCGAAGGATGGGGATCATGAGGTCTCTCCTTGTGGGTCGTGAAGTCGTCAGCCCGCGCCGCAGAGGCCGGGCGCCCGGCCCGGCGTCGGCCGGTCCCACAGGCTCGACGGTTCCGCGACGCCCGGCACGCAGGTGCCCGGCGCGGCCAGCATCGTCAGCTTGCCGAGCGCGCCGGCCTCGTCCTCGCCGTAGTCGATGACGCCGCCGAGCCGGCCGGTGCGGTCGAACAGGAACACGTCCGCGGGATGCTCCATCGTGTAGCCGCCCTCGGCCGGCACGCGCCGGTAGGCGACGTGATAGGCGTCGGCCATCGCGGCCACCTGCGCGGCCGTGCCGGTGAAGCCGCGGATGCGCGGGTCGAAGGACGATAGGTAGAGCTTCAGGGCCTCGGGCGTGTCGCGCTCCGGGTCCACCGTCACGAAGACGACGTTCAGGCGGTCGGCCGCTCCGCCCATGCGCCCCATCACCTCGGTCAGCAGGGACAGCGTCGTCGGGCACACCTCCGGGCAGGAGGTGAAACCGAAGGCGATGGCGGTCGGCCGGCCCGCGAGGTCGGCCTCCGTCACGGGCCGGCCGCCCGTGTCCACCAGGGCGAAGGGCCCGCCCGGCCGGGTGTGGCTGTAGGGCGAGCGGTGCATCAGCGTCAGGGCGACCGCTCCGGCCGCGATGACGGCGCAGACCAGCGCGAGGCCCCCGAGGATCACGGCGCGCGGGACGGCGCTCTCGCCCGTCACGGCCCGTGCTCCCCGCCCGGCGGGGGGGCCGTCTCCGATGGCCGGCTGCATTCGGCTCACTCCATGTCCATGCCGGGCATGGCCTGCCCCGGCGCGCCGGGCGCCTTGGCGCCGATGCCCTCGACCGTGAAGCGCACCGGCACGGTCCCGGCGCGCTCGAAGACCAGCGTGCCCTCCAGGGCCTCGCCCTTCTTCAGCCCGCGCTTCAGGCCGGTGAACATGATGTGCCGGCCCGAGGGCGCGAGGGTGAGCGAGGCGCCCGCCGGGATGTCGAGCGGGCCGGTCGGGCGCATCCTCATCACGCCGCCCTCGACCGTCATCTCGTGCAGGGAGAAGGCCTGGGCCGCCGCGAGGGAGCCGCCGACGAGGCGGTCGGGCACGGCGCCCCGGTTGACCACGGTGAGATAGCCGCCGGCCACCTGGGCGCCGCCCGGCGTCGCCCGCGTCCAGGGGTGCTGGATCGCGAGGTCGCCGGCCGTGACGTCGCGGGCCGCGGCGTCGCGGGCCGAGGCCGGGGTGTGGCCGAGCGCGAGCAGTCCGAGCGCGGCGCAGAGGCCGGCCCGTCGGGAGAGGAGCATGGTGGGATCCTGGGTCCACCCGAGGTCGAGCGGGCGCGCGCGGCGGCTCGATCTCAGGCCGTGGAAGGGCGGGGTTCGCGCGGGTCGGGCCCGCCCCGGCCGGGACGGATCCTCGAGGTCACGCGGCCGGGGGACCCTGGGATTGGCGCGGGGAGCGGGCGCGCGCCGCGGCCGGCATCCAAGACGGTGCGCGGGCGTGCGAGGCGCACTGCACCGCGGGCGCCGGGCCGGACAGCGCGGCCGGCGCGGGCAGGATGGCGGGCGCCATCAGCGCGCAGGCGTCGCAGCAACCGTCCCCGGCCGGCGCGGCGGGATCGCCCGGACCCCGCGGGTCGCCGCCGGAGTGGCAGATCGGGGCGTTGAGGCCGGCGAGGGCGGGGCCGGCCGCGTCCGGGGCAGCGGCGAAGCCCCGCCCGGCGCCCGCGAGCGTCAGGACCAGGATCAGGACCGCGGCGAGGGCCTGCCGCAGCCCGGATGTGCTCGGAGCCACCATGGTGGCGACTGCATGTGAAACGCGGGGCCTTGTCAAGCGCCGTGCGGACGCGGTCCAGGGCAATCGGGTGAGGCTCTTCCCGGCCTCCAGGATGATGCGACCCTGCGCGAAGGAGTCCAGAGGGTGAGCCCTTTGGAGTCCGTCACGGAGGGGAACATCACCTTCGAATCTGATGAGAGCCAAAAGGCAGAGTCGCGCTCGGCTTTCAGCGCGATCGTGAACCGCCGTCGACCCGAGTTCGGAGCCCTGGCCCCGACCGAAGGGGCGCTTGCGCCCGGCCGCACCCCGTTGCACTGTCGGGGTTCAACCTGCGCGGGGAAGCGGCGGGGCCGGCGAGGAGACGTTCAGCCTGCCGCGACGCGCCTCGCGCCCGCCGCCGAGCGAGGCTCCCCCGTGATCGACTCATCCACCCTTTCGTCCCTGCCGGCCTCGATCGGGCGCCCCGCCTATGACCGCGCCAAGGTGACGGCCGGCATCGCCCACCTCAGCGTCGGCAACTTCCACCGCGCCCACCAGGCCGTCTACATGGACAAGGCCCTGGCGCTGCCGGGCCACGAGGGCTGGGGCATCCTGGGCATCGGCCTGATGGACGTCGAGAGCGAGCGCGCCAAGGCGGCGGCGCTGAAGGGGCAGGGCGGGCTCTACTCGCTCGTGGCCTATCCGCCCGAGGGCACGCCCGAGGTCTCGGTGGTGGGCTCCATCGTCGACTACCTCCACGCGCCGGCCGACCCCGAGGCCGTGCTGGCGCGCCTCGCCGACCCCGCCATCCGCATCGTCACCCTCACGGTGACGGAGGGCGGCTACAACATCGACGAGAACGGCCGCTTCAAGCTCGACGACCCGGCCGTCGCCAGGGACCTCGCGGGCGGGTTGCCCGCCACCTCCTTCGGCATCCTCACGGAGGCGCTGCGGCGCCGGCGCGACGCCGGCACGCCGCCCTTCACGGTGCTGTCCTGCGACAACCTCCGCCACAACGGCGGCGTGGTGAAGAACGCGCTGCTGAGCTTCGCCCGCGCCAAAGACCCGGCGCTGGCCGGATGGATCGAGGGCGCCGTCACCTTCCCGTCCTGCATGGTGGACCGCATCACGCCCGCGGTCGGCCCGGCCGACCGGGCGCGGCTCAACGCCGAGACGGGGCTCGACGACGCGGCGCCGATCTTCGCCGAGGACTTCATCCAGTGGGTCGTCGAGGACAGGTTCTGCAACGGGCGGCCCGCGCTCGAACGGGTGGGGGTCGAGTTCACCGACGCGGTCGACGCCTACGAGCAGGTGAAGCTGCGGATGCTCAACGCGTCCCATTCCATGATGACGTTCCCGGCCCTGCTCCTCGGCCACCGCATCGTCCACCTGGCCATGCAGGACCCCAGCGTCGACGCGCTGCTGGAGCAGTTCCTGTCGCGCGACGCGGGGCCGCTGCTCGACGCGCCGCCGTCCATGTCGGTCGGGCAATATGCCGAGCTGCTGCTGAGCCGCTACCGCAACCCCGCCATCGGCGACCAGTTGCTGCGCATCGCCTCGGACGGCGCCTCGAAGCTGCCGCAGTTCGTGCAGGACACGGCGCGCGACGTGGTGCGCAAGGGCGGCGACCACCGCCGCATCGCCTTCCTGCTGGCCTGCTTCACCGAATATCTCCGGGGCGTCGACGACCGGGGGGACGCCTTCCCCGTGATCGAGCCCCACGTGACGTCCGCCGACCACGCGCTCGCCGCCGATCCGGACCTGAAGAGGGGCCTGGGCCTCGGCGCCTTCGCGGGCTGGGGGGTGGCGGACCACGCGGGCTTCGCGGCGGATTACGCGGCCTACCGCGCCTCCATCCGGGAGCGGGGCGCCGGCGCGACCCTGAAGGACCTGCTCGCGGCCGTCGCGGCGGGCTGACGCCGGCCCCGGCGTGGACCGCCCCCGCCCGCTCTGATATCCGCGTTCCATGGACGGAGCGGGGACCGGCATGGACGAGACGCCCGCCGAGCGGGACGACGCAGGCGTGCCGGCCGACCGGGGCCCGCGCCTGCCGAGCCTGTCGGCGGCGATCCGGGCCGCGCGCGCCGAGGTGGCGGACCGCGCCCAGGCGCTCGGCGACCTGCGCGACGCCGAACTGGCCCGGCTCGAACTGCTGCGCGAGATGCTCGAGCCCGTCCTGGCCCAGGTCCCGCCCGGGGTCGACCTCTTCGACGCGGGCCTCGTGCCGGGCGAGCACCCGCGCCTCTTCATCGACATGCTGGCCTTCGTCGAGATGGGCCGGGATCGCCGCACCTACCGCCTCGTGCAGGACCGGCGGCACGGCCGCGCCGTGCTGCACGAGGCCGAGGGCGTCAACGCCGCCCTGGCGGCCGTGACGGCCTACGTGGCGCGGCGCCTCGTGGAGCGCGAACAGCTCCTGGCCTCGCTGGGCCGCGACGCGGAGCCGCCGCGCGCGCCACCCGCCGTCGTCCGGCCCGCCCCGCCGCGGCGCAGACGTCGGGTCCGCAGGCTGCGGCTCGCCGTGCGGGCGCTGAGCCTCGTGGTGGACGGGCTCGGCCTGGCGGCGCTGGGTGCGCTCCTGTGGCTCGGCCTCCACTACCTCCACGGCCGCCTGCCGAACTGGTGAGGCGGCACGATGGGCTCGGAACGTTCCTTCATCCGCTCATCCCCGCCTGCGCGGGGATCTAGCGCAAAAACGTTCGGCCGAAGGCCGCCTTTCTCCTGCCACCGCGCGATGAGCGGGGCGCAGGGGCATCTTCCGGAAACCGTATGGGACGGTCGCCGGTCTGAGCGATGATGACCTGCACCTTCATCGGGAAGATCCTCTCACCGTGGACATCGCCGCGGGCGGCGATCCGGGTTCACGAATGCACATAGGGAGGGCGTGAGGCCTCCCGGTCCACGCCTCCCTACAGCGCCAGCGGCCCGAGGTCGGCGATGCCGTCGCGGCCGGGCATGAGGCCGCGGCGCTCCACCGTGATCGCCATGCCGCGCTCGCCCGGGTCGAAGCGGTAGAGGTGATAGGCGGCGAGGTGGCCGTGGGTGCCGGGGACGGCCGAGCAGGACGGCACGCCCACCACCGGCACCGGGCCGCGCGGCCCCGGCAGGTGCGCCACCGAGGTCCGGTGGTTATGGCCGTGGATCACGAGGTCGGCGCCGTGCGCCGCGATGACGGCCTCGAAACCCGCGGCGTCGCGCAGGCCCCGCCCGCGCTGGGCGCCCGTGACGTGGGGCGGATGGTGGACCATGACGACCCGCACGAGGCCCTGCCGTCCGGCCTCGTCGAGGAGCCGCCCCAGCCCGTCGCGCTGCACGTGTCCGAGCGCCCCCGAGGCCAGGAGCGGCGCCGTGGGGATGGCCGAGTTGAGGCCGATCAGCGCCAGCGGCCCGCGCCGGCGCAGGTACGGGAAGGCGAAGGGCAGGCCGTCCGCCACGCCCACCTCCGACGATCCGCCCTCGTTGACCCAGGGCGCGAAGGTGCTGGCGAGATGGGGCAGGGACGAGCGCACGTAGGCGTCGTGGTTGCCGGGCACGAAGCTCACGGCCTCGGCCGTGCCCAGCGTCTCCAGCCAGGCCCTGGCGAAGGGAAACTCGGCCGGGAGGCCGATGTTGAGGATGTCGCCCGTCATGGCGACATGGTCGGGTGCCCGCGCGCGGAGGTCGGCCACGAGGGCTGCCAGCACCGTCATGTCGTGCAGGCGCCCGCGGCGGCGCCAGTTGACGAAGCCCGTGAAGCGCTTGCCGAGGAGGTCCCGCCTGCGCGGGCGGGGCAGGGGGCCGATGTGGGCGTCGGACAGATGGGCGAGGATGTAGCTCACCGGGCCACCCTGTCGCCCGGCCCCCCGTCGCCGTCAAGGCGCGGCCGCCGCGGTGGCCACGGGACCCGCGATGGGGCAGGGTCGCCGGGGCGGCCCGCGGCAGGGCCGGGCGAATCGGAGGCCGAGATGGGGTGGAGCGTGACGCTGCCGGCCGGATGGCAGCGCGCCGTGCCGCGGCTGATCCACGGGGCCGCGCGCTTCACCCGGCCGCTCACGATGGGCGTGAGGGCCGCCCTGCTGCGCGACGGCCCGCGCGGCTCGGAGGTGTTCCTGGTGCGGCACTCCTACGTGCCGGGCTGGCACCTGCCGGGGGGCGCCGTCGAGCCCGGCGAGACGGTCGCGGCGGCGATGGTGCGCGAGGTCCGCGAGGAATGCGCCATCGCGGTGGAGGGCGCGCCCGAGCTCTTCGGGCTGTACTTCAACCGCGGCGCGTCGCGGCGGGACCACGTCGCGGTCTACCGGGTGCGGGACTTCCGGGTGCTGTCGCGGCGCGAGGCCGATTGGGAGATCGTGGAGGCGGGCTTCAGGCCGCTCGACGGCCTGCCCGAGGCCACGACGCCGGCCACGCGGGCGCGGCTCGCCGAGATGATCGACGGGCGACAGCCGACGCCGGACTGGTGAGATCGATCTTCGATTTAAGAAATTTCGGCTTGAAGCAACATCTCAGTCTACCTTCAAAAGGTCCTCGGCCTTTTGCGGGTTTCAGGGCGGAGCCCTGAGGTCTATACTTCATGCATTATTTCAGGGCTCTGCCCTGAGACCCGCCAAAGGGCTCGCCCTTTGGAATCCATTTCATCGAAACTCGACAGAGACAAGACCATCACAGGCGCGAGCCCGTGAAGGTGAAGCGGCGGTCGAGGACGAACTTCAGCGCATAGCCCAGCGCGAGGCCGATGACGGCGCCGGCATATTTGGCCTCCACCGTGCCGAAGACGCGGAACGCGCCGATCTCCGCCCCCCAGAACAGCGCCGTCGTGAAGACGCTGAAGAAGCCGTAGAGCATCACCTTGCGGGTCTCGTCGATGCCGTCCTTCGACCGATCGAAGAAGATGAAGTTCTTGTCGAGCAGGTACTTCGACACGAAGCCCGCCGCTGTGCCGCACAGGATCGACAGCGGCAGCACGGGGCCGACGAGGCCCGTCAGCGCCATCACGGCGATCTGCTGCGTGCCGAGGTTCATCGCGGTCGAGAGCAGGGCGAAGAACACGTAGAAGACGACCAAGTGGGACGTCTTCCAGGATCCGGTGCGAAGAATGGCGGGCTGGGGCAAGGGGCTCTGTCCTTCTCGATCGTGGTGTCACCGCGATGCCGTCCGGGGTGCCTCCCGGAGAGACGCCGTCGCGCCTTTCCCGGTCCTTTCGCGGCGGGCAGCATCGCCTCGCAGGCTTCACGAGACCCGTACCGGCGAGCTCGAATGCGGCCGCTCGCCTTCACGATCCCTTCACCCTCAGCGGAACACCGTCACGGGCCTGTCGCAGACACCCCGCTGCGAGGCGGCGCAGAGCGCGTCGCGGAAGGTGGGGAAGCGGAGCGCCACGCCGTCCGGCAGGGCGCTCGGCGGCTGCGGCCAGCCGGTCGGCCACTGGTCGATGCCGACCGCCACGACGGCCCACAGCGCCAGCACGCCGACGAGCAGCCCGCGGGCCGACAGGCGCCCGAAGCCGCCGAGGTGCGGCACGAGCAGCGTCAGCCCGTAGAGCGCCGTGAGGTTCATGTAGCTCCAGAACCGCGTCACGTCGGTCGCGATGAAGGGCAGCAGGGCGGGCAGCAGCAGGGCCGCGGCGACGCCGAGCCGCAGCACCGCCGACAGCCGCGCCCGGAGCGCCAGGGCGAGCGTGACGAGCGTCAGGGGCGCGAAGAGCGCGCCGAGCCCCACGGAGCGCAGCACGAAGCCCGGCGAGCCCGAGAAGGCCCGGAACTGCAGCCCGCAGGTCTCGCTCCAGCGCTGCAGCGCCGTGCCGGGCTCGACGTTGCGGAGCACGTCGATCTCCCCGACGGTGGCGATCCAGTCGTTGCGGCGGCAGATCTCGGCCACGGCGTCCGGCGCCATCCGGGTCGCACCCACGACCGCGGCCAGCGCGACGGCCGCCCCCGCGAGCCCCGCCAGCGGGGGCAGGATGTCGGGATCGGTGAAGCGGTACAGCATCTCCCGCCAGCCCGTGCGCCGGTCGACGCCGCTCAGCAGCACGTGCAGCCCGCAGGTCGACGCGACGTAGAACACCGAAGCCTCGTGCACCGTCACCGCCAGCGCGCCGAGCAGCGCCGCCGCGAAGGTTCGCCGGGATTCGAGCGCGGCCGCGAGGCCGATCAACGCCAGGGCCGCGAATCCGTCCTGCGAGCCGCGCGTCGCCAGGAGATGCGGCACGGCGCCCGAGCACAGCAGCAGCAGCAGGCCCAGCCGCGGCACGGGCCGGCCGGCGAGGCGGACCGCGCCCCAAGCGAGCGCCAGCGCGAGGCCCCCCATCTCGACCAGCGACACGAGGTCGACCACCGGCAGGAAGCGCGCGGGGTCGCGGCCATGCGCCAGGGCCGCGAGGCTCGACACCACGGCGCGGCGGTAGTCGCCGACGTCCACGGTCCACAGGTACTGGCTGAGCACGAACGGGGTCGGCCTCAGCGGGTAATACTTGACCGCGAGCACCACCGCCAAGCCGAGGCACAGCGCCGCGAAGCGGACGGCGCGGGCGGGGGCCGCCGCCGCGCGGGTCCGTTCGAGGGTCGGCGGCGCGGGAAGGTGGAGGTTCATGGGCGGGCGCCTTCGGCTCGGGCCGTCAGTCGGGGGACGGTAACGCGCGGCCGCGCGGGGCGCCAAGCCGTCCGCGGCTTAACCTTGACGGCGCGCTTCTGCGGGCCGGCGGATGGCTGTATGGGTCGTGCATGACCGATCATCCGCTCAGCCTGTCCGTCCTCGTCACCCGCGAGATGCCGGCCGACGCGCCCGCCGTGGAGCGCCTGGCCGAGCGGGCCTTCGGCCCCGGGCGCTTCGCCAAGACCGCCTATCGCCTGCGCGAGGCCGCGGCGCCGGACTGGGACCTGTGCTTCGTGGCGCGGGTGTCGACGCTGCTGGTCGGCGCCAACTGCATGACGCCGGTCAGCGCCGGCGCGGCCCCGGCGCTGCTGCTGGGACCGCTGATCGTCGATCCCGCCTTCCGGGGGCGCGGCATCGCGGCGGCCCTGGTGGTGCGCTCGCTGGATGCGGCGCGCGACGCCGGCCACGGGCTCGCGATCCTGGTCGGCGACGAGCCCTACTACCGCCGCTTCGGCTTCGCGCGCGTGCCGCCCGGCCGCCTCGTCCTGCCCGGCCCGGTCGACGCGGCGCGGCTGCTGTGGTGCGAACTCGTGGCGGGCGCGTCGGGTGGCGCCTCGGGGCCGGTGTCGGCGCCGCACGCGGCCGCGCCCGCCTGAACAATCGACACGTCACGCCGTTGAAGCCCTACCCGCAACGGCAGGAGGCCGGGGGACGGATGGGCTCCCGGGGCGCTCCGGCCCGGTCCCGCCAACGAGAGAGGACGGACATGGCCACGCTCAAGGTTCACTACGGCGCCTGGGTCATGGTCGGCGACGGCAAGAAGGCGCTGTTCCTGCACAATGAGGGCGACGCCGAACTTCTCAACCTGCGCCGCCTCGAAGTCCACCAGCAGGACAACCCGGCGACCCGCGACCAGGGCACGGACGCCCCCGGCCGCGCCTTCGGCCACGCCGGCCTCCAGCACAGCCCCATGGGCGGCACCGACTTCCACCAGCAGGAGGAGGACCGCTTCGCCGCCACCGTGGCCGAGCGGATCAACCGGGGCGCCCAGGAGAACGCCTTCAAGGAGATCGTCGTGGTGGCGCCGCCGAAGTGCCTGGCCGAGATCCGCAAGGACCTGTCGGCCGAGGCCCACAGGCGCGTCGTGGCCGAGATCCCCAAGGACTACACCCACCACCCGATCCCCGAGATCGAGAAGCTGCTCGCCGCCCACGACAGGGGGTGAGGGCTCACACGGACATCAGGGCTCCGACCGAGGGGGCGTTGCGCCTCCCCGGCCAGTGTCGAGCGTTGGCACACATCACTGAGGCTGGGCGTTGGCGCCCTTCTCCCCGCTGGGGAGAAGGGCACCCCCCCGCGGGCGCCGAGATGTGTGCCGACGCTAGCCCTACCGCGACAGGCCCCGGGCGCTCTCGATGCGGAAGGCGTGGGCCGGGTAGGTGCCGAGATGCGCCGCAAGAGGGCCGGATGGGACGCGGAGATCCTCGCCGTCACGACCCGTCGACCCGGATCCCTGGCCGGAGCGGCCGGGTGCGGGATCCTCACAGCTTGCGCAGCGCGACCCGCTCGATCTCGTGGCTCGCGCCCTTGCGCAGGATCAGTCCGGCGCGGGCCCGGGTGGGCCGCACGTTCTCGACGAGGTTGCGCAGGTTGATGCGGGTCCAGATCCCGCGCGCGATCGTCTCGGCCTCGTCGGGGCCGACGTCCGCATATTTGCGGAAATAGGACAGCGGATCGCGGAACGCCGTCTCGCGCAGGCTCATGAAGCGCGACACGTACCATTCCTCCAGCAGGTCCTCGCCCGCGTCGAGGTAGACCGAGAAGTCGAAGAAGTCCGACACGAAGGGGATGTCGCGCCCGTCCCGCGCCGGCCGGTTGGGCATCAGCACGTTGAGGCCCTCGACGATCAGGATGTCGGGCCGGTCCACCAGCACGCGCTCGTCGGGCAGCACGTCGTAGGTGAGGTGGGAGTAGACGGGGGCCGCGACGTTGCGCACCCCCGCCTTCACGTCCGACAGGAAGCGGATCAGCGCCGAGCCGTTGAAGGACTCGGGGAAGCCCTTGCGCTCCATCAGCCCCATCTCGCCCAGCGCCCGGTTGGGGTGGAGGAAGCCGTCCGTGGTGACGAGCTCGACCTTGGGGGTGTTGGGCCAGCGCGACATCAGCGCTTTGAGCACGCGCGCCGTGGTGGACTTGCCCACCGCCACCGAGCCCGCCACGCCGATGATGTAGGGCACCTTGCCGTCCTCGGCGCCGAGGAAGCGCTGCGTCGCCTTGAACAGCCCCTGCGTGGCCGCGACGTAGAGGGCGAGCAGCCGCGACAGCGGCAGGTAGATGGCCACGACCTCGTCGATGGAGATGGGGTCGTTGGTGGCGCGCAGCTTGCGCAGGTCGTCGACCGTGAGGGTCAGAGGCGTGTCGGCCCGCAGCGCGGCCCAGCCCTCGCGCGTGAAATGGTGATAGGGCGAGCCGGCCAGCCCCACCTCCGGACAGCCTTCGTCGAGGGGCGGGGGCGGGGCGGTCAGGTCGAGCATCGCGGGCTCAGGTTTGAGGTGGCCGCGAGGCTTTCTCCTCGAGCCCCGACTGGCGGGTGCGCCGGCCCAGTTCCGCCACCACTTGGTCGAGGGACAGGTTCGAGGCGTGGAGCAGCACCAGGAGATGGTAGATCACATCGGCGGCTTCGGAAAGCAGGGCGGGCCTGTCCTTCTGCGCCGCGGCGATCACGGCCTCGACGGCCTCCTCGCCGAACTTCTTGGCGATGCGGCCGATGCCGGCGTCGAGCAGGGTGCGGGTGTAAGACCTGTCGGCCATGGCGCCCCCCCGCTCGCCGATGAGCCGCTCGAGGTCGCCGAGGGTGAAGGGGCGCTCCCCCCCGGCGGCAGGCGGGACGGTGGTGGCTCCGGTCGAACTCATACGTCGAGCCTCACGGCGAGGCCGGCATCCGACATGTGGCGCTTGGCCTCGCCGATCGTGTGCTGGCCGAAGTGGAAGATGGAGGCCGCCAGCACCGCGCTGGCGCCGCCGTCGCGCACGCCCTCGACCAGGTGGTCGAGGGTGCCGACGCCGCCCGAGGCGATCACCGGCACGCTCACGGCGTCCGACACCGCACGGGTGAGGGCAAGGTCGAAGCCCGCCCTCGTGCCGTCCCGGTCCATGGAGGTGAGCAGGATCTCGCCGGCGCCGCGCCGGGCGACGTCGCGCGCGTAGTCGACGGCGTCGATCCCCGTGGGGCGGCGCCCGCCGTGGGTGAAGACCTCCCAGCGCGGCGCTTCCCCGTCGCGCGACACGCGCTTGGCGTCCACCGCCACGACGATGCACTGGCTGCCGAACTTCCCGGCCGCGGCCGACACGAAGTCGCGGTCCGCCACCGCGGCCGACATGATCGAGGCCTTGTCGGCCCCGGCGAGCAGCAGGGTGCGGATGTCCGCGACCGTGCGGACGCCGCCCCCCACCGTGAGCGGCATGAAGCAGGCCTCGGCGGTGCGGCGCACCACGTCGAGCAGGATGCCGCGGTCCTCGTGCGAGGCTGTGATGTCGAGAAAGCACAGCTCGTCGGCGCCGGCCGCGTCATAGGCCAGGGCGCATTCGACCGGGTCGCCGGCGTCGCGCAGCGCGACGAAGTTCACGCCCTTGACGACGCGGCCGTCCTTGACGTCGAGGCAGGGGATGACCCGGGATTTCAGCATCAGCTCGCTTCGGCCTGGACGGAATGCGGTTCGTTCAGGAACGACAGAACGGATCGTGGCATGCGTCCGCCTTTCTGTTCAGGCTCGACAGCCGTGATGACATAGCTGGCATCGGGAAGGAGGGAATTGAGATGCCTCGCAAGTTCCTTGGCGCTCTCATCCGAGGCGAGGCATATCGTGTTGCCGAAGAGAGCATGCCAGTTCTTCACGCTGGACATGCGATCGACGGTTCTCAACATCTCCTTGTGAGAGATCTGATCTCTGTCGAAAACAAGAAGATAGGCTTTCATTGTCACTCCTTGTCCAATGATGATGTAGACGAAAGATCCTCCGAAAGGTTCAGATCCTTCGGCACAGGAGGCAGGCCCTTCCGCTCCAGCAGGACGAGCTCCTGCTGCCTCGTGATGAATTCTTCCGATTGGAGACGGTCGGGATCGCGCAGCATGAAATACAGATAAGCGCCGACGAGTGTCAAAACAGGCAGAGCGCCGACGACCGCAAAGCCGTAGCGCAGGACCGGATCCTCGCGGAGGATGGCCGAGAACAGAAAGCAGGTCGGCGTCGCCACGGCGCAGCCCCACAGGATGGGGTTGAACGTATTGCGCACGCGGATGGCCTCTGCCCGCAACGTGACGCTGCGGATGACCCCCTGCAGGCTCATGCGATCGTCGATCCCGCCTCCCCGGGACGCTGTCCCTCCCGCGCCGCGCGCATCATCGCCAGCGCCGCCGCGGGGTCGAGGCGCCCGTCGTAGAGGGCGCGGCCGGTGACGGCGCCGGCCAGCATCGCGCAGTCGGGCGCGAGCAGCCGCGACACGTCGTCGAGCGAGGCGAGGCCGCCCGAGGCGATCACCGGCAGGTGAACGGCCTCGGCCAGCGCGATCGTGCCGTCGAGGTTCAGGCCCTTCATGGCGCCGTCGCGCCCGATGTCCGTCATGACGATGGCCGCGACCCCGGCGTCCTCGAAGCGCCGGCCGAGGTCGACGGCCGTCACGTTCACGGTCCTGGCCCAGCCCTCGACCGCCACGTGGCCGTCGCGGGCGTCGATGCCGACCGCCACCTGGCCGGGGAACAGCCGGGCGGCCTCGCGGACGAAGTCGGGGTCGCGCACGGCGGCCGTGCCGAGGATCACGCGCCGCACGCCTCGCCGCAGCCACAGTTCGACCGTGCGGATGTCGCGGATGCCGCCGCCGAGCTGCACCGGCAGGGTGATGCGGGCCAGGATCCCCTCCACGGCCTCGGCGTTGCGGGGCTTGCCGGCGAAGGCGCCGTCGAGATCCACGAGGTGGAGGTACTCGAAGCCCTGGCGCTCGAAGAGCTCGGCCTGGGCCGCGGGGTCGGCGTTGAACACGGTGGCCGACCCCATCTCGCCGTGGACGAGGCGGACGCATTCGCCGTCCTTGAGGTCGATCGCGGGGAAGAGGATCAAGGCTGCCACCGGAGGAAGTTGCTGATGAGGCTGAGGCCGAGCGTCTGGCTCTTCTCGGGATGGAACTGGGTGCCGGCCATGTTGTCCCGCGCCACGATGGCCGTGACGGGGCCGCCGTAGTCCGTCACGGCGAGGACGTCGCTGTCGGCCTGCGGCTTGAAGGCGTAGCTGTGCACGAAATAGGCGTGGAGCCCGTGTTCCCCGGTCGGGATGCCGTCGAGCAGGGGGTGGATGGAGCGCGCCCGCAGGGTGTTCCAGCCCATGTGGGGGATCTTCAGCGCGGGGTCGCCCGGCGCGATCGCCGCCACGTCGCCGGGGATCCAGTCGAGCCCGTGGGCCGTCTCGTGTTCGAGGCCGCGCGTCGCCATGAGCTGCATGCCGACGCAGATGCCCAGGAACGGCCTTCCCGCGTGGACCACGGCCTCGGTCATGGCGCCGACGAGCCCCGGCACGGCGTCGAGGCCGCGGCGGCAATCCGCGAAGGCGCCGACGCCGGGCAGCACGATCCGGTCCGCCGCCCGCACCCGGTCGGGATCCGACGTCACCTCGACCGAGCCGCCGACCTCGGCCTCGCGGGCCGCGCGCTCGAAGGCCTTGGCGGCGGAGGCGAGGTTGCCCGAGCCGTAGTCGACGATCACGGTCCGCAGGCCGGAACCGCGGGTCATGCCCGGCCCCCCGCCGGCCGTCGCCCCGCTCCCGGGCCGGCCGGAGGGGGGAAGAGGCCGATCACGGCCGGCGGCCCGGAGGTCCGGCCGCTCCCGGCGGCGGGCGGCAGGACCATCGGGGCCGCGGCGCCGGCGAAGAACAGCCGCTCGCCCGCGTCGCGCGTGACGCCGCTGAACAGCGCCGCCGGGATGAAGCCCGCGCGCCCGAGCGCCCGGCGCCGCGCTTCCGCGGCTTCCAACCCCGTCAGCACCGCCAGCACGAGGTAGAGCGCCAGCCGGGGCAGGGCCGGCAGCCCGAGGGCGACCGCGAGCCCGAACAGGGCCGCCGCGGCGATCACCCAGGCGAGGGTCGCGCGCCACAGGCCCCGGTAGAGCAGGGCCAGGGGCCCGAGCAGGAAGGATGGCCAGTCGAACCCCTCGCGCACGAAGACCGTGCGCTCCGCCCGCGTGGCCTCGTCGGCGACTCCGGCCGGCACGTGGACCGTGAAGGTGGACATGGGATCCTCGGCTCGTTGGGCCCCGGCAGGGGGCTCCGTCGCGCCCCTTGTCATGCAAGCCGCGGGCCGCGGCAAGCCCGCGCCGGGTGCCCGCTCAGCCGTGCGCGATGCTCGCCGAGCCCACTGAGATGAGTGCTTCCATTGAGAGGGCGCCTGCCTTTCGAGCGAGGCTTCGCGGCCGCTCGGTCTGACGGCGCGGAGGGGCGGAAAGCCGACGTCCGGCGCAGCCCCCCTCTACGTCGTTCAGCGGGCTTCTGCCGGGTGCCCGGGCACGCCTTCGACGAAAAGCGCCAGAGCGACAGCGAGCACTCCGCCCCTCCATCTCAGGACCTATCCCGGCCGGGCCGTGGCCGGTCCAACGGGTCTTTTCCGCGCCGGGTGCGTCAAGCCCTCCCGACCGAGCTAGCGTTGGCACACATCTCTGCGCCTGCGGGGTGGTGCCCTTCTCCCCAGCGGGGAGAATCGGGAACCCATCCCGGCTCGCCGGGATGGGTTCCCGGGTGGCGCGCAGCGCCGGATGAGGGGGGATCCACCCCCTGTGGAATCCCCTCATCCGCCCTGCCGGGCACCTCTCCCGCAAGCGGGAGAAGGGCACCAACGCCCAGCCTCAGAGATGTGTGCCAACGCTAGCCTCACTGGGATAGGTCCTCAGCCGTCCAGAGTGCGCCGCAAAAGAGCGACGAGCTTGCCCTGCCGGTTGACTTCAGTCTTCTGAAAGATCGATCTGAGATGCACGCGTGCCGTATGGTATGTTATATTCAGGATCTCTGCAATTTCAGAAAGCGATTGCCCTTCCGCCAGAGCTGCAGCCAATTTCGCCTCAGCAGGAGTCAAAGTAAAGCTCTTTTTAAGAAGCTCCGGCGCATTATCCTTTGACCGTCGTCGCCCCAACAACAGAAGAACGCTGGCCTGCGTAAACGTGAAGCGTGCCCATCCGCGAAGTACGATAGCACGGACCGAAATGTTGACGCCGCTGCGTGTCCTGATCGAGCCTGTCGTTTCTAACGGGCCTTCCTTCATAGTCGGGGAGATGGCTTGGCTGAAGAGCTTTTCAAAGGTGGACTGGCTCTCTCGATCGTGAAAAACGAGCGTTCGCCTCGAAACATCGATCCCGTCGCCCATCATCGATTCGGCGAGCTCGTTCGCCGCGAGAAGCCGCCCGCCTTCGTCGAGAAGGATGGCGGCCTGCCGTGTTTGTTGAAGAGCATCCGCCATCCCTAGAACATGAGCCATCCCGAATTGACGCGACAACGCGACTGCGTCGGTGAAAGATCGAGTCAGAGTCGACAGTCTCCGCGCTTCTTCTACATCGAACAGACCTTGTTTAATGCTTCGCTGTATGGAGATGCACCAGAATGTATCGCCAGACAGAGCGGCTGTTGCGGCAAAATACCGGCAGTTATGACGGTGTAACCAGTCGTTATAATATGGCGATCTCTGAATTTCTTCAGGTGACACGAAATCCTGATCGACTGTGACGCCCCTCCGAAGAGCGGTGGACGCTCCTCGAAACCGAATGTCTCTGAGGTTCCAGCCCTGTTGAAAGTACTCGTCGATCATCGGTCGTATCGACGGCGTCACCGGGGGACCAGGCACGCGGTGATCCGTGGAGACTAGCACAGCTCCATGTGCGCCCACCGTCTCACACAGAGTTTCGAGCACTGTTTCCCACGCACCCGGCTCCAAGGCTGCGCGCTGAAGATCGTCCGCGATCTGGTCGAGATCCCAACTCGCCATCTGATCGTCCTGAAAGCAGCGTCCGCAAAGCGGGCTTCATACCTCAAATGAGGTATGTGCGGTCGCGCATAATGTCATTTTTCTCCGGTCGGGCCATCGCCCAAAGTGGAGATTCACGATGCGAAAAACACGTTTGATGCTGCTATTGCCGGCTGCTGCGCTCCTCCTGCCCCTTCAGGCTCGGGCTCAGCGAGCTGGGTGGGACGGAACCTGGGTCGGCACGACCGCGAAGGGCGGTTCCGTGGCCGTCACGATTGCTGGAGACTCGGCGACTCAATATGTGTTTCGCGGCGAGGATGTGCCGGTCAACCAGAGCGGCGGGAACGGCAAGTCGTTTCAGCTCGACGTAGGATCTGGTCACGGCACGGTCCGGCTGACGATGTCCGGTCAAACCAAGGCGAAATACAGTTACAAAGGACCTGATGGCGGAACGGCTTCCGCAACGCTCGTTAGGCAGTAGGCTCGGTCAGTTTTGGGAGGCACCAAATCAGGGCTTCCTTCCTTTGGTGAAGCAGCCACTAGCCGCAAACAGCACAGCATGACGTGTCGATGGGCACCGGGCCGCCAGCTCGTGCTCATCTCGCGGCAGCCCGCGGTCGTCAGGCCGTTCCCGCGAGATGAGGACGGGCGGCTTCGGCCATGCTCGACCGGCAATCGGAGGTGAACCGCCCGCAAGCGGACGCTCCGACCATCCGTGAAGGGTCGACAGCGGCCATGGGATCGTCGCCCCCCGATAGGGGCGTCACCTCCGTCGATCGGCGGATCGTTGCGCCTCACGCGATGGACGCACGGTCTTCGAACCGACCCACGATCGAACGAAGCATCTATCCCGCGAACGACCCTCAGCGCCACGACTTCAGGGCATCGTCGAAGGTGCGCTCCCCCGCGGCGCCCTTCTCGAAGGTGAGCTTGCCGAGCTTGCCCGACGAGAACAGGAAGCCCACGTCGAACCAGTTGCGCTCGGCGATGAGCCGGGTGTTCTGGGCTTCGGCGGCCCCGCGCGACAGGCCGACCAGGAAGTAGTTGTCCGTGATGGCCACCGGCACGCCCGACAGCGGATCGCCGGTCGGGGCGTCGTCGTCCTTGCGCATCTCCGGCACGTTGATCTGCTTCACGCCGCCCAGCGCGGCGCCGGGCTGGGGCAGGAAGTGGAACTCGATCGTGTGCGAGGCGGGGAGCTGCGGCTCCGGGTTGCGCTGCATCAGCATCGTCACCTTGAGCTTCGCGTCCGGGATGTCGACGTCGGCCTTGACGGCGGTGGCGAGAGGCTGGCCGCCGCCGGGGCTCACGCTGTCGAGGTGCCACACCACCGTGCCCACGTAGGTCTTGACCCGCTGCGGCTCGTCGGGCGCGTCGACCAGCAGGGCGGCGCGCTGCGCCACCGCGATGGCGGGGGCGCCTCCGGCCGCCTCCGACCCGTTCTGCCCGACCGGCGCCGGCACGGCGGCGCCCGAACCGGACTCGGGCGCCTCCGCGGCGTCGCCCCCCGCGGGAACGTCGCCCGCCGCGGGGCTCGCGCGCTCGACGCTCTTGCCCTGCGCGGCCTCGGCCGCGTCGGGGCGCGTCGCCACCACCTGCTCGGGCCTGTCGCGCATGCGGTAGGCCGCGATGCCGATGCCGCTCATCGCGGCCAACACCACCACGGCCAACGCCGCAAAGGGCCAGCGCAGCCGCCGGGGCTCCCGCGGCCGGGGCGCCGGCGGCCGGGTCGCGGCGTCGCGCGTCCGGGGACCGTCGCCGTCCCGGCGCGC
This sequence comes from uncultured Lichenihabitans sp., assembly GCA_964242785.1. Taxonomy (GTDB): domain Bacteria; phylum Pseudomonadota; class Alphaproteobacteria; order Rhizobiales; family Beijerinckiaceae; genus Lichenihabitans. Next base: position 22,090 of record CAXTBR010000019.1, on the reverse strand, counting down.
GGCCTCGTCGAGCGCGTCCGCGAAGCCGCCCGGCCGGGCCTCGGCCTTTGCGGCCTCCGGCGGGGCGGCCTCGGCCTCCGCCGCCGGATCCACGGCGCCGGCCGCGGCCTCCGGCGCCGCGCCGGGCTCGACCGGGGAGGCGAGCCGGCCGGCGGCCGGGAGGACCCTCGCACCGGCGGGCTCGGCCGCGACGGGGCGCAGCGCCATCACGGGCCGCGTCCCCCGCGGCGCGGGTCCGCCCGCCGGCGGCGTGGGGCGGGCGGGCTGCGGGCGGCCCGTCGGTGCGGCGGGCGCGCCGACCGGGGGCGCCGGCCTCTCCCCCAGGACCGGCCGCTCGCGGGACGGCGGGGGGACCACGGGGGGCGCCGTGCCAGTCGGCAGGACCGGGGCGGCGGCCCGCTCGGGGGCCGGGGCCGGCTGGCGCGGCGGCAGGACGGGCGGCGCCGGCTCGCCGCGCCGCGGCGCGTCGGGGACCGCCTCGCGCGGGGCGGGCCCGCCGCCGGCGAACCGGAGCTCGACGCGCGCGATGGCCTCGTCGAGGGCGGCGCTCTCGCGCGCGATGTCGTCCTCGGGGACGGGGGGGTCCATGCGGCCGAGCTGGCCGATCAGGGCCGCACGGGCGCGCTCGTAGATCGACCGCCGGGCCTCGGCGGTCGGCTCCGTCAGGCCGGACACGGCGCGGTCGAGAAGCGGGTAGTATTCGGCCATGGCGCGTTCAGACCATCCAAAACCGGAGCCGTCAACCGGAGCTTGACCGTGGGCCGGGCCGCCGCCGCGCGGGCCTCGGGGCCTTTCAAGGGGACGAGCGCTTCGACCGAGGGGCGCCCGGCCTCCCGGGCCGGCGCGGAGGTCGGAGCATCCGCCCCGCGGGGACCCTCAATCCTGGAACGGGTTCTGCACCAGGATGGTGTCGTCGCGCTCGGGGCTGGTCGACAGCAGCGCCACGGGCGCGCCCACCAGCTCCTCGATGTAGCGGACGTATTTGATCGCCTGGGCGGGCAGGTCGGCCCAGGAGCGCGCGCCCGCGGTGGTGCCCTCCCAGCCCGCGACGCTCTGGTAGATCGGCTCCACCCGGTCCTGCGCGGCCTGGCTCGCCGGCAGACGGTCGATCACCTCGCCGTCGAGCCGGTAGCCCGTGCAGATCCTGACCTCGGGGAAGCCGTCCAGGATGTCGAGCTTGGTCAGCGCCAGGCCGGTGATGCCGCCGGTGCGGACCGCGTGGCGCACCAGCACGGCGTCGAACCAGCCACAGCGGCGCCGGCGCCCGGTGTTGACGCCGTATTCGTGGCCCTTGTCGCCGATGAGCTGCCCGGTCGCGTCGTGCAGTTCGGTGGGGAAGGGGCCGCCGCCGACGCGGGTCGTGTAGGCCTTGACGATGCCGAGCACGAAGCCGACGGCGCCCGGCCCGAGGCCGGAGCCGGTCGTGGCGGCGCCCGACACGGTGTTGGACGAGGTGACGAAGGGGTAGGTGCCGTGGTCGACGTCCAGCATGATGCCCTGGGCGCCCTCGAACAGGATGCGCTTGCCGCCGCGCCGCGCCGCCTCCAGCGCCGCCGAGGCCGGCGCCATGAAGGGCAGCACCGTGGGGGCGATGGCCTCGAGCTCGGCCCGGATGTCGGCGGCCGAGACGGGCGGCAGGCCGAGGCCGCGGCGCAGCGGCTCGTGGTGGCTGAGCAGGCGGGCGATCTTGAGGTCCAGCGCCTCGGGCTCGGCGAGGTCGCTCAGGCGGATGGCGCGGCGGCCCACCTTGTCCTCGTAGGCCGGGCCGATGCCGCGCTTGGTGGTGCCGATGGCGCCGACGTTGCCGGCCGCCGATTCGCGGTGGGCGTCGAGCTCGCGGTGCAGCGGCAGGATCAGGGTGACGTTCTCGGCCACCATCAGGTTGTCGGGCGACACCGCGACCCCCTGGCCCCGCAGCGTCTCGATCTCGCGGGCGAGGTGCCACGGGTCCAGCACCACGCCGTTGCCGATGACCGACAGCTTGCCGGGCCGCACGATGCCCGAGGGCAGCAGGGCGAGCTTGTACACCACCCCGCCGATCACCAGCGTGTGGCCGGCGTTGTGGCCGCCCTGGAACCGCACCACCACGTCGGCCTCGGTCGACAGCCAGTCGACGATCTTGCCCTTGCCCTCGTCGCCCCACTGGGCGCCGACCACCACGACGTTGGCCATCTGTCTCGCGCGTCCCCGCAACGTGAAAAAGCCCCGCGAAACCAGCGACGGTCACCGGGGCCTGGAGCTTTGCACCATTTCGGGCGAGGCTAACGGGTCGGGACCCGCGAGTAAAGGCGACCTCATCCCGGCCGGGCGCCGAGGGCGTCCGACGCCCCGCGCGCCCCGCGGTCGGAACGCTCAGAGTTTGTCAATGTATCGAACTTGCGCCTGAATGCCTCTGAAAGAATTGAGGAATTTCTGCCCGTTTTGAGCCAGATGGGCATTCACTCACAAACTCTCAGTAGAGCTCGCAGTGCCAGTCGGCGATGGGCCCGGCCCGCCCCCCGCCGGCCCTGAGCTCGCGGGAGCGGCGGGCATCGGCGCGGAACTGGCCGGGCGCCACGCCGAAGGCGGCCTTGAAGGCGCGGCCGCAGTGGCTCTCGCTGGCGAAGCCGAGGTCGAAGCTGAGGGACGCGACGCTGCGCGTCTCGCTCGGCCGGCGCAGCGCGGCGCGCAGGCGTTCGAGGCGGCGCGCGGTGATCCGGCGTGCCACGCCGTCGACGGGCGCGAAGGCCCGGTAGAGCGTGCTGCGCGACAGGCCCAGGCCCGCCGCCACGGCGTCGGCGTCGAGCAGGGGGTTGCCGAGGTGGGCGTCGATGAAGGCTTCCGCGCGGTCGCGCTGCAGGCCGAGGTAGTCCGCGCCGCCGGCCTCGGCCGGGGCGGGCGGCCGCACGCCGCCCGCGGCGGCGGCCAGGAGATCCGCCAGCACCGCGGCGCCCTGCGCCCCGGCGTCGGGGCCGAGGGCATGGGCGTGCCGGGCCAGCGACAGCAGGAAGTCGCCGAGCAGGCCCGCGGCGGGTCGGGGCAGGACCGCGCCGTGCAGCCGCCGGGCCTCGGGCACCGCGGCCTCGACCTGCTCGCGCGCCAGCGTGACGGTGACGTAGTCGGCGCCGTCGACGCGGGTGCGCTGCGGCCGCGTCGTGTCGAACAGGATCACGTCGCCGGGCGCCAGGGCGCGCTCGTCGCCCGGCGGGCCGCCCGCCATGTCGCCCGAGCGCAGCACCTGCAGGGTGAAGTGGTCGAAGCCGTCGCGGCGCACGCGCGCCTCGTCGCGGTGGTGCACCACGCCGGCGACCTGCCGGTCGAAGAGCAGCATGCGCGGGAAGCGGTAGGCCATGACGGCGGCGCTGAACGCGGTCCCGGAGCGTGACACCGTGGAGCCGCCGGCGTAGAGATCGTGATAGGCGCCGAAGCTTTCGGCGTCGTCGGCCCCGAACACCAGCCGTTGCGGCCCGCAGGTCAGATCGCTCAAGGTCGGACGCCCCCCGCATCGGGAGAGGCAGGACTAGGCCGCGGCCGGCCCGGCGGCAAACCTTCGGCGGTCATAGCGTCAACGCGGCGGAGGCCGCTCACGCGCGGTCGGGCCGGCCCTCCGCGCCGCGGAACCGCAGGATCGCCTCGGCCACCGCGTCCGGGAACTCCCCGTGCAGGTTCAGCCTGCCGCGCGGCAGCACCGCGGACGCCACCCCCGCCAGGGCCGCCAGCGCCCCAGGGGCGCCATCTCGTCCCGCGTGGAGATCGAGCTCAGGGCCGGCAGCAGCGGCGCCACGCCCCGCCCGCCGTCCCCGGCCCGCGTGAGGCCGAGCGGGACCGCGCGGCCCCGCCAGCGCCAGCCGAGGCCCCCGTCGTCCCGCCCCGTCCCCCCGGCCACCCCGCATCCCCCCGCTGGGCGATCCCCGCCGCCGCCGAGCCCTTCATGCCCCCGCGAGGATCATCTGCGCGGCGCGTTCGGCGATCATCACGGTCGGGGCCTGGATGTTGCTCGACACCATGCGGGGGATGACGGAGGCATCGGCGATCCGCAGCCCGTCGAGGCCCCGCACCCTCAGGCTGGCGGGGTCCACCACCGCCCTCTCGTCCGACCCCATCCGGCAGGTGCTGCTCGGGTGGTAGAGGGTCGTGCAGTGGCCCCGCACGTAATGGGCGATCTCGGCGTCGGTCCCGCATTCGCCGCTCGGCGGCAGCTCGTCCGTGAGGAGGCCAGCTAGGGGCTCCTGGGCGGCGATGCGGCGGTTGATCCGCACGCCCTCGACCAGGGTGGCGAGGTCGGTCCCGGAGGCGTCGCTGACGAAGTAGCGCGGGTGGATGGCGGGCGCCTCGATCGGGTCGGCCGACCGCAGGCGGATCTCGCCGCGGCTGTTCGGGCGCTGCAGCGTGCAGTGGAACGTCACGCCCGAGCCCGAGTGCAGGAAGCGGGCGTAGTCGCGGTGGGGGCTCAGCGCGCCGTAGAGCTGCAGGTCGGGCTCGACGTCGGGCCGGCTCCTGACGTGCGCGCCGGCCGCCACCCAGGCCGAGGTCCGCAGCCCCGTGCGCGAGCCCTGCCAGGCGTCCAGCGAGGCGCTCCAGTCCGCGTCGGTCAGCGCCCCGATGCCGATCGGCTCGTTGGCCCCGAAGGAGATCGGGATGTTGATGTGGTCCTGCAGGTCCCGGCCGACGCCCGGCAGGTCGTGCACCGGCGCCACGTCGACGGCCCGGAGCTCGTCCGCCGGGCCGATGCCCGACAGCAGCAGCAGGTGGGCCGAGCCGATCGCCCCCGAGCTCAGCACCACCTCCGAGCCCGCGTGCACCGTCTCGGTCCGGCCCCTGTCGAGCAGCTCGACGCCGACCGCGCGGCCCCTCTCGACCAGGATGCGGGTCACGGTCACGCCGGTCCGCAGCGTGAGGTTCGGCCGCTCCAGCGCCGGCCGCAGGTAGGCCTTGGCGGTGCCCCAGCGCTCGCCGTCCTTGATGACGAACTGGAACAGGCCGACGCCCTCCTGTTCGGGGCCGTTGAAGTCGGCGTTGAAGCGGTGGCCGGCCGCCTGCGCGGCCGCGAGCCACATGCGTTCGCCGCGATCGACGTAGGCGGGGTCGCCGACGTGCAGCGGGCCGCCAGTGCCGTGCAGGGGATCGTCGCCGAGGCGCTGGTTGTCCTCCGACATGCGGAACACGGGCAGCACGTCGGCCCAGGACCAGTTGGGGCAGCCGAGCGCCGCCCATCCGTCGTAGTCGGAGGGGAGGCCGCGCATGTAGATCATGGCGTTGAGCGCGCCCGAGCCCCCCACCATCTTGCCGCGGGGCCAGAAGATGCGGCGCCCCCGGCAGCCGGCCTGGGGCTCCGTGTGGAATCCCCAGTCGGAGGCGGTGTTGAACATCGTCACCCAATCGGACGGGATGTCGGACGCCAGGGGCGCCGCGCGGCCCGCCTCGAGCACCAGGACCTTGCGGTCCGGGTCGGCGCTGAGCCGGTCGGCCAGCACGCAGCCGGCCGAGCCGGCGCCGAGGATCACGGTGTCGTACATGGTCCTGCCTCACGACGGAGGATGGGGACGGTGCGGTCCGGGTCGCGCCGACGCTCCCCCGTCTCCCCTCGCGCGATCTTGGACCGCCCGTCCCCCGTGGACCAAGCGGAAACTCGGCCTCGAACGCGTCCCGCGATGTCGGGCCCGCGGTCGACCGCGCCCGGCGCGAGCCTCGGAGGCTGTGATGTATCGAACTCGTGCCTGGATGCCCTTTGGAAACATCGAGGTCTTTCTGCCCGTTCTGGGGCAGATGGGCATTCATTCACAAACTCTCACGCGGCGATCTTCCAGGCGCCGCGGCCCGAGAGCTTGACGTCGTAGAGCGCCCGGTCGGCGCGGGCCGCGAGGTCCTCGATGCTCCTGTCGGCCTCCACCGAGACCGCGACGCCGAGGCTGACGCCGACCGACAGGTCGCCCACCGGGGTGCGGACGGGCTGCTGGGCCGCCTGCATCAGGCGTTGCGCCAGGCGGGGCAGGTGATCGCCGCCGACCTCCGCCACCAGGATGGCGAATTCGTCGCCGCCGAGCCGCGCCACGGCGTCGTCGGGCCTCACCTGCCGGCGCAGCCGGGCCGCGACCTCGCGCAGCACGAGGTCGCCCACCGCGTGGCCGTGCCGGTCGTTGATCGGCTTGAACCGGTCGAGGTCGAGCACGATCAGGCCGAAGCGCCGGCCGTCCTGGCCCGCGGCCCGCATGAAGCGCTCCGCCCCGGCGTCGAAGCCGCGGCGGTTGTCGAGGCCCGTCAGGGAATCCGTGGTGGCCTGGCGCTCGTAGACGTCCTGGAGCCGCCGCTGCTCGGTGATGTCGATCGCGACGCCGATGACGCTCTCGGGGCCGCCCGCCTCGCCCCGCAGGAGGCGGCGGCGGGAGCGGAACCAGCGCGGACCGCCTTCGGCATCGGAGAGCACGCGGTATTCCGTCGTGGAGATGTCGCACTCGCCCGCCAGCAGGGGCCTCAGGTCGACGCCCGCGAGGTCGTCGGGGTGGATCGGGGCGATGAACTCGCCCCAGCTCATGCGGTCGACCGCGCGGCCCGCCATCAGGGTGGCGAGCTTGGAGGTCAGCTCGACGTCCCCCGACGCGAGGTCGAGGTGCCAGAAGCCGCCGTCGAGCACGTCCATGGCGAGCGCCATGCGGGCGTCGGCCTCGCGCCGGTCGCGTTCCGCGGTCTTGCGCCCGGTGACGTCGGTCGCGACGCCCACCAGCGACGACACGTCGCCGTCCTCCCCCAGCACCGGCGTGACGGTGACGTGCCACCACCGCTCCCCGCCCGGCAGCTCGTAATGCGTCTCGGAATCGATCGCCTGCCGGTCGCCCACGCACTGCCGGTAGCGCGCCATCACGGCCTCGGCGATCTCGGCCGGCAGGCAGCACTGCGGGGTCAGGCCGATCATGCGCCGGGCGTCGAGGCCCGTGAGCGACGCCATGCGCCGGTTGACGCCCGTGTAGACGAAATCGTCGCCCACGCGCTTCACCGCGAAGGCCGGCGCCCCGATGAGATTGACGTCGATCATGGCGCTCCGTACCCGGCCCGGCCCGCGGGAAGCCCCCGGCTGCCGCTTCACCGCGGGCGAAGATAGGGCGGCGGGCCTTTCGGTTTCACTCTCCCTCAAGTCCGCGGCCGGTGGAGTTGCCGGAGTGCTGAACGGCCGGTGAACCGGATCGGCCGGATGCCGCGGATCCCGTGGACCTGGGCGTGGCCGTCCATGGGTTCGGGGTGCGACCCCGGCGAAGGCTCCGGATCGTCCCGTTCAACTTGGGCCCGTCTTCGGGATCGACGATCCCGGCTGACGGTCGCGTGATGTCGGCCTGCGAGAAGGATTCCAAAGGGCTCGCCCTTTGGCGGTCAGGGCGGAGCCCTATAGACACTCATTTAAGCGGAGAAATACCCCATCCTCCCTCATCCTGAGCAGGCCCGAAGGGCCGTGTCGAAGGACGCAGGCGTCCTCCGCGCGGGAGCGTCCCGCTGGTGCGTCCTTCGACACGGGTCCTTCGGACCCTCGCTCAGGATGAGGGAGGGTGGGGGAAAACAGGGTTTTTACTGCAATCTGAGTGCCTATGAGGCGGAGCCCTGATGGCGAAGCTGTGACTATACTGGTCGAATCTCTGTGTCCTTCAGGGCTCTGCCCTGAAACCCGCAAAAGGCCGGGGGCCTTTTGAATCCGGACCGACGCGATACGCGGGGCGTGACGTCGTCCTGAAACTCGTCACGGGGAGCGGCAGCCGCCAGCCGACAGCGTCACGGTCTGGCCGTCCCGGGCCGCGAAGGTGGCGGGGCGCCGGGCGATCGCCTCGGCCTCGATGGCCGCCATGCTGGCGTCGTCGTGGGAGGGGTCGTGGTGGAACAGGGCGAGCCGGCCCACGCCGGCCGCGTCCGCCAGCGCCACGGCCTGCGCCCAGGTGGAGTGGCCCCAGGTCCGCCGTCCCTCGTATTCCGCCGGCGTGTAGCTGGCGTCCACCACCAGGAGGTCGAGCCCGCGCGCCAGCGCGACGAGGCCGCGGTCCGGGCCGTCGTCCGAGCCCTCGTGGTCGGTGAAATAGCCGAAGGAGCGGCCCGCGAAATCGATCCTGTAGGCCGTGGCGCCGCCCGGATGGTTCAGCGAGGCCGTCGCCAGCGCGAGCCCGTCGCCCATGTCGAAGCGCGCGCCGCACCGGAAGTCGCGGTAAGCCAGGGTCGCGGCGAAGGTTTCGGGCGTGATGGGGAAGAGCGGCCGCATCATCAGTTGCGCGATCGCGTCGTGCAGGTGCTCGTCGCCGTCGCGGTGCCCGGTCCAGAGCCGGATCGTCGCGTCCGGGCGGAAGGCCGGGGCGAAGAACGGCAGGCCGAGCAGATGGTCGATGTGGCAGTGGCTGATCATCAGGTCGAAGTCGAGCCCCCGGCCCTCGGCCAGCATGCGATGCCCGAGCGGACGGATGCCGCTGCCGGCGTCGAACACGAGGGTGCGGGTCCCGCAGCGCAGCTCCACGCAGGCCGTGTTGCCGCCGAACAGCGCATGGTCGGGGCCCGGGCAGGGGATGCCCCCGCGCACCCCCCAGAACTTGACGATCATGTCGGCCGTCATGGCGAGAGCCCGTGTGGCGGAGGGGCTCCCACGGAGACGAGGGCTTCGATCGACGGGCCGTCGGCCTCCCGGTCGAGCGTCGGGAACGAAGCCCGGATCTCCGTGGGGACCCGAGGCGGACCAGGGTGGCACATCCGGGCCGGCGACGCGAGGGCGGCGGGATCACGCCAGGGCGCCGTTCCACTTGCGGATGAGGTCGCGGACCTCCCCGGGCGGCACGGGCCGGCTGAAGTAGAAGCCCTGGACTTCGTCGCAGCCGTCGATGCGCAACTGCTCGAGCTGCTCGCGCGTCTCCACCCCCTCGGCCGTGATCCTCATGCCGAGCTCGCCGCCGAGCTTGGTGACGGCGCGCACGATGGCGCGGGCCTCGCTCCGCTCCGTCAGGTCGCGGATGAAGGACTGGTCCATCTTGATCTTGTCGAAGGGGAAGGACAGCAGGTAGTTCAGCGACGAATAGCCGGTGCCGAAGTCGTCGAGCGCGAAGCGCACGCCCTCGCGGCGCAGCCTGTGGAGCGTGTCGAGGGTCGTCGGGCCGTCCGACAGCAGCACCGTCTCGGTGATCTCGAGCTCCAGCCGGCTCGGCGGCAGGCCGGAGGCCGCCAGCGCCGCCACGGTCGTGGCCACGAGGTGGGGCGAGCTGAACTGGGACGGGGAGACGTTGACCGCCACCTTGACGTGCGGCGGCCAGGTGCAGGCCTCCAGGCAGGCGCGGGCCAGCACCCACTCGCCGAGCGGGACGATCAGGCCGATCTCCTCGGCGACCGAGATGAACTCGGAGGGCTGCACCATGCCGCGCGTCGGGTGGCGCCAGCGCAGCAGCGCCTCGAAGCCGCCGATCCGGTCCTCGGCGACGTCGTAGAGGGGCTGGTAGTGGATCTCGAACTGGTCCTCGGCCAGGGCGCGCTGGAGGTCGAGTTCGAGGGCGCTGCGGGCCTGGAGCCGCGCGTCCATCTCGGGCTCGAAGCAGCGCCACACGCCGCGGCCGTCGTTCTTGGCGCGGTAGAGGGCCGCGTCGGCGCTCTTCATGAGCTTGGTGCGCGACGCGCCATCCCGCGGCGCCATCGCGATGCCGACGCTGACCCCCACCGACACCAGCCGGCCGTCGAGGTCGATCGGCTCGCTCACCGCCGCGATGATGCGGCGGGCGAGGGTGATCGTGTCCTCGTCGTCGCTGACGCCGCACTGCACGACGGCGAACTCGTCGCCGCCGAGGCGCCCCACCGTGTCGACCTCGCGCACGCAGGCTTCGAGCCGCTCGGCGACCTGGCGCAGCAGCGCGTCGCCGGCCGGGTGGCCCAGCGTGTCGTTGACGTGCTTGAAGCGGTCGAGGTCGAGGCACAGCACCGCGAAGCCCTCGCCGCGGCCGAGCCGCTTCACGGCGTCGTCGATCCGCTCCCCGAACAGCATGCGGTTCGGCAGGCGGGTCAGGGCATCGTGGCGCGCCATGAACATGACCTGCCGCTCGGCCTGCCGGCGCTCGGTCACGTCCTCGTAGGTCGCGACCCAGCCGCCCTCCGCCATCGGGTGGTGGACGATCGCCACCGTGCGGCCGTGGACCGCTTCCTCGTACACGGTGGTGCCGGGGCGGCGCAGCACCTCGGTGCGCCGGCGCAGGTAGTCGGCGGGCTCGATGCCGCCGTGATCGCCGGCCGCGATCTTGAGCCTCAGCACCTCGTCGAAGGCGATCCCCGGCCGCACGGTGGCGGCGTCGAGCCGGTAGATCTCGACGAAGCGGCGGTTGACCACGATGAGGCGGCCCTCCCCATCGTAGAGGCACAGGCCCTGGGACATGTTCTCCAGCGCGGCGTCGAGGCTGAGGTTGGTGGCCTGGAGCTTCTCCTCCTGGGTCTTCAGCACCGTCATGTCGCTCAGCACGGCCACGAAGCCGCCGTCCTGCGTGGCGCTGCGGCTGACCCTGAGCCAGCGGCCGTCGGGCAGGCGGGCCTCCTCGGCGGGGGGGCGGGGGGTGGAGGCGGGGCCGCGCAGCAGCGAGGGCGCGTCGATCAGCGCCGCCAGGGCCGCCACCGGCGTGCCGGGCTGGAGCGCGCGCGGCGACAGGGACAGGAAATCCGCGAGCTGCGAGTTGGCCAGCGCGATCCGGCCCTCGGCATCCACCACCACGATGCCCTCGGCCGAGCTTTCGAGCGCGTCGGCGAGGCGCGTCTGCGCCGAGCGGCGCTGGGCGACCTCGCGCTCCATCATGGAGCGCAGGTTGTCGCGCATCACCGCCATGGAGGACAGGAGCGCGCCGAGCTCGTCGCCGTTGCCCGGCGGGATGTCGCCGTCGAGCTTGCCCCGCGCGATCTCGTCGGCCGCCGCCGAGGCCGCCGCCACGGGCCCGATGATGCGCCGGGCGAGCAGCCACGCCACGGCGGCGGCCGCCAGCAGCGCCATGGCGGTGGTGGCGAGCGTCGCCCGGATGTCGGCCGCCACGATGGCGCGGGCCCTCTGCCGGTAGGAGAAGCCGTCGCCGGCCGTGTAGTTGACGAGCAGGTCGATCTGCTGGTTCACGATCGCGGCGTAGCCGTCGATCGACCGCCAGTTCCCGGCGGCTTCGGGCTGGTCCGCGACCCCGCCGCGGGCGTCGTTCCAGCGCGACACGGCCTCCTTGGCCCGGTCGCCGGCCTCGATGGCGCGGCGCGACTCGGCCCGCTCGCCCGCGATGGTGAGGTCCTCCATGAGGGAGAGCCGGGCCTCCTCGACCTTGGCCCGCAGCCTGTCCCGCTCGGCCGGGTCGGTCTCGACCGAGCAGCGGATGAAGGCGTTCTCCATGGCGGTGAAATCCGCCAGCGCGGCGCGCGCGTAGTTCACCGACATCAGGGACTGGTCGAAGGTGCGGGTCGCGAGTTCCCCGGTCGCCTCGATCTGCAGGGCGGCATAGATGCCGAGCGCCCCCGTGATCGCCGCCATCACCACGAAGGCCACGAGGATCCGGCCCCGGATGGTGCGGGCCAGCCGGGCCAGGGACGCGGCGCCGCGGCCGAGCGAACCGGCGCGGACGGGGGGCGTGCTGACCAGAGTCCAGTCCATCGGGCGACCTTCCAGCGGCATGCCCGTGTTCTGAGCCAAAAAGGGTAAAAGTCCGATGAACCTTCCCGGGAAGGTTGCAACCAACGATTAAGAAGCCTGCCCGACAATGCCCTCAAGGCCGGTGCGGGCGGCGGACCGGCCGATGCGAGGCGCGAGGGGCGGATGGCGGCGAGACGTTTTTCGAGGCCCGGGCCGATGGCGGGCGCGGCCCTGGCCCTCCTGGCCCCGGCGCTCCTGGCCGTGGCGGCGGGCGCCTCGGTCGCGGCCGGCACCCGCTACGTGGTGTCCCAGCGGGGCCGGGCCTTCCTGCCCGGCCTCATCACCATCATGCAGGGCGACACGCTGCAGATCGTCAACGACGACGGCGACCTGATGCACCACGCCTACGTGGATTCGGACAGTTTCAGCTTCGACTCGGGCGAACAGGAGCCCGGCAGCAGGACCGACGTCGTCTTCACCAAACCCGGGACCTTCACGGTGCTGTGCGGCATCCATCCCAAGATGAAGATGGTGGTCAACGTCGGGAACTGAGGGGTCCCGACGTGCCCGCCTGGGCGGTGACGCGGGATCAGGTCAGCGCCGTGCCGAACATCACGGCGTGGATCTCGTAGTAGGCGAGCAGGACGGCGCCGAGGGCGGCCGCGAAGCCGAGCGGCGTCCATGCGACGCGGCGCAGCGGGACGGGGGCGACGCGGTCGTCGGCCGCGATGGCCAGCACCAGGACGATGATGCAGGAATGGCCGATGGCGTCGATCTTGCCGAACTCCAGCACGGCGCTCAGGAACATGCCGGCCAGGATCAGGGCGGCGGCGCGCTGGCACAGCGGCGTCCAGACCAGGGCGAAGGACAGGCCGAACTCCACCACCCCGGCGGCCCGCATGAAGAAGTCCGGCGAGAAGCCCATGGCGATGTTGGGGTGGCTGATGAAGAGCGGCGCCGTCCATTCCGGATAGGCCCACTTCTCCACCGAGGCCCACATCAGCGTGACGGCGGCGGCCCAGCGGGCGACGTCGATCGGGCGCAGGCCGAAGGGCTTCGCGTCGAGGCCGGTCAGCGCCAGGTAGCCGGCGAGCCCGAGGAAGATCGGATAGTCCAGCAGGTGGAAGAGGCCGTAGTCGTGCAGCGCCACCGCGTAGAGCGTGGCGATGCCGGCCGCCGACAGCACCAGGGTGCGCCGCCACAGGAGGCCGGTGGCGATCCCGAGCTGCAGGAGCGGGATCATCTGCGACGTCGTCTTCAGCTCGGGCGTGAGGATGATCCCGCCCATGCTCCACAGGGTGACGAAGAAGAAGCCCGCGACGGCGCGGATCAGGAGGTCGGCGTTCCAGCGCACCGGGGCCATGAAGCCGACGATCGAGCGCAGCAGCGCGGCGCCGAGCGGCGTCTTCTCGACGAGGCCCGCCGCGACCAGCACGAGGATCGCCAACGCGCTCAGCTCCTCGAAATCCAGGCAGAGCACGTTCTCCAGCCCGACCGGCTGCCCCGCGATGTCGAAAGCACAGAACCACTTGACGTGAGCGCTGGCGTGATCGGCGAAGCCAAAGACTCCGGCCGATCCCAGCACAGTCGAGAACAGACGAGCGGATTGACGACTGGAGAGCTGCAGCATGACGATCTCAAGCTCAAAATGTTAATGGAGTTTAACCCTGTTTGCTCACATCGTCCAGGGCCGGCGTAACCGATGGTTAACTGACGGGAGAAGGTCGCGACCCGTCTGGAACGATCTGACGCAGGGTTTTGCCGTGGCTCGCGGCGATGTCCGGCTCGCCGTCGCAGGATCCGCGGAGGCATCGGGCGGAATCGAGCGATGTCGCGGACCTTTTCTTCATCGCTCGGCGCCACTGTGTCTCCGACATTTGTCCACAGGGATGCGGGGACCCACCATGGCCATCGTGACGGCGTTCTTCGGCGGGGTGGGGCTGGTGGCGACCGCGCGGCACGTGCCGGCCCATCTGGCGACGCTGGAGTGGTGTGGCGGCCTGCTGCTCGTCACGAGCCTCGTGGCCCTGGGCTTCGACCTCGGGCCATGGGTCGGCTGAGGGTTCCCGCAGCACTCATCGATGGGGGTGCCCTGACGCGGGGGACCGGCGCGATCAGCGCGGTGCGTCCCCCATCGCTCTCCGCGTGTCGCGCGGTTGCGGAGGAAGGACCGGCCTTCGGCCGGACATGTCGCGCTGGATCTCCGCCTTCGCGGGCTAGCGTTGCCACACCTCACTGACGCTGGGCGTTGGCGCCCTTCTCCCCTCGGGGAGAAGGTGCCCGCGAAGCGGGCGGATGAGGGGGCTTCCACAGGGGGTGGATCCCCCCTCATCCGGCGCTGCGCGCCACCCGTCTCCCATCCCGGCGAGCCGGGATGGGTTCCCGATCCTCCCCGCTGGGGAGAAGGGCATCCCCCGTGGGCGCCGGTATGTGTGCCAACGCTAGCCTTCGCGGGGAGGAGCGGCGGAGAGGGCGATCCGAGCCGATCAGCGCCAGCGAAGCGCTGATCGCCGTGGGAACCCTCAGCCGCCCTGCGCCTGCGACCTCCCGCCCGGCGTCCCCTCGGTCCAGTATTTCGCGATGTAGCGTTTCATCTCGGCCAGCATGAAGCGCGAGGACTCCTCGGCCTTCTCCTCCCAGGCGAAGACGCAGGCCGTCATGATGCCGTCGAAGCCCACCTTGGCGAGCGTGCCGAAGAAGGCGTCCCAGTCGACCTCGCCCTCGCCGATGTTCAAGTGCTGGTGCACGCGCGCCGTCGAGCCCGGCGGGTTGACGATGTAGCGCAGGCCCGACGAGGCCCTGTGATCGAACGAATCCGCGACGTGGACGTGGGCCAGCACCGGCGCCGACGTCTCGATGATGGTGGCGGGGTCCGAGCCCATGTGGAACGTGTGGGGCGCGCAGTAGAGCATGCGGACGTTCTTCGAATCGAGCGAGCGGATCATGTCGACCGCCGGCTGCAGCGCCTCGACGAAGTCCTCCGGATGCGGCTCGAGGTTGAGCGTGATGCCCTCGCGCTCGAAGACCGGCACGAGCTGGTCCATCGAGTCCCAGAAGGCCGCCTCGCAGGTCTCGGTGGTGCCGCCCGCGCAGCAGGCGTTGACGCTCGCGGCGTTCGGCGACGGCCCGCGGCCGAACTCCGAGTTCATCGTGTCGCAGTCCATCTCGACCGCGATGGCGATGGCGGCCTTCCAGTAGCGCATGGCGGCGAGGCGCTCGACGGGGTGCGGGCTCGCCCAGCGGTACATGGGGAGCAGCGAGGCCAGCTTCACGCCGGCGTCCGACAGGGCGCGCTTGAAGGCGCGCGTGCGCTCCGGATAGGTGCGGGGGTTGACCCACCAGTCGAGGAAGTCGGCGCGGGGCGACAGCTCGATGTACTCGTAGCCGAGTTTCGCCACGAAGGCCGGGAGTTCCAGCAGCGGCACGTGGCGATGCATGTGGGGGTCGAGCGCGATCTTCATGGGCGTCAATCCTCCCCGCGGCCCTCAGCGGCCGACGTATGTCTTCATGGTGTCGGGCGTGACGAGTTCGAAGGGCACGTCGACGTGGCTCGGCACCGCCTCGCCCTTCACCATCTTCAGCGCCGTGTCGACCGCGACCCGGCCCTGGCTCTTGGCGTCCTGGAACACGGTCACGGCCAGCTCGCCCTTGGCCATGGCGTCGAGGCCGTCGGGCGTCGCGTCGACCCCCGCCACCACGACGGACTTCGGGTCGACGTGGGCCTGCCTGAGCGCGAGGATCGCGCCGATCGCCATCTCGTCGTTGTTGGCCGCCACGGCGTCGATGCGGTCGCCCGAGGTGATCCAGTTGTTCATCAGGTCGATCGCCTCGGCGCGCTGGTAGTTGGCGGGCTGCTCGGCGATGACTTTCATGCCGGGATGCAGGGCCACGACCTTCTCGACCCCCTCGGTGCGCAGCCGCGTCGCCTGATCGCTGAGCTCGCCCTCCATGATGACGACGTTCCCCTTCCCCCCGAGCGCCTTGGCGATGGCCTCGCCTTGCAGCCGGCCCGACACGTGCTCGTCCGACGACACGAAGGTGACGCCCGGCGGCAGGTCGGCCGCCTCCGGCCCGCGGTTGACGTAGACGATCGGGATCTTGGCGGCCGTCGCGGCCCGGGTCATGGGCACGGTGGCGGAGGAGTCGACGGCGTTGACGATGATGGCGTCGACGTGCCGCGAGGCGAAATTCTGCACTTGGCTGATCTGCTTGGCGGTGTCGCCCGCCGCGTCCTCGAACTGCACCTGCGTGCCGGTCTTGGCGGCCTCCTCCCGGATGGCGTTGATGATGAGGGTGAGGAAGTTCTCGTCGAAATGGGCGATCGACACGCCGATCGTGGCGGCCGAGGCCGGGGCGGAGGCGAGGGCCGCCACGAGGGCGAGGGCTGCCGATCGGCGCCTGAAGCGAACCATCACCATTCTCCCTTGCCCGGCCTTCGCGGCCCTATCGGATGATCCGTTGCGGATCTGACCTTTGAATGGAACATATGTTCCATTCGCGGCGGCGTCAACGGCCGGGTGGGGCCGGCCGTCCCTCCGTCAGGCGTAGAGCTTCGGCTTGTCGCGCAGGCTCACCTTGGCCCAGCCGCCCGATGCCGCGGCCGCGAGGCCGGCGTCCGTCACCACGGTCGCGGCGTAGCCGTCCCAGCTCGACGGGCCCGACACGGTGCCGCGGGCGCAGTTGTCGACCCAGTCCTGGAGCTCGACGTCGTAGGCGCGGATGAAGCGCTCGCGCCAGTCCTCCGGCACGCGGCCGCTGACCACGCCCTCGCGCTTCACCAGCACGGGGGCGGATTCCGCGATGGCCGCGGTGCCGGTCTCGCCGATGATCTCGCCGCGGATGTCGTAGCCGTAGGCGATGTTGACGGTGATCTCGACGTCCACGATGGCGCCCCCCGCCATGCGCAGCAGCAGGATCAGCGGGTCCTGGAGGTCGCCGCCGCGGCTCGACTTCTTCGGCGTCACCACCAGGCATTCGGCGACCTCGTCGTCGAGCAGCCAGCGGGCGATGTCGATGTCGTGCACCGCCGTGTCGACGATCGCCATGTCGGCCGTGTAGTGCGACGGCACGGAGGCGTTGCGGTGGCCGGAGTGCAGGATCAGCGGCGCGCCGATGTCGCCGTCCGTCACGGTCTTCTTCAGGGCCCGGTAGGCGGCGTCGTAGCGGCGCATGAAGCCGACCTGCACGAGGCGCGAGCCGTGCTTCAGCTCCGCCTCGATGATGTTGAGGCAGGCCGCCTCGGTGGTGGCGAGGGGCTTCTCGCAGAACACGAACTTGCCGGCCTCGATCGCGGCCGTGACGTATCGCTCGTGGCTCGGCCCCCAGGAGCAGACCAGCACGGCCTCGACCTCGGGATCGGCGATCAACTCCTCGCCGGTGGCGAAGGCCCGCGCGCCCTGGAGGCCCGCCGCCACGTCGCGGGCGCGGGCCGCGTCGGTGTCGGACACGGCCGTGACGCTCGACCCCGCCAGGACGGTGGTGAGGCGGCGGATGTGGTCCTGCCCGATCATGCCGACGCCGATCACGCCAATCTTGAGTGCCATGCCGTCTCCTCCCGTGGTGGCGTCCGCGTGCCATGCCGAGGGCAACGTCCGCCGCGGCTGCACATCGATGATGCGCGGCGAACATAGCCGCCGCGGCTCGGCCGGCACAATCGCCGTCGAGACTTTCTGTCGGAATCGGTCAGGATCGCCCGCGTGACTCTCTCGACGCCGCCCAGCCGAGGCGGCGCGAGCCGTCCCGGCGGCTCCGAGTGCCGATCGAGGTCTGCACGCCGGACAGCGCATGACGCGGCGATCATCCGGGAGGCTGATGACGGAGTTCGAGACGGTGATGACGCCCAACCCCAAGCATCGCGTCGGTCTGGTTTCGAAAGGCCCTCGGCCTTTTGCGGGTTTCAGGGCGGAGCCCTGAGAAGAGAACCGACGATCGAGCATCGCGTCGCTGGTTCATCTTGAACGTCCGTCGTCAGGGCTCTGCCCTGAAACCCGCCAAAGGGCTCGCCCTTTGGAATCTAGTGCGCAGAGGGGACTTCACGTCGGGACGTGGCCGTCCGGATCGCACTCTCCGGGGCGTCGAGATCGATCCCGTGGCGCTCGCGCGCGATCCCGACGAGCCCGTCGGCCTGCCGCTCCCGCTCCTCCTCGCTCCAACCCAGCGCCTCCGCCGCCACGGCGGCGATCTCCGCCACGGCCTCGCGGGTCAGTCGGCCCGAGACCGCGATCGGCAGGCGACGGAAGACGAGGTCGGCGAGGTCGACGACCTGCTCGCGCCGGATCACGGCGCGGAGCTCCCCCGCGCCATAGTCCGGCAGGGAGGCGAGACCGTCGTCCGGGCCGGGGTCGCGGGCGCCCAGGATGGCGTCTGCCGCGGTGCCGTAGCGGTCGAGGCAGACCTCGGCGCGCGCCGGGCTGACCGCGTGGGCGGCGGCGACCCGCGCCACCCAGGCCCGGCGCGCCTCCTCCGTGCCGGGGAAGCCCCGCCCGCCGCCGATCGGCACGAAGGTCGTCTCGGTCCGGCGCGTCCGCTTCAGCGCGGCCAGCACCTCGTCCGTCACCTCGGCCGCGAAGGCCCGGAAGGTGGTCCACTTGCCCCCCACCAGCGACAGCACGGGCACCTCGCTGCCGGGCAGCCTGTCGCGGCCGACCGAGTGGTCGCGGCTGATCTCGCCGGGGTCGTCGACCTGGGCCGCGGGGAGCGGGCGGATGCCGGCGTAGCGGTAGACGATCTGGTCGCGCGCGAGCGTCAGGCCGGGGAAGACCTCGCCCACCATGCCCAGCATGTAGTCGGCCTCCGCGTCGTCGCAGACCACGGTGTCGGGCGCGTCGGCCTTGATGTCGGTCGAGCCGATCAGCGCCTTGCCGAAGAACGGGTAGACGAGGCAGATCCGGCCGTCCGCCGACCCGAAATAGATCATATGTCCGTCGAGCTGCCGCACGAGCTCGGGATTGTCGACGACGAGGTGCGACCCCTTGGTGCCGCCGATATAGGCTCTGTTGAGGCCGACGGCCTGGTTGACCCGGTCGATCCAGGGGCCGGCGGCGTTGACCACGAGCCGCGGCTCGACCGTCACGGTCTCGCCCGTGACCCGATCGGTCAGGGTCACGCGGCCGCCGGCCGCGCCGGTGACCGCCACGTGGTTGAGCGCCCGGGCGTCCGGGTTGCCGGCCTCCCCGTCGGCCACGAGCTCGTAGCAGAGCCGCTCGGCCTGGGTGACGCGCGCGTCGTAGTAGGTCGAGGTCGCCAGCACCGTGCGGGCCATGGCGGGGAAGCGCCGCCGCGTCGCCGCGCGCAGCGCCACCCCGTGGCGCGGCATGACCCGGTGCCGGCGGCCGAGCCAGTCGTAGAGCGCGAGCCCCAGCTCGACGATCAGCAGCCCGCGGTCGGCCAGCTTCGCCTTGCGGCCGAAGAAGCGCCGGATCGAGGGCACGATGCCCCCCAGCGCCGAGTGGATCGGCACCACCGTGGGCAGCGCCTTGACGACGTGGGGGGCGTTCCTGAGCAGCAGGTTGCGCTCCCGCGTGGACTCGGCCACGAGGCGGAACTCGCCCGTCTCCAGGTATTTGAGGCCGCCGTGGATGAGCCGGGAGGGCGCGGCGCTCGTGCCGGCGCACCAGTCGCCCTTGTCGACGATGAGGCAGTCGACGCCCTGCAGGGCGAGGTCGCGGAACGTGCCGGCCCCGTTGATGCCCCCGCCGACGATCAGCACGGACACCTTCGGGGCGGCCCGGAGGCGTTCGAGCTTGGCGGCGCGCGGCGACGGTGCGGGCGAGGCTGTCATGCTGGCGGGCTCAGGGCTGGGGTGTGGGGAGATCCCAGAAGGGGCGGACGGCCTCGGCCAGGGCGACGTAGCGGGCGAACCTCGTCGAGAGCGCGGCGTGGCGCCCGGCGTCGGGCTCGTGGCGGGCCGCGACCCGGCAGGCGCGCCGGACCGCGTCGTCGAGCGACAGATAGGTGCCGACCCCGACCCCCGCCACCAGGGCGGCGCCGAGCGCGCCCACCTCCGCGGCCTCCGGCACCTCGACCGGCAGGCCCAGCGCGTCGGCGAAGAGCCGGGCCGGCCGGGGCCGCGACGTGCCGCCGCCCGTGATGCGGGCGCGGGTGACCGGGAAGGCCGAGCGCAGGGCATCGGCGTGGAAGCGATGGTTGAACACCGCGCCCTCGGCCACGGCGCGCAGCATGTCGGCGCGGGTGTGCCAGGAGCGCAGGCCGAAGAAGGCGGCGCTCGCCGGCGCGTCGTAGGGCGAGCCGTAGAGGAAGGGGTGGAACAGGGGGGCGTCGTCGGCGGCGGGCGCGGCGAGGTCGGCCTCGACCCGGTCCCAGACCGGCGGCCCGCCCCGGTCGGCCGCCTCCCATTCGGCGCCGTAGGCCTGCCGCAGGAACCAGTCCACGTTGTTGGACGAGGCCGGCGAGATCGACATGTTCATCCACTGGCCCGGCCGCAGCCCCGCGCGGGCGGTCCAGCGCGGGTCGGCCGCCAGGTGGTCCGACAGGGTCTCGTTGATGCTGAAGGTGCCGGCCGTGATCGACAGCACGCCCGGCCGCAGGTTGCCGAGCCCGACCGCGCTGGCCGTGACGTCGTGCATCCCGCCCGCCACGGGGGTGCCCCGGGCGAGGCCGGTCTCGGCCGCGGCCGCGGCCGACACCGCGCCGATCACCCCGCTGCTCGGCCGGATGGGCGGCAGCGCCGGCCTCACGGCCTCGATCCCCAGCAGCGACAGCAGCTCGTCCGAGTAGAGCTGGCTGCGCGCGTCGGTGAAGGCCGTGCTGGCGTCGGTCGGGTCGGTGGCGACCGCGCCGGTGAGCCGGTAGCGCATCCAGTCCTTGCAGAACATGACGTGGCCGATCGCGGCGTAGCGCTCCGGCTCGTGGCGCCCGATCCAGGCCAGCAGTGTCGAGGCCGCGTAGGGATAGGGGCGCTGCCCGGCGATGGCCTCGACGCGGTCGAGGATGCCGGAGGACGCCCAGGCGGCCGTCACGGCGTGGGCGCGGCTGTCGACCGACTGGATGCCGGGGCCGAGCGGGCGCCCCGCCTGGTCCGCGAGGTAGAGCCCGTCGCCGTGGCCGGTGACGCCGACGGCCTCCACGGCACCGGGCGGGGCCGCCGCCAGCGCGTCCGCGATGGCGCCGCAGGCGAGGTGCCAGAGGCGATCCATGTCGTGCTCGACGCGGTGGGGGGCGGGCTGCACGGGTGCCGTGCGCCGGCTGCCGGTCGCGACCGTCCTGCCGTCGGGGCTGAACAGGACCGCCTTGACGGCCGTGGACCCGCAATCCAGTCCCAGCAGCATCGAAGGACCCTTCCGGCGTCGCCGACCTCGCGCCGACAAACATGGATGGCTGATATCGGATTTCGGGGTGATGTCCCCGTGTGTCGTGGTTTCCAAAGGGCG
Organism: uncultured Lichenihabitans sp.; assembly: GCA_964242785.1. Taxonomy (GTDB): domain Bacteria; phylum Pseudomonadota; class Alphaproteobacteria; order Rhizobiales; family Beijerinckiaceae; genus Lichenihabitans. The sequence continues at coordinate 1,135 of CAXTBR010000019.1, read as the reverse complement.
AGCCCTTTGGCGGGTTTCGGGGCGGAGCCCTGACGACGAATTGTCGGCCTTTTGAAACCAGACTGACACGACGCTCGCGAGTTCCGCCCTTCTCCCCTTGAGGGGAGAAGGTGGCGCGCAGCGCCGGATGAGGGGGGATGCACCACCTGGGGAATCACCCTCATCCGCCCTCATCGCGGCTTCGCCGCGACGGGCACCCAGGTCCCATCCCGGCAAGCCGGGATGGGTGCCCGATTCTCCCCGAGGGGAGAAGGGCGCGATCCCCCTGCCGTCCCTACTTCGAGAGCGTGAAGGGCGCGGTGTAGTTCGCCAGGTTGGCCTTGGTGATGAGGACGCAGTCGAAGAGCTGCTTCTCGGTCGCGGCCCCCGTCTTGCCGGTCTTCAGGAGCGAGTCCGCCTCCTGGACCGCCTTGGCCGAGAAGGTCGCGACGGGCTGGAGCACGGTATATTGCAGGTCGCCCGCCTTGATGGCCGCGACCGCGTCCGGGGAGCCGTCGAAGCCGCCGACCTTGACGCTCGTCAGCTTGCCGGCCTCCTTCAGCGCCGCGATGGCGCCGAGCGCCATCTCGTCGTTGCCGCTGATCACGCCGACGATGTCGGGATGGGCCTGCAGCAGGTTCTGCATCTTGTCGTGGCCCTGGGTGCGGTCCCAGTTGGCGACCTGCTGGCCGACCTTGTGGAGGTCGTCGTACTGGCCGAGCACGGTCTCGTAGCCGTTGGAGCGCGTGGCGGCGTTGTTGTCGGAGGGCGCGCCCAAGAGCTCGACGTAGTTGTTCTTCTGCCCGACGTCCTTCACCCACTGCTGCGCGCCGAGCGCCGCGCCCTGGGCGTTGTTGGACACGAGCTGCGCCTTGGCCAACCCGTCCTGGTTGATCTCGGCGTTGACGAGGATGACCGGGATGTTGGCCGCGATAGCCTTCTTCACCGCCCCGATGGACCCGCTGGCGTTGGCGGGGTCGAGGATGATCGCCACCGCCTTGTTGGTGATGGCGGTGTCGATCAGGTTGCTCTCGGTGTTGGTGTCGCCCTTCGAGGCGCCGACGGTCGCGGTATAGCCCAGCTTCTGGGCCTCCGCCGCGGCGACGTTGCCCTCGGTGAGCCAGTAGGGGTTCGAGGGGTCGTTGACGATGATCGA
>CAXTBR010000018.1:0-61097 GCA_964242785.1 uncultured Lichenihabitans sp. | reverse complement strand
GAGGGCGCCTGCGTCCTTCGACACGGCCCTTCGGGCCTGCTCAGGATGAGGAGGGTGGGTTTATTTCTCGCCTCAATGAGCGCCTGTGCGCGCAGGCGGGGATGAGCGGCAGAGGGCGGCGATCACTGGAAACCGCTTCACAGGCACATCCGCGTCCGCAGGATGCGGATGCCGACGCTGCGGCAGTCCGCGTAGGCGTCGGGCTTGCGGACGTGGACCTCGACGGCCAGGACGTCGCGGGGCTTCAAGCACAGCCGCGCCACATGCTCGGCCAGCGTCTCCTGCAGGTCCACGTGGGGCGCCGTGGGGAGGGCCGCGATGTCGCGGTGGATCGCGTCATAGTCCACCACCTCGGCGAGGTCGTCGGCGCCGAGCGGGGCCGCCGGCACCACCAGGAGTTCGGCCGACACCAGCACCCGCTGCGGCGCGTGACGCTCGGCGTCGTGGGCGCCGATGCGCAGGCTGAGCGCGATGTCCTCGAAGGCGATGACGCGCGCGCCCTCGTCGTTCGACGCGAGGGCGGCCCTGAGGCTGGGGAAGGGCGACACGGGCGGGGCCAGGCTCAGGCCGCGAGGCCCTCGGCCGCCGCCAGGGCGGCGAGGTCGGCCTGCGGCCGGGCGCCGACGTGGGAGATGACCTCGGCGGCCGCCAGCGTGCCGAGCCGGGCGCAGTCCGCGGCGTCCCGCCCCCGCGCCAGCCCCGCCAGGAAACCCGCCGCGAAGAGGTCGCCGGCGCCGGTGGAATCGACCACGGCCGCGACCGGGAAGGCCGGCACGGCCCGCACCCCCGCGGGCTCGACCACCACGGCGCCCGCGGCCCCCCGCGTCACGGCGCCGAGCGCGCACTCGGCCCGCAGCGCCGCGACGGCAGGCTCGACGTCGTCCACCTCGTAGAGCGCCAGGAGTTCGGCCTCGTTGGCGAAGACGATGTCGACCTGCCGCGACCGGATCAGGTGGAGGAACTCGTCGCGGTAGCGGCCGACGCAGAAGGAATCCGACAGCGACAGCGCCACCCGGCGGCCGGCCGCGTGCGCGAGGGCCGAGGCCTTGCGGAACGCGTCCTTGGCGTGGGGCGGGTCCCACAGGTAGCCTTCGAGGTAGGTGACGCCGGCCCCCGCCACGAGCGCCGGGTCGACATCCTCCACCGTGAGGTTCTGGCAGGCGCCGAGATAGGTGTTCATGGTGCGCTGCCCGTCGGGCGTCACCAGGATGTAGGAGCGCGCCGTCGCGGGTCCAGCGTCCGCCGGGAGCGTGGCGAAGCGCACGCCGGTGGAGCGAAGGTCGGAGGTGAAATGGCCGCCGACCGCGTCGTCCCGCACCTTGCCGATGAAGCCGGCGGCGGCGCCGAGCCTCGCGGCGCCGACCGCCGTGTTGGCGGCCGAGCCGCCCGACACCACGACGGTGCCGCCCATGGCGGCGTAGAGCGACTCCGCGCGGGCCTCGTCGATGAGGTTCATGCCGCCCTTGGCGATCTCCCACTCGGCCAGGAAGGCGTCGTCGACGGTGGTGAGGACGTCCACGATGGCGTTCCCCAGGCAGAGGAGGTCGAGGGACTGGAGCATGCGCGGGCTCGCGATGGGGGACGGGGCCGCCGCGTCTCGCACCCTCGCGCGGGGTGCGTCAAGCTGGGGCTCGGGACGCCGACCGGACTCTCACCGCGGTGCGAGCGCGCGCGTCACCGCCCCGGGATCGGCCGCGATGACCTTCAGATAGGCCCGGGCCGGCTGGTCCGGTTCGGACCGACCCTGCTCCCAGTCGCGCAGGGTGCCGATCGGGATGTGAAAGCGCGCCGCGAACTCATCCTGCGTGAGCGCCATCGCCCGGCGCAGGACCTTCACGCGCGGGACCGGTTTCAGATCTGCCGCGTCGATGGGGCGCGCGTCCGGGTCGTTCAGCGCCGCAGCCTCGATCTCGGCCTCCGTCATGGGCCGGACGGGCGGCACGACGGCCGGCTCCTCGCGCCCATCCTCCCGGAGGCGTATCGGGCGCCCGTCAATCCTGCGCATTCTCACGATCGTAGCGGTCCTGGTCCCGCCTCGTCGCCTGCCGGGCCGGGATGATGCGGATTCGTCCTCACGCCAAGCCCTGGAGCGGCCCCACGCCGAGCAGCAGCGACAGGCCGACGGCCAGCACCACGAGCGCGGCCAGCAGTTCGAGGCCGCGCGCGACGAGCGCTCCGGCCCCCGCATCGGTCCCGGCGAGGCGCAGCGCCACGCCCTTGGCCAGAACCGCGGTCGAGGCCAGCGCCGCCGTGGTGAGGGCCGTGCCGAGCGCCATCACGGCCGTGGCCGCGACCCCGGCCGCGAAGACGCCCTGCGCCAGCGCGAAGACCAGCACCAGGATGGCGCCCGAACAGGGCCGGGCGCCGGCCGCCACGACGGTCGAGACGGCCTCGCGCCACGAGAAGCCGTCGCCCAGCAGGGCGGGGTCGGGCGCGTGACAATGGCCGCAGCCGGGCCCGTGCCGATGCGGGGCCGCGTCGGCCTCGGCCGTGCAGGCGAGGTTCGATCGGGCCGCCCGCGGCGCGGGGGCGCCGAGGCGGTACGGACGGACGTCGCGCGGCGCCTCCGGACCCGCGAAGGCGAGGGCGAAGCCGCGCGGCGCGGCGCGGGGGCGCGCCCGCCAGGCCGCCGCGAGGCCGGCGCCCTTGCGCCAGGTGAGCCACAGGCCGAGGCCCGCGACACCGACGGAACTCACCCGCTCGATCAGGGCGGCGCCGTCGCGCATCCCCACCGCGGTGGCCCGGAACACCAGCGACAGCAGGCCCACCAGCGCCACCGCCACGGCGGCCTGGAGCAGCGCCGCCAGGAACGACAGGGCGATTCCGCGCCGGAGCGCCCGCTCGTTGGCCACCATGTAGGAGGCCAGCACCGCCTTGCCGTGGCCGGGGCCGGCGGCGTGCAGCACGCCGTAGACGAAGCTCAGGCCCGCGAGCCACGGCAGGGCCGCGGCGTCCGACCGGCTGGCCCGCACGGCGGCCGCGACGGCGCGCTCGAACGTGCCCTGCTGGCTGAGGATCCAGCCCACGACCCCGCCCGCGGTGCCGCCCCCCTCCGAGATGCCGACGCTGAAGGGGTTCCGGGCCTGGGCCAGCGCGGGCGCGGCGAGGAGGAGGGCGCAGGCGGCCAGCAACAGCAGGGTCGGCGCGCGACGGCGCGCGGCGGGGCGGCTCACGGGCACGCCACCATCACCTTGCTGGCGAGCTTGATGCCGAAATCCTGCCCCGGCGACATGTTGGCGAAGAAGGCTTCCGACAGCTTCTGATTGTCGCCGGAGTCGAGCGGCCGGGGCTTGATCACGCCGATGGAACAGCCGGCGGGCGCCGCCGCGAGGCTGACGGGGTCCTTGTCGGCCATCTCGAAGGACACGAAGTAGGTCGGGTCGTAGACGCTCACGTTCAGCGCCGGGACGGGCCTCACCGGCACCTTGAGGGGCAGGGTGAAGAACAGGGTCACGAGCTTGTCCTGGCTCTCCTCCAGCGAATAATCCGTCGGCTCGCCGAATTCGAGCTGGCGTCCGGCGAGCTTGGCGACCGTGAAATAGCCGAATTCGGCGAGGGACTCGACGTTGGTCTTGGCGAGCGGCGCCAGTTCCGCGGGCGTCAGGATCGCGTCCGGCGCGCCGAGGCCCTGGGTGACGAAGGACGAATACATGTCGTCGAAGGTCCAGGCCGCGCGCAGGCCCGCGACCCGGCCGTCCGGCCCGAAGATCACCTGCTCCTTCGCAGTCACGAAGACGTGGGGATGGGCCTCGGCCGCCGTCGAGGCCGCGACGACCGCCAGGGCCGCGAGGATGGAACGCGCGAGGCGCCGGAAGGGCAGTCGTGCCATGGATCCCCGATCCGCCCCGGCGACCATGCCGGGGCGGGACCGGGAGTGACGGCGGAGTTCGGCGGTTCTGAGGCGCGGCGAACTGCGACCCCCTGCCCGCGCAAGCCCCGCGCAGGGTAACCCCCGCCCACTCCCGCGCGAACGAGAAGGCATGCCCGCGGACGCCTGTCGCGCCGCCGGTCGGGACGGACGGCTTTGACCACGGGCACGGCGGGACTATACGGGGGCGCCGCCGTCGGCGCGCCCTTCCGGATCGGCATGGAACGCGAGAGTCCCGCCCGCAGCGCATCCGCCGATCCCGCCTGGTCGGCCATGATGGCGGCCGCGCAGGCGGGCGACCGGGCGGCCTACGAGCGGCTGCTGCGTGACTGCATCCCCTTCGTGAAGCGCGTGGTGCGCCGCACCGGCGTGCGCCCCGAGAGCGTCGAGGACGTGGCGCAGGACGTGCTCATCACGGTCCACCGCGCGCGCCGGACCTACGACCCCACCCGCCCCTTCGCCAACTGGCTCGGCGCCATCGCCCAGCGGCGCGCCATCGACCACCTCCGGCATCGCGGCCGCCAGGAGCGGCGCGAAGTGTCGGACGACGCGTCCCTCGACGCCCACCCGGACGGCGGTGCGACGCCCGAGGGGGCGCTCCTGGGCGAGGGCGTGAGCCGGGACGTGCGGGGCGCCGTCGCGGCCCTGTCGCCGGTCCAGCGCGAGGCCGTGGAGTTGCTGGCCTTCCAGCAGCGCTCGCTCGGCGAGGCCGCCCGCGAGACCGGCAAGACCAAGGGCGCCCTCAAGGTCAACCTGCACCGCGCGCTGAAGACGCTGCGGGCGCGGTTCGACGGGGCGGAGTGAGGACATGGCGACGCGCAGCCTCGAGGACCTCGTGGCGGGCCTCTCGGCCGAACTCGTGCCCGTGCGGCGGCTGCCGGTGCCAGCGCTGCGGGCCGCCGCCTGGGTCGGCCTCGTGGCCGCCATGGGGCTGGTGCTCGCCGCCTCCTGCGACATGCCGGCGCTCGGGCGCCGGCTGACGGCGGCCCCCGACATGTGGATGGCGGTCGCGGGCTCCACCGCTACGGCGGTACTGGCGGCGCTGGCGGCCTTCGAGCTCAGCGTGCCGGGCCGCGGCGCCCGCTGGGCGCTGCTGCCGCTCCCGGCGCTGCTCCTGTGGATGTCGGCCAGCGGCCTCGGCTGCCTGCGCGTCTGGGCGGTGCCGGGCGCCGACGGGGCCGCGATGAACGAGGCCCGGCACTGCCTGGTCCGCATCCTGGTGATGTCGGTCCCGCTGATGGCCGCGATGACCGCGATGGTGCGGCGGGCCTGCCCGCTGCGCCCCCATCTCACCGCCCTGGTGTCGGGCTTGGCGGTGGCGGCGGCCTCGGCGAGCCTGCTCAACCTCGACCACCCGTTCGACGCCTCGGCGACCGACCTCCTCGCCCACCTCCTGGCCCTGCTGCTGGTGATGGGGTTGAACCAGTTCGCGTCCCGATCCGCCCCGGCGAGGCGTTCGGGGCAGCGCGCGGCCCGCGCGGGGCTGCCATGACGGCACGGATGTCGTGAGGGGTGAAAACGCCTTGCGTTTTTGTGCGCCGCAGCATAGAAGGGTTCTGCAGCGCACGCGCTGTATGCCCTTCTTGGGCGTTTCCTCCCTAGACTTGGGCCGCCCTTCGGGGTGGCCCTTTTTCTTTTGGATGGCCACTAATCACGGATCGGCGGCGCTCACAAGCGCCGGGTGATGATTTTTTGTCGCTCTGCTGACGCTTTCTTGCCCGTTGCTGCGTCGGAGTCCCCACGGAGGGAAGCGCTTCGCTCTCGACGCTGGCCCGAGAGGTGCGCGGCCCCTCGATTGAAGCACTTCCCTCCGCGGGAGCCCTCAGCTTGGGCGGCGCTCGGCCAGGAAGCGGCCCATGCGGTCGAGCGCCCGCCCGATGTTGTCCAGCGTGTTGGCGTAGCTCAGCCGGATATAGCCCTCGCCGTGGAGGCCGAAGTCCGGGCCGCCGATCGTGGCGACGCCGGCCTCCTCCAGCAGCGCCGAGGCGAGCGGTTTCGCGCGCCAACCCGTGCCGGAGATGTTGGGGAAGGCGTAGAAGGCGCCGCGCGGCGTGACGGCGCTGACGCCCGGCAGGGCATTGAGCCCCGCCACCACGGCGCGGCGGCGCCGGTCGAACTCCGCCACCATGGCGTGGACGGCATCTTGCGGGCCCGTGATGGCTTCGAGCCCCGCCCATTGGGCGGGGGCGTTGACGCAGGAATAGGAGTTGACGGCGAGCTTGCGCATGCGCTCGACCAGCGCGTCGGGCCACACCGCGTAGCCCATGCGCCAGCCCGTCATAGCGTAGGTCTTGGACCAGCCGTCCAGCATGACGAGGCGGTCGCGGATCGACGGATAGGACAGCAGGCTCGTGTGGGCGAGCCCGTCGTAGCACATCTGGCCGTAGATCTCGTCCGACAGGATCGCGACGTCCGGGAAGCGGTCGAGCCCCTCGACGAGGGCGTCGATCTCGGCCTTGGGGGTGACGCCGCCGGTCGGGTTGGCGGGCGAGTTGAGGATGACGAGGCGGGTGTCGCGGCCGATCAGCGACAGGGCCTCCTCGGCCGAGAAGGCGAAGCCGTTGGCCTCGCGCGCCGGCACCGGCACCGGCGTGGCGCCGGTGAACTCGATCATGGAGCGGTAGATGGGGAAGCCGGGGTCCGGGTAGAGGATCTCGGCGCCGGGCTCGCCGAACATCAGGATGGCGGCGAACATCGTCACCTTGCCGCCCGGCACCACCACGATGCTCTCGGGCGACACCTCGGCGCCGAAGCGGCGGTGGAGGTCGGCGCTGAGCGCCTCGCGCAGCGGCAGGATGCCGGTGGCGGGCGTGTAGCCGTGGTGGCCGTCGCGCAGCGCCCGCACGGCCGCCTCGACGACGTTGGGCGGGGTGGCGAAGTCCGGCTGGCCGATGCCGAGGTTGATGATGTCGCGGCCCTGACGGCCGAGCTCGGTGGCGCGCGCCAGCACCGCGAAGGCGTTCTCCTCGCCCATGCGGTCGAAGGCCGCGATGGTCCTCAGCATGCGTGTTCCTCGTGGCGCTCGGTCAGGGGCGCGCAATCTGGCGCCGGGAGCCGCCGGGCGCAAGGCCGCGCCGCGTCGTGCCGCGGCGGCATGGGACTACGCCGGCTTTCGCGCGTTCGTGCAGCGTGGCGGACGCCGGTTCGCGCGGGAGCGGGACACGCGCATGATCTTCCTCTACGCCCTCGCCTTCGCGGCGGGGATCGCCAACGCCTTCCAGGCCGGCACCAACGCGAGCCTCGCCAAGGCGCTGAACCAGCCCTTCCTGGCGGCCCTGCTGGTGGTGGGCGTCAGCGCCCTGGCGCTGGCGGCGGCCGGCTTCGCCTCGGGCCGCCTGTCGATGCCCTCGGCGGGCTCCTTCGCCGAGGTGCCCTGGTGGGCGTGGATCGGCGGCATCCTGTCGTCCCTGCTGCTGCTCAGCCAGCTCTTCGTCGCCGAGAGCATCGGGGCCGGCCCCTTCCTCGGCATCATCGTGGCGACCGGCACGGTGACGTCGCTCGCCATCGACCATTACGGATGGGTGGGCTTCAAGGTCCACGAGCTCAACCTGTGGCGCGCCCTCGGCGGCGCCCTGATGGCCGGCGGCGTGCTGCTGATCGCCCTGTTCTGATCCGGGCCGGAGGGGCGTGGCGGTTGACCGGAGATCGAGCGTAACTTATAAGTCACTCGTGATCGAGGTCGTCGAAACCCCCACGTTCAAGGCCTGGCGCGAAGCACTGGCGGATGAGCGGGCTCAGAGCCGCATCGCGGCCCGCATCGCCCGCGTCGCGCTCGGCCTGATGGGCGACGTGAAGTCGCTCGGGGGCGGGGTGAGCGAGATCCGCATCGATCACGGCCCGGGATACAGGCTGTATTTCACCCGGCGCGGGCCAACCATCGTCATCCTGCTCTGCGGTGGCGACAAGGGCAGTCAGGCGCGGGATCTCAAAGCCGCTCAGTCCATGGCTTCGCAGGAGTGAGACCGACAGCTCGCCGGCCGAAGCGTGTCCCCATCGTCCGACCCCTCCTCAGATATCGGCCCATGCCATGCTCCTCGAAACCAGCCCCTACGACGTCGCGGAACACCTCACCCATCCCGACGACCAAGCCGCGCTGATCGCCGATGCCGTCGCGTCGGGCGATGCGGCGATCATCCGCGACGCGCTCAACGTGGTCGCCCGCGCCCGCGGGATGACGCAGATCGCCCGCGAGGCCGGCGTGACGCGCGAGGCCCTCTATCGCGCGCTCAGCCCCGAGGGGGACCCCCGCATGAGTACGCTGCTCGGCGTGTTCGGCGCCCTCGGGGTGAAACTGTCCGCCACCGTGTCGACGGCTCCGGGGGCGGGCGGCGGCGGTGTGCGATCCGATCGATGAAGGCTCTCCGGGGGGCGTCCGGGGTGACGGCCCCCCTGTCAGGCCACCGCCGCCCTATTCGACCGCGAGTTCGCGCGGCCCGTCGGTCAGCGCCACGCGCGGCACCAGCAGCGACAGGAGCAGGGTCAGCACGGCGACCGCGAAGATGCCCCAGAAGGTCGCGTGCAGAGACTGGTCGAGGGCGCCCCGCACGGCGTCGGCCGTGCCGGCGAGGCTGTCGGGCCGGTCGAGCAGGCGGCGGAGCTGGTCCGAGCTCACCGAGGCGCCGGTGCCGGGGTGGGCGAGGCCGTAGTTCAGCACCGTGCCCAGCACGGCGGCGCCCAGCGTCGAGCCGAGGTTGCGCGAGAAGATGTTGGACGCCGTGGCCGAGCCGCGCTGCGCCCAGGCGACGCTGTCCTGGATGATGACGATGGCGGCCGTCGACAGGAACCCCATGCCGAAGCCCATCACGGCCGACCCCAGCCCCGCCACGACGGGCGAGGTCGAGGCGCCGAGCAGCAGGAAGGCGGAGGCCCCCAGCGGCAGCAGCACGGCGCCGAAGAGCAGCGTCGGCCGGAGCCCGAAGCGCACGAAGTTGCGGGCCGCCAGCGTGGCGCCGATCGGCCAGCCGAACACCATCATGGTGAGGGCGAAGCCCGCGACCAGCGGCGACTGGCGCATCACGCCCTGCACGAACATAGGCAGAAAGGTCGTGATGCCGATGATCGCCATGCCGGACAGCAGCGTCGCGGCGTTGGCGGTGGCGATGGGGCGCTGCGCCCAGAGGCGGACGTCGAGCATCGGGTCCGCGGCCCGGCGCTCCTGCACGGCGAACAGCGCCGAGGACACGACGAAGACCAGCGCGGGCCACAGCGCCGCCGAGCCGGAGGTTCCGGCCTCGGTCAGCGCCATCATCAGCGAGGCGATCGCGACCGTGAACAGGGCCGCGCCCGCGACATCGACCGGACGGGATTCGCGCGCGACGTCCTCATGCAGGTAGAGCACGAAGCCCACGACCGCCACGAGGCCGATCGGCACGTTGATCCAGAAGATCCAGGCCCAGGAGGCGTGCTGGATGATGAGCCCGCCCGCCAGCGGCCCGAGCACCGACGACACGCCCCACACCGAGGCGATGTAGCCCTGGACCTTGCCACGCTCCTGGGCCGAGTAGAGGTCGCCCACCACCGTGATGCCGATGGGCTGGATGGCGCCCGCCCCCACGCCCTGGATCAGCCGGAACAGGATCAGCGACGGCATCGATCAGGCGAAGCCGCACAGGAGCGAGCCGGCGAGGAATACCCCGATGCCGACGAGCAGCACGGGGCGGCGGCCGTAGAGGTCGGACAGCTTGCCGAACACCACGGTCGTGGCGGTCTGGGTGAGGAGGAAGGCCGAGAACACCCAGGCGTAGAGGTGGAGGTCGCCGAGTTGGCCGGCGATCTGCGGCATCGCGGTCGACACGATGGTGGCCTCGATGGCGATCATGAACATGGCGGCCATCACGGAGGCCAGCACCAGCGGGCGACGGGTCTTGCTTTTGTCTGACATGCCGACGGTTTAGCGCCGAATCGCGGGTTTTGCAGGGTTTCGGCCGGGGCGAGCGCCAAAAAGATTCCGCGGCGCACCGTCCCGCCCCTTCGGCGGCCCCGCCCCCTCCCGCTGGCCGCGCCCTTGCATTACTTGAGGGAGAGGCCGGCCGGGGACGGGATCGCATCATGACTCTGAAGGCCGACGTGGCGGTGCTGGGCGCCGGGATCGTGGGGGTGTCGGCGGCGCTGCACCTGCAGGAGCGCGGACGCGACGTCGTGCTGATTGAGCGCGCCCCCAAGGCCGGCATGGGCACGAGCTACGGCAATGCCGGGCTGATCGAGCGCTCCTCCGTCTACCCCTATGCCTTCCCGCGCGACCTGCGCTCGGTGCTGCGCTACGCCGCCAACCGCACGACGGACGCTCACTACCACGCCTCCGCCCTGCCGGGGCTGGCGCCCTTCCTGGCGCGCTACTGGTTCAACTCGTCGCCGAAGGGCGTCGAGCGCATCGCGCGGGCGGCCCGCCCCCTCATCGAACGCTCGCTCATCGAGCACGAGCGGCTGATGGAGGCGGCGGGCGCCGCGGGGCTGATGCGCAAGATCGGCTGGATCAAGGCCTTCCGCACGCGCCGCAGCTTCGACAAGGGGTTGAGGGACGCGAGCCGGCTGCGGGGCTTCGACCTCGAGATCGACGAGCTCGACCCCGCGGGCCTGGCGGCCCGCGAGCCGCACCTCGCCGAGGGCATGGTCGGCGCCCTGCATTTCCGCGACCCCGGCGCCGTGTCGGACCCCGGCGGCCTCGTCGAGCGCTACAACGCGCTGTTCGTCGGGCGCGGCGGCCGCTTCGTCGCCGGGGACGCCGCGACGCTGGAGGCCGAGGCCCAGGGCTGGCGGGTGAAGACGCGCCACGGCTGGCTGTCGGCCCGCGAGGCCGTGGTGGCGCTGGGGCCGTGGTCGGACGTCGTCTTCGGCAAGCTCGGCTACCGCCTGCCCTTCGGCATCAAGCGCGGCTACCACCTGCACTTCCGCGCGCGGGGCAACGCGGTGCTGAACCACCCGGTGCTCGACCTCGACGGCGGCTACCTGCTGGCGCCGATGGAGCGCGGCATCCGGCTCACCACGGGGGCGGAGTTCGCCCGGCGCGACGCCCCGCCGACCCCCGTGCAGATGACCCGCGCCCTGCCGACGGCCCGCGCCCTGTTCCCCCTGGCCGAGCCGCTGGAGGACATGCCCTGGATGGGCTCGCGCCCCTGCCTGCCCGACATGCTGCCGATCATCGGCCGCGCCCCGAAGCACGACGGCATCTGGTTCGACTTCGGCCACCAGCACCACGGCCTGACGCTGGGCCCGGTGTCGGGGCGCCTGCTCGCCGAGCAGATGACCGGCGAGGCCCCCTTCACCGACCCCGCGCCCTACCGGATGGAGCGGTTCGGATAGGGGGCGCCGCGGCCGGTCACCTTCGAGGGGCGGCCCTGTCGGCTTCGGGAGGGATCGCCATGCCGCATGCGTTCATCCTGGGTGGCACCGGGCAGATCGGCCGGGCGACGGCGCACCGCCTGCTGGACCACGGCTGGACGGTGCGGCTCGCCCAGCGCGGCCAACGCCCGGTGCCGCAGGATCTCCTCGCGCGCGGGGTGCGGGTCGCGGCGCTCGACCGCGACGAGCCCGGCGCGCTCACCCGGGCCCTGTCGACGGGCGCCGACCTGCTCCTCGACGCACTGCCTTCGGCCCCGAGCACGTCCGCCAACTCCTGGACGTCCAGTCCAGCCTCGGCGCCCTGGCCGTGGTCTCGTCCTCCAGCGTCTACCGCGACGACGCGGGCCGCACGCTGGACGAGGCGACCGAGACCAGCTTTCCCGAACTGCCCGAGCCGGTCGCCGAGTCCCAGCCGACCGTGGCGCCGGGCCCCGCCACCTACTCGACCCGCAAGGTGGCGCTCGAACGGACGCTGCTCGACGGAGCGGCCGTGCCGCTCACGGTGCTGCGCCCCGGCGCCATCGGCGGGCCGGGATCCACGCATCCGAGGGAGTGGTGGCTCGTCAAGCGGATCCTGGACGGACGGCCGGTCATACCCCTGGCCTACCGCGGCCGGAGCCGCTTCCACACCACGTCGGCCGAGAACATCGCGGCGCTCGTGCGGGTCGCGGCGGGTCTTCCGGGACAGCGCGTGTTGAACATCGCGGATCCCACCGCACCCGCCGTGTGCGAGATCGCGCAGGCCGTGGGACGGCACCTCGGCTTCCGCGGGCGGATCGTGCCCCTGCCCGACGCCGACCCGCCGCCGGTGAGCCGCACGCCCTGTCGGTCCGCCTCCCCTTCGTGCTCGACACGCGGGCGGCCGCCGCCGCGGGATACCGGCCGTGGACGGCTATGCCGAGACCGTGCCGGCGACCTGCGATTGGCTCGTCCGCACGACGGCGCATGAGGACTGGCGCAGGCTGTTCCCCGTGCTGGCAGCCTATTCTTACGACCTGTTCGACTACCGATCGGAGGACGAGCATCTCGCGGCGGGCGCTCGGCCTGCAGGCTGAAGGCTGATCTCGGCTGACGGCGAGGATACATGTCGATCGAAGAGCAGCCCTTGCCGCATCATCCGGGGAGTGGCTATCCTTCGTGCCGATGGGACAGCATCGGCAGCACACTTGCGCAAAGCTCGATTCGACTTGAATCCCGGCTCAACAATGCGCGAGGACTAGAGAGTGGGAGAACGCATGGAGCCGCTATTGCCGGAGGCCGCGGCGCGGACGCTCCTCATCATCCTCGACCGCGATCCGCAGGCCGTCGATCGCGCTCTGCGGCTCATGTGAACATGACTCAAGACGGATTTCAGGATGACGATGCGGTCTCCCGAGCATCGCATCAGTCTGGATTCAAAAGGCCCCCGGCCTTTTGCGGGTTTCAGGGCAGAGCCCTGAAGACGAGTGCCGAATGTGGAACATCGCGTTCCTGATCTATCTTCGGGTTTGAAACGCCGTCGTCAGGGCTCTGCCCTGAAACCCGCCAAAGGGCTTGCCCTTTGGGATCCTATGCGCAGGGACCATCACACCGGAACGTCCATAAGAGCTTCAGCAAAGGAACGACATGGCAGTCACGCTCGGCCCGACGCTCGAAACCGAGCGGCTCATCCTGCGCCCCCCGGCCGCGGAGGACCTCGACGGCTGGGCGGCCTTCGCGGCCGAGCCCGAGACGATGCGCTTCATCGGCGAGGTGCAGCCACGCCCGGGCGCGTGGCGGGCCCTCGCCGGGATGGCGGGGTCCTGGGCGCTGATGGGCTTCGGCATGTTCAGCGTGATCGAGAAGGAGAGCGGGCGCTGGATCGGCCGGGTGGGCCCATGGCGGCCCGAGGGCTGGCCCGGCACGGAGGTCGGCTGGGGCCTGCTGCGCGGGGCGACGGGCCGGGGCTACGCCGGCGAGGCCGCCGGCGCCGCCCTGGACTGGGCCGTCGAGGCCCTCGGCTGGACCGACGTCATCCACGTCATCGACCCCGATAACGCGGCCTCGGCCGCGGTGGCGCGCCGGCTGGGCTCGACGAACCGCGGGCCCGGGCGGTTGCCGCCGCCGCTCGACGGCAAGCGCGTCGACCTGTGGGGGCAGACGGCCGACGCGTGGAGGGCGCGGCGTCAGGCCCGGAGCTGAGGCGCGAACCTGTCGCGCCAGCTCGGCAGGGTGCCCGGCCCGGGCAGAGCGCGCGCCGCGTAGACGCCCCGCGCCACGGCGCGCGCCAGCGTCTCGGCCGCCAGCGCGCCGACCGCGGTGAGGTCGGCCACCGTCGCGGGCCGCGCCGCGCGCGCCGTCGCGGCCGCGAAGACCACGTCGCCGTCGAGCGCCGCGTGGGCCGGCCGCAGCGCCAGCGCCAGCCCGCCCTGCGCCACCACGGCGAGGCGCCTGCACTGCGCCTTGGTCAGCGCCGCGTCGGTGGCGACCACGGCAATCGTCGTGTTCTGCGGCGCCGTGCCCTTGGTGCGGAACGGCGGCGCGCCCGAAGGCGGGAAGGCCGGCAGGCCGAGGCCCCCGAACTCGCCGTGGCGCTCGTAGGGCGCGGCCCAGAAGTGCGGGCCGTCGCCCACCGTCGCCTGCCCCAGCGCGTTGACGGCCGCCAGCGCCCCGACCCGGAACCCGCCCTCGGTGACGGCGCTGGCCGAGCCGAGCCCGCCCTTGAGGTCGGCCGTGGTGGCGCCGAGCCCGGCCCCGGCGCTGCCGAGCGCGAAGCCCTCGGCCGCGGCCAGGACCGCCGCCCGGCCCATGTCCCAGTAGGGCGCGCGCGGGCCCCAGTCCTTGTCGCCGCCGTTGGTGAGGTCGAACAGCACCGCGCCCGGCACGATGGGCACCCGCGCGGCGCCGACCGCGAAGCCCCGGCCCGCCGCCGCCAGGGCCGCCATCGCGCCGCCCATGCCGTCGAGCCCGAAGGCCGAGCCGCCCGACAGCACCAGCGCGTCCACGGCCTCGACCGTCATCTCGGGTTCGAGCAGCGCCGTGTCGCGCACGCCGGGCGCGCCGCCGTGGATGGCGATCGAGGCCGCGGCGGGCGCGTCGAACACCACGGCCGTCAGCCCCGAGCCGAGGCGCTCATCCCCCGCGTGGCCGACCCGCAGGCCCGGCACGTCGGTGATGAGGTTGCGGACCGGCACGGAGGGCTCCCACGGAGATCAATGCTTCGATTGAGAGGGGCTTTCACCTCTCGGTCAAGCCTTGAGACCGAAGCACTGATCTCCGTGAGGGACCCGGCCCGGCCCGATGCCCGTCAGTCCATGCGCCGCAGCACCACCCCGCGGCGGTGGCGGTGGTGGCGCACCGGCCCGCAGACCGGCTCGCGGCCGAACTCGCGGGCGTAGTTGGCGGCGTAGAACGCCATCGTCTCCTCGTCGTCGTGGTCCTCGGGCACGCCCGGCCCCTGCCACGGATAGCCGCCGTCCCAGCCGAACCGCCGCTTGAAGCGGGTGCCGAGGTGGTAGGCGCCGGGCCCCTGCCAGCCGGTGCGGTAGCGGCAGTAGATCGCGTCGTCCCAGCGGAACTCGGCGAAGCGGCGCGCCTGCCGGTCCACGGCCGCGTAGGTCGTGTCGTAGCGGGCGTAGTTCAGCTTCCAGTAGGGATAGTCGCCGTTGGCGAGCAGCGGCGAGGTCGCCGAGGCCGGGGCGGCCAGCAGGGCGCCGGCCAGCAGGGTGGCGGCCGCGAGGGCCAGGGATCGGTGACGCAAGCTCTTCTCCCGCGGGGCCGCCGGTCGGCCGGGTCGGCGCGCCATCTAACGCCGAAGCCGCCGCCTCCGCCGCATCCATCGTCGTCTCGCCGCGCGAAACCGGCCCGGTGTCACGCGCGGGCAACGCCCCCACCCGCCGCGGGGGCGCGCCGGGGCGTTCCCTCGGGGGGTCGAACGGCGTAAGCACGGACCATGCAGACCCACGTCTCCGTCCCGGCCGCGGTCATCGCCGGCCTGATCTCGTTCCTCAGCCCCTGCGTGCTGCCGCTGGTGCCGCCCTACCTGTGCTTCATGGCCGGCACGACGCTGGAGGAGCTCCAGGGCGGGGGCGCCGCCCGCTCGCGCCGGGGCGCGCTCTTGGCGAGCCTCCTCTTCGTGGCGGGCTTCTCCACCGTCTTCGTGGCGCTCGGCGCCACGGCCTCGGCCTTCGGCGCGCTGCTGCGGCAATACGGCGAGGCGCTGTCGATCCTGGCGGGCCTCGCCATCATCGCCATGGGGCTGCACTTCACCGGGCTGTTCCGCCTGAACCTGCTCTACCGGCAGGCGCGCGTCGAGGTGCAGCGCCCGCCCGGCCTGTGGAGCGCCTACGCCATGGGGCTCGCCTTCGCGTTCGGCTGGACGCCCTGCATCGGGCCGATCCTGGCGGCCATCCTGGCGGTGGCGGGGTCGCAGGCGACGGTGGGCACCGGCGCGGCCCTGCTCCTGGCCTATTCGGCCGGGCTCGGCCTGCCCTTCGTGCTGGCGGCCGCCGCGATGGGCGCCTTCACGGCCTTCCTCCAGGGCTTCAAGCGCCACTTCGCGACCGTCGAGCGCGTCGCCGGCGTGGCCCTGGTGCTGACCGGCATCGCCTTCCTGTCGGGCGGCCTGCAGAGCCTGTCGTTCTGGCTGATCGAGACCTTCCCGGGGCTCGCCCGGCTGGGATAGGGCGTCTCGCACGCGGCCGCGCGGAAGGCTCGGCCGTGGCCGAGGGGGCGGCCCGGGTTGCGGGCCGGGGACGGCGCCGCTACATGGACGCTGCCTGGACTCGATCGATCACGCGAGCGAGCCGTCCCCGGAGCCCGCATGCGCGCGATCCTCGACATCGTCCTGTTGCTGCTCAATTATTACAGCTACGTCATCATCGCCATGGCGATCCTGTCCTGGCTCGTCGCCTTCGACGTGATCAACTTCCGCAACGACTTCGTCCGCTCGATCTGGCGCTTCCTCGAAGCCATCACCGAGCCCGCGCTGCGCCCGATCCGGCGGATCCTGCCCAACCTCGGCGGCATCGACGTGTCCCCGGTGATCCTGCTGCTGATCATCCTGTTCGTCCAGGACGTCATCGTGAAATACGTCTACCCCTCGGTCTACTGAGGGCCGATCCCCCGCGTCACGCCCGGACGGCCTCCGCGGCCGGCACGGGTGCGGCGGGGCGCCGGGCGTAGCGCTGCGCCAGGGTCGCGCAGACGAAGAGCTGGATCTGGTGGAAGATCATCAGCGGCAGCACCACGGCCCCCACCGCCGCGCCGGGGAACAGGATGTTGGCCATGGGGATGCCGGAGGCGAGGCTCTTCTTCGAGCCGCAGAACACGATGGTGATCTCGTCCTCCTTGCTGAAGCCGAGGGCGCGGCTCGCCACGGTGGTGGCCACCAGCACGAGGGCGAGCAGCACGGCGTCGAGCGCCATCACCAGCACGAGGCTCCAGGGATCGATGTGGGACCACACGCCCGCCACGACGCTGCCGCTGAAGGCCGAATAGACGACGAGCAGGATCGAGCCGCGGTCGACGTAGGAGAGGACGTGCTTCCGCCGGGTGATCCAGGGGCCGATCCAGGGGCGCAGGGCCTGGCCGAGGCCGAAGGGCAGCAGCAGTTCCAGCGCGATGTCCTCCAGGGCCGCGAGCGAGAAGCCCGCGCCGTGCGTGGTGAGCAGCGCCGCCACGAGCAGCGGCGTCAGCGCCATGCCGAGCAGGTTCGACACGGAGGCGCTGCACAGCGCCGCCGGCACGTTGCCCCGGGCGATCGACGTGAAGGCGATGGAGGACTGCACGGTCGAGGGCAGCACGCAGACGAACATCAGCCCCAGCGCCAGGTCCGGCGGCAGCCAGTGCCGCAGGGCCGCCGTGAGGGCGAGGCCGATGGCCGGGAACAGCGCGAAGGTGGAGACCAGCACGAGGCTCTGCAGCCGCCAATGGGCGATCCCCTCCACCACGGCGGCGGTCGACAGCCGCGCTCCGTAGAGGAAGAACAGCAGGAACACGGCCGCGTAGACGGCGATCCGCGCGACCGGCTCCGCCGCCCCGCGCGCAGGCAGCACCGCCGCCACCGCGACCGTGGCGATGAGGGCCAGCAGGTAGACGTCGACCTTGAGTCGGGACAGGAGGGGGAGCGCCATCGGGTGCATGCAATCGGCTGAAGCGGACGGCTCCACCTAGCAGGTTTCGCGCGGCGGCGTGAGGACGATGGGATGAGCGGAGGCCGACGGGCGTCGCAGGACATATCACGACCTGATATGCCTCCTCCGTCATGCTCGCCGATCCGTGCCTCGACACCCTCCTGGACCTCGACGGCACGACGATCCGCGCGACTGGGTGAAGTTCGAGGTCAAGCGCGTGGAAGCCGATGTGCACAGACCGCATGGCCTGGACTATTGGCTGACGTTGCACGGCCCCAGCTCGGGAAAGCCCGACGACGGCAGGCTGGTCGGGTTCGACAACGCCCATGCGGTGCCGTCGGGTTCAGGTCCCGCGGGTCGACGACGAGAAGCCTGGGACCCTGAACACAGGATCAGAAGCGTGAGGCCCTCCGATTACACGGATGCCGGCCAGCTTCTCGAAGATTTCTGGGCGCAGGTCGACAGGGTCCTGACAGAGCGGAAGACGGCATGATCGAGACTCGCGTTCTGAAGATCGGCATCCTCTCGCCCGACAAGGCGAGGGCGCGGACGATGGCCATCGCTCGCGGTCAGTTGAGGCCGGGACCGAATGACCCGAAGATCTGGTTCCCGTCCGCCGAGACGTTCGGGAAGGTCCTGTCGGGCAAAAACCAGGAACTCCTCAAACGCATCAGGAGCGTGAAGCCCCATTCCATCAAGGAGCCCGCCGTTCAGGTCGGACGACAGGAGTCGAATCTGTCGAGAACGCTGAAGACGATGGCTCGATATGGCCTCGTCTCGCTGCACCGGGGCGAGGGCGGCACCATCAGGCCGGACGTGGACTATGACGAGGTCGGTCTGACGCTGTCCCTCGCGGCGTGAGCGGTCGCGAGGGACAGCTTCGGTCCAGCGGTGTGTTGAGCAGCGAGGGATCCGCTTCGAAGTCCACCACAACGATGATCGCCTGATCGCCGCATTTGACCTTCCTCGGCCGGTCGCCTTCATCAAGTTCATCGGCACCCACGCCGACTGTGATCGCATCGACGCTTTGACCGTATCCCTGCTCTGACATCCGAAACACATCATGGACATCCGACCGATCCGCACCGAAAAGGACCACCATGACGCTCTGCGGGAGATCGAGCGCCTCTGGGGAGCCCCCATCGGGATCCCCTACGGTGACAAACTCGATGTACTGGCGACCCTCGTCGGCGTGTACGAGGACCAGAACGTCCCGGTCGAGCCATCCAGCCCCTTGGATATGCTGCGGTACGCCGTGGGCGATATGGGCCATACACAAGCCGAACTCGCGGAAGTTCTAGGTTCCAGAGCCCTCGCGTCACAAGTCTTGAGCGGCAGCCGCCGGATCTCGATGGGGCGGCTCAGAAGATCAGCGCGGCTTGGGACATCCCCATCCAGCTTTTGATGTCGAGCGAACCACGGGAGAAACACGAGAAGGTGGCCCGTCGCCACGGTCCAAAACGGAAGGCGGGGAAGAGAGAAGCCGCCTGATGTCCCGCCTGTGACGGATGATCGTCGGTCCGCAACCCACCATCCCCAGCGTTGGCACACAGATCGGCGCCCGCGGGATGGGACCCGGGTGGCGCGCAGCGCCGGATGAGGGGGGATCCACCACCTGTGGAATCCCCTCATCCGCCCTGCCGGGCACCTTCTCCCGCAAGCGGGAGAAGGGCACAAACGCCCAGCGTCGGTGATGTGTGCCAACGCTAGCCCGCCATCCTGAAGGCCGTCTCGAAGCTCGGGCACGCTGCGCGGCGCAAATTTCCGTGTAAGCAGGGAGCCTCCCCGTCGCGGCCCTCGCCATGGTGGGGCGCGGGTTCTGCTTCGAGATCTGCGGGACCGGGACCGTCACCCTGGTGCACACCTCGGTCCCCGACGGCCTGCGGGGCCGCAGCGCGACGGGTCTCAGCGCACCGGAGGAGACGGGCTGAGAATCGCCGAGGCACCCGTCAGGCGCCCATCCTCTCCACCTGCCGCGGCGCCGATGCCTCCCGCACCTCCCCCTTGACCCGGATCCGCCGGATCCGGAGGTCGCCGCGCGGCTCCGACAGGTCGTCCGGGATGACGATGCGCCCGTCCTGCATCCGCAGGCCCAGGATCGCGTAGGCGGCCGACAGCATGCGGGCCGCCGAGCCCGTGTACCAGCTCCAGCCGCCGCGGCCGCCGTAGCTGTCGCCGTCGTAGATGTCGGCGGGCTGCTGGTGGGGGGCGAGGCCGTAGACGTCGAGCTCGTCGCCCTCCGTCTTGCCGAGCGGCGAGATGGCCCGCCAGCACCGGACAGCCCGCGCCATCGCGGCCGCGGCCCCGCCGGCGTCGCCGTCGGCGCGGGCCCGCTCGGCCACCGCCACCCAGGCGTCCACCGCCCAGGAGGCGCCGTGCGAATACTGGCCGCCGTTCTCGCGCACGCCGGGCGGGTAGTCGGCGATGCGGCCGGGATAGGGGTCGGAGCCCTCGTCGAAGGGCGGGGTGACGAGGAGGATGCGGTTCGGCTTCTCCAGCGCGGCGAGGCCGTGCTCCAGGGCGCGCCGCCCCTTGTCGAGGGGTGCGGCCCCCGACAGCACCGGCCAGGCCGCCGCCATGATGGAGGGCGGGTCGAGCGGCCGGCCGTCGTCGACGAAGTCGAAGACGTAGTGGTCGCCGGTCCACACCCCATCGATGGCCTGGGCCAGCCGCGCCGCCTCGGCGCGGTAGAGGTCGCCCGCGGCCGCTCCCTCGCGGCGGTCGGCCACGGCCGCGAAGCGCCGCACGATGTCGAAGAAGAAGCAGGCGAGCCAGGTGCCCTCGCCCCGCCCGGCCGGACCGGCCGCGTCGATGCCGTCGTTCCAGTCGCCCGTGCCGATCAGCGGCAGGCCGTGGGCGCCCATGCGCGCCATCGTGTAGCGGATCGCCCGGCGGCAATGGTCGTAGACGTCGCCGGTCTGGCGCGACAGGCGCGGCGCCAGCAGCAGGTCCATGGCGCCGTCCGGCACCGCGGCGCCGTCGAGGTAGGGCTGGCGCTCGTCCAGCACCGACCAGTCGCCCGTGGCTTCCACGTAGCGCACCATCACGTAGGGCAGCCACAGGTGAGGGTCGGAGGCGCGGGTGCGCTGGCCGAGGCCCACGCGGCCGTCGGCCGCGAGGTGCCACCACTTGAACACGTCGCCCTCCGGGAACTGCACGCCGGAATGGATGACGATCTGCCGCCGCGTGAGGCTCGGGTCGAAGAACAGGAAGGGCAGCACGTCCTGGAGCTGGTCGCGGAAGCCGAAAGCCCCCCCGCGCTGGTTCGGCCCGGTGCGGCCCCAGAGCCGCGAGGCCAGCGCCTGATAGGGGAGCCAGTGGTTGACGAGCCGGTCGAAGGCGGGGTCGTCGGTCTCGACCCGGATGGCGCCGATGCGCTCGGCCCACCACGCCTCCGTGGCCTTGAGGGCCGCGCGGGCGGCCGCGGGGTCGCGCAGGTGCGAGGCGGCCGTGAGGGCCTCGCGCTCCGTGGCGAACTGGCCCAGCACCGCCGACACGTCGACCGCGCCGCCCGCCGGCACCTCAACCTCGCCCGAGAAGGCCGCGACGCGCCGCCCGTCGTCGGCCTGCGCCGAGTCGGGCCGGCCGGTCTCCACCATCACGGCGTCCGTGAGGTCGCGGCCGGGCGAGCCCAGGAACCGCGTCCGCACCGTCTCGGTCACGGCGGCCGTGAGGCTCGTCGTGGCGAAGACCCAGCCGCCCTGGAAGTCGTTGTGCGGGTTGTTGAACAGCAGCGCCTCCGTGCCCTCGTCGCGGTAGGCGTCGATGATGCCCAGGCTGTCGCCGGGGCTCTGGTCGAGCGCCATCTCGAAATAGGGCACGACGCGAAGCCGCTTGGCCGCGCGGCCGTGGTTGCGGATCGTCAGGATCCGCACGTCGGCGGGGGCGTCCGAGAAGACGAAGACCGTGAGGTCGAGCCCGAGGTCGCCGCGGCGGCTGCGGAAGGTGGCGGCGCCGAGCCGGTATTCCACGCCGTGCTCGGCGTCGGCACGGCGGAACGGCACGAAGCCGGCCGCCTCCGCCTCGCCGGTCGCGAGGTCCACCACGGCGATCATCTGGCCGGGCAGCAGCGTGGCGCCGGATTCGAGTCGGAAGGGCGTCAGCGCGTTCTGGCGCTCGTTGCCCTTGAAGGTGTGGATCTCGCCCTCGTTCGACACCACCGTGCCGAAGCCCGTCGGGTTGGCCAGCACGTGCGCCCAGGGCCGCGGGGTGGAGGGCGTCAGCACGAGGCGCGCCTCGTCGGCGAAGCTGAACGGCCAGGTCGAGGCCGGCCGGGCGGGGCCGGGGTCGATGGAGCGCCGGCGGCGCAGCAGCGCCCGGAACGCCGCCTCCTCGGGCGCCGGGCGGCCGAAGACGCGCGCGATGAGCCGCGCCGCCGCCCGCTCGTCGGGCGCGCGGCCGGTGAGGAGCAGCAGCTCGACGCGGCCCTTGGCCGGCAGGTCGACCGCCAGCGTCAGGCTCGCCGCGGGGTCGAAGGTGTAGAGCGAACCCTCGTCGCCCAGGCCCCGCCGGCCCGCCGCGCCGAGCCCGCGCGGGTCGCGCAACCCGCCGGGGCCGATGAAGCGCGTGCGCGAATCCTCGTAGCCGACGAGCCGCGCGCCGGGCCCCGGCTGCACGGCGTGGAAGCAGGTCTCGTGCGACATGCGGTGGGTCGCGGGGTCGCGCAGCAGCCGGTTGCGGGCCAGCACGGCGCCGAGCGAGGCCACGAACCAGCTCTCCACGTGGAGCGCGTTGAAGTCCGGGTCGCGCAGGTAGGCGCCGAGCTCGTGCACCGCGAGCTCGCGGTAGCTCGTCAGCTCGAGATGGCGCGGCCTGTCGCCCTCGTTGGTGAGGACGATGCGGGTATGTTCCAACGGCTCGCCCTCGCCGAGGCCGACATGGGCTTCGGCCCGGATGCCCTCGACCGTGTTGCGCAGCGCGATCGTGGCGGGGTCGGGCTGGCTCACGCGGTAGTCGGGCCCGGCGCGGCGCATCGGTTCGAAGCCGAGGCTCCAGGGCGCGCGGGTGCCGTCCTCCGCGTCGCGCAGGAACACGAAGGGGCCGCGCAGGTCGAGGGGATCGAGCGGGCGGCGGGTGATGTCGATGGGGTGGCTCCCGCGCACCACGCCCGCCACGGCCGCGTAGCCGCGCCCGTCGGCGCCGACCTCGACCGTCATGCAGCCGTTGGCGAGCGCGAAGAGCTTCGGGCCGGCGAGGAGCTGGCGGGGCGTGCCGGGCCGCACCGGCGCGCCGGAGGGCCGCGCCCCGTTCCAGGCGCGCGACACGGCGCGGAACGCCAGCCCCGCGCCGAACAGGGCGAGCGCATAGACCGCCACGATGCTCCAGACCGGGGCCGCCACGGGCGGATGCGCCTTGCCGATCGCCTCGGCGCCCGTCCAGGCGCGGTCCCAGTCGGGGCCGTGCGGGATGTAGAAGGGGATCAGCAGCGGCGCCCAGGTGGCGAAGCGGCGGATGCCCTCGGGGATTACGCGGGTGCGCCCGGCATGGCCCGAGAAGCGCGCCGCCACCTCGTCGAGCCGGTCGCCGCCGATGAAGGTGAGGTTGACCAGCGTGGCGACCCGGAGGCCCATGTGGTCGAACCAGATCAGCACGCGCAGCCAGTCGTAGGCGAGCAGCCCCGTGAAGATCGACAGGCTCCAGTCCCTGAAGCTGCCGTCGGGCAGGAACAGGTCGGCGACCGTGGCGGCGCCGGTCCGCACCGCGCCGTCCTGGTTGTACCAGGAGGGGTCGTGCGCCTGGCGCAGGAAGGAGTCGATGACGGGCGCCATCCACAGCCCCCAGCGCAGCACCCGCACGGCCTGCTCGACGAGGCTCTCGAAGCCCCGCGCGCTGACGAGCTGCTTCAGCGGCGCCAGCGAGCCCTGGAACACGGCCGCCAGCACGAAGAAGTTGATCGAGAACAGCGGCGCCGCGATCCCCCAGTTGACCACGCCGGACAGCGACTCGTTGAAGAACAGCCGCACGCCGTTGCCGCTGGGACCGAGGTCCATGGACCCGTATTTGTTGAACAGCGGATAGATCGTGAAGGGCTCGACCTTGCGGCCCGAGCCGGCGTAGCCGAGGTCGGCATAGCTCCAGAACTTGGTCGCGACGACGACGATCTGGTCGGCGTCGAAGTACCAGGCGGCCGCGCCCCCGACGAAGCCGCCGAGCATGAGGCCGAGCGCGTAGACGCGCCACCCGCTCATCGCGACGCGGCGGCGCCGCGCCACCCCAGCGGCGTCGCAGGCGAGGTCCACGCCCGCGAAGGCCACGGCCCCGAGCGCCACGCCCGCCACGAAGCGGGCGATGCCGGCCGCCTCCGGCAGGCCGAGGGCCACGACGAGCGCGACGCCGAGCCCGATGACGCCGCCGCGCAGGAAGGAGCGCCGGTTGCGGTAGGCGGCGCGCAGCCGGCCGAAGAAGGGCGGCGTGCCGTCGGCGCTGGAGATCACGGTCTGGGCCAGCGGGAACAGCAGCACGCCGCCGAGGAGGCCCGGCCCGAACGGGAAGGCGCGGGCCAGCGGCACGACGCCCGGCATCGACAGGACGGCGGAGCCCACGGCCACGATGGCCATGAACACGCCCCCGTAGATGAGGCCCTTGGCGGCGCCGGCATGCCACTGGCCGTAGGCGGTGGCATAGGTGGGGGGCGTGCCGTTCAGCGCGTCGATGGCGAGGCCCGTGACGATGTAGACGATGGCCCAGAGGCCCGCCTGGGCGGCGGCCGCGGCCGCCACCGCCACGATGGCCTGGACGGCCGGGGCCGCACCGAACAGAACAGGGAGGTCGGCCAGGTGGGGCGCCATGGCGGCGTGCAGCGCCGAGCCGAGCAGCAGCGCGTGGAAGCGCCGGTCGCGGTTGAAGCTGCCCGCCACGAGGAAGCGGCAGATCCCCAGGCTGATCTCGCAGAAGGCGAAGAGCGCGAGGCTGCGCCCCACGACGAGGGCCACGGGCTCGGGCAGGCCGACGCCGGCGGTGGCCGCGCCCCCGAGGTCGTGCATCATCCCGCCGTTGCCGACCGACAGGACGAGGTTGAACAGCAGCGGCAGGAGCAGCAGCGCCGCGCGCTCGCGCAGCGCCGGGTCGCGGCCCGATGCGACGATCAGCGCCATGCCGGCCGCGACGTAGATCAGGGTGGCGAAGGCGCATCCCGTGGGGGTCAGCCCGAGCACGTCGAGCCACCGCGTCGGCAGTTGCCACACCGCGAAGGCGGGATCCCGCGCCGCCGCGAAGAGCGCCAGCACGACGGCGTCGCAGGCGACCGCGACGGCCCGGTTGGGCAGGCCGGCCAGCGAGCGGGCCAGCACGAGGCTGCCGGCGCCGAGGCCGGCCGCGAGCGGTATCGCGAGGAGGCCGGGCAGGGGGGCCATCGGCGCCAGCAGGGCGGCGAGCAGGAGGACGGC
The DNA here is from genome assembly GCA_964242785.1 of uncultured Lichenihabitans sp. Lineage (GTDB taxonomy): Bacteria > Pseudomonadota > Alphaproteobacteria > Rhizobiales > Beijerinckiaceae > Lichenihabitans. The sequence continues at coordinate 36,414 of CAXTBR010000018.1, read as the reverse complement.
GGCGCCGGCCTTCTCGGCCGTGCGGGAGGCACCGTCCGGGACGGCCGTCGCCGTCGCCGCGGGCACCGATGCCACTGATCGCGAATCCATGCACCCTCCCGCGGCGCCGTCGTCGTCCGGCTCATATCATGCCGGGACCGGCGCGGGGTGATTCGACGAGATCGACGACGACCCCGCCCGGTGCCGATGCCTTCGATGTCCGGGGTTCCAAAGGGCGAGCCCTTGGGCGGGTTTCAGGGCGGAAACCCACAGGCCCTCATCGAGGCTGGACAATACCTCATCCTCCCTCATCCTGAGGCCCGGCCGCCGAGACGTGTGAATCCGGCAGCATCCTGAGGAGGGTGGAGGTCGAGCTCAGGCCCTGGGTCGAGACCCTCCGATCATCGCGCCCCCGCCGCCTCGCGCAGGTGCCGCACGCGGATCGGCACGGGCGGGTGGGAGTAGTGGGCCAGCGCGTAGAGCGGGTCGGGCGTGAGCGTCGAGGCGTTGTCGCGCGCGAGGCCGGTGAGGGCGCTGATCAGCGGCGCGGCCCCCACGGTGCGGCGGGCGTAGTCGTCGGCCTGGAACTCGTTGCGGCGCGAGATCCAGTTGGACAGGGGCGCGAGCAGCGGGCTCACCACGGAGGCCAGCAGCAGGCAGACGAAGAGGCGCGCCGCGTCGCCGCCCTGCTCCACCCCGAAGGACGCCAGCAGCCAGGGCTGCTGGCACAGCCAGCCGAACCCCGCGAGGCCCGCGAAGGTGACGACGGCGCCCTGCAGCAAGCCGAACCAGATGTGCCTGTGGCGGAAGTGGCCGAGCTCGTGGGCGATCACGGCCTCGATCTCGTCGGGCGCGCTCCTGGCCACGAGCGTGTCGAACAGGACGATGCGCTTGGCGCGGCCGAAGCCGATGAAATAGGCGTTGCCGTGGGCGGTGCGGCGCGAGGCGTCCATGGTGAACAGGCCCGACGAGCGGAAGCCCGCGCCGCCGAGCAGCCGCTCGATGCCGGCGCGCAAGGGGCCCTCCTCCAGCGGCGTGAAGGTGTTGAAGCGCGGCGCGATGAGCCGCACGTAGACGGCCGGCGCCGCCACCATCAGCACCATCAGGGCCGCCCAGGCCCACAGCCACCACAGGCCCGTGAAGCTCCGCATGGCCCAGAGCGCCGCAGCGATGAGTGGCATCGCCACGGCGAGCGACAGGGCGGCGCGGCGCAGGAGATCGGCCAGGAAGGTGGCGGGCGCCGTGCGGTTGAAGCCGAACCGGCGCTCGACCACGAACTTCCGGTAGATCCCCACCGGCAGGTCGACCAGCGCCCCGACCGCGCCCGCCGCCACGAGGAAGGCCACCCCGAACCCGAGCGAACCCGGCGCCAGGACCGACGCCACCCCGCGGTGGAGGAGGCCGATGCCGCCGAGCGCCCAGAGCAGCGCCAGGCCCGCGCCGATCCCCGTCTCGACGCGAGACAGCCGCTCGCGCGCCATCGTGTAGTCGGCGGCCTTGCGGTGGTCCTCGGCCGACACGGTCCCGGCGAAGTCCGACGGCACGGCGTCGCGGTGGGCCAGGACATGGGCGCTCTGGCGGGCCGAGAGATAGAGGGCGAGCGCCGCCCAGGCGAGGGTGGCGGCGATGAAGGCGGTCAGCAGCAAGACGGGGTCCCCGGTGGCGATCCCACGACAGATGCGCCCTCGACGCGCCGATGCCAAGCGCGGCGCGGCCGCCCAGCCGCGCCGCGCGCCCTCAGGCCGCGTCGGTGACGTCGGCGCTGGGCCGGTCCTCGCCCGGGGCCATCTCGTCGTGCCACGCGCCCTCGGCGTCCTGGTAGGAGATCGCCTCGGCCTCGCCGGGGGTCGCCTGTTCGGAGGCCGCGGCCGCGGCGGCCTCGTGGGCGGCGGCGCGGCTGGGGAACGTCTCGGAATAGACGCCGTCGAGCCGGTAGGCCCAGCCCCCGTCGTGTTCCACGACCTCGTAATGGATCTCGGTCACCGGCGTTCTCCTCATCGCGGCAGTCCGGGAGAACGGGCCGCGGGCCCGCGATGTTCCTGCGGCCCTACCGCCGCCGCGATGGGGCGTTAACGGGCCGGCTCCGCCAAGACTCGGGCCTCGCGCCCCGCCGGATGCCCGCATGTTCCGCTTCTTCGAATCCATCGTGTCGCCCACGGGCGACCCGCAGGCCGCCGTCGCCCAGCCCCCCGAAGGGCTGATGCGCTTCTACTGGCACTTCATCCGGCAGGCGAAGCCGCTCTTCGCGGCGCTGTTCGTCGCCGGCCTCACGGTGTCGGTGCTCGACGCCGCCGTGCCCTGGTTCATCGGCAAGCTGGTGCGGGCCATCACCACGACGCCGCGCGACCTGTTCCTCGACCGGAACCGCACCCTGCTGATCGCCATGGTGGGGGTGGTGCTGTTCGCGCGCCCCGCCGCCATCGCCTGCCAGAACCTCGTGTCCAACGTCGGCATCGTGGCCAGCGTCACCAACCTCGTGCGCTGGCAGAGCCACCGGCACGTGGTGCGGCAGAGCTGGCCCTTCTTCCAGAACGACTTCGCGGGCCGCATCGCCTCGCGCGTCATGGACACGGGCCCGGCGGTGCGCCAGAGCGCCATCGCGGGCATCACGGCCATCTGGGGCATCGGCGTCTACGGCATCACGGCCCTGACGCTGCTCGGGCGCGTCGACCCCTGGCTCACCCTGCCGATCGCGGCCTGGTTCGCGTCCTACGCGGTGCTGCTGCGCTATATCGTGCCGCGGCTGCGCGACCGCTCCAAGGGCACCTCGGAGGCCAAGTCCCTCGTGGTCGGGCGGGTGGTGGACGGCTACACCAACATCCTCACCGTGAAGCTCTTCGCCCGCCTCGCCCACGAGGACCGGCACATCCGCGACGTGTTCGACCAGCACACGGTCGCCTACCGGCGGCAGATGCGGATGCTGTCGGGGCTCTTCATGTCGCTCCAGGCCATGAACGCGCTGATGCTGGTGGGCGAGACCGCGCTCGCGGTGGCGGCCTGGCTGCAGGGCCGGGTCGACGTCGGCATCGTGGCGATGGCGATCCCGCTGACCTGGCAGATCGCCTCGGCGGCCGGCTGGGTGGCGATCCAGGTGACGGACATCTTCGAGCACATGGGCACCATCCAGGAGGGGATGATGACCATCGCGCGGCCGATCGCCCTCCAGGACCGGCCCGGCGCGGGCGAGCTCGCGGTGTCGCGCGGCGAGATCCGCTTCGAGTCGATCCGCTTCGGCTACGGGCGCGAGGCCGGCCTGATCGACGGGCTGAGCCTGCGCATCCGGCCGGGCGAGAAGATCGGCCTCGTGGGCCGCTCGGGCGCCGGCAAGACCACGCTGGTCAACCTGCTGCTGCGCTTCCACGAGCTCGACGGCGGCCGCATCCTGGTCGACGGCCAGGACATCGCCCGGGTGACCCAGGAGAGCCTGCGCGGCGCCGTTTCGGTCGTCACGCAGGACACGTCGCTCCTGCACCGCTCCATCCGCGAGAACATCGCCTTCGGCCGTCCCGAGGCGCGCGAGGACGAGATCGTGGCGGCGGCGAAGCGCGCCCACGCCCACGACTTCGTCACCGGGCTCGAGGACTGGCAGGGGCGGCGCGGCTACGACGCGCAGGTCGGCGAACGGGGCGTGAAGCTGTCGGGGGGCCAGCGCCAGCGCATCGCCATCGCCCGCGTGATCCTGAAGGACGCCCCGATCCTGGTGCTCGACGAGGCGACCAGCGCGCTCGACAGCGAGGTCGAGGCCGCGATCCAGGAGAGCCTGAACGAGCTGATGGGCCGCAAGACCGTGATCGCCATCGCGCACCGGCTGTCCACCATCGCCCGGATGGACCGGCTGCTCGTCATGGACCGCGGCCGGGTGGTCGAGACGGGCTCGCACGCCGAGTTGCTGGCGCGAAGGGGGATCTACGCCGACCTGTGGCACCGGCAGTCGGGCGGGTTCATCGACGACGCGGCGTGAGGTCGTGCCGTGTCGCTGCCCCCCGGTCAGCGACGGTGGCCCTGCAGGCCGCTGCGGCGACGGTCGGAACCGGACGGTGCAGCCCCGTCCATGGGCCCCAGCCGCGCGGGCGGGACGTCCGAGGCCCGGGCTCGCCGGGGCGGGGCGCGCGTCGGCGACGGGCATCACCGCGCGTCGGCGCCGCCCCCTGCCCCGCCCGAGATGGCCGCGGCCCTGGACGTCCGGGCGCCCGGGAGGCAACCTGGCGTCCGGGCGGCGACCTGGGCTTCACCGCAGAGCTTCGCGTCCCCGACCGGAGCCCCGCGCGCCCTCAGGCCGGCCTTGAACTCCCGCAGTTCCGAGGCCGACCTGCGGACATAGGAGGTCAGCGGCCCGTCGTTCTCGGCGATGACGAACGGCGTCCGCCAGTCCTCCGGGCCCGAACCGGCCCCGTGGAAGTCGAAGATCTGGGCCGGGGCCGGGAGGGCGGCGGTCCGCACGGCGGGCTCGTCCGCCTCGGACTGGACCTCCGGCCGACCCTTCCTCGCGCCCGTCCTCACGGTCCGGATCGGAGGTGTCGTGTCGACCTCCGGCGCGGCCTCCGCGGTCGCGGCCGGCGTCGGCTTCAGGGCCATGAAGCCGTTGTGGATGTCGGCGCAGCCACACAGCCCCATCGCCAGGCCGGCGAGGCTCGCCGCCGCGAGCGCGTTCGACAGACGGTTCGACATGGTGCACGTCCTCGCGAGGCCGATCATTCGTAAGCCCCGGGGCGGCTTACGGTCAATCGCCTCAGGGTCACCGCGGAGATGAGGGCTTCGGTCGAGGGAGCGTTCGCCATCGGTCAAGCCTTGAGAACGAAGCACTCAGAGTTTGTCTGCGGGCCTCTGAATCATCATTCGCTCATGCAAAGGTGAGCAGGGATTGAGGCTGGTTCCGTATCAGAACCTCTCTGACATAGCTCAGCTGGGCTTCGACCATTTTTGGCAAAGATCAACGACATCAACGTTGACGTTTGGACTACGCACGAGCAGAACCAGTTGCTTCAGTTTTGCTCAACATTCCGAACGTCGACAAATCGCGAAAACAGGACGAGGCAGGCCCGATTTACGGTCCGCGCCAGAGCGTGCAATAAGCCTAAATCAAGCTATAGCTGCGTCAGAAATGTGACGAGCGCGGGTGGGTCGGCAGCATGATACGGGTGAGGGCGACACTCCTGCGATCCGCCACGGTCGCATTGGCGATGGCCTCGCTGACGGTCTCGTCCGCCCAGGCCCGTTACATCGCCATTGACCCCTATCTATGGGACGGGTTGCCGCCCCGCACGAGCCTGGTGGAGGTCGTCAACGAGTTCGGCCGCTTCCGCCTGCCGATGGGCTATCTCGGAAACTGGTATGTCGTGAAGACGCAGCCTGTGGCCTACGACGACGGCCTCCGCCTGTTCCACGTGCCGCTGGAAGTCCGGTTCACGATGCCCGGCGCGGCGGCGAACGACGGTTGGGAGTGGGATACCACTGCCTATGATGTGACGACGGGCCAGGTCGATCCCGACCATTACGTCGTCTGGCTGGAAAAGATGACGCGGCCAGACCTGCCGCGCTTCGTACCCGACGAGGTCTGGGTGATTTCCGGGTTGCCGACAGACAAGCTGGTCAATATTCCCCAGTACAATTCGGAAGGACATATCATCGAAAAATATCGCTATTACGATGGAACGACATTCGTCGCATCGACTCGTGAGCATGTTGGCTTTCACTTGGATTGCAGCAATGTCATTTGCGGTGGCCAGATGTACTTCCAGAATGGCAATTGGAGGCTACGGGTCCTGTTTCCATCCGATCGCGTGAGCGATGTGTTCGCAGTCTGCGCCAAAGCGTCCGAGTTTCTCGCGGCCTGGACCGCCGATCCAGCGACTATGCCCGACAACACGGTGGGGAAGTGATCTGATGGCAGATTCGAACAAGCCGATCGTGATCGAGCCGGGACAACTGTTCGATAGCAAGATACGATCGGACACCAAGGATTTTGAAACCAAACCGGCGACAGCGTCACAATGGATGCCGGAGCCATGAACCTGTGGGGCGGCATCGCGGCGAGCGTCACCGGCATCGGTGACGCGATCTACCTCGACACGCGCGACACGCTGAACCTGAGCGGCTCGGGTCATACCGTGACGCTCGGAGGGGACAACAACAGCATCACGCTCGACGGCTCCGCTACCATCGCGGCGCAGGGCCAGACCGAGACCTTCGTCTTCACGCCGACGGCTGGAACCAACACGATCAGCGGCTACAACGCTAGCGACACGCTCGAATTCAGCCGCGCTACCTTCGCCAACTGGCAGACTCTCCTCAGCCATGCCACCCAGTCGGGGCCCGACACGGTCATCCGGGCCGATCAGACCCACAGCGTCACCCTGACCGGTGTGGCACTGTCGAGCCTCGAACAAAGTCAGGTCCGCTTCCTCTGACGAGGTCGCGGCTCCACCGCCGTCGACTCTGCTGGGGCATCACCCGCTTCAAGTGGCCCATCTTGCAGCCCGGCCGGGCGGTGTCTACGCCCGACTCAGGTCGCGGCCGTGTCGGGTCCAGGCCGGCGTCACGGGCGGTCGACGGCGTTCTGCATCGCGGTCAGGACGTCGAGGGCCAGCCAGGGTTTCGGCAGGAAGGTGACGGACGGGATCAGGAGGCTGGAGGGCCTGTCGGCGCCCGAGGTCATGAGCACCGCGACGCCCGGCCAGCTCACGGAGATCTTGATGGCGAGGTCGAAGCCGTCGATGACACCCGGCATCTGGATGTCGGTGAGCACGGCGGCGACCTCGCCGGCGCGCTCGCCGAGGAAGACCAGCGCCTCGTCGGCGGTCTCGAAATCCACGACGTCGAGACCCGCCGCGTCGAGCATGGCGACCGCGTCGCTGCGCTGGAGCGCGTCGTCCTCGACGACGATGACGGTCTTTCCTCGCATCGCGGGCCTCTCTGCCGAGCGGGATCAACCTCGAAGGAGCGCGTTCCGTTCCGCCCGCCTGCGACGATGGGCAGCCGACGCTCGCCCCGGCTCAAGACCATACTTCGGGGCGGACCACTTGTGGTAGATCAAACCGTCGATGAATTCAGAAAAACTACCTCCCGATCCTTCGCAAGACTCGGTTAGGATCTGCATTTGATAATAGAGAGGTCGAGTGGATCGATGCTTCCCCTCACGTGCAAGCCGGCGAGGAACACCGTGTCGTCACCAGCATCGAACGAAGCCGACCGGCTCACCGCCCTGCGCGCGCTGGCGATCGTGGACACCCCCGAAGAGCCGCACTTCGACGCCGTCTGCCGTCTGGCGCGCGACCTGTTCGCGGTCCCCATCGCGCTGATCTCGTTCGTCGAGGAAGACAGGCAGTGGTTCAAGGCCAAGTGCGGCACGGATCTGGACGGCACCCCGCGCTCGGTGGCGTTCTGCCGACACACGATCCTGTCCGACGAGGCGCTCGTGGTGGAGGACGCCACGCGCGACCCGCGCTTCGCCGCGAACCCGGTGGTGCGCGGCAAACCCGGCATCCGCTTCTACGCGGGTCTGCCGCTCACGCTGCGGCCCGGCATCCGGATCGGCACGCTCTGCATCATCGACACGGTGTCGCGCGCGTTCCCCGCCGAGCGCGTGCGCCAGCTTCGCGACCTGGCCGAGATCGTCCTCGCGCACCTGCGGCTGCACGAGACCGCCCGCGCCCACGCGGCGGAGCTCGACCGGTGCAGCCGCCTGTCCAGCGATCTCGGCGAGACGAGCCGTCTCCTGCGCACGACCCTGGAGAACATGGATCAGGGCCTGATCCTCTACGGCCCGGACAGGCGCGTTCGCCTGCACAACCGTCGTGCGCGCGAGATCCTCGACCTGCCCGAGGACGTGCTGCGCGACGGCAACGCCTACAGCGTCATCAACGCCTATCAGGTGGCCCGCGGCGAGTACCGGTCGTGCCCGGGGCCCCTGATGTCCGCGCTCGAGACCGGCGCGCTCGAGAGTCTGCCGGACGAATACGAGCGCCGGCGCCCCAACGGCCGCAGCCTGGAGGTCCGCACGGTGCCGCTCGCCGGCAGCGGGCACATGCGGACCTATACCGACACGACGCGCCACCGCGAGAGCGAGCGCATCGTCCGCGAGAGCGAGGCGCGTTACCGCGTCCTGGCCGATGCCGCCTCCGACATGATCGTCCGGTGCACGGCCGATGGCCAGTGCACCTACGTCTCGCCCGCCTCGCAGGACCTGCTCGGCTACGCGCCCGGGGAGATCCAGGTGCTGCCGGTGTCCACGTCGCTCCATCCCGACGATTGGCAGCGGGCCATGGACTTCAGGTCCGACCTGCAGGCGGGGCGGATCGAGCGCGGCCGCGTCGCCTACCGGCTCCGGCATCGAGACGGGCGCTGGATCTGGGTCGAGTCCCGCTCGCGGCTCGTGCGCGACGCGGCCGGTCGGCCCGCCGAGACGATCTCGGCCGTGCGCGACATCGGCGAGCGGGTCGCGGCCGAGGAGGCGCTGCGCGACAGCGAGGAGCGGCTGACCCTGGCCCTCGACAGCGGCAGCGACGGCCTCTGGGACTGGTGCGTGGCCGCCGATGCGGTGACCTGTTCGCGGCACTGGTTCGGCATGCTCGGCTACGCCGACGGCGAGATCGCGGTCGACAGGCGCTCCTGGCGCGGTCTCGTCCACCCCGACGACGTGGCGGGCGCGCTGCGCCTGCTCGTCGCCCATCTCAGGGGCGAGACCCCGCTCTACGAGTGCGAGTACCGGCTGCGGAAGAAGGACGGCGGCTATCTCTGGGCCCTGGTGCGCGGCAGGGTCGTGGCCCGCGATTCCCGCGGCCGTGCGCAGCGCATGGTGGGCACGCATATCGACATCGACCGGCGCAAGGTCGCCGAACAGCAGATCGCGCATCTGGCCGCCCACGACGCGCTCACCGGCCTGCCCAACCGCGCCCTGTTCCGCGACAGGCTCGATCACGAGTTCGCGTCCGTGCGGCGCCGGGGCGGCGATTTCGCGGTGCTGGCCTGCGATCTCGACCGCTTCAAGGAGGTCAACGACACGCTGGGTCACCCCGCCGGGGACGCGCTGCTGCGCGTGATCGCGGATCGGCTGCGCGCGGTCGTGCGCGAGGGCGACACGGTCGCGCGGCTGGGCGGAGACGAGTTCGCCCTGGTCCTGGCCCATCACGACGGCGCCCGGAGCGTCGGCCTCGTGGCGCAGCGCATCATCGATGCCGTTGGCCGGCCGGTCGAGCTGGACGGTCACCTCACGCAGGTCGGCGTCAGCATCGGCATCGCGCTCGGGTCGCTGGACAGCCCGGGTGGCCCCGGCGGGCACCCGTGCGGGGTGGGGGCCGACGCCCTGTTCAAGAACGCCGACATCGCGCTCTACCGCGCCAAGGGCTCGGGGCGGAACACCTACAGCTTCTACGAGCCCGGCATGGACGCGGAGGTCGTCCGCCGCAACCTCCTCGAACGCGACCTGCGCGCGGCGCTGCACCAGGGCGGCATCACGCTGCACTACCAGCCGGTCGTGCGCCTGGCCGACGAGGTCACCGGCGGCTTCGAGGCGCTGATGCGCTGGCAGCACCCGACCCGCGGCCTGATCCCGCCGGGCGACTTCATCCCCCTCGCCGAGGAGACCGGCCTGATCGTCCCGCTCGGCGCCTTCGCCCTGCGCGAGGCCTGCCGCGAGGCGGCGGGGTGGCCGGATGGGCTGCGCGTGGCGGTCAACGTGTCGGCGATGCAGTTCCGGCAGCCGGGCCTGGAGCAGGCCGTGCTGGGCGCGCTCGCCGCGGCCGGCCTCGCGGCGGACCGGCTGGAACTGGAGATCACCGAGAGCGTGCTGATGCAGGACAGCGAGGCGGTGATCGCCTGCCTGCACCGGCTGCGGGGCCTCGGCGTCCGGATCGCGCTGGACGACTTCGGCACCGGCTACTCGTCCCTGAGCTACCTGCGCCGCTTCCCCTTCGACAAGATCAAGATCGACCGCGCCTTCGTCCGCGACATCGCCGAGCTGGACACGGCGGCGATCGTTCGGGCGATCGTGGGCATCGGCGAGCAGCTCGGCACCGCGATCACCGCCGAGGGCGTGGAGACGCCGGAGCAGTTGGCGGCGGTGCGGCGGGCGGGCTGCACCGAGGCCCAGGGCTTCCTCTACAGCAGGCCGCTGACCGCGGCCGATGCCCTGGCCTTCACGCGGTCGCACTCCGGCAGACGAGCGGCCTGAGAGTTTGTGAATGGATGCCCATCTGGCCCAAAACGCGCAGAAGTTCCTCAAGGTCTCCAGAGGGCCTTCAGGCACATTTTCGAGACATTGACGAACTCTGAGAACAACGTCGGATCTCGGCGGAGCGCCGTGTCGGGCTTCACCCGCGAGCGCGCGCGACGCACCGCCGGTGTCGCCCCCGCCATGCCGAGCGATGGGACGGAAGATCGTGATCGAGGCGTCAAGGAGCCGCGAGGTCTGCGAACCGCTGCGCTGCCGGAAGATATAGGTTCGGCTCGACTGCCGATGTGATTGGTGGAGCCAGACGGAATCGAACCGACGACCTCTTCAATGCCATTGAAGCGCTCTCCCAACTGAGCTATGGCCCCACGATCGCTGGCCGCCTTTGGGTGAGGCGGACACCTGACAGTACAACTGGCAGTTCGGAAGAGCGCCGAAGCGGCCTCGTCCCGACTGGCGCCGCTCGGTGAGCGGCGGCGAGGCCGGTTCTATAGCCTCGCCTCCGGGGCCGCACAAGCCCGAAATCCCCGCGCGGTCCGGTTTTCGGGAACTCCGCGTCGGAGTCCGCAGATGTATCGATTTTGCGCCCGAAGGCCCATCGAAAACCTCGATGAATCTCCCCCCGTTCTCGGGCAGACGGGCCTTCATCCACCAAACCTCAGGCCTCCTCGTCGTCCTCGATCTCGCCGTCGATCAGGTCGGCGACGTCGTCGTCGCCCTCCTCCTCTTCGAGGAAGGTGTCGTCCGCCGGGGTGTCCTCGACCTCGATGTCGTCGTCGGCGGCGGGCTCGGGCTTCTCGCCCGCCTCGGCCTCGTCGAGCGACACGATCTCGACGCCCGCGGCCTCGGGCTCGACCTCACCCTCGTCGCGCACGGCCGCGGGCGCGGCGCGGGCCGGGGTCCGGGCGACGGGCAGAGCCTGGAACACGGCGCCGCACTTCGGGCACAGGATCGGGTCCCGGTTCATGTCGAAGAATTTCGTCGCGCAATTCTGGCACTGATGCTTTGCGCCGAGTTCGGGTTTTGCCACAGTCAATCCTCACGGCACCGCGCGCGCGGCGCCGCTGCCCTTCTTCATGAATATCGGAGGCACGGGTTACGGCCCGCGAGGCGGCGGCGTCAATCGGAAAGTGCCGGGGCCGCCGGCCCTCGCGGGCCGACGCCGCGACGGCCCGCGAGGGCCGGCCGGGGGGCCTTGATGACAGGCCCGGCGCGGCATGTTAGAGGCCCCGCGAGATCCCGCCCGGAGCCTCGTTTCGCCCATGCCGCAGCGCCACCCGGGCCAGCCGTCGTGATCATCGCCATCGACGGACCCGCCGCCTCCGGCAAGGGCACGCTGGCGCGCAAGCTCGCCGAGCATTTCGGCCTCCCGCACCTCGACACCGGCCTCCTCTACCGCGCCACGGCCCGGGCCCTGCTCGACGCCGGCGAGCGGCTCGACCACCCGGGCGCCGCGGTGGCGGCCGCGCGGGGGCTGGCCCTGACGGATTTCGACGAGGCCCGCCTGCGCGGCCGCGTCATGGGCGAGGCGGCCTCGGTCGTGGCCGCCATCCCGGCCGTGCGGGCCACGCTGGCGGCGGCCCAGCGCGGCTTCGCGCTCCGGCCCGAGGGCGCGGTGCTCGACGGGCGCGACATCGGCACGGTGATCTGCCCCGAGGCGCAGGTGAAGATCTTCGTCACGGCCAGCCCGCAGACGCGGGCGCAGCGCCGGGCGCTCGAACTCGGCGGCCGGGGCGAGCCGGCCGACTACGCCGCCATCCTGGAGGACATCCGCATCCGGGACGAGCGCGACAGCAGCCGGGCCGTGGCGCCGCTCCGCGCCGCCCCCGATGCCCACAGGCTCGACACCACCGCGCTCGACCCCGAGGCCGCCTTCGCGGCCGCGCTGCGCTTCATCCCCGAAGGGAGCTGATGACGTCAGGCCGCGGCGCGCCAGGCGCTGCGCCCGCCCCGCTTCACGGCCAGCAGCGCCGCGTCGGCGCGCGCCGCCAGCGCCGCGAGGTCGCCGTCCTCGGCGCGCCACAGCGCCAGCCCGATGCTGGCGCCGATCTCGACGGGGCCGGCCTCGGTCGCGACCGGCAGGGCCAGCGCGGCGACGAGGCGGTCCGCCAGCCCCGGCAGCACGTCTTCGGCGCCGTCCTCGACCAGCACGGCGAATTCGTCGCCGCCGAGCCGCGCCGCGGCGTCGCCGGGCCGGGTGTGCCGGCGCAGCCGCGCCGCCACCTCGCGCAGCACGGCGTCCCCCACGGCGTGGCCGTGCGCGTCGTTGACGGGCTTGAAGCGGTCGAGGTCGAGCAGCAGGAGCCCGAAGCCCCTGCCCTCGGCGCGGGCGCGGCCCGCGAGGCGTGTGCCCCAGTCCTCGAAGCCGCGGCGGTTGCCGAGTTCGGTCAGGCTGTCGGTGGCGGCCTGGGCGGCGAGGACGTCGCGGCGGAGCTTCTGCTCGGTGATGTCCACCACGACGCCGATCACGTTCTCGGGCCGGCCCGCATCGTCGCGCGTCAGCCGGCGCCGGCAGGAGACCCAGCGCAAGCCGCCGGCGGGCGTGCGCACGCGATATTCGGTCTCGCCGGCGTCGGCCTCGCCGCGGATCAGGGGATCGAGGTCGAGCGCCGCCCCGTCCTCGGGCGGCACGAAGCCCGCGTAGCGCGCGAGATCGAGCGGTGCCTCGTCGCTGCCCGTCACGAGGCGGCTCAACTGCGGCGAGGTCCTGAACTGCCGGCGGGCGATGCAGTAATGCCAGAAGCCGCCGTCCAGCACGTCGAGGGCGAGCGAGACGCGGGCCTCGACCTCGCGGCTGCGGCGCTCGTCGGCCTTGCGCGGCGTCACGTCGACCGCGACGCCGATCAGCGCCGCGACGCGCCCGTCCTCGCCGCCGTCGAACACCGGCGACACGGTGGTGTGCCACCAGCGCCCGCCGCCGGGCGCGTCGTAGAAGCTCTCGAAATCGACCGAACGCCGCTCGTCGACGCACAGGCGATACTGGCGCACGACCGTGTCGGCATAGTCCGGGGTCAGGACCGCGTGGGGCGCCTTGCCCTCGAAATCCGCCCTGGCGATGCCGAGCAGGTCCGAGAACCGCCGATTGATCGCCGCGAAGGTGAAGCCGCCGTCCGAGACCGCGACCGAGAAGGACGGGGCTCCGATCGTGTCGATGTCGATCATCCCACTCCCGCTCGAAGGCGGCGAACCGTCGCCGGAGGACATCCTTCGACCGGCCCGGGCGGCGGATGGGCGCTCAGATTGGCGCATCTTCCTTGAGAAAATCTTTACGCCGCGGGGTCGGGCGGGCGGCCCGATCCCCGCATCCCTGGCGCCGGCCTAAGCAGGTTCTTCCGTACCTGCTTACACTTGAGCGATCGAGCAGCCTTGCGTGGCTGAAGCCACGCAAGGCTGCTCAGACGCGCATCGGCATCAGCACGTAGAGCGCGGGGGCGCCCTCGCGGTCCTGCACCAGGGTGGGCGAGCCGGGGTCGGCCAGCTTGAGGAAGGCCGTGTCGCTGTCGAGCTGGGCCGTGATGTCGAGCAGGTAGCGGGCGTTGAAGCCGATGTCCAAGGGGCTCGAATCGTATTCGACGTCGAGCTCCTCGGTGGCGGAGCCGGAATCGGGGTTGTTGACGCTCAGCACGAGCCGGCCGTCCGACAGGGCCAGCTTCACGGCCCGGCCGCGCTCGGCCGAGATGGTGGACACGCGGTCGACCGCCGCCGCGAAGGCGCTTTTCGGCACCACCAGCACCTTGTCGTTGCCGGCCGGGATGACGCGGCCGTAGTCCGGGAAGGTGCCGTCGATGAGCTTGGTGGTCAGCACCACGCTGCCCAGCGTGAGGCGGATCTTGGTCGACGACATCTCGACCGTGACGTCGCTCGCGGGATCCTCGATGAGCTTCTGGATCTCCGCCACGGCCTTGCGCGGCACGATCACGCCGGGGATGCCGGCGGAGCCCTCGGGCGCCGGCATCTCGACCCGGGCGAGCCTGTGGCCGTCGGTCGACACCACGCGCAGCACGGGGAGGCCGTCGTGCTCCATCGCGTGGAGGTAGACGCCGTTGAGGTAGTAGCGGGTCTCCTCGGTCGAGATGGCGAAGGAGGTCTTGTCGATCAGGTGCTTGAGCTGGCCGGCCGGCAGCGTGAAGCGGTGGGTCATCTCGCCGGCCGCGAGGTCGGGGAAGTCGCTCTCCGGGAGGCACTGGAGCTGGAAGCGCGAGCGGCCCGAGCGCAGCACGAGCTGGCCCGTGTCGCCGCCCATGTCGAGCGTCACCTGCGAGCCGTCGGGGAGCTTGCGGACGATGTCGTGGAGCGTGTGGGCCGGCAGGGTGGTGGCGCCCTCCTGGCCGACGTCGGCGGGCAGTTCCTCGGTGACTTCGAGGTCGAGGTCCGTGGCCTTCAGGCGGAGCACGCCGCCCGCGGCCCGCACCAGCACGTTCGACAGGATCGGGATGGTGGTGCGGCGCTCGACCACGCGCTGCACGTGACCCAGAGCCTTCAGCAGGGCCGCGCGTTCGAGAGTGACTTTCATGGCGGGCCCGATCCTCGACGATGGTGCCGGGCCCGGAGACGAACGGCGGGGCCCGGAGGTGACGACCTTCGGCGGAAGCCGTGAAGGGCGGAGACTCTTGCCCGGCGCGCGGATTTTCGCAAGCGCGGCGACGCCTCGACCTCCGATTCGGCTGTGGGCCACGCAGGCTCCCGCGGCCCTAAGCAGGTTCTCGCGAACCTGCTCACACTTGAAAGATTGAGAAGCGTTGATTTCGCTTCGAAAAAGCGAAATCAACCGTGGCTTCAGCCACGCAAGGCTGCTTAGTCTCAGGCGAAATCGAAGTCCAGCGGCTCGAAGCGGGAGAAAACCAGCGGCGGCGCCGCGGGGTCGAAGTCGCGCAGCTGCAGGATCATCGGGGAGGGCCGCAGGCGGGCCGGCAGCAGCAGGCCCGGCAGCGGCAGGGCGTCGTTGATCCCCGCGTAGACGAAGAGCGGCCTGCGGTGCAGGCGGCAGGCGGCCGACACGACGGCCGCGACGTCGCGCCGGCGAGGCGCAGATCCCGGCCGCGCCAGGAGCGCGCAGAGCAGCGTGTGGGACGCGCGCCGGTCGGAGCGCGGCGCCGACACCAGCAGCACGTCCCGGCCGGCATGGAGCGCGTAGCCGGCCCCCGGCTTGGCGAGCCTCGCCCACAGGCGGTCCGAGGTCCACAGCAGGCCGGCGCCCGGAGCGCCGCAGTAGGGCGACAGGATTCCCCGGGCCTCCTCGGCGTCGAGGTCGGCGACGCGGTGGCTCGTGACGCGGCGCCAGGGCAGCGGCAGGCCGGACAGCCCCGCGCGGATGTCGAGCCGGGCGGCTTCGGCGAGCTGAAGGTGGCGCACGTTGACGCCCGCGGCGTTCCCGTTCGGCACCGCCACGATGAAGCGGATGCCGCGCTCGACGCAGAGGGCCTCGACCGCGCCGTAGAGCGCCGCGATGGCGGCGCGGGACCGGTAGGCCTTGAGGATGAAGAGGTCGACCAGCGCCACGGCGGGCTCGGTCCGCCCCGCCAGGGCGATCGTCTGATGCACGAGGGCGATGTGGCCCACCTTGCGGTCGCCGGCGTGGGCCGCCAGCACCGTCGTGCCGTCCGAGAAGGCCCGGCCGTAGAGCCAGCGCAGGACCTCGGGCTTGAAGGTCCCGGCCGGCACGCCGAAGCCCTCGGCGGCCAGCGCGGCGGTCTCGTCGACGTCGACGGCGGCTTCCCGCCGGATCTCCAGCGCCGCGCTGCGGTCGCGGCGACCGGGCTTCGCCGCCTCGGGGACGACGCGGCTCGCTGAAACTGCCATCCCATGACCTCCCGTCGGCGGGGGCGCGGGGGACCGGACGACTCCCGCACCCCCGCCGACGGGAGGATGCCAGGCAGGCGTAAAGGAACGACTGACGGGAGCGCGGACGGCGCGGGGCGCGCCGCCCTCGCCCCGGCGGCCCTCCCGTGCTAACCCTCCGCCGCGATGACCCAGGCCTTCTCCCTCCTCACCATCTGCGGGCTCGACGAGCTCGAATCCCACGCGACCCGCGGCGTCACGCACGTGCTCTCGATCGTCGATCCGGACCGCGCGGAGCATGCCGCCTTCGCGCTCTACGGCGACCATCGCCGCCTGACCCTGCGGTTCCACGACGAGATCGAGCCGGGACCGGAGGTCGTGCTGCCCGGGCGGGCCGACGTCGAGGCCATCCTGGCCTGGGGGCGCGACGCCTTCGCGGCCCGCGACGGCCACATGCTGGTGCACTGCCACATGGGCATCTCGCGCTCCACCGCCGCCATGACGATGGTGCTGGCCCAGGCGCATCCCGAGGAGAGCGAGGCGGGGATCGCCGAGCGGGTGCGGGCGCTCCGGCCGATCGCCTGGCCGAACCTGCGCATGACGGAATTCGCCGACGAGATCCTCGGCCGCGAGGGCCGGCTCACTGCCGCGGTGGGCACGCTCTACGCCCGCAGCCTCGCGGCGAAGCCCGAGCTCGCCGAGGTCATGGCGCGCCTCAACCGCTCGCGCGAGGTCGACCTCGGCCGCGCTTCCGCGCCCCTGCCGGCCTGAGGGACCCGCGGGGTGGCGGTCCTGGCGGGGATCTGCGGCGCGCTGATCGTGCTGTTCGGCCTCCTCACGGCGCCGCGGCACGCGCCCACCGACGCGCAGTTCGGCGTCGAGGTGACGTGCCTCGTGGGCGGGCTGGTGCTAATCTTCCTCGGCGTGCTCCTGGGCCGGCTCGACCGCCTTGGCCGCAGGGTGGAGGCCATGCGGCGCGGCCGCGAGGGCATCGAGGCGCCGGGGTCCTGACCGGATCGGGTATCGGGTCGCGGCGGCAGGGGAGGCGCGGGCCGCGCTTTCCCGCGATGGCCGGTCGTCGCCGCTCCTCCTGGCGACCCCGAACAGCCGACCTCGATCTCGATCTCGCGGGCGATGTCCCACGGTCTGCCTTCGGCGTTCGATCTCTGAACTCCCGGCCCATCCTCGTTCCGGAGCGAGCGTTGAGAGCACGTCATCGGCGACGGATGTCACAGGGCGATGACGGGCGCGGCGGGCGACGTGACGCCCGAACGGATCAGGGCGCGCCGACGGCGAGGAGCAGCGCCCCGGCCGTCGCCTCGTCGGTGATCAGCACCGTGGGCCGGGCGAGGCGGATGGCGCCCAGCATGGCGTCGACCTTGCCGGGGCCGCCCGAGGTGAGGACGCGGATCGGCGCGGCCGCGAAGCCGTCGCAGGGCATCGCCATCACCCGGGCGTTGATCGGATGGTCGACGATGCGGCCCTCGATGTCGAAGAACTGGTAGAGCAGGTCGCCCACCGCGCCGGCCGCGATCAGCGACTGCCGGTCGGCCTCGGAGAAGTGGCCGAAGCGGTAGGAGGTGTTGTCGGGCGCCATGCCGCCGACGCTCATCACCACGGCGTCGAGCGCCCGGCCGAGGTCGAAGATGTCGCCGAGGCCGCAGCGCTCGATCAGGGCCCTCTTGGTCTCGACGCTGTCCACCACGGCCGGCGCCGGGATCAGGAAGCAGTCGGCCTGCAGCAGGCGCGACAATTGCCAGGCGAAGTCGGCGGGGTTGTACTGCAGCACCTTGGCGATGCCGCCGAGCATCGACACCACGGCGAGGCCGGCCAGGGGGCGCTCGTCGATGGCGTGGAGCGCGGCGATCAGCGTCTTGCCCCAGCCGACGCCGATCCTCATGCCGGGGCGCAGCAGGTCCGACAGGGTCCGGCCCGTGGCGGCGCCGATCGGCCGCGTGGGGTCGGCGTCGGGCGAGGACAGGGGCGCCACGACGGCCTCGCCGATCCCGAAGGTCCGCTCGAGCCGGCGCTCCAGGGCCGTGAGGTCGGCGATGTCGCGGCTGAGCGAGATCCTCACCTCGTGCAGGGCCTGGGCGTCCGACAGCAGCCGCACCACGGTGACGCGGCCCACGCCCAGCGCCTCGGCGATGGCGCCCTGGGTCATCTCCTCGACGTGGTACATCCAGGCGGCCCGCAGCCTGAGGCGCTGCGACCTGCGCGCCGCCTGCGGCGCCTCCTCCCGGCGGGTGACGGCGGGCTCGCCGGTCTCGTCCTTGGCCATCGGCGAGGTGTAGCGCGGTGCCGACGCCGCCACAACGGCGGTGGTCCGGGTCGCCGGAACCCGTCGGGTCTCTCACCAGCCGTCGCTGACGATGACGCGTCGACGACGGGATACGCCGCACGAGCGGCGGCGCGCCTTCGCGCCGGCCAGCGGTCGAGAGGTTCGACCGATGGTGTCAGTTCGCCGGCGCGGCCCGCGCCGCGAGGCCGGATGCGCCGAAGAAGGGCGCGCCGTCCGGTTCCCCGGTCACGGCGAGGATGAGCCCCATGATGGAGCGGCGCACGCCCGGGTCGCCGATGCGGGTGAAGGCCCGGATCAGGCGGATGTTGTCCTTGCTCAGGAGATCGGGCCAGTCGCCGGCGTCGGCCGACTGGCGCTCGATCGCCTCGAAGAAGCCGTGCACGGGCAGCGACAGGGCGTCCGCGATGAGGAGCAGCGTGCTGACCGCGATGCGGTTCTTGCCCTTCTCGTATTTCTGAAGCTGCTGGAACGTGATGCCGAGTTCCGCCGCGAGCCTGGACTGGCTCAGCCCGGCCTTGACGCGGGCGGCGCGCACGCAGGCGCCCACGCGCTTGTCGGCCTCGGCGGTGCGCTTGGACAGTTGTTCGTTCATGGCCCCCCTCGCCCGCGCATCCCGGCCACGGCGCGGATCCCGTTGCGACCACCCGTTTACAGGACGCGGGGGGCGATGCAAAGACCACGAGGGCGCCGCCGAACGCTGGGTTGAGCAGGGCCGCGGGATCCTTCAGCCGACCAGGACCTTCCAGGCCACGCCGAGCGCGATGATCCACAGGGCGACGCCGAGCAGGTTGAGGCGGCTCGACTCGGTCGAGGCCGCGGCCTCGATGGCGGCGGGCGACAGCCGTCCCCCGTCCTCGGTGGCGACTTCGAGCGCCAGCACGATCTTCTCGGCCTTGAGCAGCAGGTCCGGCAGGCCCAGGGCGCCGCGCGCCAGGGACGCGATGACGGAGGCCGCGTCGCCCACCTTGCCGGCCGGCCCGAGGTTGTTCTCGATCCAGGTCCGCACCACGGGCTCGGCGGTCTCCCACATGTCGAGCCGCGGATCGAGCGAGCGGGCCACGCCCTCCACCACCACCATGGTCTTCTGCAGCATGACGAGCTCGACGCGCGTCCTCATGTCGAACAGGGCCGTGATCTCGAACAGCAGCGTGAGCAGCTTGGCCATGGAGATCTCGTCGGCCCGGCGGGCGTGGATCGGCTCGCCGATGGCGCGGATCGCCTGGGCGAAATCCTCGACCCGGTGCCTGGCCGGCACGTAGCCGGCCTGGAAATGCACCTCGGCCACCCGCATGTAGTCGCGCCGGATGAAGCCGTAGAGGATCTCGGCGAGGAAGCGCCGCTCCTGCCGGCCGAGCCGGCCCATGATGCCGAAGTCGACCGCCGTCAGCCGCCCGCCGGCGTCGATGAACAGGTTGCCCTGGTGCATGTCGGCGTGGAACAGCCCGTCCCGCATGGCATGGCGCAGGAAGGACTGGATCACGGTGCGGCCCAGCGCCGGCAGGTCGTGGCCGCGCTCGCGCAGGCCCGGCACGTCCGTCAGGGACACGCCGTCGATCCATTCGAGCGTCAGCACCTCCTTGGCGGTCAGCGTCCAGTCGATGGCGGGGACGTGGAAGTCGGGGTCGTCGCGGACGTTCTCGCCGAACTCGCTCGCGGCCGCCGCCTCGATGCGGAAGTCCATCTCCATGGTGACGGAGCGCGCCAGGGCGTCGATCACCTCGACGAGCTTCAGGCGCCTCGCCTCCGGCGCCAGGCGCTCGGCGGTCCGCGCCGCGAAGTAGAGGTCGCCGAGGTCGCGCTTGAAGCGCCGCTCGACGCCGGGCCGCATCACCTTCACGGCCACCTCGCCGCCCCCGCGCTCGGCCGTGAGCCGCGCCTTGTGGACCTGCGCCACGGAGGCGGCCGCCACGGGCTCGCCGAAATGCGAGAAGGTCTGCGCCAGCGGCCGGTCGAAGGAGGCCTCGATGATGGCGACCGCGACCTCGCGCGGGAAGGGCGTCACCCGGTCCTGCAGCCCTTCGAGGTCGCGCACGGCCGCGGCGCCCACGAGGTCGGGCCGCGTCGCCAGGAACTGCCCGAGCTTGACGTAGGAGGGCCCGAGCTTGCCCATGGCGATGCCGAGCCGGTTGCCGCGCGACAGGGCGCGGGGCCGGGTGACGAGCCGGGCCAGGGCCAGCGGCGCCCGGGCCGCCACCGGCACGGCGCGCGGGTCGATGCCGGCGAAGACGCCCTCCCGGGCCAGCACGAAGGCGGCGCGCAGGAGCCGGCCGCCGTGGCCGATGCCCGCCAGCATGGCGATCAGATCTTCCAGGCCGAGTGGATGGCCACCACTCCGCCGGTGAGCCGCGTCGCCCTGACGCGCCGGAACCCGGCCTCGGCGATCATGTCCGAGAAGGTGTCGACGCCGGGGAAGCGGCGGATCGACTCGACGAGGTAGCGGTAGGGCTCGGCCTCGCCCGCCACCAGCTCGCCCATGCGGGGGATGACGTTGAACGAGAAGGCGTCGTAGACCCGGTCGAGCCCCGGCACGTCGACGGCCGAGAATTCGAGGCACAGGAAGTGGCCGCCGCGCCTGAGCACGCGGTGGGCCTCGGCGAGCGCCAGGGGGATGCGGGGCACGTTGCGGATGCCGAAGGCGATCGTGTAGCAGTCGAATCGGCCGTCCGGCAGCGGCAGGGCCTCGGCGTTGCCCGCCACGTAGCGGACGTCACGCGCCCGCGCGGCCAGCCGGTCGCGGCCGACCCGCAGCATGTCGGGGTTGATGTCCAGCACCGTCACCTCCGTGAGGGAGCCGCCCGCCCGGGCGACGCGCTTGGCGACGTCGCCGGTGCCGCCCGCGACGTCGAGGTGGCGGAAGGGGCCGCGCGCCGAGGGCTTCACCATGGAGGCGAGCACGTCCTTCCACACGCGGTGCAGGCCGCCCGACATGACGTCGTTCATCACGTCGTAGCGCTCGGCCACCCTGTGGAAGACGTCGTCGACGAGGCCCTGCTTGCGGTCGAGCGCCACGTCGGAGAAGCCGAAATGCGTGGTGGCGAGCGGGGCGTCCCCGCCGGCGGGCCGGGGGCCGGGGGGCCGGGGGCCGGGGGGCCGGGGCGGTTTCGAGGCGGTCATGGGGGCCTTGTCAGCGGGGCGGGGCGAGGTGGCGCCGGGGCCGCGCCGCACCCATCTTTCGGACGAGAGAGGCCCCGTCTACCACCATGCCCGAACTTCCCGAAGTCGAAACCGTCCGCCGCGGATTGGCGCAGGCCATGACGGGCGCCACCTTCACGGCGGTGGACCAGCGCCGGGCGGACCTGCGCTTCCCCTTCCCCGAGCGCTTCGCCGAGCGCCTCACCGGCCGGCGCGTCGAGGCCGTGGGCCGGCGCGCCAAATACCTCCTCATCGACCTCGACGACGGCACCGTGCTGGCGGCCCATCTCGGGATGACGGGCTCGTTCCGCGTGGCGGCGGGCGGCGCGCCCGAGACCGTGCCGGGCTCCTTCTACTTCGCGCGGGGGGCGGCCGCCGCCCCGGCGGGGCCGGCGAGCCCGCACGACCACCTGCGCTTCGCCTTCGACACCGGCGTGGCCATCACGTACAACGACCCGCGGCGCTTCGGCTTCATGGTGCTGGTGGAGCGGGACGCCTTCGGCGCCCATCCGCTGTTCCGCTCGATCGGGGTCGAGCCCCTCGGGGACGGCTTCGACGCCGGCCTCCTGGCACGGCTGATGGCCGGCAAGGCGGCGCCGCTCAAGGCCGCCCTCCTCGACCAGCGGCTCATCGCCGGCCTCGGCAACATCTACGTCTGCGAGGCGCTGCACCGCGCCGGCCTGTCGCCCCGCCGGGCGGCCGGCACGCTGGCCCGCGCCGACGGCGCCCCGACCGCGGGGGCGAAGCGGCTCGCGGGCGCGATCCGGGCGGTGCTCGACGAGGCGGTGGCGGCGGGCGGCTCGACCCTCAAGGACTACCGCCACACCGACGGCGAGCTCGGCACCTTCCAGCACGGCTTCAGGGCCTACGACCGCGAGGGCGAGCCCTGCCCCAACCCCGGCTGCCGCGGGCTCATCGGCCGCATCGTGCAGAGCGGGCGCTCCACCTTCTTCTGCGCCGCGTGCCAGCGGTGATGAGGCGCGTGGAGGACGCCTCGCACGGCGGGCCCGTCAAAGGACGATCCAGGACTCGTAATATTTGCCGTCGCGGTCGAGGATGCTGGTCCTCTCCTGCGTGGACGACTTCAGGGTGATGATGACGTCGTCGGCCCGCAGTTCGAGCCGGTCGGCGCTGGCCGAGACGACCTCGGCGGTCTTCGTCTTGCCCGAGGCGAGGTTGGTGATGGTGACGAGGTGGGCGGGCTGGGGCGGCACGTCGCCGTAGCCCCGGTCGATGTGCAGGATCGCCCCGGTGTCGACGTCGTCGCTCTCGGTGAAGGCTTCCCATGGCATGGTCGTAGTCCCCTCGGCCTGTGTGCGGCCTACGCGCGGGCGCCGTGAAGGGTTGCGGTCCGGCCGCCGGGCGATACCGGGTGGGTCGCAGGCTATGGGCGAGGCCGCGACGCTCCCCGCGGTGGCCCCATGGACCTCGACGCTCCCCTGACCCGGGTGCAGACGGCGCTGAAAGCCCCGTACGGCGACAACATCGACCGGATCGTGCTGTTCGGCTCGCGGGCGCGGGACGATGCCCGTCCCGACTCGGACTACGACGTCGCCATCTTCCTCGAGACCCTGCCGGACCGTCGGGCCGGGATGAGGCGGGCGAGTTCTCCCACCTCCTGCCCCATCCGGCGAAGGCCTATGCCGAGCGCACGCCGTTGATGTGGGACATCCGCTTTCAGGGCCGGGACCTGTGACGCCCGAGAGCGCGGTCTGACGGCCGAAGATCCGACCGACGGGTGCCGCATTGCGCCCTTCTCCCCTTGAGGGGAGAAGGTGGCCAAAGGCCGGATGAGGGGGGAGGCGGCGCGCGCGGGGATGATCCCCCTCATCCGCCCGCTGCGCGGGCACCTTCTCCCCGCCGGGGAGAAGGGCGAGGCGGCACCCGCCATCCACGATGGATCCCAGCGCCAGTGTCGGACGACGACGAACTTGGGCATCGACCCGACCGCGGCCGTGAAGCCGTCGAGGCCTGCCCTCATTCATCACGCCGCGGCGGCATCCGCCGACACCTGGGGCATGTCGTCGTGGGTGAGGTAGAGGTCGAGGTCGACCTTGTTGAGCACGATGCCCCGGAACTTGTCGGCGTTGAGGCCGGTGGCGTCCACCGCGGCCTCCAGGCTGTCGCGGCGGGTGTCGGCCCAGGCCACGACCAGCAGGGCCGTGTCGGCGAGGTCGAGGAGGGCTCGGCTGTCCACGGAGGGCAGGATGGGCGTGGCGTCGAGCACCACGGCGTCGAACTTCGGCCGCAGCGCGGCCAGCACGCGCTCCATGGCGCGGCCGGTCAGCAGTTCGGACGCCTGACCCGGATCTTCGACGCGGCCGGCGGGCAGCACCATCAGCCCGCTGTCGAGGTCCCGCCGCAGCAGCGCCAGCGGCGACGTGCCGTCGCGCAGCGCCTCGTAGAGCCCCGGCAGAT
The DNA here is from genome assembly GCA_964242785.1 of uncultured Lichenihabitans sp. Classification (GTDB taxonomy): domain Bacteria; phylum Pseudomonadota; class Alphaproteobacteria; order Rhizobiales; family Beijerinckiaceae; genus Lichenihabitans. Next base: position 12,637 of record CAXTBR010000018.1, on the reverse strand, counting down.
CCCTGGGCCCGCTCGCCCGCCGGAGGTCGGCGTCGACGAGCAGCGTGGTCGAGCCCGCGCGCGCCGTCGCGCGGGCGACGTTGGCCGCCACCGTCGAGGCGCCCTCGCCCGCGAGGGCCGATGCGACCAGCATCACGGAACAGCCGTCGTGGCGGGTCCCCCGCAGCCGGATCGCCAGACCCCGCACCGCCTCCCCGAAGCGCGACAGCGGGTGGTCGAGCGCGAAGCGGTCGAGCCGCTGCCGCGCGTCGATGCCCCCGCGGCGGCCCTCGGCGCCGCGGCGCGGCTCTCGCGGCGCGAGGTCGGCCGGGGCGACGCTCGGCAGGAGGGCCAGCACCGGCAGGGACAGGAGGTCCTCGGCCTCCCGCGCGGTTCGCACCGAGGGGCTGATGCGGTCGGCACCCACCGCCGCGCCGAGGCCGAGCGCGAGCCCCGCCACCACCGACAGGCCGATGATCAGCGAAACGTTGGGCGACGAGGGTCGCAGCGGCGCCGATGCCGGCGACAGCACGCGGGCGTCCGGCACCTGGAGGCTCTGCTGTTCGGTGGTCTCCTTGTAGCGCAGGAGGAACTGCTGGAGCACCGTGCGGGTGGCATCGGCCTCGCGCTGCAGCTCGCGCAGCCTGATGCTGTCCTGGTCGGTGTCGGCCGACTGGGACTTGAGCGACTTCAGGCTCGATTCCAGCGAGCGGGCTCGGGCCTTGGCGGAGTCGAGCTCGTTGCGCAGACCCGAGGCGATGCGCCCGAGCTCCGCCGAAAGCTGGCGCCGCAGCTCGTCGAGTTCGGCCTGCCCGGTGCGGATCGCGGGATGCCGCGGCCCGTAGATCTGCGTCATCTCGGCGACGTTGCGGGCCGTCCCGGCATATTGCGTGCGCAGCGCCAGGATCACGGGCGACGACAGGGCTTCGGGGAGGCCGCCGTCGCCGACCGAGTCCGGCGACGCCCGCTTGACTTGGTCGTAGCGCGACTGCACGTCGCTCTGCTTCACCCGCGCCTGGACGAGCTGCGCGTTGATGTCGGCGAGCTGCTGCTCGACGAGCGTCTGGCGCTGGCCGCCGCGGTCGCCCGTGTCGACGATGTTGTGGGCCGCCTTGTAGTCGGCGACCGCGCGGTCGGCCGCGTCGGCCTGCCGGCGCAGGTCGTCGAGGCGGCCGTCGAGCCAGCCCGAGGCCTCCTGCGTGGCGTCGCGCTTCAGCGTGACCTGCTGGGCGAGGTAGGCGCGGGCGAGGACGTTGGCGATCGCCGCGGCGCGTTCGGGGTCGCGGGCCACGGAGCCGACTTCGAGCACGTAGGTCTGGCCGCGGCGCTGGACGCGGATGTTCTCCTCGAAGCGCGCCACGAGCCGCTGGACGGGATCCCCCGCCGCGGCGTCGTGGCCGGGGACCAGCGCGCGCAACTGCGCGACGGCGGCGCCCAGCGCCGAGGGGCGATAGTCGGGATCGTCCTCGAGGTGGAGTTCCTCGATCACCCGCCGCGCCAGCGTGGTCGATTGGATCACCTCGATCTGGCTCTCGACGGCGGCGGAATCGGTGCCGATGCCCGACAGCACGGCCTCTGACTGCACGACGCGCTGCTGCCGGGGGTCGACCAGCAGAACGGTGGTGGCGGTGTAGCGCGACGGCGTCAGCAGGGCGACGGCGAAGCCCGCCAGGACCGCGGCAGCCAGGATGGCGGCGATGAGGCGCAGGTGGCGTTGGATCAGCAGCCGCAGCCTGCGCGGATGGAGTAGCCCGCCGGGGATCGGGCCCTCCCCCGCGGTCCCGGCGCCGGCGGTCGTGGTCGACACCTCACCGGGACGCACAAGCATGGGGGCTCCGCCTCACAGCGTGCCCACCGTCGTGCGGGCGCGTCGCGTCCCGCCGGCCAAGCCTCGCGGTGCCCATATGGCGCCTCGGCGCTTAATAAACCGTACGTCCACCACGGTCGGGGATGGATCCGCAGGGAGCCTCGCCGCGCGCCTTCACGTTCCGTCAAGGCGAGACGGCGATCCTGCAGGGCCCGAACCGGAGCTGGCCGACTTGCGATCCCGATCGGTCCTCCACCCCTCTGCCCCGGCGCCGCTCCGGTCCGCGAGGCCCTGCGCCCTCGACCGCCGACGCGCCGCCGGCGGCGGCTGGGCCCCCGCGCCGACGATGAAGGGCCTCGTGGTGCTGGCGGCCGCGCTGTCGCTCGGCAACGTCTCGCCCGCCATCGTTCCGCCCAGCTTCGCGGCGGCCCAGCAGGTCGTCACGCTCGGGGCCTGGCTCGCCTTCATCGCGCTGAGCTACGGCGTGCCGCCCGCGACGCGCCTCGGCGCCGGCACCGAGGCGATCGCGCTGCTCGCCTTCTACGGCCTCGCCTGCACGTCCGTGCTTTGGGCCAACCAGTCGGTGTCGAGCGTCATGAAGGCCACGGCCCTCTGCATCACCTCCTTCGCGACCTGGCGGATGGCCGCGACGCTGTCGGTCGACACGATCGTGGGCTGCACGGCGGGGGCCTTCATGGCCGTCTGCTGCGCGTCGCTGGCGATCGTGATCCTCGCGCCGGACATCGGCATCGACCGGAGCTGGATGCACGACGGCGACTGGCAGGGCGTGTTCGAGTCCAAGCAGTCGCTGGGCGGCGTGGCGGCCCTGCTCATCGTCATGGCGTTCCACCGCTGGCGCGCGGGGCGCTCCGGCACGAGGCAGTTCATCGCCATCCTGGCGCTCGCCGGCACGTTGAACGTCATGTCGGGATCGCGCGACGCCGGCGGCCTCGCGGTGCTGGGTTGCCTGGCGCTGGCGGGCGCGGAACGCTCGCTCGTCCTCGCACGCGCCCTCTGCCTGGCGCCGGCCGCGATGGCGCTGGCGGCGGCGGCGCTGTTCGGCGGCCTGTGGGTCACGGGCGAGCCCTTCATCCCCCTGTTCGGCACCAAGGTCGACCTCACCGAGCGCGTGGTGATCTGGGCCTACGCGCTGAGCCGGTTCGGCGATCGTCCCATCGCCGGCTTCGGCCTCGACGGATTCTGGTCGAACCCGGAGGTGCTCCAGGCCTTCGACCGCCAGCACGGATGGGTCCTCGACAACTATCACGACGGCTACCTGGCCGTGCTGATGGAGACCGGCCTGGTCGGCCTGGCGCTCTTGGTCGCGGCCGCCGTTCTCTACGGCCTCAAGGCGGCGTGGCTGTCGCGGCCCGGCCGCATGGATCCGGCGGATCACAGGCTGATGGTCGTCGTGGTGGCGCTGATCTTCTTCGCCAACTTCACCGAGACCGTCTTCCTGCGCTCGACCAACTACGTCGCGGTGCTGGGGCTGGTCTTCATGGCGGTGGCCTGCCGGCGCGCGGACGGCACCCCGCCGTCGTCCGGGCGCCCCCCGCGGCCGGGAGGCGGGTCGCGCCCGGGGAGGCCCGCGGTCCGGGGTGCCGCCGGGGTGGCCTTCATGGTGGCCATCGCAGGCCCCTGCGCCGCGGCGGCCGCGGAGGAGCCGGCCTTCGCGACGGCCCGGAGTCTCGGGCGCGGCATCAACATCCTCGGCTCCGACGGGATCTGGGACGGGCACCGCGACAACCCCTTCCGCCTGTCGAGCCTCCGCGCGATCCGGGCCGCAGGCTTCGGCCACGTCCGGATCAACATGCCCGGCTTCCGCCACATGGGACCGGACGGGCGCCTCGACGAGACCTTCCTGGAGGCGCTCGACACGGTGGTCGAGGCCGCCGTCGCGGCCGGCCTGGTGCCCGTCGTCGACGAGCACGACAACGTCGCCTGCCAGGCCGATCCCGACGGCTGTTCCGTCAAGCTGAAGCGGTTCTGGACGCAGGTCGCCGCCCGCTACGCCGGCCGGGTGCCGACGCTCGTCTTCGAGCTGCTGAACGAGCCCGGCTGGCGCATGACGGAGGACGGGTGGAACCGGCTCGCCGCGGAGACGCTGGCCATCGTCCGGGCCACGAACCCGCGCCGCACCGTGGTGCTGACGCTGCTGAACTCGCTCGACCCCCACGACATAGAACGCCTCCCCCTGCCGGAGTTTGACCGCGGCCTCATCGTCACGGTGCACGACTACAAGCCGCTCGCCTTCACCCACCAGGGCGCGCCCTGGTCGCGCGAGTTCGCCGGCACCGGCGGCATCGGCTGGGGCACGCCGGCCGACCGCGCGGCCGCGGCGGCCGACCTCGACGTCTACGCCGCCTGGGGCGCGGCCCACCGCAGGCCGATCTACCTCGGCGAGTTCGGCGTCTACGAGGCCGCCCCCCCGGCGGCGCGCGTCGCCTACGACGAGTTCATGGCGCGGGCCGCCGAGCGCCGCGGCTGGCCCTGGGCCTACTGGCAGTTCGACCACGACTTCGCGGCCTTCGACATGGCCGGCCAGCGCTGGAATCGCCCGATCCTCGACGCCCTCGTGCCGCCCTCCGCCGCGATCCGCTGAACCACGGACATCGAGGTTTGTGGGTTGGCCGCGATCCCCTACCGGGAGGCCTGTCCCGTCTCCCCACCCACCCGTCCCGCGCGCGTGGTGCCCTCACGATCCGCGTCGCCGGGGCCGCGGCGCCCGCGGGAGGCCGGCCTTGACCCGGACGGCCGGCGGCACCGGCATCGCGCTCCATTCGCCGGGCGTCCCGCTGTTCTCCCTCGACGACGCCCTGGGCGAGTGGCTCGTCGGGTCCTACGGGGTCGGCGAGATCCTGATGCTGCGCTCGGCCGGGTTGGTGCTGGTGCCGCTGCTCGCGCTCCGCCGGCCGGACATCGACCTCCGCGGCGAGTGGCGGCTCCACGCCCTGCGCGTCGCCTGCATGGCGGGCGACTCCTTCGCCTTCCACTTCGCCACGCGGGCGCTGCCGCTGATCATCACGGCCCTGTCGGCCGCCGCCCGAGCAGCGCCTCGACCACGCCGGGATCGGGCCGACCGTCGACGACGAGCGCGAAGCCCTCGTCGAAGTCCCAGTGGGTCCAGCCGATGCTCTCGGCCTCGGCGGCCCGCCTCACGGTCGCCAGCCACAGCAGGCGGTCCGCCCGCGGCGCCGCGGGGCGCAGCACGCCGAATTCGTTGAGCAGCACGGGGACGCCGTGGGCCCGGGCCCAGCGGCCGACGGGCGCGAACTGGCGGCCGATCGCCTCGACGGTCCAGGACGCGGCCAGCGCGGTCTCGAGGTCGCGCGCGGCGCCGGGCTCGCCCCCGGCCCGCAGCGTCAGGAGGATCCGCCGCACCGCGGGGTCGGACAGGGCGGCCGGGAACGGGATGCCGGCGAACACCCTGTAGGGGCCGCCCACGTCCCAGGTCGCGCCCTGGTGGGTGAAGGGCATGGGGTCGTAGAAGTGGCAGGCGTAGACGATGTTGCGGTCCGCCAGCGGCCGCCACCCCGCCAGCGCCTCCACCCGCTGGAAGGGCGCCGGGCCGACGACGAAGGTGGTGTCGGGCAGGAGGGCGCGGAGCGATCCGGCCAGGGCCTCGGCCTGGGGGCGCCACACGTCGTCGCCGGTCGGGGGCTCGTTCAGGAGTTCGGCGAAGACGCGCGAGGGCGGCCGGGCGCGGATGCGCCGCGCGACGCCCGTCCAGCCCTCCGTCACGGCCGCCAGGGCTGCCCCGGGGTCGCGGCGATAGAGCCGGCCGAGGGCCTCCCCGGGATGCATGTCGACGCTCACCGCGTAGCCGCGGCCGAGCAGCAGGTCGAGGGCGGCGTCGAGGGCGTCGAGGGCCGCGGCCGTCACGGCCCCGTCGGCGAAGCGCGGGATGACATGGTCGGCGCCCATCGGCAGCCGGACATGCGTGAAGCCGCCCCGCCGCAGCGCGTCGAGCAGGGCCGGCAGGTTCGGCCGGGCGGCGGTCGCGGGCACGAGGTCGGGCAGGTTGAAGCCCCGCGCCAGCGCCGCGATCCGGTCGTCCGGCACGCCGGCGCGGGCGGGCCGGGCCGTCCCCGCCAGGGCCGCGGCCCCGACGAGCGGCAGGAGGGCCCGGCGGCTGATCGACCGCGTCACGGGGCGACCGAGCGGGACAGGAGCGGGACCACGGCGCGGTCGACCGCGCCCAGCGTGAGGCCGACGAGCAGCATGACGAGGCCGAGCGCCAGGGGCGCGAAGAGCGCCTCCTCCTGGAACAGGCCGTTGACCAGCGTGACGGCGATCAGCCCGGTCGACAGCGCCAGGGCGGGGACGCCGAAGCGGCGGTTGAGCCGCCAGCAGGTCGCGGCGACCCAGCCGTAGAAGGCCAGCAGCCCGAAGCCGCACAGGCCCATCTGATAGAGCAGCACGCCGACCGCGCTCTCGACCGCCAGGGCCGCGACGCCGGCGCGCTGATAGGCCTGGAAGTCGATGGCCGTGAAGGTCACCGACAGGTTGCCGCCCTGGCCCAGCGTGTGGCCGAGCGGGTCGGCCGCGAAGCCGGCGAGGCCGCCGAGCAGCCCCAGCACATGGTAGTCGCCGCTGTCGAGCCCGGAGCGGAACACCACCGCGGCGTAGACCGCCAGGGCGGCGAGGAAGCCCACGAGGGTCGGGGCGGCCGGGCGGAGGCGCGCGGCCGCCACGAAGGCGAGGCTCGCCAGCAGCAGCACGATGGCGCCCTTGGCGCCCACCACCGCCATGACCGGCAGGGCGGCCAGCACGAGCCACCAGGAGCCCTGCACGGCCGCGACGGCGCCGAGCGCCGCCATGACGTAGCCGAAGCTGATGGGGTGGAAGTTGGGCCCCTGGAGCCGCACCACGGTGATCCCGAGGTCGCCGAGGAAGCCCGTGTTGAGGAACTGCGTCCTCATGATGTCGATCGGGTTGCCGATCACCGATCCCGTCTGCTTCAGGTCGCGGAGGTAGGTCGGGTTCTGCCGGCTCGGAGCGAACCCGAGGTCGAGATAGTCCCAGCCGTGCGTGAGGTCGAGCCAGCGCTCGGTGAAGAACAGCTCGGCGTAGCCGCAGGCCAGGATCGCCCCCAGCAGCAGCGCGACCGCCGTGCCGAGGTCGAACCGGTGGCGCGACCCCACGTTCACGGCGATCTGGAACAGCATCAGCGGCAGGGCGATGTTGCGCAGGTAGATGGTGGCGCCCCGCGCGTCGAAGGCCAGCCCCGGCACGTAGTAGCAGCCGGTCACCAGTAGGGCGAGGCCGCTGAACACCGTCAGGCGGCGGACGAAGGGCGAGGTATCGCGGTAGCGGTGGACGAAGCGCAGCGCCAGGACGGCCCAGATGCCGACCGTCGTGACGAAGTTGTAGCTCTTCATGGCGTCGAGGCTGGCGGCCTCGGCCACGTAGGCCGAGGCATAGGCCACGAAGGTGGTCTGGAAGGTGAAGCAGACCAGCAGGACGTTCGGCACGGCGCGCTCGAACCGCGCGGCGACCAGCACGGCGAGCGCGAGGCAGACGCCGACCGCCAGGGGCTGGCCGATGACGTTCAGCCCGACCGGCAGGCCCGTCACCACCAGGGCCAGGGCCGTCATCAGGAGCTGGTCCGCCACCCGCGCGCCGGCCGTCGGACGGGCGCGGCGCCCCGCGGCGCGGACGAACCGCGCGGCGGGGCGGGACAGGGAGGTCGCGGCGTCGGACATCGGACCACGATGGCAGATCGGGCGCGGGGCGGCGCCCCCGGCGCGGAGCCAGGGTGAAGTCTTAACCACGGCGGCGCCCGCGCGGGGCCGGCGCTACGAGGCCTTAACCCGCCATGCACGCGCCCCGGGTTATCCGTGGCAGGCGGAGGATCCGCATGTGCCCCGTCGCGGACGACGCGCGCCGGCGCGGGACGTCGCGTCCGACGGGTTCAAGGTGGATCGCCGACCCATGACCAAGCACGCCTTCAGCGCGCCCGATCGCGCCGCCGCCCGGGGCGGACGGCTCCCGGCCGTGCTGGACCTGTGGGACGAGGGGAGCGGCCCGCGCCTGCCGGCCGGGCTCATCGACGTCAGGCGCATCCCGATGTTCCTGCGCCGCAACCTCCTCCGCATCCTGGCGGTCGCGGCGGCGGTGGCGCTGGCCGGCGTCGGCGCCTGCCTGCTGCTGCTCAACAGCTATGCCGCGACCGCCCTCGTCATCATCGACCCGCGCGACGCCAAGGTCACGCAGACGCCCGACGTGCTGTCCAACATCGGGCCCGACGCCATCGCCATCGAGAGCCTCGTGCAGGTGGCCAATTCGGACGGCTTCCTGGGCCGGGTCGTGGACCGCCTGGGGCTGATGACGGACCCGGATTTCGCCGCCTCAAGCGCCACCGACGGCGCCACCGACGGCGAGCGGCGCTCGGCCACGATCGACAGGCTGAGGAGCCGGGTGAAGATCGCCCGGCGCGGCACCACCTACGTGATCGACGTCACGGCGACCGGCAGGGACGCCGAGCGCTGCGCCTCGCTCGCCAACACCGTCGCCGGCCTGGTGGTGGACGACCAGGCGCACCTGCGCTCCGGCTCGACGGCGGACGCCACGGACTTCCTCGACGAGAAGCTCGACGCGCTGCGCGACCGGCTCCACACCGCCGAAGCCGCGGCGGCGGCCCTCAAGGCCAAGCTCAACCTCACGGACGCCGGCACGGGCGGGACGCTGCAGGAGCGGCGCGTCGCCGAGCTCAACCAGCAGCTCGTGCAGGCGACGTCGCGCGCCGCCGAGGCCAGGGCGCGCTCCGACCAGATCAGGGCCGCGGGGGCCGCGGCGCCCGATGCCCTGCCGGCCGCCCTGCAGACGGCGGTGCTGTCGACGCTGCGCCAGGACTATGCCCGGCTGACCCGGCAGACCGCGGACCAGCGGTCGGTCTACGGCGACCGCTACCCGGAGGTGCAGAGCCTGAAGGCGCAGGTGGCGGACGTGAAGAGGCAGATCGCGGCCGAGGTGGGCCGGATGATCGCCTCCACGCGCAGCGACGCCCAGGAGACCGCGGCCCGGGTGGCGACGCTGACCGACGAGCTGCGCCGGGCCCAGGCCGACAGCGGCCGGCAGGGCAACGACCGCGTCAGGCTCGACGAGATCGAGCGCGAGGCGCGCGCCGACCGGGCGGTCTACGAGCAGCTCCTGGACCGCCAGAAGCAGCTCTCGGAACTGCGCGGCCTGACGCCGACCGACATCCGCGTCGCCTCGCCCGCCCTACCCCCGGCGCGCCCCAGCCGGCCGAAACTGGCGGTGCTGGCCGGTGCCTTCTCGGCCCTGGGCCTGCTGGCGGGGCTGGCGGTCTCGCTCGTGGCGGAGGGCCTGCGCGGCACGGTGATGACCCGCGCGCAGGCCGAAAGGCTGCTGGGCCTCGGCGTCTCGGGCGTGGTGCCGAAGGTGGGGGCGCGGCCCGGCCACCGGCGCCCGGGCGCGCCTGCCCTGCCCCCGGACGTCGGGCCCTGGATGGAGGACCTCCGGCGCGCCGCCGCCGCCGACGCGCCGGGGCAGTGCCGCGTCGTCCTCGTCACCTCGGCGCGGGCGGGCGAGGGCAAGACGACGCTGGCGCGCAACCTCGCCCGCGCCCTGGCGCAGGGCGGCGACCACGTCCTGCTGGTCGAGGCCGCCCCGTCGGAGGCCGCCGGCGCGCCGGCCCGCTTCGGGCTGCTCGACGTCATCATCCAGGGGTGCGGCCCGGAGCGGGCCTTCCTCGACGTGCCGCATATGGGCTTCACGCGCATGCCGTTCGGGCGGTTCGAGGGGGCGGATGCGGGCTCGCTCGACGGCATGCTGGGCACGGCCCGGCTGGCAACAGCGATCCGGAGCTGCCGCAACCGCTTCGATTCGATCGTCATCGACGGGCCGGCCGTGTTCGAGGCGGGCTACGCCGCCACCCTGGCGGGGGCCGCGGACCTGTCGCTGATGGTGGTCGAGTGGGACGCGACGGAGAGCGCCGAGGTGGCCGAGGCCCTGGAGCGCCTCCGGCCGGCCGACGCCGCCGTCGTGCTCAACAAGGTGGATGTGGCGCGCTACGCCCGCTACGAGACGGAGGGCGTCGACCGGCTGCGGCGCGGGCGGACCGTCCGGGCCGTCGCCGAAGCCGCCTGACCCACCCCCGCCCGCGGACCGAGGGGCCTCACCCGCCGGGAAAAGCGGGACGGAGGGAGCCCGAACCGAAATCCGTCGTGGCTTCGGCGGGGCAAAGCTGCTTAGGGGACGGCATGTCCCGCCTCCGAACCCACCCGTCCCACCGGCAGTCCCGCGCGCGTGGTGCCCTCCCGATCCGCGTCGCCGGGGCCGCGGCGCCCGCGGGAGGCCGGCCTTGACCCGGACGGCCGGCGGCACCGGCATCGCGCTCTATTCGCTGGGCGTCCTGCTGTTCTCCCTCAACGACGCGCTGGGCAAGTGGCTCGTCGGGACCTACGGGGTGGGCGAGATCCTGATGCTGCGCTCGATCGGAGCGGCGGCGGTGCTGGTGCCGCTGGTCTGGCTCCGCCGGCCGGACATGGACCTCCGCGGCGAGTGGCGGCTCCACGCCCTGCGCGTCGCCTGCATGGCGGGCGACTCCTTCGCCTTCTACTTCGCCACGCGGGCGCTGCCGCTGGCCGACGTGATGTGCTTCTATCTCACGGCGCCGCTGATCATCACGGCCCTGTCGGCCGCGGTCCTGGGCGAGCGGGTCGGAACCTTCCGCTGGGGCGCCGTGGCGGCGGGCTTCGCCGGCGTGGTGGTGGCGCTCCAGCCCGGCGCGGCCGCCCTGTCGCCCTCGGCCCTGGCGGCGATGGGCGGCGCCGGCCTCTTCGCCGGGGCCATCATCACCACCCGCCGGCTGCGGCGGACCGACTGGCTGTCCCTGACGGCCTGCCAGTTCGCCGGCTCGGGCCTCGTCGGGGCCGCGCTGGCGCCCTTCGGCTGGGCGACGCCCTCGCCCCTCGACGCCGGGCTGATGGCCGTGGTCGGCCTCGTGTCGATGGGCTGCTTCATGTGCATCAACCGGGCCCTCGCGCTGGCCCCGGCCTCGCTCCTCGCGCCGTTCCAATATGCCTCCATCGCCTGGGCGGCCGCGCTGGGCTTCGGCCTGTGGGGCGACGTGCCCTCGCTCAGCATCGCGCTGGGATCGGCCGTGATCGTGGCGAGCGGCCTCGCGGTGCTGGTCCGCGAGCGGATGGCCGGCGGTGCCGCGGCCGCCGCGCCGCAGTCCTGACGGGCGCCCGCACCTTCCCAGCGGGCCGCCCGGCCTCCATATGGGGGCCATGCCGAAAGCCCGCCCGACCGCCGACGCCGCCACCCTGGAGGTCCCCACACTGGAGGCCCTCGCCCGCAAGCCCGGCCGGCCCGCGAAGCCCGCGGGCGCGCCGGCCGCCGAGGCCGCCCCGAAGCCCAGGGCCAAGCCCGGCCGCCCGGCGGCCCCCAAGGCGTCGCGGCCCGAGCTCGTGCCGCTCGACGAGCACCTCGCGGCCCTCCTCAACCCGGCCCTGAACGAGGCCCGCGCCCCCGCGGCCGTGCCGGACCGGGGCGGCTTCGCCGAGGCCCCGCAGGCGCGGTTCGAGCCGGCGCCGGCCGCCGAGGGCGAGTCGCGCCACCCGCGCGGCATCACCGGAGCGGCCGCCACGGCCGACGTGCTCCAGCGGTTGCTGCAGAGCGGCGACCCGCGCCTCAAGGCCCGCCCCTGGGTGCCGCACCGCCCCGCCCGGCCCGACAAGTCGGAGGGCGGGATCGCATTCAAGATCTCCTCCGAATACGAGCCCAAGGGCGACCAGCCGACCGCCATCGCGGAGCTCGTCGACGGGGTGCGCCGGCAGGAGCGCGACCAGGTGCTGCTCGGCGTCACGGGCTCGGGCAAGACCTTCACCATGGCCCAGGTGATCGCCGCCACCAACCGCCCGGCCCTCGTCCTGGCGCCCAACAAAACGCTGGCGGCGCAGCTCTACGGCGAGTTCAAGAGCTTCTTCCCCGACAACGCCGTCGAATATTTCGTATCCTACTACGACTACTACCAGCCCGAAGCCTATGTGCCGCGGTCCGACACCTACATCGAGAAGGAATCGACGATCAACGAGCAGATCGACCGGATGCGCCACGCCGCCACCCGGTCGCTGCTGGAGCGCGACGACGTCATCATCGTGGCGTCCGTGTCCTGCATCTACGGCATCGGCTCGGTCGAGACCTACACGGCCATGACCTTCACGGTGGCGGTGGGCGACCGGCTCGACCAGCGCCAGATGCTGGCCGACCTCGTGGCGCTCCAGTACAAGCGCACGCCCGACTTCACGCGCGGCAACTTCCGGGTGCGGGGCGACACGGTGGAGCTGTTCCCGGCCCATTACGAGGACCGCGGCTGGCGCTTCAACTTCTTCGGTGACGAGGTGGAGTCCATCCAGGAGTTCGACCCCCTCACCGGCAAGAAGACCAACGACCTCACCTTCGCCAAGATCTACGCCAACTCGCACTACGTCACGCCGCGGCCGACGCTGATCCAGAGCATCAAGGCCATCAAGGCCGAGCTGAAGGAGCGGCTGGAGCAGCTCTACGCGCAGGGGCGGCTCCTGGAAGCGCAGCGGCTGGAGCAGCGCACCGCCTTCGACCTCGAGATGCTGGAGGCCACGGGCGTGTGCCAGGGCATCGAGAACTATTCGCGCTACCTCACGGGCCGCCAGCCGGGCGAGCCGCCGCCGACGCTGTTCGAATACCTGCCCGACAACGCCCTGGTCTTCACCGACGAGAGCCACGTCACGGTGCCGCAGATCGGCGGCATGTACAAGGGCGACTTCCGCCGCAAGGCGACGCTGGCCGAATATGGCTTCCGCCTGCCCTCCTGCCTCGACAACCGCCCGCTCCGCTTCGAGG
>CAXTBR010000017.1:0-65786 GCA_964242785.1 uncultured Lichenihabitans sp. | reverse complement strand
CTACGCCGACGCCTGGATCGAGGACCAGGACTTCAAGGACCCCGACACCGGGCAGCTCCTCAACCGCGAGCTCCTGAACCAGGAGCTCACCAAGATCGAGAAGCCGGCCGGCATCGCCAACCCCAAGGACTTCCGCAACGAGGTCGTCAAGTTCTCGCTCCGCGCGCGCGCCCACAACGGGGGGCGCAACCCGTCCTGGACCTCCTACGAGAAGCTGCGCGACGTGATCGAGCGGCGCATGTTCTCCCAGGTCGAGGAGCTGCTGCCCGTCATCAGCTTCTCGTCCAAGCGCGACAGCGATACCGAGAAGAAGCATGGCGAGTTCGTGGAGCGCATGGTGGCGCGGGGCTACACGGAACGTCAGGTCCGCCGCCTCGTGGAATGGTATATGAGAGTCAAGAAGGCTGGCTGATCCTCCCTCGGGGAACGGGACGCGCATGCACATCGTCGACAGACGGCTGAACTCCAGCGGCAAGAGCCACGCCAATCGACAGCGCTTCCTGCGGCGCGCCAAGGCCCTGGTGCGCCAGGCCGTGCGCAACTCGTCCAAGGACCGCAGCATCAAGGACCTCGACCAGGGCGGGGAAGTGTCCATCCCGCTCGACGGGGTGCGCGAGCCCCGCCTGCGCCGCTCCTCGAAGGGCGGCACCCGCGAGGGCCTGTTCCCCGGCAACAAGAAGTTCGTCGAGGGCGACAGCATCCCGCGCGACCCCTCCGGCGGCGGCAAGCGCGGCAACGAGGGCGCCGAGGACGGCTCGGGCGAGGACGACTTCCGCTTCGTCCTGTCGCGCGAGGAATACCTCGACCTGTTCTTCGACGACCTCGAACTGCCGGACCTCGCGAAGAAGCGGCTGTCCAGCGCCGATTCGGTGTCGCTCAGCCGCGCCGGCTACTCGACGGCGGGCTCCCCCGCCAACATGTCGCTGGCCCGCACCATGCGCAATTCGCTGTCGCGGCGGATCGCGCTGAAGCGGCCCAAGAGCGAAGAGCTGCGGGAGATGGAGGCCGAGGTCGAGGCCCTGGCGGACTCGGGCCTCGACCCCGACCGGCTGGCGACGCTGCGGGCGGAGCTGGCGCATCTCGTGGAGCGCACGCGGCGGGTGTCCTTCGTCGACCCGATCGACATCCGCTACCGCCGCTTCACGCCGGTGCCCAAGCCCATCGCCCAGGCCGTGATGTTCTGCCTGATGGACACCTCGGCCTCGATGACCGAGCACATGAAGGACCTGGCGAAGCGCTTCTTCTCGCTGCTCTATATCTTCCTGAAGCGCCGCTACAAGAACGTCGACATCGTCTTCATCCGCCACACCCACGAGGCCAAGGAGGTCGACGAGGAGACGTTCTTCTCCTCGCCCGAGACCGGCGGCACGGTGGTGTCGAGCGCGCTCGACGAGATGATGCGGGTGGTGGAGGCGCGCTACCCGCGCGACGACTGGAACATCTACACGGCCCAGGCCTCCGACGGCGACAACTCGTCGGGCGACACCGAGCGCACCGCCACGACGCTGCGCGACGGCGTGCTGCCGCTGTGCCAGTATTTCGCCTACCTCGAAGTCGGCCGCGAGAACGAGACGCCGCACATGGGCTTCGTGCAGCGGCAGACCGAGCTGTGGCGGACCTACGAGGCGGTGGCGAAATCCGGCTCCGACTTCGCCATGTGCAAGGTGCGCCACCGCGCCGAGATCTATCCGGTGTTCCGCAAGCTGTTCGAGCGCAAGGAGAAGGGGGCCGGGCAGGGTGCCGCCAAGGGGGTGCCGGCATGACGCTCGCCGGGACCGACAACCTCCTGTTCGACGGGTCCGACTGGACCTTCGAGACCATCCGGCGGATCAACGACGCCTGCGAGGCCATCGCGCACGGCGAACTCGGGCTCAAGACCTACCCGAACCAGATCGAGATCATCACCACCGAGCAGATGCTCGACGCCTACTCGTCCGTCGGCATGCCGCTGTTCTACGGGCACTGGAGCTTCGGCAAGTCCTTCGCGCATCACGAGGCCGGCTACCGCAAGGGGCTGCGCGGCCTCGCCTACGAGATCGTCATCAACTCCAACCCCTGCGTCAGCTACATCATGGAGGAGAACTCCGCCACGATGCAGACGCTGGTGATCGCCCACGCGGCCTTCGGCCACAACCACTTCTTCAAGAACAACTACCTGTTCAAGCAGTGGACGCAGGCCGAGGGCATCCTGGGCTACCTCGACTTCGCCAAGACCTTCATCGCCGACTGCGAGGAGCGCTACGGCCACCTGGCGGTCGAGCGGGTGCTCGATGCCGCCCACAGCCTGCAGAGCCACGGCGTCCACCGCTACCCGCGCAAGCGCAAGCCCGACCTCCTGTCCGAGCAGCGGCGCGAGCGCGACCGGCGGGAGCACCAGGAGCAGGTGTTCAACGACCTGTGGCGCACCGTGCCGGGCAAGGAGAAGGGGACTCCGGCCAAGATCTCGGAGGAGCGCCGCAAGGCCCTGCTGGAGCTCCCGCAGGAGAACATCCTCTACTTCCTCGAAAAATCGGCGCCGCGGCTCCAGCCCTGGCAGCGCGAGATCATCCGCATCGTCCGCCTGATCGCCCAGTATTTCTATCCGCAGGGCCAGACCAAGCTGATGAACGAGGGCTGCGCCACCTACTGCCACTACAAGATCATGGGCCGCCTGTTCGAGACCGGGCAGATCGCGGAAGGGTCCTACCTGGAGTTCCTCACCTCGCACACCAACGTCGTGATGCAGCCGCAATACGACGACCAGCGTTTCGGCGGCATCAACCCCTACGCGCTCGGCTTCGCCATGATGGAGGACATCGAGCGCGTCGTGACCGAGCCGACCGACGAGGACCGCGAGTGGTTCCCCGACATCGCGGGGCGCGGCGACCCCCACGCGGTGCTGGGCGACGTGTGGGCCAACTACCGCGACGAGAGCTTCGTGTCGCAGTTCCTCAGCCCTCACCTGATCCGGCGCTGGAAGATGTTCCAGGTGCAGGACGACGGGGACCCGAAGAAGGACCTGCGGGTCGGCGCCATCCACGACGAGCGCGGCTACCGCAACCTGCGCCGCGCCCTGTCGCGCCACTACGACGTGGCCTGGCAGGACCCCGACATCCAGGTCGTCGACGTCGACCTCGCGGGCGACCGGCGGCTGATGCTCCAGCACAACGTGCTGAACGGGGTGCTGATGTCGGAGCGCGAGACCCGCGACGTGCTCCAGCACCTCGCCGACCTGTGGGGCTACGACGTCCACCTGAAGGAGGTCGACGGCGCGGCCGGCAAGGTGCTGAAGGAGCACAGCGCCAGCGCCCGGCAGACGTTCCTGCAAGGCGGATGATCGACTCAGGGTCTTCTTCGATCTTTCGGATTGGAAATCCGTCGCCGGGGTTCCGCCCTGACTGCCAAGCTAGCGTTGGCACACATGACTGACGCTGGGCGTTGGCGCCCTTCTCCCCAGCGGGGAGAAGGTGCCCGGCAGGGCGGATGAGGGGGCCTCCAAAGGTGGTGGATCCCCCCTCATCCGGCGCTGCGCGCCACCCGGGTCCCATCCCGGCGAGCCGGGATGGGTTCCCGATTCTCCCC
Source organism: uncultured Lichenihabitans sp. (assembly GCA_964242785.1). GTDB lineage: Bacteria > Pseudomonadota > Alphaproteobacteria > Rhizobiales > Beijerinckiaceae > Lichenihabitans. Next base: position 62,225 of record CAXTBR010000017.1, on the reverse strand, counting down.
GCTGGGGAGAAGGGCACCCCCCGCGGGCGCCGAGATGTGTGCCGACGCTAGGTCGTCACACGGGGGAGGGGGAAGCGCCGCCCGTCAGCGCGGCGCGTGCTCGCTGCCGCCGGCCGCGATCACGCCGATGATGATGAGCCCCGTCATCAGCATGCGCAGGCCGGGCGAAACGCCCGAGGCGTTGAGCATCGTCACGATCAGGAACATGAAGAGCGCCGCGCCCCAGATGCCGGGGACGCTGGCGCGTCCGCCCGAGACGGACGTGCCGCCGATCACCACGACCGCGATGGTCAACAGCAGGTATTCGGCCCCCTGGTCCAGGGAATTGCCGCCCGCGAAGCCCGCGATGAGGGCGCCGGTGAGGCCCGCCAGCGCGCCCGACAGCATGTAGGTGACGAGGCTCGTCCGCTCGACGTCGAGCCCCGCGAGGCGGGCGATGCGGCGGCTCTGGCCGATGGCCGAGACCGTGCGGCCATAGAGGGTCCGCTGCAGCACGAAGGAGATGGCGACGGCGGCCGCGATGGCCAGGACGGCGAGGAGCGGGATGCCGGCGAGCTTGGCCGTGACGGCGTCGGCATAGGCCTGGGGCGGCTTGATCTTCAGGCCGCGGCCGAGGACGATGGCCACCGACATGACGACGAGGCTCGACGACAGCGTCGCGATGATGGGCGGGATGCGCAGCAGGCGGATCAGGGCGTAGTTGGCGCCCCCGACCGCGAGCCCCGCCGCGACGGCGGCGAGGAGGCCGGGCAGGATCATGCTCCCCTGCTCGTCCATGACCAGCATGGCCACGGCGCTCGACAGGGCGATGACCGAGGGGATCGACAGGTCCACGTTGCCGGGACCCGTGGTGATGACCATCATCTGGCCGAGCGACACCAGCACCGTGAAGGCCGAGAAGGTGAGGGCGGCGGACAGGATCTGCTCTCCGCCCCGCCCGCCCGAGATCCAAAGCGTCACCCCCCAGGCGACGGCCGTGCCGAGGAAGGACCAGATCCAGGGCGCCGCCCCGATCCGGCCGCGAAGGGCGGCGAGCATCAGGCTGTCTCCTTCGCGCGCGTCAGCAGCGCCCGCAGCGCCAGCACGCCGATGAGGATGATCCCCTGGGCGCCGATCTGCCAATCCGGGCTGATCCGCATGAAGGTCAGGAACGAGGCCGCGAGCGTCAGCGTCACGGCCCCGAGGACCGCCCCGGCCGGGAACACCCTGCCGCCCGTGAAGGAGGCTCCGCCGAGGATCACGGAGGCGATCGACAGCAGCGTGTAGCGGGACGCGATGTTGGCGTCGCCCGAGGAGGTGAGCCCCAGCAGCCACAGGCCCGCCAGCGTGCCGAGCAGGCCCGCCGTCGCGTAGACGGTGACGCGGATCGCCAGCATGGACCAGCCGGCGCGGGCGACCGAGCGCGGGTTGCCGCCGGCGCCACGCAGCACCACGCCGAGCGACGAGCGCGAGACGACCAGCCAGCCCACGAGCGCGACGGCCCCCGCGACGTAGATCGGCAGGGGCGCGAAGGGCGGCTTGAGCCTGACGAGGGCCGACAGGAATGCAGGCGCGTGGCCTCCGGGCGTCGGCAGGACGATGACGGCGAGGCCGAGCCAGACGAAGGACAGGCCGAGCGTCACCACGATGGAGGGCAGGCGGCGCCATTCGATGAGGGCGCCCACGGCGCCGTAGGCCGCGATGGCGCCGAGCAGCGCCAGGCCGCCCAGCACCGGCTGCGTCGCCAGCAGGGTCGAACCGATGCAGGCGACCAGCGACACGAAGGCGCCGATCGACAGGTCGAGGTCGTTGATGGCGATGATCATCATCTGGGCGAGCGTCGCGAAGATGATGGGGATCGACAGGTTGAGCAGCAGGTCCATGCCGAAATACGACATGGCGCGCGGCTGCTGGAAGAAGATGCCGCCCAGAAGGAGGGCCAGGGTCAAGGCGGGCAGAAGGCGTTCGGCGGTCGACCAGGACAGGAGACGCGCCATCAGGCGTGGTCCTGGAAGGAGGCCTGCACGACCGCGTTCTCCGACATCTCGTCTGCCGCCAGTTCCTTGACGATGAGGCCGTCGTGGAAGACGTAGGTCCGGTCGCAGTAGAACAGCTCGTCCATCTCGGTCGTGTACCAGAGGAAGGTGCGGCCTCCGGCGGCCTCCGTCGCGATCATGGCGTAGACGTCCTGCTTGGTGCCGACGTCGACGCCCCGCATCGGGTCGTCCATCAGGATGATCCGGGCCGGCGAGCCGAGCGCGCGGGCGAAGAGCGCCTTCTGCTGGTTGCCGCCCGAGAGCGACAGGATCGGGTCGCGGAGATCGGCGGTCTTGAGCGCCAGTCGCGCGCGCCACCCCGCCGCGTCGGTGCGCTCGCGGGACATGTCGATGAGGCCGCCCCGGCGCAGGTGCGGCAGCCAGCGCGCCGACATGTTGCGCTCGATCGACCAGAGCGGGAAGACGCCGTCGTTGGTGCGGTCGCCCGGCACGAGGGCGACGTCGCCCGCCACCCGCGTGCCTTGCCGGAGGGCCTGGACGGCGAGCAGCAGCTCGGTCTGGCCGTGGCCGGCGAGCCCCGCGAGGCCGATGATCTCGCCACGCGCCGCCTGGAGAGGCAGGCTTCCGGCCCGCGCGCTCGGCACCGCCACCATCGTATCGGCCGTGGCGGTCGACGCCCGCGCGATGCGGGCGCGCTCGACCGCGTGGCCCATGGCATCGACGATGCCCTCCCGCGTGAAGGCGGCCCGCGGCCGATCGTCCACCACCGTTCCGTCCTTCATCACGACGATCCGGTCGGCCACGGCCAGGATCTCGTTGATCTTGTGGGAGATCACGATGGCGCTGCCGCCCGCGCCCGAGAAGCGCCGTGCCGCGGCGATGAGCTGCTCGGCCGCCGAGGCGTCGAGCGAGGAGGTCGGCTCGTCGAGGATCATGAGCCGCGCCTTCTCGTCCGTCTCGGTGAAGGCGCGCGCGATCTCGACCATCTGCCGACGGCCGATCGACAGGGCGCCGACGACGTCGCTCATCGCGAGGCCGTGGCCCGGGAAGACGCGGTCCAGCGCGTCCTGCATCAGGGCCGCGGCGCGCCGGCGCCAGCCGAAGCCGTGCAGGGACGGGTGGGCGATCCTGGCGTTCTCCGCGATCGTGAGGTTGGGGCAGAGCGAGAGTTCCTGAAAGACGCAGCGCACGCCGGCCCGGTGGGCGCCGCGCACGTCGTAGCGTCCGGTCAGGTCCTCGCCCGCGATGGAGAGCGTCCCGGCGCTGGCCGGCAGCGCGCCCGACAGAACGTTCATCAGCGTCGACTTGCCGGCCCCGTTGTGGCCGACGAGCCCCAGGCATTCACCGCGGCGCACCGCGAAATCGACCGGTCTCAGGGCCTGGATGGCCCCGAAGCTCCTGGCGACCCCGCGCAGGTCGACGAAGACCTGTCCCGCAGCGACGGCGTCGGCGGGGGGCGCCGCCAGCGCCGCGCCCCCGCCGAGCGGCTTCACTTCGCGGAACCCGCCAGGATGCCGGCCACGTCCACCTCCTTGAATTCGACGTTGGTGACGCTACCCTTCTCGGTGTGCTTGAGCTGCTCCTCGAGATTGTCCTGGGTGACGACCGTGATCGGCAGCGTCATGTCCTGCGGCAGCTTCTCGCCGGCCAGGATCTTCCTGGCGACCCAGAAGGCGAAGGTGGAGGAGCCCGGCGCGATCGAGGCCGACATGGTCTGGTAGCCGTCGGCGTCCTTCTGCTGCTTCCACCAGCTCAGCTCGTCCTCGCGGTTGCCGAGGAAGATGACGGGCGTCTTGCGGCCGGCGTCCTTGAAGGCCTGGGCAGTGCCGAAGCCGTCCCCGCCCTGAGTCGCCACGGCGGCGATCTCGGGCAGGGTCGGCAGGATGCCCGCCACCTCCTTCTGGGCGACGGTCTGGGTCCAGTTGCCGTGGACGCTGCCGACGATCTTGAGATCCGCGTCGGCCTTGACGCCCGTCTCGATCCCGCTGTGGATCTCGTCGTCCACGAAGACGCCCGCGAGCCCGCGGATTTCGAGAACGTTGCCCTTCACGCCGCGCGACTTGAAATAGTCGATCTGCATGCCGCCGAGCTTCTTGAAGTCGACGGCGATGCGATAGGCGCAGGGCTCGGTGGCGATGCCGTCGAAGGTCACCACCACGATGCCGGCGTCGCAGGCCTGCTTGATGGCGCCGTTGAGGGCGGTGGGAGAGGCCGCATCGATGACGATGGCGTTGTAGCCCTGCAGGATCATGTTCTGGATCTGGGCGGCCTGCTCGGTCGCCTGGTTCTCGGAGGTGGTGAAGGCCGGCGCCTCCGCCACGACCCCATCGGCGACCGCCGCCTTGGTGACGGTCTCCCAGCTCTTCAGCATCGCCTGCCGCCAGCTATTGCCGGCGTAGTTGTTGGACAGAGCGATCTTCATGTCCTTCGTCTCGGCCGCTGTGGCGGGGAGGGCGCCCAAGGCGAGCAGGACGGTGGTGGTGGCGAGCGCTTTCATGACGTTTCCCTGGTTTCGGTGTTGTGCCGCGTTCTGCGGCGGTTTGGTGAGAGGAGCCTCACATCCTGGTGTCGCACGGCCTAGCCTACCACGCCGTTCGTTCCATCGCGACGGTTGAGAGCCTGTTTGATGGCTGCGATGGGGCTGCGCCGCAGCCGATTGGCTCTCGTCGGATTCCAAGGTGACGCTCTCCTTTTCGCAATTGACTCCAAAGGGCTCGCCCTTTGGCTGCTTTCAGGGCGGAGCCCTGAAAGGAGATCATTCAGCTTCTTCAGGGCTCTGCCCTGAAACCCTCAAAAAGCCGATGGCCCTTTGAAACCAGAACTGACGCGACGATCGCAACGCGACATCATCACCCCGAAACCCATCATGAGCCTCTATCTTCATAGGAAGCTCTGCGGTTCGACGTCGACCGCGACGCGCAGGCTGCCGGTCGGCTTCGGCCCCTCGGCGAGGATGCGCCGCAGGCAGCCCTGGAGGTCGGCCGAGCGCGGCGCCTTGACGAGCAGGCGATAGCGATAGCGGCCGCGGATCATGGCGATCGGCGCCTCGGCGGGGCCGAAGACCTCGATCCGCGGCGCCCCGTCGGCCGCCGCCGCCATCGGGTCGCCCCCCGTCACGCCGTGGGCGGCACGCGCCAGCGCACGGGCGTGGCCCTCGGCGGCGTGGCGGTCCGTGCCGCTGACGATGAGGGCCGCGAGTCGCCCGAAGGGCGGCAGGCCGGCGCGCTGCCGCGCCTCGATCTCGGTGCGGTAGAAGCGCTCGATGTCGCCCGTGAGCAGCGACCGCATCACCGGATGGTCGGGCTGGTAGGTCTGGATCAGGGCGTGGCCCGGCACCTCGCCGCGGCCCGCCCGGCCCGTCACCTGCTGGAGGAGCTGGAAGGTGCGCTCGGCGGCGCGCGGGTCGCCGTTGGCGAGCCCGACATCCGCGTCGATCACCCCGGCCAGCGTCAGCTTGGGGAAGTTGTGGCCCTTGGCGACGAGCTGCGTGCCCACCACGATGTCGACCTCGCCCCGCGCCACGGCGTCGAGCTCCTGCCGCAGCCGCTCGGTGCCGCCCGCCATGTCGGACGACAGGACGAGGCGCCGAGCGTCGGGGAACAGCGCCGCGGCCTCCTCGGCGACGCGCTCGACCCCCGGACCGCAGGCCACCAGCGCGTCGACCTCGCCGCAGCGCGGGCAGTGGCTCGGCTTGCGCTCCATGTGGCCGCAGTGATGGCACATCAGGGCGCCGCGGAAGCGGTGGTCGACGAGCCAAGCGGAGCACTGCGGGCAGTTGAATCGGTGCCCGCAGGAGCGGCACAGCGTCAGGGGCGCGTAGCCGCGGCGGTTGAGGAAGAGCAGGGCCTGCTCGCCCCGGCCGATCGCGTCCCCCACGGCCGCGGCGAGCGGCGGGGCGATGAAGCGGCCGCGGGGCGGGGGGTCGCGGCGCAGGTCGATGGCGGCCAGCGAGGGCAGGGTGCGGCCGCCGAAGCGCGAGTCGAGCCGCAGGTGGCCGTAGCGCCCCGTCTCGGCGTTGACCCGCGTCTCCAGCGACGGGGTCGCGGAGGCCAGCACGACGGCGGCGGTCTCGAAGCGGCCCCGCATCACCGCCATGTCGCGGGCGTGGTAGCTCACGCCGTCGTCCTGCTTGTAGGCGACCTCGTGTTCCTCATCGACCACGATGAGCCCGAGGTCGGCGAAGGGCAGGAACAGGCTGGAGCGCGCGCCCGCCACCACCTTGACCTCGCCCGACGCGATGCCCGTCCAGGCCCGCGCCCGCCGGCGCAGCGACACGCCCGAGTGCCACTCGGTGGGCCGCACGCCGAAGCGGGCCGCGAAGCGGTCGAGGAACTGCGCCGTGAGCGCGATCTCGGGCAGCAGGATCAGGGTCTGCCGCCCCGCGCGCAGCGCGGCCGCCACGGCCTCGAAATAGGTCTCGGTCTTGCCCGAGCCGGTCACGCCTTCGAGCAGGCTGACGGTGAAGCGGCGCTCGGCGGCGCGCTCGGCGAGGCTCGCCGCGGCAAGCGCCTGCGCGGGGTCGAGCGCGACGGCGCCGGCCCCCGGGTCGGGCGGCGGGGGCAGGGGATCGGGCGGCAGCGCCACGGTCTCGATCGTGCCCTCGTCGACGAGCCCGTCCACCACCCCGGCGCTGCAGCCGGCGGCCTCGGCGAGGGCGCGCTTGGTCAGGACGGCCTCCGCACCGGCGCCGTCGAGCGCGGCGAGCACCCGGGCGCGGGCCGGCGTCATCCGGCCGGGGGGCGGGCCGGCGCGCCGCAACCCCACCCGCAGCGGCTCGGCGCCGGCGAAGTCGGGCGCCCGCACGGCCATGCGCAGCACCATGCCGCGCGGGCTCAGCGTCCAGGCGGCGAGCCAATCGATGAAGCCGCGCAGCGGCGCCAGCACCGGCGGCCAGTCCACGCGCGACACCACGCTCTTCAGGTTGTCGCCGCCCGTCTCGCGCCCCTCCCACACGACGCCGAGGGTCTGCCGCGTGCCGAGCGGCACGATGACGAAATCGCCGGGCGCGAGGACGAGGCCCTGGGGCACGCGGTAGGAGTAGGCCCGGTCGACCGCCACCGGGATCAGCACGTCCACCACCCTGGGAGGTGCTGCGCCCTCCGCCGTCATGGGTTCCGCAGCAGCGCCAGTAGGCTCCCCTCGTCGGCTCGCGCCGCGGCCTCGGCCGCGGGGGCGCCCGCCGCGACCAGCGGCTCGGCGGCATCGGCCGACAGGCAGAGGTGCTCGAGCGACAGGAACGGGGCGATGACGCCGTGGCGCCGCGCGAGATCCAGCGCCAGCGTGGCGCTGCGCCGGGAATAGTGGAGCGCGGCCGCGACCGCGCCGGCGCGCAGCGCTTCGACGGCCGCCGCGGGCCAGGCCCCGACCGGCTCGGCCGCGTAGACCTCGGCGACCTCGACGCGATAGCCGGCCGCCGCGAGCGCCGCCTCGACCTCGGCCTTGCGGTCGCGCCCCGCGAGGTAGACCAGGGTGGCGGGGCGGGGCAGGGTGAGGGCGACGAGCGACGCCAGACCCGCGCCGTCGCCCGCGCCGACCCGCACGTCCCGATAGCCGGCCGCGCGGGCCGCCTCCGCCGTGCGCTCCCCGACCGCGAAGACCGGCGCGCCGCGGCCGATCGCCTCGGTCAGAGGTGCCGCGAAGGCGTGACGGCTCGTGGCGAGGAGCGCGTCGGGGCGACGCGCCCGGAGGTGGAAGGGCCGCGGCGCGATGGCGAGGGCGGGCGCGATCACGGCCTCGTGGCCGAGCCGCGCCAGCGCCCCGGCCGTGCGCGCGGCATCCGCCTCGGCGCGGGTGACGAGGACGCGCATGGTGCGGCGTCAGTGCCCGCCGCGGAACGCGGCCAGCAGACGGGCCGGCGCCCGCGCCATGAGATCGTGCCCCGCATCCCGGCCGGTGACCTCGGCGGCATCGAGCGGCCCATGCGCCAGCGTTTCCACCGCGTCCGAGCCGTCCTCCGCCAGCACGAGGCCGCGGAAGCTGATCTGAACGCCGTCGACGCGCGCATGGCCCGCGATCGGCGTGCGGCAGGACCCGTCCAGCACCTCCAGGAAGGCGCGCTCGCAGGCGAGGGCGAGGCCCGTGTCCCGATCGAGGAGGGGCGCGACGAGGTCGGCCGTGGCGGCATCGCCGCGGCGCGTCGTCAACGCGATCGCGCCCTGGCCGACCGCGGGCAGGAAGTCGCGCGAGTCGAGTACCTCCGTGATGCGCTCCGTCAGGCCGAGACGCTTCAGCCCCGCCACGGCCAGGAGGGTCGCCTGGAACTCGCCGCTCTCGACCCTGCGCAGCCGCGTCTCCACGTTGCCGCGCAGCAGGCGCACGTCGAGATCCGGCCGCAGCCGGCGCAGTTGCGCCTGACGCCGCAGCGAGGCCGTGCCGACGACGGCGCGCGGCGGCAGGCCGAGGAGACGGGAGCCGTCGCCCGAGATGAAGGCATCCCCCGCGTCCTCGCGCGGCAGGTAGCCGGCGATGACGATCTCGTCGGGAAGCCGGGTCGGCAGGTCCTTGGCGGAATGCACCGCGAGGTCGATGCCGCCCGCCGTCAGCGCGGCGTCGAGCTCCCTCGTGAACAGCCCCTTGCCGCCGGCCTCCGACAGGGCGCGGTCCTGGATGGCGTCGCCGGTCGTGCGGATGGCGACGACCTCGATCCGGTCCTCGGCCCAGCCGTGGGCGGCAGCGAGACGGGCGCGCGCCTCGTGCGCCTGGGCGAGCGCCAAGGGGCTGCCCCGCGTCCCGAGCCTCAGCGTGATCCCCTCAGCCGCCATGCCGTCCCGCTGTCCGTCCCTGAACCCGCTCCACTATAGGGAGGCGGGCCGGTTTGCGGAAGCCGTGGGGTCCACGACGCCCCTGCGGCGGCCTGCGTCACCTTGCGTCCCGCGGCGCGGGGGCGGAGCGGAACGCGCCCCCGCGCGAGGCCGTTCGAGGGAAGGGCGCGTTCGACGGAGGTGATGAGATGGACCGGATGAAGCGCGCCCTCCGTCCCCTGCGGTTCGCCGCGACCCTGGCCCTGGCCCTCTCAGTGGCCCTCCCGGCCAGCGCTGCCGGCGGTGCCGGAGGGGGAGGCCACGGCGGTGGCATGGGAGGGGGAACGGGCGGCGGTCGCGGCGGCGGGCTGGGACGCAGCTTCGGTGGCGCCCGGGCCGGGGCCGACGTGTTCCGGGCCCGCGGCGGCCCGCGGGGCGGCCTGGCGGCGCCCGCCGCGGAGCTGGGCCGCGCCGCGCCGTTCGGACAGTCGGGATCGGCTGTCGGGCGGGGCATCGCGGCAGCTCCCGGGGCCGGCGGCCTGCGCGGGACGGGAAACCTGCGCGGGATCGGGACCCTGCGGGGCGGCAGGCTGGCCTTCCGCCGACCCAGGCCGGCCCTGCGCCGGATCTTCGGCCGAAGCCGGCTCCGCGAAGCGCGCCGCTGCGATCCGAGCCTGTCCGAGCGCTACGGTCATCCCCGGACCTGCAACGGCGCCGATCCGTACCGGCCCTATCCCTGACGGCGCTTCCCCGGGCTCCGAGCTGGAACCCGCAAAAGGCCGAGGGCCTTTCGAATCCGGATCATGAGGAAAGCCCTCTATGCCCCGGGCCGAGCGCGTCTCGCGCTGTCGCAGCGGCACGCGAAGGCGGCGATGCGCTCCAGCGTCGCGGCGTCGTGGAGCAGCGGCGCATGGCCCTGGCCCGGCACGGTGAACAGGGCGCCATCGGGATGGCGCCGCACCATCTCGGCCGCGGTCGCCTCCGACAGCAGGTCCGAGTTCTCCCCCCGGATCACCAGGAGCGGCACCCCCGACAGGCCCTCGAACTGCGGCCACAGCGTCGGCAGGTCCGCGAGGTCGAGGTCGCGCAGAGCCTCCGCCAGGGCCGGGTCGTAGCGGCCCGCGAGGATGCCGTCGCGCTCGACGAAGGTCGTCCGAGCGAAGTGCATCCAGTCGTCGGCCGACAGGCCCGTGAACTGCGGAGCCGCGTAGCCCTGGATGGTGGCGACCGCGTCGGCCCAGCTTCGCGGCGGCGGCAGCCTGCCGACGTAGCCGCGGATGCGCTCCAAGCCCGACGGCTCCAGCACGGGGCCGATGTCGTTCAGCACCGCGCCGCGGATCATCTCGGGCCTGACGGTGGACAGGACCATGGTGATGAGGCCGCCGCGCGAGGTGCCGACGAACACGGCCTCTTCGACCTCGGCCGCCGCCATCACGGCCATCGCGTCCCCGGCCTCGACCGGGACGCTGTAGTGGCTCGGGTCGGGGTCGTGGTCCGAACCGCCGCGGCCGCGGTAGTCGAGCGACAGCACGCGGCGCGGCGGCCCCGCGGCGCCCCCGCCGGCGAGGTGGGCCGCCAGCACGTCGAAGTCGCCGGCCGTGCGCGTCAGGCCCGGCAGGCAGACCACGGTCGCGGCGCCCGCCGCGGCGCGGCCGACGTCGCGGTAATGCAGGCGCAATCCGTCGGCAGACCGCGCGAAGCGGCTGGCGTGATCGGCGTCGCTCATCGCGGCGGCCCCTCAGGTCCCCTTGCGGACGGGCGCCGGCGGCTCCGCGCCGACCAGCAGCATCGTGGGATGCCCGAGCTTGGCGCGATACACCTGCAGGTTCTCCATCACGCGCTGCACGTAGTTGCGCGTCTCGGAATAGGGGATCCGCTCGATCCAGTCGACCATGTCGACCCCCGGCTTGCGGGGGTCGCCGTAGGCCGCGATCCAGTCGCGCACGGCCTTGCCCCCGGCGTTGTAGGCCGCGAAGGTCAGGATGTAGGAGCCGTTCTGCTCGTCGAGCAGGGTGCCGAGATGGGCGGCGCCGAGCTGCGCGTTGAAGGCGGGATCGCTCGACAGGCGCCCGTCGTCGTAGGCCACGCCGGCGCGGCTCGCCGTGCTGCGGGCCGTCGAGGAGATCATCTGCATCAGGCCCTTGGCGCCGGCCGAGGACAGCGACTTCGGGTCGAACTCGCTCTCCTGCCGGGCGATGGCGTAGACGACCGACAGGTCGGCCGAGTTCGGCAGCGGGTTGAAGTTCGGGATGCCGAAGGTCGGGAAGGCCGTGTCGTCCCGCGCGAGCCCGCGCTGCGTCGCGGCCTTGCCGACCGACAGGGTCGCCCAGGCGTCGCGGTTGCGCTCCAGCACCTCGCCGAGCGCCCCCACCTGAGCCTCGGACGGCTCCGCCCGGCCGATGTCGAGGGCGAGCGGCAGGGCGATGTCGCGCAGGCCGAGGCCGTAGAGGACGTCGGCGACCCGCACCGACTCGCTGCGCGCCTCGCCCGCGGCGGCCGGGACGGAGCGGAGCGCGAGATCGGGCCGGCCGAGGCGGGCCGCGGCAAGCTGGCCGTAGAAGGTGATGGGGGTGTCGGCGGCCTCTGCGTAGCGGCGCTGCGCCCCGTCGGCGTCGCCGAGCGCCTCGGCGGTGCGACCCTGCCAGTAGGCGGCGCGGCTCTTCGAGATCGGCGTCTCGGCGAGCCGCGCGATGGCATCGAACTGCGGCGCCGCCGCCTTGGGGTCCTGCAGGAAGCGCAGGGCGATCCAGCCGGCGTGAAACGCCGCCTCGATCTGCGAGGCGGGGCTCGCGGGGCCGATCTCGGCGCAGAGCCGCAGCGCCTTGCGGTAGTCGCCGAGGTCGAGGAGCTTGCGGGCCACGATGCGGCGCTCGGTCCACCATTCGTCGCCGTCGAGGATGGGGGCGTCGCGCGGCACCGACAGCAGGAGGTCGGCGGCCTCCTCGGGGCGGTTCGCGCGCCGCAGCCGCTGGGCGCGGGAGAAGACGAGCAGCGGGTCCGATTGCAGCGACTTCGGCACCGCCGCCAGCGCCACCTCGGCGAGGGCCGAGTTGCCGATCACGGCGGCCCGCGCCTTGGCGAGCGCCAGCGCGTCGGGGCCGGCCAGCGCCGCCTCCCGGAGGCCGGCCGCCACCTTCTCCTTGTAGAGGAAGCGTTCGGCGCGCACGAGGTGGTCGTCGCGCCCGATCACGTCGGCGAAGTCGTGCGCGAGCGTCGCCTCCTGCCAGGGCGACAGGTCGTCGTCGCGCCACAGCGCATGGGCGAGGGGCACGGCCCTGTCGGCGTGGCCGAGGCCGCGTTCCGCCTGGGCCAGCGCGAGGCGGCCCGCGACGGTCTTGGGCGGCAGTCGTCCGAGCCGATCCTCGATCACGGCGGGGTCCCGCGTGGCCGCGACCGCCTCCTCGATGCGGCGGGCGACCCAGGGCAGGGCCGGCCAGTCCGGATGGGCGGCCGCGAAGGCGTCGAGCCTCGCGAGCCCGACGAGGTGCGGGTCGAGCCGCACGGCCGCCCACTCGGCGGTGAGGCGCAGAAGCGGGCTCGCGAGGCCCCGGGCCGCGGCGTCGCCACCCGCGAGGTCGTTGCGCCGGTAGGCGTCGACGGCCTGCCGCAGCAGCGGCGCGTCCGGGTCCTTGGCGGCCGCCGAGGGGCCGGGAGGAGCGCCGCGTTCGGTGGCGGTCGGGGCCGGCACGGCGGCGTCGCCGGGGCCTGGCTGCGCGGGGTCGGCGCCGGCCGGCCGCGGTTCGGTCGAGCCCATGGCGTCGGCGAGAACCCGCAGCACGCCGGGCGAGATCGGCGAGGCGCGCAATGCCGTCTTGGGCGACGCCCGGCCGTCGGCCGGACCCGCGCGGAGGCGCGGCGTCACCTGGGCCGTCATCACGGCGTGGTGGCCGAGCCAGCGCTGCGGCGCCCGCTCGGCGGCATGCCGCACCGAGGGGACGAGGGCGGCGGCCGCGCAGGCCAGGCCCGCGCCGCCCATCAGGACGGCCCGCATACGCTTGTACGCCATGCACTCACCAGGTCGACGGGGATCGGCGGAGATCATGCGGTCCACGCTGCACGCGCGAGCTTTACGGAACCTAAACCATGAAGCGGCGCCGCATGACGGTCGGGTAAAAGCCTTTTCACGCCCCCTCGCGCGCGCTAGACAGTCCCGCACCTTCACCAGCCATCGAAATGCGGCGTGCATGGGGCTGAGGCGTGGAGGCCGATTTCAACGCGAAAGTTGCGACAAACCTCATGGCTGCGACATTCAGGGGATCGGCTCCGGCGCTCGTCACCCCGTTCAAGGACGGCGCCTTCGACGAGGCGGCGTTCCGGGCGCATGTCGACTGGCAGATCGCCCAGGGCTCGCACGCCCTCGTGCCCTGCGGCACCACGGGCGAAAGCCCGACGCTCACGCATGACGAGCACATGCACGTCGTCGAGGTCTGCATCGGCGAGGCGCGGGGCCGCGTGCCGGTCATCGCGGGCGCGGGCTCCAACAACACGGCCGAGGCGGTGTCGCTGGCGCGCCACGCCGAGCGGAGCGGCGCCGACGCCGTGCTGGTGGTGACGCCCTACTACAACCGCCCCAGCCAGGAGGGCCTCTACCGTCACTTCAAGGCGGTGAACGACGCCGTCGGCATCCCGATCATCATCTACAACATCCCGCCGCGCTCGGTCGTCGACATGAGCGTCGAGACGATGCAGCGCCTCTACGAGCTCGACAACATCGCCGGCGTGAAGGACGCGACCGGCAACCTCGCCCGCGTGTCGACGCAGCGCCACGCGCTCGGCCCAGACTTCATCCAGTTGAGCGGCGAGGACATGACGGCGCTGGCCTATCTCGCGGCGGGCGGCCACGGCTGCATCTCGGTCACGGCCAACGTGGCGCCGCGCCTCTGCGCGGCGCTCCAGACGGCGGCGCTCGGCGGCGACTACCGCACCGCGCTGGAGCTGCAGGACCGGCTCGTGCCGCTCCACGCCGCCATGTTCGCCGACCCGAGCCCCGCGGGCCCGAAATACGCCCTGTCGCGGCTCGGCATGATGCGCGACGAGCTGCGCTCGCCCATGGTGCCGGCCACCGAGGCGGCCCGGAACCTGATGGACCGCGCGATGGTTCACGCAGGGCTGACGAACGGCTGAGGGGATCCGCATCGAGCGGCTCCGGCCGATCGATGGAACGCCCGCCGAGACGCGCAGAACGACAGGAAGAACGGGTCCCGCTTTGGCCGCCAAGGACGAAACCAACTACAAGGTCGTGGCCGACAACCGCCGAGCCCGCTACAATTACGAGATCGGCGACGTCTACGAGGCGGGCCTCGTCCTGACCGGGACGGAGGTCAAGTCGCTGCGCTCCGGCAAGGCGACGATCGCGGAGAGCTACGCCTCGGCCGAGAAGGGCGAGCTCTACCTCATCAACGCCACCATCCCCGAATACGGCCACGGCAACCGCTACAACCACGAGCCGAAGCGGCCCCGCAAGCTGCTGATGAAGGCGCGTGAGATCGCCCGGCTGGCCCAGGGCGTCGAGCGCGAGGGCATGACGCTGGTGCCGCTGCGGGTCTACTTCAACGACAAGGGCCGTGCCAAGCTGACGCTGGCGATCGGCCGCGGCAAGAAGCTGCACGACAAGCGCGCGACCGAGAAGGAGCGCGACTGGAACCGCGAGAAGTCGCGCGTGCTGCGCGACAGGGGCTGAAGCGGCGGCTCACCCCGCGTCCAGGAAGGCGCGGACCTCGGCGAAGACGGCCCGGAACATCTCGGTCGTGAGCAGCCCCGTGTTGGTGTTGTAGCGCGAGCAGTGATAGCTGTCGAAGACCCGCAGGGGACGTCCCCCGGCGGCGAGGTCGTGGTGTCGCCCGTGTCCGAAGGGCACGGCCGCGAGGCGCTGGCCCATGGCCCGCATCACGCTCTCGTGGGCGATGCGGCCCAGCACCACGAGGGCTCCCAGGTCGGGCAGGTTCGCGATCCGCTCGACGAGGAAGGTGCGGCAGGTGGCGATCTCGGCCGGCACAGGCTTGTTGGCGGGCGGCACGCAGCGCACGGCATTGGTGACCATGCAGTCCACGAGCGCGAAGCCGTCGTCGGGCCGCTCGTCGTAGCGGCCCGAGGTGAAGCCGTAGAGGCCCAGCGTCTCGTAGAGCAGGTCGCCCGCCCAGTCCCCCGTGAAGGGCCGCCCCGAGCGGTTGGCGCCGTCCCGACCAGGCGCGAGTCCCACGACGAGCAGCCGCGCCGCGGCAGGCCCGAAGGAGCGGACCGGCGCGTTGTAGCCCGCCGGATCCCGGACCCGGCAGGTTTGCCGGAACGCGACGAGCCGCGGGCAGAGTGGGCAGTCCGGCGCGGGTTCGGCCGGTCCGGCCTCCGCCACGGCCGCCGCCGTGACCCCGAAGCTCACGGGGTATGGACGCCGTCGTCCTCGTGGGCTGGCGCGTGGCCCTGCATCGCGGTCCGCCTGTCCCCCGTGCGCGGCACCCGCTCGGTCCGCTCGCCCTCGCGGCCGACCTTGGTGATGAGGTGGACGAGATCGATGAACTCGTCGGCCTGCCGGCGGAGTTCGTCCGCCACCATCGGGGGCTGCGTGTTGATGGTGGACACGACCGACACCCGCACGCCTTTGCGCTGCACGGCTTCGACCAGGGAGCGGAAGTCGCCGTCGCCCGAGAACAGCACCATGTGGTCGAGGTTCTCGGCCATCTCCATGGCGTCGACCGCCAGCTCGATGTCCATGTTGCCCTTGACCTTGCGGCGCCCCATGGAGTCCACGAACTCCTTCGTGGGCTTGGTGACGACCGCATAGCCGTTATAGTCGAGCCAATCGATCAGGGGACGGATCGACGAGTATTCCTGATCCTCGACCAGGGCCGTGTAGTAGAAGGCGCGGATCAGCCGCCCCTTGGACTGGAATTCGCGCAGAAGCTTCTTATAGTCGATGTCGAATCCCAGGGTCTTCGCGGTCGCGTAGAGGTTGGCGCCGTCGATGAAGAGGGCGGTCCGTTCTTGTTCAGCCATTACGTGGGGTGCTCTGTCGGTCAATCAGTTGAGTCGTCGATCCATCGCCGGCTTGGCCGATGATGCCCTCCATCGTCGGATCCGGGTCGGACGGCAAGTCCGATGCCGTCCGGGTCCGAACGCGGTGTCGGGATCCGGACGGCAGCGCATCCCGCGCCGTAACGCAGGGTTGAGGTCATCCTGCGGCCGTCATATATCCATCGCGACACACGCGCCCGAACTTAGGGTTTTTTCCGGCCCCGCCATGGCAGCCCTGCCCTGATGTCCGGCGCGGCCCGGGGACCGTCGAGGCTGCCCCGGCTGATCGGCCCGCGTCAAGCGCTAAACCGCCGCTCGGGGTTGCGCCCGATGGCCCCGCGGGCTAACCCCGGGATCAAACATCCCGCCGGCCGCTCTCGTAAAGGACACATCATGGCGCGCGTCACCGTGGAAGACTGCATCGACAAGGTCGAGAACCGCTTCGACTTGGTGCTGCTGGCCAGCCACCGGGCCCGGCTGATCTCCTCCGGCTCCCCCATCACGATCGACCGCGACAACGACAAGAACCCCGTCGTGGCGCTGCGCGAGATCGCCGACGAGCGCTTCGCCCCCGAGGACATGCGGGAGGACCTGATCCACTCGCTGCAGAAGCACGTCGAGGTCGACGAGCCCGAGACCGAGGCCGTCCCGGCCATGACGACCCCCTCGGCGGCCTCCGCCGGCAACCTCGCCGACCCCGAGGCCAGCCCGGACATCCAGTTCGACCGCATGACGGAGGAGGACCTCCTGCGCGGCCTCGAAGGGCTCGTGCCGCCGGCCGAGACGGAAGACGAGGGCGAGTGATCCGCGGCGCGGCGCTCCGTCGCGGCCCCGGCGGCCGGGCGCCGCGCCGCCTTCGCCGGCGGGATCTCGACGGCGCAGGTCGCGCCGCTCGGGATTTCCGTTGTCAGGCGTCGGGCGATGGCTAAAATGGCGGCGACGCCGGTTTAGCTCAGTCGGTAGAGCACCTGATTTGTAATCAGGGGGTCGCGGGTTCGATCCCTGCAACCGGCACCGAGACGATCAAAGCAGGTTCTCGCGAACCTGCTCACACTTAAAAGATTGAGCAGCGTTGATTTCGCTTCGAAGAAGCGAAATCAACCGTGGCTTCAGCCACGCAAGGCTGCCTAGTGCTGTCGGCCCCGCGACATCGTCCCGCACGAGGCTCGGTGCGGCTCAATCGATTCCGGCCACGACGACCAGCCGCTTCACCTGTCCGTTGGCATAGGCCTGCAGGAAGGCCCTGTAGTCCCTGAACGAGACGCAGCCGTTCGAGTCGCCCTTCGGGCCCAGCATGTAGGTGTGGGCCAGCAGCCCCGTGCGGCCGAAGACGCCGCTGCCGCCGACGGGGTTGAGGCGCAGCGCCTGGACGCCGTGGAACGGCTGCTCCCGCAGTTGCAGGTCGTAGAGGTGGGGCGGCGTGGCGCCGCGGTTGCGGGCGTCGACGTGACGCGGGTCGTCCAGCAGCTCGCCCAGGCCCGAATGCGCCTCCAGCCGCGTGCCGTCCGGCATGTAAACGGTGTGGGCCGAGATGTCGTAGACGGCGGTCCACCGGTCGTGCGGGAGGGCCGGGTCGACGACGGCGTTGCGGGAGTTGCCGAGCAGGCCGTCCTCCGGTGCCGCATAGGCGAGGGCCGGACCCGAGGGCCGCAGCATGCCGAAGAACTTCTCCAGAAAGCCGCGGTTGTCGGGCGTGGCGGCCGACGGCGTGGCCGCGAGGTCGTGGCGCGCCAGTTGCCGGGCCGGCCCCCGCGGCGGCGAGCGATCCGTCGGGCCGCGCAGCAGGGGCGGGCGCGGCTCCGGCAGCGGCACCCCCCCGGCGAGGGGCGAGGGCTCGGGCAGCGGCACATCATCCGCGACGGGCGGGGACGGGGCGGCCTCCGGGGCGGCGCCGACGTCCCGCACGGCGAGCTCGGTCGCGCGCGCAGTCGCGGCCGCCACGAAGTCGGAACTCAGGGGCGCGCTCCGCTCCAGCGGCAGCGGGTCGACCCCGAGCGAGAAGGCGAAGGCCAGCGGTGCCGCGGCGGGAGACCGGGGCGCGCCGGCCGTCGCCCTCGTGGCGGGTCGCGCGGCCGGTGCCGGCTGGACGGCCCGCGGCGGCGCTTCCAGCATCCAGGCGCCGCCCACCAGAGCGAGCGCCAGGAGCGACGCGGCCGCGACGGTGCGCGAGGAATGCCGGCGCGACAGGGGACGGCGGTCGAAGGAGGTGAAGTCATCCAGGACGAAGGTCGCGTCGCTCATCCGCCTCGCTCTCGGCACCATCCCGGATCGCCCGATCCCCGCCGGGCCGGCGGCGCCCACGCGACATCGCGCGGCGCCCCACCGACGAGCGCGTGGGCCGTCGTCCGAGCCACGGGGCCGGACGACCGGGAAGGAGAGCCTCGCGAGCCCTCTGGAGAACCATTGAGGCCGATGTTGGTTAATCGCCGCTTAAGCGCCGCGGTGAATCCGGCCCGACTCCCGTGTCGGGACCCTCACCAGCGGCGGCCGGGACCGAACCCGCCGTAGCCGCCGAAACGGCCGAAAGCCAGGGGCGGATGGCCGAAGGGGCGGGCCGGCGCGAAGCCGAAGCGCCGGAGCGGGCGGAAGCCGGTCCCGGAACCGTAACGCCAGAACGGGCGCTGGACGCAGCGGAACGGGCCGCAGACCAGGGCGACGCGCTCGACCCCCGCCCCCGGCCAGTGCGGCCCGGTGGGCAGAGGGCCGGCCGAGGCCGTCCCGACGCCGATGAGCGTCAGCAGGCCGATGGCGCCGAGGAGGCGGGAGCGGGACCGCGCCACCGTCACGCCCTCCCTCCCCGGCGCCGCCGCGCGGCGCCGATGATGCCATGGCGGCACGCCGGCGTTTTATCGTCGCCGGCCCACCCCGCCTCGGTCAGGGATGAGCCTGTTCTGCTATGCTGTTCGTCGAACCACGGAGAGACTGGCATGAAGACCAAACTGATCGTCGGCGTCCTGATGATGCTGGCCACGTCGGACGCAGCCTCGGCCAGGATGGTGAGCGACAAGGAGCGCATGCGCCAGCAGGCCGAGCACCTCTGCTACAACGACGTCCAGACCCTGTGCAACGCCGACATCCCGGACGAGACCAAGATCGAGGCCTGCATGAAGGTCCACCACGCGCAGCTCAGCGCGGGATGCCGCAAGGTCTTCGACTCCGGCCTCAAGTGAGGGACTCCACGGCGGCCGGCGGTGCGGACGGGCCGCCGTCCTCCACGCGAAACGACGCGCGATCCGAAGCGCAACGGCCCCGTGGACCTCCACGCGGCGTGGCGCCGCAGGGCGGCGTCTGTGGCTTTCGAGCCACGCGGCGGCGCTCTTCGCGGCCCGATGGAACGGCGCTCCCCCGTCCCGATTGACGAGCGAAGCCCGACGCCGTCCGGTGACGCCACGCCCACGAGGACCGACCGATGAAGACTCCGATCCTGCTCGTCGCCTGCTTCCTGGCCACCGTCGCGGGTCCGGCATCGGCCGCCAAGCTGCCCTCCGACAAGGAAAAACTGCGCCAGCAGGCGGAACACCTCTGCTACGACGACGTCCAGAAGCTGTGCAACGACGCCATCCCCGACGAGGACAAGATCAAGGCCTGCATGGATCAGCACCATGCCCAGTTGAGCGCCCCCTGCGCCAAGGTCTACGACCAGGGACTCGGGGGCTAAGGGCCTCTCTCGATAGGAGATCGGGTCGGTCCGGCGGTCCTTTTCCGCGCCGGGGGCGTCGGGACCACCGCCCGATGCGGGGGCGTCGCGCCCGCGGCCCCTCCTGCCCGACCCGCAAAATTCCTCGCCGGCCCTCAACCGCCCCCGACCGAGATAGGCCCTAGGGGCAGGGACCCGCTACGAGATCAGCCCGGCCATGATGTTGATGGTCAGGGCCAGGATCACGGTGTTGAAGGTGAAGGCCACGAGGCCGTGCACCGTGCCGATCCGGCGCATGCGCTTCGAGGAGAACGCCACGTCGGCGGTCTGCGACGCGACCCCGATCACCACGGCGAAGTGGATGAAGTCCCAGTAGTCGGGCTCGTCGTCGTCGGGAAATTTTAGCCCGCCCTGCTGCAGGGTTTCGGGATCGCCGTCGTCGTCCGGCGCGTAATATTCATGGGCGTAGTGCAGCGCGAAGATCAGTTGCGTGACGAACCACGAGACCGACACGCTGGCGAAGGCGAGCGCCGCGCGCAGCGCCTTGTCGAGCCCGTGGGCATCCTTGGCGAAGGACAGTTCCGCCGCCACCGCCATCAGGGACGCGGCGGAGAGCGCCAGCACCAGCGCCAGGATCATGCCCTGTCCCTCGTCCAGCGCCTGGGCGACGCCGCGGATGTAGGGCGCGTCGCGGCGCCTGATCCGCCGGAGCGTCATCCAGACGTAGGCGATGCAGCCGAGGTCCCAGGCCAGGATGGCGCGGGTGGGGACGTCGAGGGTCGAGGGCACGGCGGCGAGCAGGAGGCCCGCGGCCAATCCGAGGCCCATGGCGGAGACGAGCCAGGGGCGCGAGCCGAAGGGCCCGAGGTAGCGCAGCGGGAAAGGGCGTGAGTCGGTCATCCGCGAGCGTCTTGGACCCCCGTGGCGCCTGCGGCAAGCCGGCCACCCTGCTTCAACGGCCGTCCGCTTGCGGCCCCGCGAGGCCGACCGGCCCCGCGCCGGTCCCGGCGACGAGCGCGCCGTCGCTCGCGTCCTTCAGCGCCACCCCGGTCAGCGACAGCGCGAAGGCCTGATCGATCAGCCAGGCGATCCTGCCGGCCGCCGCCGGCGGCGGGAGGCCGCCCGCGCGGATGTTGGACACGCAGTTGCGCTCGGCGTCGGTCCGCCCGACCCTCGGCGCGAAGGTCAGGTAGGCGCCCAGGCTGTCGGCCGCCGACAGCCCCGGCCGCTCGCCGATCAGCACCAGCACCATGCGGGCGCCCATCAGGGCCGCGACCTCGTCGCCCAGCGCCACGCGGGCCTGGCGCGCCAGGACGATGGGGGCGACGCGCCTCGCGCCGAGCAGCGGCAGCAGCGCGGCGAGGAGGGGCAGGGCATTGAGGTCCACCGCCGAGGCCGAGAGCCCGTCAGCCACCACGACGGCGAGGTCCGCCCCGTCCGCCCCGGTCCCCGTCAGCAGGGCCCGGCTGCGGGCCGACAGGCGTCGGCCGAAGTCCGGCCGCCGCAGGTAGACGGCGCGATCCGGGGCCGCGCTCTCGACCTCGACGGCCTCGCATCCCAGGGCCACCACGCCGGCCGCGAGGGACGCGACATCGAGGGCGGCGTGGACCGCGTCGCGCGCCCGCGCATGGGCCAGCCCGAGCGCCAGCACCTCGCGGGTCGGCAGCGACGCGCCCGAGCGGCCGAGCGCCAGCCGGGCCGGCGTCAGGCGGGCGAGGTCCATCCAGGGGTCGGGCGTGACGGCCGCGGCCGTCACGGCGCCAGCGGGCGCGGGGGCCGGGTCGGCGCTCACGCGGCGCGCGGCCGGGCCAGCAGGGGATGGGACGGCGCGTGGCGCCTCAGCCGCCCATCCGTCCCCGTGATGCCCAGGCCCTGCAGCCAGGACTCGAACTCCGGGGCGCGCTTCAGGCCCAGAGCGTCGCGCAGGTAGAGCTGGTCGTGGAAGGAGGTCGACTGGTAGTTCAGCATCACGTCGTCGGCCCCCGGCACGCCCATGATGTAGGTGACGCCCGCCGCCCCGAGCAGCGTCATCAGGGCGTCCATGTCGTCGGCGTCGGCCTCCGCGTGGTTGGTGTAGCAGACGTCGCAGCCGAGCGGCAGGCCCATCAGCTTGCCGCAGAAGTGGTCCTCCAGCCCCGCCCGGATGATCTGCTTGCCGTCGTAGAGGTATTCGGGCCCGATGAAGCCCACGACCGTGTTGACGAGCAAGGGCTCGTAGACCCGCGCCACCGCGTAGGCGCGGGCCTCCAGCGTCTGCTGGTCGACCCCGTGATGCGCGCCGGCCGACAGGGCGGAGCCCTGGCCGGTCTCGAAATACATGACGTTGCCACCCACCGTGCCCCGCCCGAGGCTGCGGCCGGCATCATGCGCCTCGGCGAGGAGGTCCAGCGTCACGCCGAAGGAGGCGTTGGCGGCCTCGGTCCCCGCGATGGACTGGAACACGAGGTCGACCGGCACGCCGCGCCCGATGAGGTCGATCGTGGTGGTGGCATGGGTCAGCACGCAGGCCTGGGTCGGGATGGCGTGCCGCTCGATGAGGTCCGAGAGCAGGTGGCACAGCCGGCCCAGCACGGCGGGCGAGTCCGACACCGGGTTGATGCCGATCACGGCGTCGCCGCAGCCGTAGAGCAGCCCCTCCGCCACCGTGGCGGCGATGCCGTCGGGGTCGTCGGTCGGGTGGTTGGGCTGGAGCCGCACCGCCATGGTGCCGGGCAGGCCGATCGTGTTGCGGAAGCGGGTGACGACGCGCGCCTTGCGGGCCGCGAGGATCAGGTCCTGGTTGCGCATCACCTTGGAGACCGCGGCCGCCATCTCGGGCGTCACCCCGGGCGCGATGCGCGCCATGAGGTCGGTGGTGGCGAGGTCGGACAGCAGCCAGTCGCGGAAGCCGCCGACCGTGAGATGCGCGATGGGCGCGAAGGCGGCCTCGTCGTGCCGGTCGACGATGAGCCGCGTGACGTCGTCCTCCTCGTAGGGGATCAGCGGCTGCGCCAGGAAGGCCGTGAGCGGCAGGTCGGCGAGGCAGTGACGCGCCGCCAGCCCCTCCTCGGCCGAGCCCGCCGCGATGCCGGCCAGCATGTCGCCCGAGCGCAGCGGCGTGGCCTTGGCCATCAGGTCCTTGAGGTCGGCGAAGGCCCAGGAGGTCCGGCCGACGGCGTGGCGGTACACCATGGCGATCTCCCCTTCATCGGCCGCGACGTCATCATGAGCATCCGCTCGTCGCCGTGGAGGTGCTCCCCGGCGGCGGTGAAACCGAGCCGCGCGTCGAACCTCACCGCCCCGAGCCGAGGACCGCAGCGTCAGCGTGTCATGCCCGATTTCCAGGGCTGCCTGCAAGATCGCAGCCATGATCTCCCTCCGGGCGGGCCGGCCGAAGCGCGATGCCGCCCGATTGCTGAGCCGTCACCGGAACGCCGACGGCAGACCCTCCCGCTCCCTCGCGGCGGTCGGGCGGTAGTCGTAGGTGGGATAGAACTCCGTGCGGTAGCCGCCCCAGGCGGTCTTCTCGACGGCGCGGTTCACCTCGCGCAGGCGCTCCGCCGGGAAGCGCAGCGTCACGACCTGCCCGACCCCCATCAGCACGTTCCATGACAGCACCTCGACGCCCGGCGGCGGGAAGCTCTCGTAGAAACCCTGGCGCCGCAGGCGTGCGTTGATCTCGTCGAGCGTCTGCGATTCGTCGTGCTTCAGAAAGATCGTCAGCGTCATCAGCCCCTTTTCGGAGAGGGCTGCAGCGGTGCCCGAGGCCGGGCCCTCCTGGCCGGCGGCCGGCGGGGCGCCGACGAGGCAGGCCAGCAGGGCGAAGGCGACGTGACGTCTGTCCAACATGGCGTGTCCTTTCGGGGCGGGCGGGTGAGCCGCCCGAGCCTTCACCGGAGCCCCGGCGCGGGGTTCGGCATCGTCGTCCGGCTGTCAAAAACCCGTGCTAGCGCGGGGATCGGGCCTGTGGCAGCTTCGCCGTGCGGCACCGGACCGTGAGCCTCAGGGAAGACCATGACAACAGCCACGAAGTTCCTCGCCTCGCTGTCGACGCTGGCCGTCCTGGCGGCGTCCGCCGGCACCGTCCGCGCCCAGTCGTCGGACGACCTCGTCAAGGCCGCCAAGGCCGAGGGCGAGCTTTCGGTCATCGCGCTGCCGCACGACTGGTGCGGCTACGGCGGCATGATCGACGGCTTCAAGGCGAGATACGGCCTGAAGATGAACGAGCTGAACCCCGACGCGGGCTCCGGCGACGAGGTCGAGGCCATCCGCGCCAACAAGGGCAACAAGGGCCCGCAGGCCCCCGACGTGATCGACGTCGGCCTGTCCTTCGGGCCCACGGCCAAGGCCGAAGGGCTGTTGGCCCCCTACAAGGTGCCGACCTGGGACTCGATCCCCGCCGACGACAAGGATGCCGACGGCGCCTGGTACGGCGACTACTACGGCGTGCTGGCCTTCGAGGTGAACAAGGACATCGTCAAGACCTCGCCGCAGGACTGGCCGGACCTGCTGAGCCCCGACCTCAAGAACTCCGTGGCCTTGGCCGGCGACCCGCGGACCTCGAACCAGGCGATCCTCGCGGTCTACGCGGCCGGCCTGTCGAAGGCGGGCGGCGACGCCGCCAAGGCCGCCCAGGGCGGGCTCGACATGTTCGCGGCCATGAACAAGGGCGGCAACCTCGTGCCGACCATCGGCAAGGTGGCGTCGCTGGCCCAGGGCGCCACGCCCGTCATCGTGCGCTGGGACTACAACGCGCTCGCCGACCGCGACACGCTCAAGGGCAACCCGGAGATCGACGTCGTGGTGCCGAAGACCGGCGTCGTGGCGGGCGTCTACGTCCAGGCCATCAGCGCCTTCGCGCCCCATCCCAACGCCGCCAAGCTCTGGATGGACTACGTCTACTCGGACGAGGGGCAGATCGCCTACCTCAAGGGCTACTGCCACCCGATCCGCTACGGGTCCCTGGCCAAGGACGGCAAGGTGCCGGCCGACCTCGTGAAGAAGCTGCCGCCGGCCGAGGCCTATGCCACGGCCGTGTTCCCCACCATCGAGCAGCAGAACGCCTCCAAGGCCGTCATCACCACGAACTGGGACAAGACCGTCGGCGCCAACGTGAAGTGAAGGCCGCCGCCTGAAGCGGGCGGCCCGAGGCCGTCCGCAACTCCCCCCGAATGATCCGAGCCGAAACACGATGCAGCAGGTCGAAGCCGTCCTCCCGGTCATGGCGCCGGCGCGACCCCGCGCGCCGGTGTCGCTCGCCTGGCTCGGGGTCGTGCCGTTCTTCTCCTTCGCGGCGCTGTTCCTGCTGATCCCGACCGCCTACCTCGTGGTCGGGGCCTTCGTGGACAACGACGGGCACTTCACCCTCGCCAACGTGGCGGGGCTGTTCGAGCCCGGCATCGTCAGCGCCTACGCGATCAGCCTCGAAGTCAGCGCCGCCTCGGCGCTGCTGGGGGCGCTGCTCGGCTTCGCGCTCGCCTGGGCCGTGGTGCTGGGCGGGCTGCCGGGCTGGATCCGCCCCGTGCTGATGACCTTCAGCGGGGTCGCGTCCAACTTCGCCGGCCTGCCGCTCGCCTTCGCGTTCATCGCCACGCTGGGGCGCACCGGGCTCGTGACGACGCTGCTCCAGAGCGTCTTCGGCTTCAGCCTCTACCGCACCGGGTTCAACATCCTGAGCTTCTGGGGCCTCACCATCACCTACCTGTACTTCCAGATCCCGCTGATGGTGCTGATCCTGACCCCGGCGCTCGACGGGCTCAAGCGCGAGTGGCGCGAGGCCGCCACCATCCTGGGCGCCTCGCCGCTCACCTACTGGCGGATGGTCGTGATCCCCATCCTGTGGCCGAGCCTGCTCGGCACGACGCTGCTGCTCTTCGCCAACAGCTTCGGGGCCATCGCCACGGCCTACGGCCTCACGGGCTCGACGCTGAACCTCGTCACCATCCTGCTCTACGCCCAGATCCGCGGCGACGTGCTGCATAACCCGCACCTCGGCTACGCGCTGGCGCTCGGCATGGTGGTGATCACGGGCCTGTCCAACGCGCTCTACATCGTGCTGCGCACGCGCTCCGAGCGGTGGCTGCGCTGATGCGCGCCCGCATCGGCTCCTGGGCGGCGCTGGCCGTCGGCATCGCCTACTTCATCGTGCCGCTGATCGGCACGGTCGAGTTCTCGATGCGCATCCGCCGCGGCACCTACAGCTTCGACGCCTATGCCAACGTGCTGTCGGACCCGCTCTTCTGGCGCACCTTCGGCTTCTCGGCCGCCTCGGCCGTGGCCACCATCCTGGTCGGCACGGTGCTGGTCGTGCCCACGGCCTATTGGATTCGCCTGAAGCTGCCCTGGCTGCGGCCCTACGTCGAGTTCATCACGCTGATGCCGCTCGTCATTCCGGCCATCGTGCTGGTCTTCGGCTACCTCAAGCTCTACAATTCGTCGTCCTACCTGCCCCTGACCGGCGAGGCCTGGAGCACCGACGTTCTGCTGATCTTCGGCTACACGGTGCTGGCGCTGCCCTACCTCTACCGGGCGGTGGACACGGGGCTGCGCACCATCGACGTCCGCAGCCTGACGGAGGCGGCCGAGAGCCTCGGGGCCGCGCGGGCCACCATCCTGTTCCGCGTCATCTTCCCCAACGTGCGGACCGCGGTGCTGAGCGGCGCCTTCCTGACCTTCGCGATCGTCATCGGCGAGTTCACCCTGGCGAGCCTGCTGGATCGCCCGGCCTTCGGGCCCTACCTGCAGCTCGTCGGCGCCAACAAGGCTTACGAGCCCTCCGCCCTGGCCTTCATCGCCTTCGCGGTCACCTGGGCCTGCATGGGCCTGATCCAGCTCTTCGCCCGGGACCCCCGCGGCGCCCCGGCGAAAGCGTGAGGTCCATGAGCTTCCTGAGCATCGAGCGCCTGCGCAAGAGCTACGGCGCCAACCACGTCGTGCAACGGTTCGACCTCGACGTGCAGCCCGGCGAGTTCATCTCCTTCCTCGGCCCCTCGGGCTGCGGCAAGACCACGACGCTGCGCATGATCGCGGGGTTCGAGAGCGCCTCGGACGGCACGATCCGCATCGAGGGCCGCGACGTCACCCACCTGCCGCCGAACGCGCGCAACGTCGGCATGGTGTTCCAGAACTACGCCCTGTTCCCCAACATGACGGTGGCGCAGAACGTCGCCTTCGGGCTCAAGGTGGCGAAGCGCAGCGCGGCCGAGACCCGCTCGCGGGTGGCCGAGATGCTGGCCGTGGTCAAGCTGCCCCAGCTCGCCGACCGCTATCCCTACCAGATCTCGGGCGGCCAGCAGCAGCGCGTGGCGCTGGCCCGCGCCCTCGCCCCCGCCCCGAAGATGCTGCTCCTCGACGAGCCGCTGTCGGCGCTCGACGCCAAGGTGCGGGTGGCGCTGCGCGACGAGCTGAAGGCGCTCCAGCGCACGCTCGGCATCACCACGATCTTCGTGACGCACGACCAGGAGGAAGCCCTGTCGATGTCGGATCGGATCGTGGTGATGAGCGAAGGCCGCATCGAGCAGCTCGGCACGCCCTTCGAAATCTACAACCGCCCGAAGACGCGCTTCGTCGCCTCCTTCGTGGGCACGCTGAACATCCTGAAAGTGCAGGTGGTGGACGCCGTGCGCGGGGCGATCCGCATCGACGGGCAGGAGGCGCGCGTCGGCCGGCAGATCCAGGCTGCCGACGGGGTCGACTGTGCGGTCGCCCTGCGGCCCGAGGCCGTGTCGCTCCAGGACCCCGGGAACGGCTGCAACCGGGTCCGCGGCACCATCGAGGACGTGTCCTTCCTGGGCGCCGTGGTGCGGATCAGGGTCGGGGTGGGCGGCAGCCGCATCATGCTGGACCGCTTCAACAGCCCCGGCCTGCCGCCGCCGGTGCCGGGCGAGGCCGTGACGCTGCACTTCTCGCCCGACGATCTGGTGCCGCTCGAAGCCGCGTGAGGCGCTTGCCATGGCTTCCGCGGCGCGGCAGGGTCGCCGGCCCGCCCAACGAGCCGGAGGCCCCATGCCCGCCCTGACCCTCGATCACGCCCGCACCATCCTCGACACCGCCCTGGCGACGGGCCGCGACAAGGGCTTCAAGCCGCTCGCCATCGCGGTGCTCGACGCCCGCGGGGCGCTGAAGGCCTTCGCGGCGCAGGACGGCACGAGCCTCAGGCGGGGCGAGATCGCCCGCGGCAAGGCGGACGGCGCCCTCGCCCTGGGCGTCGGCTCGCGGGCGCTGGCCAAGATGGCGGCGGAGCGGCCCGCCTTCGTGGCGGCCGCCACCCACGCGGTCGGCGGCTCGCTCGTCCCCGTGCCGGGCGGCGTGCTGGTGATGAGCGGGGGCGAGGTGGTCGGCGCCGTCGGCGTGTCGGGGGATCTCAGCGACAACGACGAGATCTGCGCCGTGGCGGGGATCGAGGCCGCGGGGCTGACGGCCGAGACGGGGGCGTGAGCGCCCCGCGTCGAAGAGGCTGCGCTCAGCCGCGAAAGATCCGGATCAGATCGCGGCGGCCGTCGAGCACGCGCAGGATCAGGGCTTCCGACGCGGCGACGCGATACACCACGACGTGGTCGGCGAGGACAATGCTGCGGCGGCCCGGACCGAGATCCGAGTCGCGCGAGCGTCCGGCCCGCGGATGGTCGGACAGCATGCGCAACCCGCGAACGATGGTTCCGATGAGCTTCTCAGCCGTCGCCACGTCCCGTTCGCGCGCGACGCGGTCGGCGATCATGTCGAGGTCTCGGCGGGCCTGCCGCGACAGCCGGTAGACCGTCAATCCGACGGGCGATCCACTGCGGAGAGCCGCGTCCGGCAGCGCGCCATGATATCGGCGGTGAGGGCGTGAGCCTCATCGTCGGTCTCGATCGCGATGGCGTCGCCTCGCTCGATCTCCGCCTCTGCCTGGTCCAGGCTGGCGAGGAGGTCCGCCCGTCGGCGTTCCACCTCGGCCCAGAGCGTCAGGGCTTCGGCGACGGCCTGCTCGGGCCGGGTGATGCGCCCGGCTTCCATGGCGCGCCGCACGAGGTCGCTCTGCTCGGCCGTCAACTCGATATCCATGGGCGCAGGCTAGCCCGGTCCCATGGCGCACGGCAAGCCGGTCACGCCACGCCGTGATCCTTGAACCAGCTCTGCGCCTTGGCCCAGGCGTCGTGCGCGGCCTCGGGCCGGTAGCTCGGGCGGTAGTCGGCGAAGAAGCCGTGCGGCGCGTCCGGGTAGACGACGATCCGGCTCTCCGTGCCCTTCAGCTCGCCCTGCATGGCGGCGACGAGGTCGGGCGGGATGTTGTCGTCGTGGCCGCCGTAGAGGCCCAGCACCGGCACCTTCACGTCGGCGCCGAAGTCGAGCGGGTTCTGCGGCTTGAGGGGGGAGGGCGGCGAAGCCGGGCCGCCCAGGATGCCGTAGAAGGCCACCGCGGCCTTGAGGCTCGCGTCGTGGTGGGCGTAGAGCCAGATCATGCGGCCGCCCCAGCAGAAGCCCGTGGCGCCGCGCCGCGCCACGTCGGCGTGGCCCGTCGACGCCGCATAGGCGACCGTCGCGTCGAGGTCCGCCATGGCCTGGGCGTCCGGCACCTTGGGGACGATGTCCGTGATGATGGTCTTCACGTCGGCGTGGAGCGGGTCGCCCTGGCGGGCGAAGAGCTCGGGCGCGATGGCGAAGTAGCCGAGCTTGGCGTAGCGGCGGCAGATGTCCTTGATATATTCGTGGACGCCGAAGATCTCCTCGATCACCACCATGGTGGGGAACGGCCCCGCGCCCTCCGGCATGGCGCGATAGGCCGGCATCGCGCCGTCGGGTGTCGGCACCTTGACCTCTCCGGCCACGAGGCCGTCGCTCGGCGTCGTGATCACCTGCGCCATGACGGGGTCGACCGCGAGCGCGAAGCCGACGCCGAGCGAGGCGACGAGGAAGGTGCGGCGGCCCGGCGCGTGGCCCGGTTCCTCGGGCGGCAACTGGTCGGGATGTTGGGGCTGGTCGTTGCGGAGCATCATCACGGTGCCTTGTGTCCTGGATCTGCGGTGCCGGGGCACCCTCGGGGGACATCTCTACCGTTCCCGGATCGCGACGGCGAGCCTATCGGGGAGGGCAGAGGAGAAGCGTCAGAAACATCCTCCTCTCGGTCGGGTCCGAAATCCTGAACCGGGCCATGCCGCTCCTGCCGGTCGCGACGGCGATCCTCCCATCCAGCGTGCGATAGCGTGCCGTGACATCGTAATCCGCGCGATGCCGCCTTTCCTGCAGATCGACGAATGCGTCTGCGAAGACGAGGATGTCCTGTCCGAACCCGCTGGCCGGGATGTAGGATGAAGACTTCGACGGTGGTGTGGCCTTGGCGATCACCGTGCAGAGATCTTTGATCGCCCGATGGTCGATGCCGCGATGGATCAGTCCGTATCGACTCGTCCCCCGTTGTGACACGCCGACGATCTCGTCGGCCAGCGCCGTCAGGGTCAGGTGGAAAAGTGCGTAATAGGAGGCCGAAATGGCACGCCGGATATCCACCTGCCGCGGTGGCTCAGCCACGGGGGCCGAGATCAGCTTTTCGGCCTGATCAAAAAGATGGCTCGGGTTCAGGATCGACATCAGACGCCAATTCATCCTCGTTCGTGAAGTCGATGAACGGAAACCTCTGATCGCCGGCTCTCTGTAACGCCTGATGGACGTCCACGATCGTGTCCAGAGCGGCGTCCCCGGTGATGGTGTCGTCGCCTTCGGACAGCACGATGGTGACGCGGATCGCGTCCACCCCGTCCATGTCGACGGTGGGCTCACTCGACACGCGCGCGATCCTGTGGCCCTTCAGCGTTGCTGAAGCGACTCGCGTGACGATGGCATCGATGTCGATCTGCGTCTGCATCCGGACAGATTACCACGTTCGCCGTCGCGAACGAAGACGACCGACGATCCCGAGCGGGGCAGGCGACCGTCAGCCCTGCGCCGTGGCCCGCCACGCCCAGGGCCGGCGCGGGTCCGCCGGCTGCTCCGTCCCGGCGTGGCCGGGCTGGTAGAAGTCCGTCATGAAGGGCGACTTGCCGGCCTCCAGCGCCCGCAGCGTCGGCTCGTTCTCGATCAGGAAGGCGTCGAAGCCGCAGCGCCGCATGAGCTGCAACTGGTCCCACAGCACGTCGCCCACGGCGCGGATCTCACCCGTGAAGCCGTGCTGGCCGCGCAGGATGGAGGCCTTCGAGAAGGCGCGGCCGTCGCCGAACTTCGGGAAGGACAGCGCCACCAGCGACAGCCGCCCGAGGTCGGGCAGGAGGGCGTCCACCATTTCGCCCGCGTCGAGCTTGACCCCGACCGGCGCGTTCAGCCCCTCGCGGCGCTCGCCCAGCGCCAGCCACGCCGTGAGGGACAGGATGGCCGGGCCGTCGCCGGGCAGCTCGTCCTCGGCGAGGCTCCGCCACGGGTCGTCGACGAAGGCCCCGCCCTTGTAGAGGCGCATCAGATGTCCTGTCCGGCGCTGAGGATGCCGAGGTGGATGCCGCATTCCGTCTTGCCCTTGCCGCGCCAGCGGCCGGCGCGTGCGTCCTCGCCGGGCTTCACGGGGGAGGTGCAGGGGATGCAGCCGATGGAGGGATAGCCCTTGGCCACCATGCGGTGCCGGGGCAGCGCGTGGCGGTCGAGGTAGCCGAGGAGCTCGCCCGCGTCCCAGCCGGCCAGCGGGTTGATCTTCACGCGCTCGCCCTCCGCCTCGAACAGCGGCAGCGAGGCCCGCGTGCCGCTCTGGAAGCGCTTGCGCCCGGTGATCCAGGCGTCGTAGCCCGCGACCGCGCCCGCCAGGGGCTTCACCTTGCGGATGTCGCAGCAGCGATCGGGGTCGGTCGACCACAGGAAACCCTCGGGGTCGAGCGACGCCAGGTCCTCGGCCGAGGGCTCCACGGCCCGCACGTCGGTCAGCCCGAGCAGGGCCACGAGCTCGTCCCGGTAGGTCAGCGTCTCGGGGAACAGGAAGCCGGTGTCGACGAAGATCACCGGCGTCGCCCGGTCGACCTGCGCCACCATGTGGAGCAGCACGGCCGAATCGGCGCCGAAGCTCGACACCAGCGCGATGCGGCCCGGGAACAGGTCGCGGATCGACAGGCGCAGCAGGGCGCCCGCGTCCATGGCGGCGAAGCGCTGGCCGAGTCGCGACGCCGCGACCTGGTCGCCGAACAGCGTCACATCGTGGGCGCTCATCGCGTCAGATCCCTTCGCCCACGTTGCGCTCGTAGAGCGCCTTCTTGAACGGGGCCATGCCGACGCGGCGGTAGGCGGCGAGGAAGTCCTCGTCGGCGCCGTTGCGCAGGCCGAGATAGGTGTCGACCACCGTCTCGACGGCGTCGACGACGTCGTCGGTCGAGAAGCCGGGGCCGGTGAGGTCGCCGAGCGAGGCCGTCTCGTCGCCCGAACCGCCGAGCGTGATCTGGTAGGTTTCCTCGCCCTTCCGGTCGAGGCCGAGGATGCCGATGTGGCCGACGTGGTGGTGGCCGCAGGCGTTGATGCAGCCCGAGATCTTGATCTTGAGCGGCCCGACTTCACGGGCGCGCTCCCCCTCGCCGAAGCGCTCCGAGATGCGCTGCGCCACCGGGATCGAGCGCGCCGTCGCCAGCGCGCAATAGTCGAGCCCGGGGCAGGCGATCATGTCGGTGACGAGGCCGGCGTTCGGCGTGCCGAGCCCGGCCGCGTCGAGCGCGTCGTAGAGGGCCGGCAGGTCGTCGAACGCCACGTCGGTCAGGACGAGGTTCTGCTCGTGCGAGACGCGCAGCTCGCCGAAGGAGAACCGGTCGGCGAGATCCGCCACGGTGTCCATCTGGTCGGCCGAGGCGTCGCCCGGGATGCCGCCGATGGGTTTCAGCGAGATGGTCACGATGCCGTGGCCCGGGGCGCGGTGCGGCTCGACGTTGGTGTCGACGAAGGCCGCGAAACGCGCGTCGGCACCGCGCCGCGCCTCCATGGCCTCCGACCGCGCCGGCCTCTCCGGCAGAGCCGGGGGCGCGAAATAGGCCCGGATGCGCGCGACGTCGTCGGCCGGCAGCGTCAGGCCCTTCGGGCCCTTGGCGAACTCGGCCTCCACGGCCTCGCGCATGGGCCCGGCGCCCTTCTCGTGCACGAGGATCTTGATGCGGGCCTTGTACTTGTTGTCGCGGCGGCCCTCAAGGTTGTAGACGCGCACGATCGCGTCCACGTAGGCGAGCAGGTCCGCCTCGGGCAGGAAGCCGCGGATGGGGTGGCCGATCATCGGGGTGCGGCCGAGGCCGCCCCCGACGTAGACCTTGAAGCCGAGCGCGCCGGCCCCGTCCCGCACCACCTGCAGCCCGATGTCGTGGGCCTGGATGACGGCCCGGTCGCGCTCGGCGCCCGTGACCGCGATCTTGAACTTGCGGGGCAGGAAGGAATATTCGGGATGCAGCGACGACCATTGCCGCAGGATCTCGGCATAGGGGCGCGGGTCCGCGACCTCGTCGGCGGCGGCACCGGCGAAATGGTCCGCCGTGACGTTGCGGATGCAGTTGCCCGACGTCTGGATGGCGTGCATCTCGACGGTGGCGAGCTCGGCCAGGATGTCCGGGCAGTCGCTCAGCGCCGGCCAGTTGTACTGGATGTTCTGCCGCGTGGTGAAGTGGCCGTAGCCGCGGTCGTAGCGGCGCGCGATATGGGCCAGCTTGCGCATCTGGTTCGACCGCAGCGACCCGTAGGGGATGGCGACGCGCAGCATGTAGGCGTGGAGCTGCAGGTAGACGCCGTTCATCAGCCGGTGCAGCTTGAACTGATCCTCGGTCAGCTCGCCCGACAGGCGCCGGGCCGTCTGGTCGCGGAACTGCGCGACGCGCTCGGCCACGAATTGCGCGTCGAATTCGTCATACCGATACATGGTCGTCCTCCTGCACCGGAGACCGGGTCGAGCCCGGCTTGGTGAACGCGGGGATGATGGTGGGGCCGCGGGCGCGGATCGCCTCGCGGAGCTTGACCGGCACGATGTCGCCGGCCCCGACCGTCACGTCGACGGCGTAGACGTCCAACACGAGGCTCGCGGCTTCCGCGGCCTTGCCGACGTCGAGCCCGGCCGCCGCGGCGGTCTTGTCGGCGAACACCGTGGCGCCGTCGAGCCGCTCCGTCCACCCCCCGCCGGCGTCGAGGAACACCACCGTGCCATCGGTGAGGCGGCTGGCGGTGACGATCTGGGCCATGGACGGGGCTCGCGCGGCAGTTCGGTGCGGGCTGTGTCGCACGCCGGAGGCACGGCCGGCAACGTCGCCCCCTCTCGGGCTGATCGGGATATAGGATTGTCCACGACAAACACGAGGAATAAAATGAACCACACGCGGCTTTTGTGTTTTGGTTGAGCCCCCCGTTCCAAAGCGAAACGGCGCCGGGATGCGGCGCCGTCCGTCGTCGATCCGTCGGTCCGGACGGCCTCAGTGGGCGTGAGCCCCGACCGACCCGATGCCGGTCTCGGAGCGGACGAACTGGGCGTCGAAGGCCGCGCGCTCCCGTTGGGCCCGGCGGCTGTTGTCGAGCTTGGACACGACGTAGATCGTGACGAAGGCCAGCGGCATCGAGAACAGGGCCGGGTTGTCGTAGGGAAACGGTGCATCGTGGTTGCCGAAGGTCGTGACCCACACGGCCTTGCTCAGCACCACCATCACGACGGCACTGATCAGACCGAGCAGCCCGCCCGCCAGCGCGCCGTTGGTCGTGGTGCCCCGCCACATGATGGACATCAGCAGGACGGGGAAGTTGCAGCTCGCCGCCACCGCGAAGGCGAGGCCCACCATGAAGGCCACGTTCTGCTTCTCGAAGACGTAGCCGAGCAGGATGGCCACGATGCCGACGGCGACGGCCGCGAGCTTGGAGATCATCACCTCCTTCTGCTCGGTCGAGCGCCCGCGGGCGATGACCGAGGCGTAGAGGTCGTGGCTGACAGCGCTGGCGGCCGCCAGCGTCAGCCCGGCCACCACCGCCAGGATGGTGGCGAAGGCGACGGCCGCGATGAACCCGTAGAAGAACGAGCCGCCGACGGCCTTGGAGAGCGCCAGCGCTGGCATGTTGGCGCCGCCGATCAGCCCGGTCAGCTTGTTGTAGCTGCCGTCCGCCGCCACCGTGTAGAAGCTCGGGTCGTTCATCAGGAAGGTGACGGCGCCGAAGCCGATGATGAAGGTGAGGACGTAGAAGTAGCCGATCAGCCCCGTGGCGTAGAACACGGACTTGCGGGCCGCCCTGGCGTCCCTGACGGTGAAGAAGCGCATCAGGATGTGGGGCAGGCCGGCCGTTCCGAACATCAGGGCGAGGCCCAGCGAGACGGTCGAGACGCGGTCCGCCACGAAGCCGCCCGGGCCCAGGATGGCGGCGCCCTTGGGGTGGATCTTGACGGCGTCGGCCATCATGGCGCTGGGGTTGAAGCCGTAGTGCCACAGCACCGCGAGCGCCATGACGGTAGCGCCGAACAGGAGCAGGCCGGCCTTGATGACCTGCACCGAGGTCGTGGCCTTCATGCCGCCGTAGGCCACGTAGACGATCATCAGCACGCCGACGATGATCACGGCGTAGCCGTAGTCGAGGCCGAACAGCAGTTTGATGAGGCCGCCGGCGCCCACCATCTGGGCCACCAGGTAGAACGCCACGACCGTGAGGGTGCCGAC
The DNA here is from genome assembly GCA_964242785.1 of uncultured Lichenihabitans sp. Classification (GTDB taxonomy): domain Bacteria; phylum Pseudomonadota; class Alphaproteobacteria; order Rhizobiales; family Beijerinckiaceae; genus Lichenihabitans. The sequence continues at coordinate 27,283 of CAXTBR010000017.1, read as the reverse complement.
CGCCGACAGGATGCGGATGGCGGTCTGGTCGAGCCGGAACGACGCCACGTCCGCGAAGGTGAACTTGCCGAGGTTGCGCAGCCGCTCGGCGATGAGGAACAGCACGATGGGCCAGCCCACCAGGAAGCCCACCGAGTAGATCAGCCCGTCGAAGCCCGAGGTGAAGACCAGCGCCGAGATGCCCAGGAAGGAGGCCGCCGACATGTAGTCGCCGGCGATCGCCATGGCGTTCCGGCCGGGCGAGATGCCCCCGCCCGCCGCGTAGAAATCCGAGGCCGACTTCGTGGTCCGGGCGGCCCGGTAGGTGATGCCGAGCGTGAGCAGGACGAAGAGCAGGAAGATCACGATCGCGGTCGGGTTGACGGCAGTCTTCGCGATCGGGCCGAGGTCGGGTCCGGCCGCGAAGGCCGGCGTCGCCGAGAGGGCGAGGAGGGGCGATGCCAGGAGGGGGCGGACGGTGGCCCTCATCGCGTCGGGTCCCGATCGAGGCGAGCCGTCAGCTCGTCGAAGCGGCCGTTCGCGCGCGACACGTAGATGCCGGTCAGGACGAAGGCGAAGACGATGGTGAAGAGGCCCAGCAGGATGCCCCAGGAGATGGCGGTGTCGCCGACCGGCGCGCCCATCGCCTCCTTGCCGAAAGCCGCCATGAAGACGAAGCCGAGATAGACGGCCAGCATGATGGCGGACATCGCCCAGGCGAAACCGGTCCGTTCCTTGACCAGCGCCTGGAAGTTCGGATCGCGCATGATCCGGTCGGTCTCGTTCGATGTGGTGCTCTGCCTGTCGAGCATTCCGTCCCCTCCCGTTGCCGTCCGTGTCGGTCGAGGATGGACGTTGGAAGGCCGCGCCGTCGTCCGGCGTCGTCGCCCTCGCGTTCCGCGGGTTCATCCGGAGGCCTCGCGGCCTCGCGCGTGTCGGTCCCGACGGTCGCGGAAGGGCCGGCCCCCGCGTCTCCATCCCTGATCTGTTCTGGGCCGCGCGACGGGTGGAACCGCGGCGCGGCCGACGGTCCGCAGGTTATGAAACCCGTATTCACTCCGCAAGGGAGAGTTGCGTTAACCATATTTCGTCCGCGGGCTGGGCGAAGTGTGAATTATGTCTAAAGCGGTCGAGGGCGGGGATGTCCCGTTTCCGGAGCGAGGCATGGACGCCAGATCTTCCTTTCTCGCGGCCACCGTCGCCGCGGCCGTCGTCGGACTGCCGTCGGCGTGGGCCGGAGGGTGGGCTGGTCACGGGGCCGTGTTCCGCCCGGGCGGCGCCTTCCACGGCGGCGCCTTCAACGCGGGCGGCGGCTCGCCGGCCGGCGGCGGGTTCCGCGGCACCCCGCGCGGCTTCGCCGGGATGCGCGGCCTCCCGCCCGTGTCCGGGGTGATCCACGAGCGGACCGGGGTGCGGCCCTACTTCACGGCCTACGGCCATACGAACACCGCCGCCCCTCGCGCCGCCTTCGGCCGCCCGTTAGGTAGGATCGCTGGCCGTGTCGGCATGGCGCCGCCGGCCGGTGGCTACGGCCGGCCCTACGGATCGGCCTACGGACACCTCGGCACGGTCTTCCGCCCCGGCGTTTCCGGTGGCCGGGGCTTCGCCGGCCGCGGCGGCTTCCGCGGCGGGCTGCGCTTCGACGAGGCGCGCCGCCGCTTCGGTGCCGGACGCCTCGTCTACGGCGGCGGATTCGGAGGTTACGGCGGCGGCTTCGGCGGCTATGGCTCCGGCGAGGCGGGCGGCTACGGCGGCGGCGGGACCTACGGGGGACAAGGCACCTACGGCACGCAGGGCTCCTACGGGACCTATGGGACGCAGACCGGTTCCGGCGATGCCGGAGCGGGGCAGGGCTTCAGCTACGCGTCCGAGACCCCGCTGGCGTCGCGCTTCGCCGAGCCGCCCCTCGCTCCGAGCCCCTACGGCGCCGACGACGACGCGAACGGCTATGCCTACGCGGCCTCCGAGGACGTCGGCTCCGGCCCGCGCATCATCACGGTGCGCCACGGTCGTTCCGGCTGCGGCTGCGCATCCCGCGCCCATGCGGCGCCGGTCGTCTACCGCTACGGCGTCGGCACGGCCTACTGAACGGGCGTCAGGGCTCCCGCGACGACGATTGCTTCGGTCGAGATGGGCTTTCGCCTCTCGGTCGAGCCTTGGAACGAAGCCCTCACCGTCGCGGGGACCCTCAGGCGCCGGCCTTGAGCCGGGCCACCGTCAGGGCCACGGCGCAGGCGTTCGACACGTTGAGGCTCTTGATCGCCCCCGGCATGTCGAGCCGCGCCAGGACGTCGCAGCGCTCGCGCGTCAGGCGGCGCAGGCCGGTCCCCTCGGCGCCGAGCACGAGCGCCAGGGGGCGGGGCAGGGCCATCGTCTCCAGCGCCACTTCGCCCTCCGAATCGAGGCCGACGCGGAGGAAGCCGCGCTCGCCGAGCTTGTCGAGCGTGCGGGCCAGATTGACCACCAGCGCGACCGGGACGTGTTCGAGCCCGCCCGAGGCGGCCTTCGCCAGCGTGCCCGACAGGTCGGGCGCGTGGCGGTCCGTCATCACCAGCGCCGACACGCCGAAGGCCGCCGCCGTGCGCAGGATGGCGCCGACGTTGTGGGGATCGGTGATCTGATCGAGCAGCAGGACCACGCCGTCCTCCGGCACGTCGTCGAGGCGGATCGGCTCCAGCCGCCGCGCTTCGAGCAGCAGGCCCTGGTGCACGGCGTCGCGCGGCAGGCGGGCCGCGATGGTCTCGCCCGGCACGATCGCCAGCGGCACGCCGCGCTCGGCCGCGGCCTCCCTCACTCGTTCGGCCGCAGCCTCGGTGGCGGACAGGCGCAGGAGCTTGCGGCGCCCGGCGCCCAGCGCCTCGGCCACCGCGTGGGTGCCCCAGATCAGCGCCACGTCGGGCGGCGTCGGCGGGGGGCGATGATCCCCGCCGGCGTCGCGCCGGTCCCGGCCCCGCCGCCCCGCGGCCTCGGCCGGGCGGGGCGGGGACGCGCCCCGCGGCGCATCGGGCGCTGGACCGGGTCGGCCGCTGCGCGGCGGCGGGCGGGATGTCTTCCTGGTCAAGGCGGGCACTCGTCCTGCGGCGTGAGCCCGTCCGGGCGGAAGTCCGGCGGGGGACGCGCCTCTATTCGGCCGGCACCGGCGCGATGGCAACGCTGTCCCGCCGGCCGCCGCCGGCCGCGAGCGCGATCAGCGCCGCCGCGAGGCACATGACGCCCGCGCCGTAGAAGGCCGGCAGGTAGCTCTGCAGCCCCGTGCGGGCCGCGCCCGCCCCGTAGGTCGCCACGGCGGCGCCGATCTGGTGGCCGGTGAAGACCCAGCCGAACACCAGCGGCCCCTTCTCCCGGCCGAACAGCTTGGCCGACAGGCGCACGGTCGGCGGCACGGTGGCGATCCAGTCGAGCCCGTAGAACATCGCGAAGACCGACAGGCCGTAGAACGAGAAGGAGGAGTGCGGCAGCCACAGCAGCGACAGGCCGCGCAGCCCGTAATACCAGAACAGGAGCCAGCGGTTGTCGAACCTGTCCGACAGGTAGCCCGACGCCACGGTGCCGACGAAGTCGAAGACGCCCATCATGGCCAGCACCGAGGCGGCCTCGGTTTCCCCGAGGCCGTAGTCGGCGCAGAAGCTGATGAAATGCGACTGAATCAGCCCGTTGGTCGACAGACCGCAGATGAAGAACGTGCCGAAGAGCGCCCAGAAGGCCGGTGCCCCCGCGGCCTCGCGCAGGATCGCGAAGGCGCGCCGGACCGGGCCGGGTCCGCCGGCGGCGGGCAGGGCGGGCGCGGCACCCGGCGCGGGCGGCGCCTCGCCGTAGGCGCCGAGCCCGAGGTCTTCCGGCCGGTCGGCCATGAACAGCGCCACGAGGGCCGCCACGGCCGCGCAGGCCGCGACGGTGGGGAACACCGCGGCGCGCCAGCCGACGCGCTCGACCAGCAGCGTGGCGAGCGGCAGGAAGGCGAGCTGCCCCGTGGCGGCACTGGCCGTCAGCAGGCCCAGCACGAGGCCGCGGCTCTTCGCGAACCAGCGGTTCGCCACCGTGGCGCCCAGCACCATGGCGGTGAGGCCCGTGCCGAGCCCCACCACCACGCCCCACAGCACCAGGAGATGCCAGAACGCCGTCATGGCGGTGGCCAGCAGGAGGCCCGTCGAGATCAGCGCCACCGCCGCCACGATGACGGCGCGCAGGCCGAACCGCAGCAGGAAGGCAGCCGAGAAGGGCGCCATGAGGCCGAACAGCAGGATGCGCAGCGCCAGCGCCGACGAGATGGTCGCGGTGGTCCAGCCGTATTCGGCGTGGAGCGGCAGGATCAGTGCGCCCGGCAGGCCCATGGCGCCCGCCGTGGTCAGCATGGTGAGGAAGGTCAGCAGGGCCACGACCCAGGCGTAGTGGATGCCGCGCCGGGCCAGGAGGGCGTTCAGTCGTCGGGCCAGCATGGTCGGTCCCCCTCCGTGACGGGCGGCACGGCCCCATCCGCGGCCGGCGCGGTGGCGCGGTCGCCCGGGACGCCGTATGGCGACACGGTCGCGCGCGCCGGCGCGCCCGTCCGGTCCGGGTGCCGGGCCGCCGCGGCGCGAAGCCGAAAGGGTGCAGCCTTGTCCATCGCCCCGAGCACCTCGCCGGCCCCGACGACCGCTGCTTATGCGGGCAGGCCCGGCCCGGTCAAACCCGCCGACGCGCCGGAGGCTCACCGGCGGCGGTGCGAGGCGGCGTTCACGACGCATTCAGTGCTCCCCCCTAGTGTGGCGGCATGATGCGCGCCGCCCTCATCGGTGCCGTGCTGGCCTTGAGCTGCGGGCCCGCGCTGGCCCAGGCTCCCCCCCAGGAGCCGCAACCCCTGGCCTGCGTCCGGCCGGAGCGGGCGCGCGAACTCTTCTTCGAGAAGGGGCTCGTGCCGCCCATCCGGGCCATGCGGCAGGCCGCCGGCGCCGCGGGCGCCGAGGCCATCGACATCCAGCTCTGCTGGTTCGAGAACGGGCTGGTCTACGACGTCACGCTGCTCGACAGCGACGGGCCGGTGACCCACCGGCTGGTGTCGGCCACCACCGGCGCTCCGCTCGGCGGCCGCGGCAAGGGCGCGCCATGACCGGGCGGAGCGGCCATCTCACAGGTTCCCCGAGGAGCGAGGCATGAGGCTTTTGGTGGTCGAGGACGACCGGGACCTGAACCGGCAGATCGCGGCGGGCCTGGAGGGCGCGGGCTACGCGGTCGACCGCGCCTACGACGGGGAGGAGGGCCACTTCCTCGGCGACACCGAGCCCTACGATGCCGTGGTGCTCGACATCGGCCTGCCCAAGCGCGACGGCATCGCGGTGCTGGAGGCCTGGCGGGCCGGCGGGCGCGGCATGCCGGTGCTGATCCTGACGGCGCGGGACCGCTGGAGCGACAAGGTGCGAGGCTTCGACGCCGGCGCCGACGACTACGTGGCCAAGCCGTTCCACATGGAGGAGGTGCTGGCCCGCGTCCGGGCCCTGCTGCGCCGCGCCGCCGGCCACGCCAGCGCGGAGCTCACCTGCGGCCCCGTCACGCTCGACACCCGCGCGGGCCGCGTCGCGGTCGACGGCAACGCCGTGAAGCTCACGTCGCACGAGTACCGCTTGCTGTCCTACCTCATGCACCACGCGGGGCGGGTCGTGTCGCGCGGCGAGATCGTCGAGCACCTCTACGACCAGGACTTCGACCGCGACTCCAACACGATCGAGGTCTTCGTCGGCCGCCTGCGCCGCAAGCTCGGCATCGAGGTCATCCAGACCATGCGCGGCCTCGGCTACCTCGTGGCGCCTCCCGAAGGGGACAAGAAGGCCGCGCCCAAGAAGGGCGGCTGACGGTGCTGGGATGGCTCGGCACGCGCTCGATCGCGACGCGTCTGTTCCTGTCCGCGGCCTTCTGGAGCGTGCTGATCCTGCTGGCGGCCGGCATCACGCTGTCGGCGATCAACCGCGGCTCGGCCGTGTCGGACTTCGACGAGCGGCTGAGCGTCTACGTCCGGGCGCTGGCGGCCAATTTCGCCGACCCCGGCGAGGACGTGCGCTCGAACCTCGGCCAACTCGGCGAGGTGATGTTCGAACTGCCGCTGTCGGGCTGGTACTGGCAGATCACGCCGCTCGACGGCGATCCGAACGACATCCGCGCGTCGCGCTCGCTCTTCGCCGAGCGCCTGCCGAAACTGTCCGACGCCGGGATCCCGGCAGGGATCGGGGGGGCGCGCAAGGGCTATGCCGTCGGCCCCGACGACCGGCGGCTGCGCATCGTCGAGCGGGTGATCGACACCGACGACAAGCACCATTACCTCGTCCAGGTCGCGGCCTCTCCCGACGAGGTCGAGATCGACATCCGCTCCTTCAACCTGGCGCTGGGCCTCACCCTCACGTTCCTGGCGGCCGCGCTGATCCTGTCGACGGTGCTGCAGGTGCGCTTCGGCCTGCGGCCGCTGCGCCGTCTCGGCACCGGCGTCTCGGCCATCCGGCAGGGCGAGGCGGAGCGGATCGAGGGGCATTACCCGCACGAGATCGCGCCCCTCGCCAACGAGCTCAACCTCCTCATCGCGGCCAACCGCGAGATCGTCGACCGCGCCCGCACCCACGTGGGCAATCTCGCCCACGCGTTGAAGACGCCGCTCAGCGTCATCGTCAACGAGGCCTCGACGCAGGCCGCGGCCGACGAGCCGGACGGGCTCGCCGCCAAGGTCCGCGACCAGGTCGGCATCATGCGGGACCAGGTGACCTACTACCTCGACCGCGCCCGTGCCGCGGCGCGCTCCACCGTCATCGGCACGGTGACGGAGGTGAAGCCCGTGATCGAGGGGCTGGTGCGGACCTTCGGCAAGATCTATCGGGACCGCGACATCGTCTTCGAGGCGCACCTGCCCGACGGGCTGCGGTTCCGGGGCGAGAAGCAGGATCTCGAGGACCTGGTCGGCAACCTCGTCGACAACGCCGGCAAATGGGCCTCGCACCGGGTCCGCGTCACCGTCGCCGCCACGGTCGATCCCGGTGAGCTCGGCACCTCGGCGCTCCTCATCCTCGTCGACGACGACGGGGTCGGGCTCGACGCCGAGGCGCGGGGCCTGGTGACGCGGCGAGGGCGGCGGCTCGACGAATCGAAGCCCGGCTCGGGGCTCGGTCTGTCCATCGTCACCGACCTCGCAGGCACCTACGGGGGCAGCTTCACGCTGGACGAGAGCCCGCTCGGCGGCCTGCGCGCCGTGCTGCGCCTGCCCGGCAGCCGCACGGATTTCCGCCCGAGTCCCGTGTAAGGCACCGGCAAGACTTGAGGGTTAGGCTGTGGCATGCTGAAGCCGACACGGGCTGGCACGCGTGAGAGGGGCCGGGGGCGGCATGGCATCGAAGGTTGCGTTGATGAGGGGTGCGGCGCTGCTCTGCGCCGCTGGGCTCGCCGGCTGCTCGACGACCGGGGGCGGCACGGGCGTGGCATCGCTGTCGACGCCCGTGCCCGCCGTGGCGTCGCTGCCGGCCGAAGCCGCGCCCCCGCCCGTGCCGGTGAACTACGGGACCTTCCTGGGCGGACCCGTCGGCGCCAAGCTGGCGGAGGCCGACCGCATGGCGGCGCTCGGGGCCGAGGACGGCGCCGTGGCGTCGGGCGAACGCCGCACCTGGAAGGGCGAGAGGGGGGTGTTCGGCTACGTCGTGCCGGGCCCCGCCGGGGCGGCCGCCGAGGGTGCGGCGGCGGAATGCCGCAGCTTCACGGCGACGATCTTCTTCGCCGGCCGGCCGCAGACGGGGCGCGGGACGGGATGCCGCGACGCCGACGGCACTTGGCATGTGACCTCTTGAACGCAGGGTCACCTTTGGCGTTCCCGCCCCGGCGGGGACGCGTTAGAAGGGCGGCATGGTCTGGCTAGCCTTCGCCTTCATGACCGCTGCCGCGGTGCTCTGCGTCTCCTGGCCCATGCTGCGGCCGAGGCGGACCGGCGCCGCGGGTGTGACGGACGTGGCCTTCTACCGCCAGCAACTGACCGAGCTCGACGCCGACGTCGACCGCGGCATCCTGCGCCCCGCCGACGTCGAGGCCACGCGGGCCGAACTGGGGCGCCGCCTTCTCCAGGCCGCCGAGCGTCCGGGCGTCTCCGCCGGGCCGGCCCGCCGCCGGGCCGCGACGGCCGCCGCGGCGGGCGGCTTCGTGGTCCTGGCCACGGCCGGGCTCTACGCCGAGGTGGGCCATCCCGATCAGCCCGATGCGCCCCTCTCGGCGCGCGCCGCGGACCGGACCGACTTCGCCGCCGCCATGGCCAGGATCGAGGCGCATCTCGCCTCCGATCCCGATGACGGACGCGGGCTGGAGATCGTCGCGCCCATCTACATGAAGGTCGGCCGCTTCGACGACGCGGCGCGGGCCTATCGCGACGCCCTGCGCGTGCTCGGCCCCTCGCCGGCGCGGCGCTCCGCCCTGGGCCAGGCCCTGGTGATGGCGGCCGACGGCGTGGTGACGGCCGAGGCCCGGCAGAACTTCGACGCGGCCCTCTCGGACGATCCCCTGATGCCGCAGGCGCGCTTCTTCGAGGGGCTCGCGGCCCTCCAGGACGGCGACAGGGCGAAGGCGCGCGACACCTGGACGGCGCTGGTGCGGGACGCGCCGCCCGAGGCGCCCTATGCCGGCATCGTCCGGCAGCGCCTCGCCGAACTCGACGGCGCGCCGGCCCCCGCGCCCGCCCTCGGCGCCGCCCCTGCCCTCGCCGCGCCCGGCATGCCGGCCGCCGCCGCCGCCGTGGCGTCCCTGCCGGCGGACCAGCGGCAGGTCGCCATCCGGGGCATGGTGGACGGCCTCGCGGCCCGTCTCGCCCAGGACGGGGGGGACCCGGACGGGTGGCTGCGCCTCGTCCGCGCCTATCGCGTGCTGGGCGAGGGCGAGCGGGCGCGCCGGGCCCTGGCGGACGCGCGCCGGGCCATGACGGGTGACGCGCAGGTGCTGGGCCGTCTCGACCAGCTCGCGCATGAACTCGGGTTGGAGGGCTAGGCGATGCGGCGGAAGGGCAGGCGCCTCGTCCTCATCTCCGGCGCGCTGGGCGTCGCGGGCCTCGCGGCCGGCCTCACGCTGTTCGCGCTGCGCGACAGCGTCGTCTTCTTCTACGGGCCGACGGAGTTCGCCCAGAGGGCGCCGCCGCCCGGCACGCGCCTGCGCATCGGCGGCCTCGTCGAGACGGGCTCGGTGGCGCACGTCGGCGACGCCACCGTGCGCTTCGTCGTCACGGACAACCGGCAGGACGTCCGGGTCAGCTACACGGGCCTCCTGCCGGACCTGTTCAGCGAGGGGCAGGGCGTGGTGGCCGAGGGGGTCGTGTCGGGGCCGAACCAGTTCCTCGCCGATTCCGTGCTGGCCAGGCACGACGAATCCTACATGCCGCGCGAGGTCGCGGACGCGCTGAAGAAGAGTGGCGAGTGGCGCCCGGATGCCGCCGCCGTGGGACCCGGCGCCACGGCCTCGACGGCCGCCGCGATCCGTTGAGGGCAGGGGCATGTTCGTCGAGACAGGCCATTACGCCCTCGTCCTGGCCCTGGCGCTGGCCCTGGTGCAGGCGTCCCTGCCGCTCTGGGGGGCTTTGCGCCGCGACCCCACCCTCATGGGCGTCGCGGGGCCGGCGTCGCTCGGCCAGTTGGCGCTCGTCGCCTACAGCTTCGCCTGCCTGACCGAGGCCCATGTCGCCTCGGACTTCTCGCTCGTCAACGTCGTCGAGAACACGCATTCGACGCAGCCGCTGGTCTACAAGATCGCCAGCGTGTGGGGGAACCACGAGGGCTCGATGCTCCTCTGGGTGCTGATCCTGGCGTTGTTCGGCGGCCTCGTGGCGGGCTTCGGCCACGGCGTGCCCGAGGTGCTGCGCTCCGCGACTCTGGCCGTGCAGGGCTGGATCGCCTCGGCCTTCCTGCTCTTCATCCTGTTGACCAGCGATCCCTTCGCGCGCGTGGCCCGGCCGCCCATCGAGGGCCACGACCTCAACCCCATCCTCCAGGACCTCGGCCTCGCGGTCCATCCGCCGCTGCTCTACCTCGGCTACGTCGGCTTCTCGATCGTCTTCTCCTTCGCGGCCGCGGCCCTCATCACGGGCCGGGTCGACGCCGGCTGGGCCCGCTTCGTCCGCCCCTGGGCGCTCATCGCCTGGACCTGCCTGACGCTGGGCATCGCCATGGGCTCCTACTGGGCCTACTACACGCTCGGCTGGGGCGGCTTCTGGTTCTGGGACCCGGTCGAGAACGCCTCGCTCATGCCCTGGCTCGCCGGCACGGCGCTGCTCCACTGTACCAGCGTGATGGAGAAGCGCGAGGCGCTGAAGATCTGGACGGTGTTCCTCGCCATCGTGACCTTCTCGCTGTCGCTGCTGGGCACCTTCCTGGTCCGCTCGGGCGTGCTGACCTCCGTCCACTCCTTCGCCAGCGACCCGACGCGCGGGGTCTTCATCCTGCTGATCCTGGCGCTGTTCATCGGCGGCTCCTTCGCGCTCTACGCGTGGCGCGCCCCGAGCCTCAAGGCGGGCGGGCTCTTCGCGCCGGTGTCGCGCGAGGGCTCGCTGGTGTTCAACAACCTGTTCCTGACGGCGGCCTGCGCCACCGTGCTGGTCGGCACGCTCTACCCGCTGGCGCTCGAAGCCCTCACGGGCCACAAGATCTCGGTCGGGCCGCCCTTCTTCAACCTGACTTTCGGGCCGCTGCTGATCCCGCTGCTCCTCGCCATGCCGGTCGGCCCGGCGCTGGCCTGGAAGCGGGGCGACCTCCTCGGTGCGGCCCAGCGCCTCACGGTGGCGGCCGGGGCCGGCCTGCTGGTGGCCGTGGCGCTCGTCGCCGCGACACGCGGCGGGCCGGTGCTGGCGCCGCTCGGCACGGGGCTCGCCGTCTACATCATCCTGGGCGCCCTCACCGACGTGGCGCTGCGGGTTCGGCCGCGGCCCATGCCGCTCCGCACCGCGCTGGAGCGCGCCGGCGGCCTGCCGCGCTCGGCCTGGGGCACCGCCCTCGCGCATGCCGGGATGGGCGTCACCCTGCTCGGCCTCGCCGCCACGGGCTGGGGCGTCGAGCGCATCGCCGCCGTGAAGCCCGGCCAGCCGGTCGAGCTCGGGCCCTACAGCCTCGTCGTCACGTCGCTCGTGCCGCGCGCCGGGCCCAACTACAGCGAGACGGTCGCCGAGACCGAGGTGCGCAGCGGCGGGCGCGTGGTGGCCGCCATCGCGCCCTCCAAGCGCTTCTTCGCCACCCGGCAGCAGACCGTGGCCGAGGCCGGCATCGTCGGGATCGGGCTCGGCCAGATCTACGTCAGCCTCGGGGACCAGCACGACGACGGCACGATCGACGCCCGCATGTTCTGGAAGCCGCTGGTGTCGCTGATCTGGCTCGGGGCGGTCGCCATGGCGGCGGGCGGCGTGCTGTCGCTGTCCGACCGGCGCCTGCGCGTCGGCGTGGCGTTCCGCCGCCGGCGCGTCCCGCTCGCCGGGCGCCCCTCCCTGCCGACGCCCGCCGAATGAGGGCGCGGCCGCTCCTCGAGGCTCTCGCCGCCGCGGCGCTGCTCGTCGCGCTCGGCGCGTCTCCCGCGCGCGCCGTCGAGCCCGGCGAGGTGCTGGCCGACCCCGTGCTCGAAGGGCGCGCCCGGGACGTGTCGGCGGGGCTGCGCTGCCTCGTGTGCCAGAACCAGTCGATCGACGATTCCGCCGCACCCCTCGCCCGCGACCTCCGGCTGATCGTGCGCGAACACCTCAAGGCCGGCGACACCGACGGGGAGATCCGCGACTACCTCGTGCGCCGCTACGGCGATTTCGTGCTGCTGAAGCCGCCCTTCGAGCCCGCGACGCTGCTGCTCTGGGGGACGCCCGCCCTCGCGGTGCTGATCGGCGCCGCGGCACTCCTCGCCCGGCGACGGCCCCCCGAGCCGCCGCCCCGACGAGAGGGCCAGGATCGACGCCCTGATGGCGGAGCCGCGGGCCTGAGGGCTCCCACGGCAATCAGCGCTTCGATTGAGGAGTTTCGGCCTCTCGGGCCAGCGTCGAGAGCGAAGCACCGATCGTCGTTGGGACCCTGAGCCTCCGCGTCGATCGTCCAAGTGAGCGTCACCTTACTAAAGATTCATTCGCGGGAAATGGCAAGGCAAGGTGGGCGGCCCCATCTTGCTCGTCATGGAGACGGCACGCGGGACGTGCCGCCCGACGACGAGGAGTTCTTCCCCATGACCAAGCGTCCGACCATCCGCACCGCGCTTCTCGGTGCCGTGGCCGTCGCCGCGCTCGGCGGCACGGTCGCGGCCCCCAGCCTGCTGTCGACCCACCCGGCCCAGGCCGCCCAGATCGCTGGCGAGCCGGCCCCGAGCACCATCGCGCCCGGCTCCTTCGCCGATGTGGTCGACCGCGTCAGCCCCGCCGTCGTGTCCGTCAAGGTCAAGATGGTCGAGAACACCTCCGACGACGACGGCCCGCAGGGTCCGCAGGGCCTGCCCAACATCCCGAAGGGCGATCCGCTGGAGCGGTTCTTCCACCAGTTCGAGCAGCGCGGCCAGGGCAGCCAGAAGCCCCACCCGCACACCGGCACGGCGCAGGGCTCGGGTTTCTTCATCTCGGCGGACGGCTTCATCGTCACCAACAACCACGTCGTCGAGAACGCCACGGAGGTCGAGGTCGCGCTCCAGGACGGCAAGATCGTCCCGGCCACCGTGGTGGGCACCGACAAGAAGACCGACCTCGCGCTCATCAAGGTCAAGTCGGGCGCCAACTATCCCTTCGTGCAGTGGGCGAGCGGCGTGCCGCGCGTCGGCGACTGGGTGATCGCGGTCGGCAACCCCTTCGGCCTCGGCGGAACGGTGACGGCCGGCATCGTCTCGGCCCGCGGCCGCGATATCGGGGCCGGCCCCTACGACGACTTCCTGCAGATCGACGCCCCGGTGAACCGCGGCAACTCGGGCGGCCCGACCTTCAACACCGAGGGGCAGGTCGTCGGCATCAACACCGCCATCTTCTCGCCCTCGGGCGGCAGCGTCGGCATCGGCTTCGCGATCCCCACCGAGGTCGCCAAGGGCGTGATCCAGTCCCTCCGGGACAAGGGCGTCGTGGCGCGCGGCTGGCTGGGCATCCAGATCCAGCCCGTGACGGTCGACATCGCGGACTCGCTGGGCCTGAAGGACACCAAGGGCGCGCTCGTGGCCGAGCCGCAGAAGGGCTCCCCGGCGGGCGAGGCCGGCATCAAGTCGGGCGACGTCATCACGGCGGTGAACAACGACGGCGTCGACGGCCCGAAGGAGCTGTCGCGCAAGATCGCCGGCATCGGTCCGGACAAGAAGGTGTCGCTCACGGTGTGGCACGAGGGCAGCGAGAAGACCGTCGACGTGACGCTCGGCACCCTGCCGAACGATCAGGTCGCCAAGGCGGAGGTGCCCGCGCCGCGGGACGAGAAGGCGCAGCTCTCCAGCCTCGGTCTGACGCTCGCCCCGGCCTCGTCGATCGCCGGTGCCGGCAATGCCGGCGTGGTGGTGGCGGACATCGATCCGGACGGCCCCGCGGCCCAGAAGGGCCTCCAGACCGGCGACGTGATCCTGGAAGCCGCCGGCAAGAGCGTGGCGCGCCCGGCCGACGTGTCGGCCGCGATCGCGGACGCCAAGAAGGACGGCCGCAAGGCCGTGCTGCTGCGGGTCAAGACCGGCGACAACGTCCGCTACGTGGCCCTGGCGACCCAGAACGCGGGCTGATCCGCACCCGGGCGGAGGGCCGGGCAGGCGCCCGGCCCTCCGTCTCCGCCTTGTGCCGTCGGATGACGGGCGGTCTTCACCTCCGGCCGAGAAGGTCCGTCCGGCATGCGCATCCTGGTGATCGAGGACGATCCCGAGGCCTCCAACTACCTCGTCAAGGCTTTCGGCGAGGCGGGCCACTCCGCCGACGTGGCCCACGACGGGCTGCAGGGCAGCGCCATGGCGCAGGACGGGCCCTACGACGTGCTGATCGTCGACCGCATGCTGCCGAAGCTCGACGGGTTGTCGCTGATCGGCGGCCTCCGCGCCCAGAAGGTCGAGACGCCGGCCCTGATCCTCTCGGCGCTGGGGCAGGTCGACGACCGGGTGAAGGGCCTGCGGGCCGGAGGGGACGACTACCTGCCCAAGCCCTACAGCTTCTCGGAACTGTTGGCGCGCGTCGAGATCCTGGCGCGGCGCAAGCCCCTCGACACGGGCGAGCCCACGCTCTACCGCGTCGGCCCTCTCGAACTCGACCGCCTGGCCCACAAGGTGTCCCGCAACGGCAAGGACATCCCGGTCCAGCCGCGCGAGTTCCGCCTGCTCGAATATCTGATGCGCAACGCCGGCCAGGTCGTCACCCGCACGATGCTGCTCGAACACGTGTGGGACTATCACTTCGACCCGCAGACCAACGTCATCGACGTCCACATCTCGCGGCTGCGCTCCAAGATCGACAAGGGCAGCGACGCGCCCCTGCTCCACACGGTGCGGGGGGCCGGATACATGATCCGTGACCATCATCGGTAAACTCTTCCGCACGACGGCCTTCAAGCTGTCGCTCGCCTACCTGGTGATCTTCGCCGTCGGCGCGGGGGTGGTGCTGGGCGGCATCGACTGGAACGTCAACCAGCTCCTCGACCAGCAGATCGGCCAGACCATCGTGGCCGAGATCAACGGACTGAACGAGCAATACGAGACGGGCGGCATCCGGCAGCTCGTCACCGCGGTCGAGCGGCGCACCGAGCAGCCGGGGTCCTCGCTCTACCTCGTGACGAACTTCGCGGGCCAGGCTCTCGCGGGCAACGTCGCGACCCTGCCGCCCGGCGTCATCGACCGGCCCGGCCTCGTCGAGACGAGCTACGAGCGCCGCGGCGACGCGCGGCCGAACCACCTGGCGCTGGCCCAGGTGTTCCTGCTGCCGAGCGGCTTCCGCCTCCTGGTCGGCCGCGACCTCGAGGAACGCGAGAACCTGCGCGACGTGATGATCCACGCGCTGTTCACCTCGCTGTTCTGGGTCATGCTGGTGGGCCTGGTCGGCGGCCTCGTCGTGTCGCTGAAGATCCTGCGCCGCGTCGACGCCATGAACGCCAGCGCCAAGACCATCATGACGGGCGACCTGTCGCGGCGCCTGCCGCTCGCCGGCACCGGCGACGAGCTCGACCGGCTGGCCGAGAACCTGAACGCCATGATCGCGCGCATCGGCAACCTGATGGTGGGCATGCGCGAGGTGTCCGACAACATCGCCCACGATCTGCGGACGCCGCTGACCCGGTTGCGCAACAACGCCGAGGAGGCCCTGCGCTCGGGCGGCGACGCGGAGCGCCAGCGCGACGCCCTGGAGAGGGTGATCGGCGAGGCCGACGGGCTGATCGCGGTCTTCAACGCCCTGCTGATGATCGCCCGCGCCGAGGCCGGCTCGGGCCGGGACGCCCTGGTCGAGGGCGACGCGGGCGCGATCGTCGCGGACGTCGCGGAGCTCTACGAGCCCTCGGCCGAGGAGGCCGGCGTGGCCCTCACCGTCGAGATCGAGCCGGCGCTGCCCGTTCGGGTCAATCGGGAGCTCCTGGGCCAGGCGCTGGCCAACCTCATCGACAACGCCCTCAAATACGGCGCCGCGGCGGCGGGTTCACGCTCCGTGGTCGCCGTCTCGGCGCGGCGCGCGGGCGACCGGGTGGAGGTCGCCGTGGCGGATCGCGGATCGGGCATCCCACCCGCCGACCGCGGCCGGGTGCTGGAGCGCTTCGTCCGGCTGGAGGGGTCGCGGTCGCGGCCCGGCTCGGGCCTCGGCCTGTCGCTCGCCTCCGCCATCGCGCATCTGCACGGCGGAGAGCTGCGCCTCGACGACAACGGCCCCGGCCTCAAGGTCGTGATGAGCCTGCCTGTGGCGCCGACGCGCGCGGAGGCCGCACGCCTCACCCTCGTCGAGGCCCACCGCAGCCCGAAGCTTCTGAGCCAGCAGGGGACGCGGTGATTTCCTAGCGTTGGCACACATGGCTGACGCCGGGGGTTTGCCTCCTTCTCCCCGCTTGCGGGAGAGATGCCCGTCGCGGCGAAGCTGCGATCAGGGCGGATGAGGGGAGCTGCCACAGGTGGTGGATGGATCTGCCCTCATCCGGCGCTGCGCGCCACCTTCTCCCCGCTGGGGAGAAGGGCAACCCCCGCGGGCGCCGAGATGTATGTGTGCCGACGCCAGCCTCACGCGGAAGGAGAACTGCTACCCGGCTGCCTCATCGGCAAGCGGCGCTCAGGCGACCGGTTCCTCGACGATCCGCGCAGCGCGGAGGGCTGGGGCGGCCGGCGGCGCGGGCGTGGCGAGCGGCCGCGCCTGGGCGGGTTGCGGCGCGTCCGTTCGTGCCTCGGGACGCGGGCCGGGCAGGTGGACCATGACGATGGTGCCGCGCCCGAGGCGGGAGCGGATGCGCAGCGAGCCGCCGTGCATCTCGGCCAGGGACCGCGCGATGGCGAGGCCGAGGCCCGAGCCCCTCATGCCGTCCCTCATCGCGGCCCCGGACTGGGTGAAAGGCCGGCCGATGGCCGAGAGGGCCGCGGGCGCGATGCCGATGCCGTCGTCCTCGATGAAGAGGTTGGTGCCGCCCCCCGCGGGCCTGACCCGTACCCCGACCTGCCCCCCGTCGCCCGCGAACTTCACGGCGTTGCTGAGCAGCGCCGCCACGATCTTGTCGAGCGCGCGGGCGTCCGCGTGGAGTGCCGTCCGCGGGTCGACGTCGGCCATCAGGGCGACGGACTTGTCGGAGGCGGCCTGGGCCATGGTGGCGAAGGCCGAGCGCAGCGCGTCGCCCGCGTCCATCCGCCGGGGCTCGATCCGCACGCGCCCGGCTTCGAGCCGGGCCATCTCCAGGACGTCGGAGATCACGTCGAGCAGGTAGCGGCCGCTCGTCGCGATGTCGCCGGCGTAGCCGACGTATCTGTCGGACCCGAGCGGGCCGAAGGTTTCGGCGCCCATCAGCTCGGAGAAGCCGATGATGGCGTTGAGCGGGGTGCGGAGCTCGTGGCTCATGTTGGCCAGGAACTCGGATTTGGCGCGGTTGGCGCTCTCGGCTTCGGCCTGCTTCTCGGCATTGTGCTCGGCCAGCACGACCAGTTGCTGGGCCTGGGTTTCGAGCACCTGGCGCGAGCGGCGGAGGTCCGCGATCGTCGCCATGAGGCGGCGCTCGGAGTCCATGAGCTGCTCCTCGTGGCGCTTCAGCGCCGTGATGTCGGTCCCCACCGACACGTAGCCGCCGTCCCGGGTGCGCCGCTCGTTGATCTGCAGCCAGCGGCCGTCACCGAGCTGCGCCTCGTAGGTGCGGGCTCCGCCGCGGGGGCTCTCGCCGAGCGAGATCTGGGTCTGGATGAGGGGCGGGGTGGCGGCCGCGATGAGCTGGCTGTAGGGCGTGCCGCTCCTCACCGTGTCGGGCTTGAGCTCGTGGAGGGCGAGGAACTTCGTGTTGCAGGTGACGAGCCGGTTGTCGGCGTCCCACAGCACGAAGGCCTCCGAGATGGCCTCGATCGCGTCGCGCAGCCGCATGTCGGCCGTGGCGTTGCGCTCGGCGAGGCGCTTCTCGTCCGAGATGTCGACCGCGATGCCCACGAGGTGGAGTTCCGCATCGGCGCCCTCGCGCACGAGTTCGGCTCGCGCGCGGAGCCACACCCAGGCGCCGCGCGCGTTGCGCAGCCGGAACACGTGGTCGATCGTGTTGGTCTTCGACCCCGCCACCATCTCGGCCAGCCGCGACAGGTCGCCGTCGCGCGGGTGGACCAGGGCGTCGACCTCGCCAAAGGACATGAACTCGGAGCGCGCCTCCATCCCCAGCATGGCGTACATCGAGGCCGACCAGTAGATGCGGCCGCGGGCGAGGTCCCAGTCCCACAGCCCGCAGCGGCCCCGGTTCAGCGCCGTGTCGATGCGGCCGTGCACGCGGGCGTGGACGTCCTCGACCTCGATGGCGCGGTTGGTCTGCCAGAAATAGGCGGTCGCGATGACGATCAGGACGAAGGCCGTCGAGAACAGGAGGAAGCCGGACCGGAAGGCGGCGGATCGCCAGCCGGACAGGAGGTCGGAGACCGGGTGGATGACGGCGATCTGGCCGAAGGGCGCGTTGAGCTGACGCACGGCGGCCAGCACGTCCTGCCCGTCCGCGAGATCGATGCGCAGCACCCCGGCCTTGTCGGCGAAGACCGTCAGGGGCTGGGCCGGGCCGAGCAGATCGGCGAGCGGGCGCCGCGGGCCCAGCGGCGGCAGGGCCGCCACGACGTCGCCGGAGAGATCGGAGAGGAGGATGCGGCGGCCGGAGCCGAGGACGCGCTCCGGGAGCAGTTGTTCCAGCGCCTCGGCGGGCTTGAGCCCGGGGCGCCGGGCCAGCGCGGCGTTCATCTCGTCGCCCGCCAGCGTCGCCACCATCTCGAGGTCGTCGATGGCGTCGGTGATGGCGCGGTCGCGGGCCTCGCGGAACTGGAACGCGGCGCCGGCCGCCAGGACGAGCATGAACACCGCCACCAGAAAAGGCACGAGGCGGCGCAGCCACGGTTCGTATTCGGCCATCCGCAGGTGGCCCGGCTGCGTCAAAGCCCGGGCGAGTCCCCCCAACGTCCCCGCACGCGCGGATCCGCCGCTCGCGTTCGCACGCGCCATCGATCGTCCCCTCGTCTCACGGTCGGACAGGGGGACGTGCCGCATCTCCCGATCCGCCCGCAATGTGGAGCGGAGGATACCGATCTGTCCACAAACACATTGGTGAACGGATCGAAAAGTTCGCTTGATTTCCGCCCCGAAACGATATGGGCGACGCCCCGACGGCCGCGCCCCGGGCGCCCCCTCAACCCAGCGATCGATTCGCGATGTCGCGCACGTCGGCCGACAGGGCCGGCTGCAGCGCGATCCGCCTCAGCGCCGCCTCGGCCCGGCCCCGGCGGACGGGCTCCATGAGGCGCCACGAGCGGAAGGCGTTGAGCATGCGTGCCGCCACCTGCGGGTTCTTGCCGTCGAGCGCCAGCACCACCTCCGCGACGAGGTCGTAGCCGGCGCCGTCCGCCCGGTTGAACTGCGTTGGGTTGGCGCCGAAAGCCCCGATCAGCGCGTAGACGCGGTTCGGCACCGCCATGGAGAAGGCCGCGTGGGTCATCAGCCGCCGCACGCGCTCGACCGTCCCATCCTCGGGGATGGACGCCTGGAGGGCGAACCATTTGTCGACCACCAGCGGCTCGGCCTTGAAGTCCTCGTAGAAGCGGTCGAGCGCGGCCTCCCGCGCCGCGCCCGGGATCAGGGTCAGGACGGCCAACGCCGCCAGG
Source organism: uncultured Lichenihabitans sp. (assembly GCA_964242785.1). GTDB lineage: Bacteria > Pseudomonadota > Alphaproteobacteria > Rhizobiales > Beijerinckiaceae > Lichenihabitans. The sequence continues at coordinate 8,080 of CAXTBR010000017.1, read as the reverse complement.
CGGTCGGTCATGTTGTCGGCGCGGTCGAACTGGTCCTCCGCCAGGGGGCCGCCGACCGCGGGATCGCCGGCCGCCAGGAGCGCCAGCGCCGTGTTGCGGAAGGCCCGCCCGCCCGCGCCCGCGGCATCGGGCGCGTAGGGGCCGGCCTCCCGGCCCCCCGCGTGGACGGCCCGGAGCGCGTCGCCGAGCATCGTGCCGATCGCGGCCCGGACCCGTTCGCGCGCGCCGTGCACCGCCGCGGGATCGACGTCCCGCCCGATCTCGCGGGCGAGGTCGCCCTCGGCCGGGAGCGCGAGCACCTGGGCCGCGAAGGCCGGATCGACGGCGCCGCTCCGCACCACCGCGGCCAGCGCCTGCCCGAGGGCCGCGGGGTTGGCGTTGCCGCCGCGCACGCCGTCGAGCACCAGCCGCGTCAGGACGGTCTGGGCCGCCTCCCACCGGTTGAAGGGATCCTCGTCATGCGTCATCAGCGTCACGAGATCGGCGTCGCTGGCATCCGTGACGAGGCGCACGGGCGCCGAGAAGCCGCGCAGCAGCGACGGGATGGTGCCGGGCGCCACGTCCTCGAACACCACCCGGCGCTCCGGAGTGCTGAGCTCGATCACGTCGTGGCCGAGCTCGACGTCCGACAGGCCGTCGGCCTCCCCGGTCCGCACCGGCTGGGGCGCACCCCCCGGCGCCACGAGCCCGAAGCTCAGCGGCACCACGAAGGGCTGCTTGTCGGGCTGGCCCGGGGTCGGGGCGGCCGACTGCCTGAGGTCGAGCGTCAGGCGGCGGGTCGCGGCGTCGTAGCGGGTCGCGGCCTCGACGCGCGGCGTGCCGGCCTGGACGTACCAGCGGAAGAACTGCGTGAGGTCGCGGCCGGAGCTCTCGGCGAAGCAGCCGAGGAAGTCCTCGACGGTCGCGGCCGTGCCGTCGAACCGCTCGAAGTAGAGCTGCATGCCGCGGTCGAAGGCCGCCGGCCCCACGAGGGTGCGGTACATGCGGATGATCTCGGCGCCCTTCTCGTAGATCGTCGCCGTGTAGAAGTTGTTGATCTCCGTGTAGCTCTCCGGCCGCACGCTGTGCGCGAGCGGCCCGCCGTCCTCGGCGAACTGGCGGGCCCGCAGGGCGCGCACGTCGGCGATCCGCTTCACGGCGCGGGAGCGCTGGTCGCCCGAGAACTCGTGGTCGCGGAAGACCGTCAGCCCCTCCTTGAGGCTCAACTGGAACCAGTCGCGGCAGGTGATGCGGTTGCCGGTCCAATTGTGGAAATACTCGTGGGCGATCACCGTCTCGATCCCGGCGTAGTCGCTGTCGGTCGCGAGCTCCGGGGAGGCGAGCACGTATTTGTCGTTGAAGACGTTGAGCCCCTTGTTCTCCATGGCGCCCATGTTGAAGTCCGACACCGCGACGATGTTGAACACGTCGAGGTCGTAGGCGCGGCCGAACACCTCCTCGTCCCAGCGCATGGAGCGCTTCAGCGCGTCCATGGCGTAGGTCGCCTGGGCGGCCTTGCCGGGCTCGACGTAGATGGCGAGGTCGACGTGCCGCCCCTCGCTCGTCGTGATCTCGTCCTTCAGCACGTCGAGGCGGCCGCCCACCACGGCGAAGAGGTAGGCGGGCTTGGGATGAGGGTCGTGCCACACGGCGTAATGCCGGTCCGTGCCCGGCACGGCGCCGGCCTCGACCGGATTGCCGTTGCCGAGCAGCACCGGCGCCTCCTCCACGCTGCCCTCGATCCGCGTGGTGAAGACCGCCAGCACGTCGGGGCGGTCGAGGTAATAGGTGATGCGGCGGAAGCCCTCCGCCTCGCATTGCGTGCAATAGGCCGAGCCCGACCGGTAGAGCCCCATCAGCGCCGTGTTGGCCGAGGGGTCGAGCACCGTCTCGACCGTGAGGGCGAAGGCCCGCCGCGGCGGCTCGGCGATCGTCAGGCGGTCGGGCGCCGCGAGGCCGGAGGCGAGGTCGAGGGCCTCGCCGTCGAGCGCCACGGCGGTCGCCACCAGCCCGTCCCCGTCGAGCACCAGCGGCGCCCCCTCGCGCCCCTTCGGGTTCGGCCGCATCCGCAGCACGGATCTGATCCGCGTCGCCGTCGGGTGGAGCAGGATGTCGAGCGCGACGGCGTCGATCAGGTGATCCGGCACCCGATAGTCGGCGAGGCGGATCGGCTGGCCTTGGTCGCTGCGCATCGGCGTGTCCCGTTCAGGTCGCGGAGGGGAGACGCCGCGGTCCGCCGGTCACTCGCCCGCCGGGACGACGGCGTCCTCGGGGTGGACAACGGGTGCGGCGGCGTCGGGATCCGGCAGGCGGCGGTGGAAAAACACCGCGGCGCCGAGGTTCGCGACGCCGAGCACCAGCAGCAGCGCGGGGTTGGGCACGCCGATGACGGGCGACTGCAGCAGGGCCGTCAGGGTGGCGCCGACCATCATGAAGAGGGCGTTGAGCACGCCCACGCCCGCCACCACCCGGGCGCGGCGCTCCGGTGCCGCCCAGGCCTGGACGGCGGAGAAGACCGGCACGGAGAAGAGCCCGCCCGCGCAGGCGAGGCCCATCAGGTCGAGGACCAGCCGCAGCCCCGTGCCGCTGTGCAGGAAGGCGGAGAGCGAGAGCTGGTCGTGGGCCTCGCCGATGACCGAGGTGGCCCAGCCGGCGTCGATGAGGAAGACCCCCATGGCGGCGACCGACCAGGGCGCGTGCCGGAGCACGATGCGACCCCGCGCCAGCCAGCCGGCCAGCAGCGAGCCGATGCCGACCCCGACCGCGAAGAACAGGCTGATGGCGGTCTCGACCTCCACGCCGGCGCCGATCCTCTGCTTCACCACGACGGGCACCAGCACCAGCGACACCGAGCCGCTGAGCCAGAACCAGCTCGACCCGAGCCCACCCACCCACAGGCGCGGGTCGCGGCGCAGGTCGCCGATCAGCGCGAAGGTGGAGGCGAAGGGGTTGCGGGAGATGCGCAGGTTCGGTGCCCCCGCCGGCGCCGTCGGGATGAACCAGGTGGAGACGAGGCAGGCCACCGCCACGACGACGAGTTCCGTCACCACGAGCGGCTTCGGGATGCCGTCGAGCCCCGTCAACCCGCCCGCCGCGAGGCCGAGCAGGATGGCCACGAAGCCTGCGCCCTCCACGAGGGCGTTGCCGGCGGTGAGCTCGTCGCGGTGCAGATGGTCGGGCAGGATGCCGTATTTGATGGGTGTATAGAGCGTCGCGATGAGCCCGAGCAGGAACAGCGCGGCGTAGAGCGCCGCGATGGAATCGAACCAGTAGCCCAGGGCGGCGACGACCTGCACGCCCATCTCGGCGAGCTTGAGCCACCGCGCCACCCGGGCCTTGTCGTGGCCGTCCGCGAGCTGGCCCCCGACCCCCGACAGGACCACGGAGGGCAGGATGAAGGCCGCGAGCGCCAGCGTGACGAGCGGGCCCGCCTGTTCGGCCCCGACCTTGAACAGGATGATCATGGCCAGCATGTTGCGGACCAGGTTCTCGTTGAAGGCCGAGAAGAACTGGCTCCAGAACAGCGGCGCGAAGCGGCGCGTGAACAGCAGCGAGACGATCATCCGGGGACCTCGGACCGTTGGAGGACGGCCGGATCCTGCCTCGTGCGAAGGACGGCGCTGACGGCCGGGGGTGGTGACCGTCGGCGGGCGCGGGTGGCCCCTCCGCCCGTGTGGCGCAGCCGCGGAGGCGGAGTCAACCGGTGCCCGAGCGTGGCTCGGGGCTCCCCCGGAGATCACTGCTTCGGTGGAGGGGCATTCGCCTCTCGGCCCAGCCTCGAAAACGAAGCACCGATCTCCCTCGGGGCCCCAAGGCATGACGGGCGTGGCGTCCCGCGCGCGGGTGGCGGCGGGACGCGCCGGCATGCTACTGGCACCGCGAGACCTTTCGATCGGAACAGCACGCCGGTGACACAGACCGCAGCCGACCCTCACGCCGCCTCGGCCCCGCCGGAGCCCGCGCTCGACCCGCGCCGCAGCTTCCAGGGCTTGATCCTCGCCCTCCAGCGCTTCTGGGCCGGGCAGGGCTGCGTGGTGCTGCAGCCCTATGACATGGAGGTCGGGGCCGGCACGTTCCATCCGGCCACGACGCTGCGCTCGCTCGGGCCCAAGCCCTGGCGCGCCGCCTACGTGCAGCCCTCGCGCCGCCCGAAGGACGGGCGCTACGGCGAGAACCCCAACCGGCTGCAGCATTATTACCAGTTCCAGGCCATCCTGAAGCCGTCCCCCCCCGACCTCCAGGACCTCTACCTCCGCTCGCTCGCCGCCATCGGCGTCGACCTCGCGCTGCACGACATCCGCTTCGTCGAGGACGATTGGGAGAGCCCGACGCTCGGGGCCTGGGGCCTCGGCTGGGAATGCTGGTGCGACGGGATGGAGGTGTCGCAGTTCACCTACTTCCAGCAGGTCGCGGGGATCGAATGCTCGCCCGTGTCGGGGGAGCTGACCTACGGGCTGGAGCGGCTCGCCATGTACGTGCAGGGCGTCGAGAACGTCTACGACCTCAACTTCAACGGGCTCGACGGCGAGGCCCGCATCTCCTACGGCGACGTCTTCCTTCAGGCCGAGCAGGAATATTCGCGTTTCAATTTCGAATATGCCGATACGGCCCTGCTGTTCCAGCACTTCAAGGACGCCGAGGGCGAGGCGCGCGCGCTGTTGGACAAGGGTGCGCCGGACGAGCCCGGCGGCCGGCACCGGCTCGCCCTGCCGGCCTACGACCAGACCATCAAGGCCTCGCACCTGTTCAACCTGCTCGACGCCCGTGGGGTCATCTCGGTCACCGAGCGGCAGAGCTACATCCTGCGCGTGCGCGAGCTCGCCAAGGCCTGCGGGGCCGCGTGGCTCCGGACCGAGGGCGGTGGCGCTCCTCGCGAACTTGCGGGCTCATCGACGCCGGACTGAGCGGACTTGCGTTGGAAAGCCAACGCTTTGTCTGCCGAGATTCTTGTTTTGTCGCAGGTTTTGATCGGAAGAGCGTGTGACGCTCTCCCGAAATCTGCTTAGGTCCGCGGGAGAGGGACATGGAGACCTTCAACATCCACGAGGTGAAGACCCACCTGTCGAAACTCGTGGACAGGGCGGCCAACGGCGAGCCCTTCGTCATCGCCAAGGCGGGCAAGCCGATGGTCAAGGTCGTGCCGCTCGATGCGTCGACAGATAGACCGAAGAATCGCATCGGTTTCCTGAAGGGCGTCTACGCGATCCCCGATGACATCAAGGCATTCGGCCGAGAGGAGATCGAGGAGATGTTCGACGGCCCGAAGGAGTGAGGCTGCTTCCCGACACCTACCTTCTGGTGTGGCTGGCCGATGGATCGCCCGAACTCTCCGCTGCGGCGCTGGCCCTGATGGGCGACGCCGATAACGACGTGGTCTTCAGCGTCGCATCCCTCTGGGAGGTGGCGATCAAATTCGCACTCCGCCGGCCCGAGTTCCAGCTCGACCCGCGCGTCCTGCGTCGGGGCTTGCTCGACAACGGCTATTCCGAACTGGATGTGACGGCACACCATGCTCTGGCGACCGTGTCGTTGCCGCCGATCCACAAGGATCCCTTCGACCGCCTGCTGATCGCGCAGGCCACGGTCGAGGGCATCACCCTCGTCACTGCCGACTTCACGATCCTGCGCTATCCCGGCCCCATCCAGCGCGTCTGACCTCAGCCGCGGCCTTCGAAGATCCCCATGCCCGACCTCCTGCTCGAACTGTTCTCCGAAGAGATCCCCGCCCGCATGCAGGCCCAGGCCGCGGCCGACCTGAAGCGCCTCGTCACCGACGCGCTGGTGGCGGCCGGCCTGCTCTACGAGGGCGCTCAGGGCTTCGCGACCCCGCGCCGCCTCGCCCTCCACGTCGCCGGCCTGCCGCCCCGCCAGCCCGACACCCGCGAGGAGCGCCGCGGCCCGCGCGTCGGCGCGCCCGAGGGCGCCCTCCAGGGTTTTCTCAAGGGCGCCGGCCTGTCGTCGATCGATGGGGCCAAGGTGATCGAGGACCCCAAGAAGGGCCGCTTCTACGCGGCCGTCATCGAGAAGCCCGGCCAGCCCACGACCGACGTGATCGCGGCTCTGATGCCGGGGCTGATCCGCGCCTTTCCCTGGCCGAAGAGCATGCGCTGGGGCAGGGGATCCTCGGCGCCCGACACCCTGCGCTGGGTGCGGCCGCTCCAGTCCATCCTGTGCACCTTCGGGGCCGAGACCGAGGAGACCGAGGTCGTGCGTTTCGCGGTCGACGGCGTCGCGTCCGGCGACGAGACGCGCGGCCACCGCTTCATGGCGCCGGGGCCGATTCGGGTGAAGCGCTTCGACGATTACGCCCCCGCGCTGGAGGCCGCCCGCGTGGTGCTCGATGCCGGCCGCCGCGCCGACATCATCCGCCACGACGCCCGCGACCTCGCCTTCGCGGGCGGGCTGGAGGTGGTGGAGGACGAGGCCCTGCTGGCGGAGGTGTCGGGCCTCGTCGAGTGGCCGGTGGTGATGATGGGCCGGTTCGACCCGGCCTTCCTGGCCATCCCGCCCGAGGTGATCCGCGCCACGATCCGCGCCAACCAGAAGTGCTTCGTCACGCGCCGGCCCGACGGGGCCCTGGCGGACAGTTTCGTGCTCGTGTCCAACATCCTGGCCTCCGACGGCGGCGCGGCCATCGTGGCGGGCAACGAGCGCGTGGTGCGGGCCCGGCTCAGCGACGCGCGCTTCTTCTGGGAATCGGACCTCGGCGTGGACCTGGGATCCCGCGTGCCGAAGCTCGACAGCATCGTGTTCCACGAGAAACTCGGCACCCAGGGCGAGCGGGTGAGGCGCGTCATGGCGCTCGCGCGCGAAATCGCCCCCCAGGTCGGCGCCGACGGGGGGGCGGCCGAGCGGGCCGCCCTCCTCGCCAAGGCCGACCTCGTGTCCGAGATGGTGGGCGAGTTCCCCGAGCTCCAAGGTCTGATGGGCCGCTACTACGCGTCGGCCCAGGGGGAAGCCCCGGCGGTCGCGGCGGCGGTCGAGGACCACTATCGGCCGCAAGGTCCCTCGGACCGCGTGCCGACCGAGCCCGTGTCGGTCGCCGTGGCGCTGGCCGACAAGCTCGACACGCTGGTCGGCTTCTGGGCCATCGACGAGAAGCCGACGGGGTCGAAGGATCCGTTCGCGTTGCGGCGAGCGGCGCTGGGCGTGATCCGCATCGTGATCGAGAACGGGCTGCGGTTGCGGCTGCGCCACGAACTGACCCTGCACGGGCTCGTCCTCGTCACGCGGCCCTTCGCCGAGGAGGACCGGCACATCGCCGAGGCGCGCGACCTGCTGTCGCGCTACATCCGCGATGCGGCCCTCAACGCCACGATCGCGATCGCGACCGACCTCGCGCCCGAGCTCGACCGGCGCTGGATCGAGGCGGCCGAGATCGCGCACCGCCGCGCCCTCGACCTGATGGGTTTCTTCGCGGATCGCCTGAAGGTCTATCTCCGCGACAAGGGGGCCCGCCACGACCTCATCGACGCCGTCTTCGCCCTGCCGGGCCAGGACGACCTCGTGCTCATCGTGCGCCGCGTCGAAGCCCTCGGGTCGTTCCTCGACACGGAGGACGGCCGCAACCTGCTCACGGGGCAGCGGCGCGCCGCCAACATCCTGCGGGCGGAGGAGAAGCGCGACGGGGCAGGGACCTTCGAGGGCTTCCACGATCCGGCCCTGCTCGACTTGCCCGAGGAGCATGACCTCGCGGCTGCCCTGTCGCGCGCCGAGGCCGAGGTGGCGGAGTGCGTGGCGGCGGAGGACGTCGAAGGCGCCATGCGGGCGCTGGCGGGGCTACGCGGGCCGGTGGACGGCTTCTTCGAGCGGGTGACCGTCAACGCCGACGACCCGGCGCTCCGGCTCAACCGCCTCCGGTTGCTGGCGGCCCTCCGCCGGACCATGCTGGGCGTCGCCGACTTCGGCCGCGTCGGGGTCTGAACCGAGGCGTTCCTCGGCCTGGTCGTCTGTTTTCTCCCTGTCTGTTTCACTCGCGCTCTGGTGGTGTCTGCGGCCTTCTCTGGCTGGCGTTTGTCCTTTTTGCTGCTTTTTCGATGTCTCCTCCTGTTTGGGTGTTGACGGGTTGTCTGGGGCTGTCCTATAAGGCGTCCATCGACGG
>CAXTBR010000016.1:0-68851 GCA_964242785.1 uncultured Lichenihabitans sp. | reverse complement strand
GCCACCTTGAAGTCCATGTCGCCGAGGTGGTCCTCGTCGCCCAGGATGTCGGACAGCACCGCGAAGCGCTCGCCCTCCAGGATGAGCCCCATGGCGATGCCGGCGGTCGGCGCCTTCAGGGGCACGCCGGCGTCCATCAGGGCCAGCGACGAGCCGCAGACGGTCGCCATGGAGGAGGAGCCGTTGGACTCGGTGATCTCGGACACGACGCGGATCGTGTAGGGGAACTCCGCAGCCGTCGGCAGCATCGGCCGGATGGCGCGCCAGGCGAGCTTGCCGTGGCCGATCTCGCGGCGGCCCGGCGAGCCCATGCGGCCCGTCTCGCCCACCGAATAGGGGGGGAAGTTGTAGTGCAGCAGGAAGCGCTCCTTGTAGGAGCCTTCCAGGCTGTCGACGTACTGCTCGTCCTCGCCGGTGCCGAGCGTCGCCACCACCAGCGCCTGCGTCTCGCCGCGGGTGAAGAGCGCCGAGCCGTGGGTGCGCGGCAGCATGCCGACCTCCGAGCGGATGGCCCGGACCGTCTTCAGGTCGCGGCCGTCGATGCGCGAGCCCGTGTCGAGGATCGAGTGGCGCACCACCTTGGCCTGCGCGGCCTTGAAGGCCTCGGCGAGCTGCTGGGCCGGGAACCGGGCCTCGCCGTCCGACGGCGCCAGGGCCGCCATCATCTTCTTCTTCGCGGCGTCGAGCGCGGCATAGCGCTCGGCCTTGGCGGTGATGGAATAGGCGGAGCGGATGTCGCCCTCGACCACCTCCAGCACGGCGCCCTCGACCGCCGAGGTGTCGGCCGCGACGAAGGCGCGCGGCTCGCGCGCCGCCTTCTCGGCGAGGCGGATGATGGCGTCGATCACCGGCTGGAAGCCGGCGTGGCCGACCATCACGGCCTTGAGCATCGTGTCTTCCGAGAGCTGCTTCGCCTCGGACTCGACCATCAGCACGGCCTCCCCGGTGCCGGCCACCACGAGGTCGAGCGAGGAGGTCTTCATCTCGTCGATGGTCGGGTTGAGCTTGAGCTCGTCCTTGATGAGGCCGACGCGCGCGCCACCCACCGGACCCATGAAGGGGATGCCCGAGATGGTCAGGGCCGCCGAGGCCGCCACCATGGCGAGGATGTCGGGGTCGTTCTCCATGTCGTGCGACAGCACCGTCACCACGACCTGGGTGTCGAAGCGGTAGCCCTCGGGGAACAGGGGACGGATGGGCCGGTCGATCAGGCGGGACACCAGCGTCTCCTTCTCGGAGGGACGCCCCTCGCGCTTGAAGTAGCCGCCCGGGATGCGACCGGCCGCGAAGGTCTTCTCCTGATAGTTGACCGTCAGGGGGAAGAAGTCCTGGCCGGGCTTCTGGGTGCGGGCCGACACCACGGTCGCCAGCACGGTGGTCTCGCCGTAGGAGGCGAGCACCGCCCCGTCGGCCTGCCGGGCGATCTTGCCCGTCTCGAGCACGAGCTTGCGCCCGGCCCAGTCGATCTCTTCGCGATTCACTTCGAACATGTTCGTCTTTCATGGCGAGCCGATTGTCGGCCATGAGCAAGACGGCGAGAGGCTGGCCTCGACTTCAAAGGGACGGGGACGGGACCTGCGAGGGTGCCGCGCGTCGTCCGGCAAAGTCCGGATCCGCCGGCGCCTCCCCGGCCGGCGGGGCCGGGGTGCGCGTCGGACGGGCCCGGTTTCGAGGCAGCCCCTGGCGATCCTGCCATGGCCACGCTCGCCGGTCAGAGGGACGGCGGCCCCATGCCGCCGTCTCAGGTAAGGTCAGATGGTTCGCCCGCCCCAGGGGGCAAGCGCGACGGCCGCCGAGGTCAGCGGCGGATGCCGAGGCGCTCGATGATGCCGCGGTAGCGCGCCTGGTCCTGGTCCTTGACGTAGTCGAGGAGCGAGCGGCGGTTCGACACCATCTTCAGGAGCCCGCGCCGGGAATGGTTGTCCTTGCGGTGCGTCTTGAAGTGGTCGGTCAGGTTGTTGATGCGCTCCGTGAGGATCGCGATCTGCACCTCGGGGGACCCGGTGTCGCCGGGCTTCGTGGCGTGTTCCTGCATCAGCGCGGTCTTGCGCTCTGCGGTGATCGACATCGGGAGTTCCTTTCGGTCGTAGCGAGGGTTCGGCCGGTGATGGCCGGAGTGCCGTCGGTGCGCGCTGCCGGGATGTCGTCCAGCGGAGCCGCACCACCCGCGCGTGAAGCGGGTGACGGACACGGGCGCCCTTATACACGGCCGGCGCCGGGATGCCAGCGCTTTCGGCAAAAAGGCCCTTGACAGATCGCCCGAGCGGGTCCCCACGACGATCAGTGCCCCGGTCTCGACGGTGGCCCGAGAGGCGAAAGCCCCCTCGATCGAAGCACCGACGGCCGTGGGAGCCCTCAGGGGCGGGCCGAGCGGTTCATCACCAGGGTGCGGCTCGGGCGGCGCTCGACCACCACGGCGCGGGCCATGCCCTTGCGGTCCGTGGACGTCAGGGTGATGGGTTTGCGGCGGGTCGCGGCCTTCTTGATCTCGGCCGCCGCTTCCTCGACCGGGACGCCCATCAGCGAGGCGGCGATCTCGGCCTGCTCGGCGGGATCGTCGGACAGCCCCTGGGCGGCCGCGACGGCCTCGGCGATCACCGGCGGATCGTGCCGCACGCGGCGCGGGCCGAACTTGGTGCTCCAGACTTCGCTCATCACATCATCCCCCTGCCGGACGTCGGTCTAACACTCATGTTGCATTGCAGCAATATCGTCGGCGACCCGAGTCGGTTCCGTAGGGCGGCCCCGTGTCGGACGCATGACGCCCGGCCGCGCGAGCGATGGCGGGAGCAAGTTTCGCGCCGAAGTGTGACCGGGGTGTCGCGGACCTGTCCCGATCGGGAGGGCCCCGGGACGCCCGGCGCGCATCGGACGGGTTCTTAACCAACCCGATCTAGCGTCCGGCCGTCACGCAGAGCTGCGTCCCGGACTCGTCGGCAATGGCATTCGATCCCGTCACCTTGCTCACGATCTCGGCCCTGGTGCTGTTCGCCGTCGGTGCGCTGATGATCCACGCCGGGCGGGGCGCGCGGGGGTGCCGGGCCCTGCTCTGGTCGGGTACGGCCTTCCTGTGCCTCGGCCTCGGCTTCGCCATGCTGCTGGCGGCGCCGCTCGACTTCCGCGCGCCGGTCCGCGTCCTCGGCAACGGGATGCTGATGCTGCCCTACGGCCTGCTCTGGGCGGCGGCACGGGTGTTCAACCGCCGCGCCGTGCCCTTCGAGCCCGTGGTGGCGGGGGCGCTCGTCTGGCTCGCCGTGGCGTCGCTCCTCGACCCGTCGCAGGCGTGGCGGATGACGGTGACGTCGGCGATCGTGACGGTCTACAGCGCCGCCATCGCCCGGGAGCACAGGGCGGGCGACGCCGCCGCGGTGCCGTCGCAGCGCTGGGCCTCCTGGATCTTCGTGGCGCACGGGGCCTTCTTCCTGCTCCGCACCCTGCTCGGCCCCACCTTCGGCCTCGCGCCCTGGGCGCCCGATGTCGCGGCCCTCTGGGACGCCCTGCTCGGCCTGGAGACGGTGCTGGCGGCGGTGACGCTGGGAGTCGTGTCGATCGTCATGGACCGGGAACGGACCGCGAGCCTGCATCGGCGGGACGCGCTGGAGGACGCGCTGACCGGCATCGGCAACCGGCGGGCCCTGTTCGGCTCGGGCGGCGCGCTGCTCGACGCCACGCGGGCCGCGGGCCGGCCCGCGGCGCTGCTGCTGATGGACCTCGACCACTTCAAGGCCGTCAACGACACCCACGGCCACCCCGCCGGCGACCGCCTGCTCGTGGCCTTCGCCCGGCTGGCGCACGACTACCTGCCGCCCACGAGTCTCGTGTGCCGGGTGGGCGGGGAGGAATTCGTCGCCCTCCTGCCCGGGGCGGACGCCGCCCGCGCGCGGGCCGTGGCGGACGAGATCCGCGCGCTCTTCGCCCATCTCGCCGTCGCGGGCCCGGGGGGGCCGGTGCGGACCACGGTCAGCATCGGCATCGCCCTGGCGGGCGACGAGGCGGAGGGCGGACGCCTCGCCGCGCTCCTCGCCCGCGCCGACCTGTGCCTCTACGCCGCCAAACACGCCGGCCGCGACCGCGTGGTGGCCGAAGGGGACCCGGGGCGGTCGCGCGACGCCGCCTGAAGGTCTTCGAAGAGATAGACTGGTTTCAAGAGGCCTTCGGCCTTTGGAATCCAGGCCTCAGGCAGCCATCGTCAGCCGCTCAGCACACCCCGCAGCAGGCTGGCCGCCAGCGCCAGCATCGTGACTCCCACGGCGCCATCGAGCACTCGCCACGCCGCGGCGCGGGCGAAGACCGGCGCGAGCAGGCGGGCGCCGTAGCCCAGGGTCGTGAACCAGGCCGCGCTGGCGAGCGCGGCGCCGACCGCGAAGCTCGGCCGCATCCCGGCGGGCTGCGCCGCCGCGACGGCGCCGAGCAGCAGTACCGTGTCGAGGTAGACGTGCGGGTTCAGCAGCGTGAAGCCCGCCGCGCGCCCGAGCGCCGTGCCGAGTGGCACGGCCTCTCCCCCGCGCTCCGGGGCGAGCGCGCCTGGGCGGGCCGCCCGGCGCAGCGCGCCCCACCCGTACCAGACCAGGAAAGCAGCGCCGCCGAGCGTCAGGGCCGGGGCGAGGCCGGGCACGCGGCCCAGCGCCGCGCCGAGCCCCGCGACCCCGGCCGACATCAGCAGGACGTCGGCCGCGATGCAGAACAGCACGACCGCGCCGACATGCTCGCGGCGCAGACCCTGCCGCAGCACGAAGGTGTTCTGCGCCCCCACCGCGACGATGAGGGACGCCATGACGGCGAAGCCGTCGGTGAAGGGGGCGAGGAACAGCATGGGGCTGTTCTGCGATGGCGCGCCGCTGTAGGCCAGCTCATCTCGTTCATGGCGATGAAGCGGGGCTTAACTCCATGCTGGACTATCCGTCCCTCGCCGCAGTGGCGGCCGTGGTGCGCGAGGGCAGTTTCGAGCGGGCGGCGGCGGCGCTGGGCGTCACGCCCTCGGCGGTCTCGCAACGGGTGCGGGGCCTGGAGGAGCGGCTCGGCGCGGTGCTCGTGCTGCGCGGCCAGCCCTGCCGCTCCACCGCGCCCGGAGCGCTGATCTGCGCCCACATCGAGCGGGTGCGGCTGCTGGAGGGCGAGATGGCGGCGGCCCTGCCGGGGCTCGCCGGCCGGGCCGGGCCCGCGACGGTGCGGGTGGCGGTGAACGCCGACAGCCTGGGCACATGGTTCTCCCCCGCGGCGGCGGCCTTCGCCGAGGCGAGCGGCGCGCTGCTCGACCTCGTGCTGGACGGCGAGGAACGGACCGCGGAACGCCTGCGCTCGGGCGAGGTGCTGGCCGCCGTCACGGCCGACCCCGTGCCGGTGCAGGGCTGCCGCACGGTGCCGCTCGGCGCCCTGCGCTACGCCGCCACAGCCAGCCCGGCCTATGTCGGCCGCCACTTCCCGCGCGGCCCGGAGGCCGGCGCCTTCGCCCGCGCCCCCGCCCTGCGCTTCGACCGGGGGGACCGGCTCCAGGCCCGCTGGCTGCGCGCGGCCGCCGGGCTGGAGCTCGACGCCCCGACCCACTGGCTGCCCTCCACCCACGGCTTCGTGGAGGCGGCCGTGGCGGGGCTCGGCTGGGGCATGAACCCGCTGGCGCTGGTCGAGGGACACCTCGCGGACGGCCGCCTCGTCGAACTGTCGCCCGGCCACCGGCTCGACGTGCCGCTGCACTGGCAGCACGCCCGCATCGGCGCGCGCCTGCTCGACGACCTCACGCGCCACGTGGTGTCGGCGGCCCGGCGGAGCCTCGTGCCCGTGGGGCGGGGAGCGTGAGCTCGCGGCCGCGCGCGCTCCCCGGGGTTGCGCGGCGCGCGTTTCCGGCGCACCACCGGCTCGCCCTCGGCTCGAACCCCCTCCATCTCCCCGCCATGAACCTCCACCTCCCCACCTTCGACGCGCGCGAAGCCGCGGCACCGGACGACGCCGTCGACCTCAACGACTACGCGCGCCGCATCCTGACGTCGCGGGTCTACGACGTCGCGAAGGTCAGCCCGCTCCATCCCCTGCCCGGCCTGTCGGCCCGGCTCGGCAACCGCGTGCTGCTGAAGCGCGAGGACCTGCAGGACGTGTTCTCCTTCAAGATCCGCGGCGCCTACAACAAGATGGCGGGCCTGCCGCGCGATGCGCTGGAGCGGGGCGTGATCTGCGCCTCCGCCGGCAACCACGCCCAGGGCGTAGCCTTCGCGGCCCAGAAGCTCGGCATCCCCGCCACCATCGTGATGCCGCGCACGACCCCGAGCATCAAGGTCGCGGGCGTGCGGGCGCGGGGCGGCCTCGCGGTGATCCACGGCGACAATTTCGACGAGGCCTACCGCCACGCCACAGCGCTCTGCGCCGAGCGCGGCCTCACCTTCGTGCATCCCTACGACGACCCCGACGTGATCGCCGGCCAGGGCACGGTGGGGATGGAGATCCTCCAGCAGCATCCGGGGCCGCTCCACGCGGTCTTCGTCCCCGTGGGCGGCGGCGGCCTCGCCGCGGGCATCGCGGCCTTCATCAAGTTCCTGCGGCCCGACGTGCGGGTGATCGGCGTCGAGCCCGACGACGCCGCCAGCATGAAGGCCGCGATCGAGGCCGACGAGCGGGTGGTGCTCGACCGCGTCGGGCTCTTCGCCGACGGCGTCGCGGTGCGCCAGGCCGGGGCCGAGAATTTTCGGATCTGCCGCTCCTGCCTCGACGAGGTGGTGGCCGTGACGACGGACGAGATCTGCGCGGCCGTGAAGGACATCTTCGACGAGACCCGCGCGGTGGCCGAGCCGGCGGGCGCCGTGGCGCTGGCGGGGCTGAAGCGCTACGCGGCCGAGCGCGGCCTGCGCGACAGCGCGCTCGTGGCGATCAACTCGGGCGCCAACCTCAACTTCGACCGCCTGCGCCACATCGCCGAGCGGGCCGAGATCGGCGAGCAGCGCGAGGCGCTGCTGGCCGTGACGATCCCCGAGGAGACCGGCAGCTATCGCCGCTTCATGCAGGTGCTGGGCTCGCGCTCCATCACCGAGTTCAACTACCGCTTCGCCGGCCCCAACGCGCCCGCCCACATCTTCGTCGGCGTGGCGTTGCGCGAGGGCGAGGCCGAGAAGCGCGACATCCTGGCCCTCCTGTCCCGCGAGGGCTACCGGGCCCTCGACCTCAGCGACAACGAGATCGCCAAGGTCCACGTCCGCCACATGGTGGGCGGGCGCGCCGCGGGGCTCGACGACGAGGTGCTGTACCGCTTCCAGTTCCCCGAATATCCGGGCGCCCTGCTCCAGTTCCTCGACGGGCTCGGCCAGGGCTGGAACATCTCCCTGTTCCACTACCGCAACCACGGCGCCGACTACGGCCGGGTGCTGGCCGGCATCGTCGTGCCGCCGGCCGACCGGGCGCGCTTTGCCGAGGCCGTCGAGGCGCTGGGCTACCCCTGCTGGGACGAGACGGAGAACCCGGCCTTCCGGCTGTTCCTGGACGGCAACGCCGCGGGGTGAGGGGCGGGGATGGCGGGAACGGTGAGGCCGATCGGGAGGGGTCTGCCTAAACGGTCGCAGGATGGAACGTGATCCGGCCGCTCTCGCCCGCCGTGGCGTGCGGGCGGACGGTGATGTCGACGTCCTGGTCGAAGGCGGTCAGCATCCGCATCAACCGCTCGACGGAATAGCCGCGCAGGCCACCCCGCAGGAGCTTGGACAGGTCGGCTTGTCCGATGCCGATGCGCACCGCCGCGGCGGTCTGCGTCAGCTTCCACGACGCGATCAGCCGTCGCAGTTCACTGACCACGTTGGCCTTGAGCTGTAGCTCATCGGCATCGGTTAGCTCCAAGTCGGCAAAGATGTTGCCGCTGCTCTCGTAGATTTCAGAGTCGCTCATTGATTCTGTCCTCCTCCATGGGACCGAGTTGCAAGATCGTTTTCCGCCATTTGCAGACGACTTCTGATCAGCTCGATGTCTTTCTGTGGCGTCGCGACGCCTCTCATCGACTTCTTCTGAAAGCAATGAAGAACGTAGACGAAACCTGAGAATCTTATGGTGTAAACGGCCCTGTAGGTGTTCCCGTCGTGGTTCTCGACCAGTTCGAGAGTGCCACGCCCGCCAAATCCCTTCAGAGCTTTTGCCGAATGTGGCTCGTCACCGCGCTGGACTTCATGAAGCGCGTATCCGAATTCAGCTCTCACGCTGGCAGGAAATGCAATCAAATCTTTCAGGGAAGACCCGAGGAAGATGCAACGTTTAGGAGCAGAACCAGACGACATCGCTGTTCACTTATGGGGATTTGACCATATGATGTCAAGGAAAATACGAGCACGCGCTCAGGGCAGCGGTCACGCCGTCACACTCCGCATCCGGAACCCGTCCAACAGCACCCTCTATGTCGTCATCGGTTTTGACTGCTGTTCATCCAAACGAGATCGCCGCCTGCGGCTTCGTGAGTCCAGCCTTCGGGGTCTTCAGGGACGAATAGCCGATCTCCGCACGGTGCCGAAGTTCGTCGGTGTCCCCCCGCTTCACGGCACCGCCGGCACGCCCAGGCCCGCGAGGTCGCGGTGCCAGACGGAGCCGTCCTGCGCCTCGCGGTCGCCGATGGCGTAGACCTTGTCCATGTAGCCCGAGGCGAAGGGCGTCTGGGGCGCGTAGTCGACCGCGTGGTCGATATAGGCGAGCTCGAAGTCGAGCCCGAGGCGGCGCGCCGCCTCCGCGGCGGCCGTCACGGTGGCGGCGGTCTGGGCCTTCATCACGGTCGCCAGCGAGCGGTAGGCGATGGGCAGCGTGCCCCGGGCCGTGACGGCGAACTCGGGCGGCAGCGTGTTGTTGACCACGGCCCAGACGTGGATTCGCCGGCGCAGGGACGGCGGCACAGGGGCGCCGCCCGACACCAGCACGTCGGGCCGGATGAAGATCTGCGCGGTGGCGACGCCGTCGACGTGCATCTCCTCCAGGGCGCGCGGGCCCGCCGCGACGCGGATCATCACGGGCGGGAACACGGCCGGCACGCTGGCCGAGGCCACCAGCAGGTCGCGGAACAGGGCCGGCGCGTCGGGCCGGCCGCTCGCCGCGATGGCGCCCATGTCCCACACCACCGGGCGCTGGGCGTCGAGGTTGGTGGTGACGACGAGCAGGCGCCGGCCGCGCCGGTGCTCGGCCGCCACCGCGCCCAGCAACTCCGGCGTCGCGTAGGCCTCCACCATGCGGCGCAGCGGCCCGGGGTCGAGCAGCCCGTCGCCGGTGGCGATGCTGACGATGTTGGCGGGCTCGGCGATGCCGCCCGCCCCGTCGCCCGTGTAGAGCTTCGCCAGGGCGGCGTCGTAGGCCGGCCCGAGGAAGGCGAAGGGCGCGATCAGCGCGCCGGTCGACACGCCGGTGACGACGTCGAAGGCGGGCCGCGTGCCGCGATGCGTCCAGCCGTCGAGCAGGCCGGCCGCGAAGGCGCCCCCGGCCCCGCCGCCCGACAGGGCCAGCACGTTGACGTCGTGGTCCGGCCTCGGCCGCGCCGCGGGGCCGATCACCGCGCGGGCCACCACCGGCGCCGGCGCGTCGCCCCACACCCGCACGGCGCCGAAGCCCGGCACGCCCGCCGCCGCCTGGTCGGCCGCGGTGAAGTCCTCCCGGGACGCGAGCGCGCAGGCACCGAGCGCCAGGGACAGCGCGAGCGCCGCGGCGCGGGCGGGGAGGCGCGTCGGCCGGGGCGGCGCCGCGGTCAAGCGAGGAGGTCGGGCATGAGGGGGTTCCGGAGGTCGGGGACGGGAGCTCGGCCGGGGGTCTCCGGCGGGGCAGGATGCCGCCCCTGCCCTGCCCCGGACTGGTGCGGCCGAAAGGTGGATGTTCCCGAACGCCCAGGTCGGGTCACGCGGCCGGCAGGGCGATGCGGCAGACGAGGCCGTGCGGCTCGCGGCCGCCCAGCGTCAGCGTGCCGCCGTGGGCCGCCACGATGGCCTGGACGATGGGCAGGCCGAGGCCGAAGCCCGAGGGCTGCGGGCGCGCGCCGTCGTCGGCCCCCCGCCGGAACGGCAGCATCACCTCGGCCCGGCGCTCGGGCGGGATGCCGGGCCCGTCGTCGCTCACCGTGATGAGGATCGCCCCGTCGGGCCCGCGCGCGAGCTCGACGACGGCCTCGGCCTCGACCCGTGCGGCATTGTCGACGAGGTTGCCGACCGCGCGCCGGAGCTCGTCCTCGTGGCCCTGCATCACGAGGTGGTCGGGGCCGCCGTAGCGCACGCGGCCGCCGAGGTCCGCCGCCTCGTCGCAGACGGTGCGCAGCAGGCTCGCGAGGTCGAGCCGCGCCGGGCGGCGCTCGACGGCGCGGTCCCGGATGAAGGACAGCGCGCCGTGCACCAGCGCGTCCATCTGGCCGAGGTCGCGCAGGATCAGCTCGCGCAGGCCCGCGTCGGGGACGAATTCCGCGCGCAGCCGCAGGCGGGTGATGGGCGTGCGCAGGTCGTGGCTGACGGCCGCCAGCATGTCGGTCCGCTCCGCCACCATGCGGGCGATGCGCGCCTGCATGCGGTTGAAGCCGTGCGACACGGTGGCGATCTCGGCCGGGCCGGTCTCGGGCAGGGCGCGGGCGCCCCCGTCGAGGGCCGACCCGTCGCGCGCGAAGGCGTCGACCGCGGCCGCGAGGCGATCGAGCGGGGCCGTGATGCCCCGCACCGCCCAGACCACGAAGAGCGTGGTCGACAGCGCCACGAAGACCAGCGTGCCGAAGGCCAGCACCGAGGGATCGGGGCCCCGGCGCCGGGGCGACGCGGCGGGCGCGCTGAGGGCCGTGCCGTCCGGCAGGGCGACGATGCGGCGGCCCGGGGCGGGTGCCTCGCCCGGCTCCGCCCGGCGCAGGTCGAGGTCGGGGTCGGCGCGCCCTGCCGCGCGCAGCACGGCGGCGCGGTCGGCCGGGTCCGCGGCCCCGGCCAGGGCGATCGCGTGGTCCAGGGGATCGACCAGGAAGGGATGCAGCGGCGGGAACCAGCCCGCCCGGTTCAGCAGGAAGGCGCCGCTCATGCACAGGTGGAAGATCAGGGCCGAGAGCGCCACGAGCAGCAGGAGCTGGGTGGCGATGCGGCGGGGCACGAGGGCGCCCGGCACGGCGCGGAGCATCACGGCAGGGCCTCGACGGCGGGCGAGAAGATGTAGCCGCTCGACCGCACGGTCTGGACCAGCTCGGGATCGCGCGGGTTGCGCTCGATCTTGAGGCGAAGACGGCTCACCACGATGTCGATGCTGCGGTCCTGCGAGGGCGACTTCGGCCCGTGCGTGAAGTCCAGGAGCTGCTCGCGCGACAGCACCCGGCCGGGGTGGTCGCAGAAGGTGGACAGCAGGTCGAACTCGGCGCTGGTCAGCGCCACGCGGGTGCCCTCGGGGTCGGTGAGGCGGCGGGCCCCGCGGTCGATGGTCCAGCCGGCGAAGCGCAGGCTGCGCGGCGGGGCCGCGCCGTCCCGGCCGGGCTCGGCGGACTGGCGGCGCAGCACGGCGCGGATGCGGGCCAGGAGCTCGCGCGGGTTGAAGGGCTTGGGCAGGTAGTCGTCGGCGCCCATCTCGAGCCCCAGGATGCGGTCGACGTCCTCACCCCGGGCCGTCACCATGATGACGGGCGGGCCGCCGGCGTTGCGCAGCCGCAGGCACAGCGACAGCCCGTCCTCGCCGGGCAGGTTGACGTCCAGCACCACGAGGTCGGGCCGCCGGGCCGCCATGCGGCGGTCCATGGCGGCGCCGTCGCGCGCGAGTTCGGTGTCGAAGCCGTTGTCGCCGAGGTAGCGGGCCATGAGGGCGCTGATGTCGGGATCGTCCTCGACGATCAGGACCAGGGGATCGAGCGCTGGCGTCATGGTGGCGGCCTCCTTCGCGTGGCGCCGTAGCGGCCGATTGTGGGGCGATGATGAAGGATGTGCTTCGGTCCGTGTCAGGCCGTCCACGGGCAGCAGTTGCGATTCAGCCGTCCCGGCCACCTCACTGCGCGTTCGCGCTTTCGAGTTGCCTCTTCAGCATCCTGTCCAGCATGGCCTTCATGCCGGACAGCGCCACGAGCTCGCGTTTCCAGGAGTCATCCGTTTCCTCCAGGGCTTTGTCGTAGGGCGATTTGTCGGAAGCGATCTGCCCCGGGGGTTGGTGTCTCGGTTTGAAATACGGCAGGGACGTCCGCAAGGGGTGTGGAGATCTGACGTTGGCACCGCGCCCAAAAGCAGACCTTCCGGACCGGAAGCCAAGCGGAAAGTGACCAAGAAAGGAGGGAATTGGGTCTCGGCTCAGAGTCTGTAAATGTATCGAACTTGTGCCTAAATGCCCTCTGAAAACATTGAGGAACTCCTGCCCGTTTTGGGGTAGATGGGCATTCATTCACAAACTCTCAGGCGTTCCCCGTCCAGGCCCGAAAAGCCAAGCACGCCGCCTCAGCGGCGAAAACCCGTTCATCCCAGCAGGAATATATATATCAGGGGATAGGGGCCGACACTCTCCCGTTCCCCGTCCGCCTGAGCAACGACCGCGCCTTTCGGACATCGCGGGTGTCCTCGCCGCCGTCGATGGAAGCGAGAATTGTTTCCAGAGAAACGACGACGTCCTGGCTCCTGGCGCCGCCCGCTTCCAAGTGGGCAAGCCGCGTCGTCGCCCTCAACTCGGCCATGCGGTAATTCTGGCCATTGGCGACACGGATGGCTTCGTGGAAGGACGCCCTGGCGCCTTCGATATCCGGCTCTTGACGCGCGAGCGCGATCCGGCCCGCAAGACAGTGCAGGTCGGACAGCCAATGGCGCTCTTTCGAGCGCTCCACGAAGGCGAAAGCCTCGCCCAAGGTGAACTCCGCGCCCGCCACGTCGCCGGATCGCAGGAGGACTTCCGCGTGCTGGGACAAGTTGTAGGAATCGGAGACGTGCGAACTCAGCCAGTGGGACCCGAGGGCGGAGGGCAGCGCCGCTATGTTGGCCGGGCTTGGGTCCCGCAGGGCTTTGGCGCAAGCGTGACGGAGGGAACCTTGGTGGGCGAACTCGTCCACGTTGTTCGCGCGGCAGAAGGCGACGAGGTTCGCGCTCTCGCGCTCGCAAGTGTCCAGATCCCCGAGCATCGAGGCGGGGAGCACGGTGGCGAGGTACTTCTGAAAAGCGACGGTGTAGGGTCGCATGAACTTGGACCCCAACACTTCAAGGTCCTTGGCGACCTGGGCCGCCTCGACGTGCCGTCCCATCGAGAGGAGCGCCCAACGCTTCATGCAGAGGATCGAGATCCGCGGGTCCCAGATGAACCGGTGATCGGTGAACGACTGCCCTGGAGCGATGTGCAACGCTTCGGCCCTGTCGAAGCAGGCCAGGCACTCTTCAAGCTCGCCCATCAACAGGAGGATCCAACCCGCCTGACCCTCGCTGGCGTACCGGAACAGGGTGTCCGATTGTTTCTTGGCCATGTCGACGAATCGCCAAGCGATGTCGAGCGCCGGTCCCATCCTGGCCTCGATGTACTCGACCGTGCCGAAGGCGTGCATGAGGAACATGCGCTGGGCATGCGTTCCCACGCCTCGCTTCACGAGCCGGTTGGCTTCTTGCAGGCTGGCGATGGTCTCCACCG
The DNA here is from genome assembly GCA_964242785.1 of uncultured Lichenihabitans sp. Lineage (GTDB taxonomy): Bacteria > Pseudomonadota > Alphaproteobacteria > Rhizobiales > Beijerinckiaceae > Lichenihabitans. The sequence continues at coordinate 55,318 of CAXTBR010000016.1, read as the reverse complement.
CGCCGATCCCCTTGTTGAACATGAGCGCGTTGGCATGCGTCAGATGCAGCGTCAGGGCCAAGCTCGACCGTTCGTCCTCCGGCACCTGCGGCAGCAGGGCCACGGTCTTCTCGATGTAGCTCGCCGCCTCCCGGTTCGCTGAACGGTCAAGCGCAGCCTCGGCCGCCGCCAGCCACGACCGGATGGCCGGGCCGGCCAGGCCGGCTTCCGTCAGGTGATGGGCCACGATGGCAGGCGCGCCGCTCGTCGCGGCATCTCCCATCGCGGCAGCGATGTCGGCATGGATGCGCTGCCTCTGCCCCCTGAGGAGCGTGGCATAGGCGGCGTTCTGCACCAGGGCGTGCTTGAAGGTGTAGGTGCTTTCGGGAGGGTTGCCCCGACCGTGCACGAGCCCGGCCTTCTCCAGCGACGCCAACCCGTCCTGCAACCCTCGCCCCTTGAGGGGCAGGACCGCTTCCAGCAGACGGTAGGGGAACTCGCGCCCGATGGACGCCCCGACCTGCGCGATCTCCTTCACCGGCCCCAACCGGTCCAGGCGCGCCATCAGCGAGTCGTGGAGTGTCGACGGGATGTCGAACGGCTGCGACGAGCCCGATTCGATGACGCTCTTAGTGAGTTCCTCGACGAAGAGCGGGACGCCGTCCGTCTTCCCAACGATCTCTTCGACTACCTCGGGCGGCAGTGCCATGCCCCCGCTCACCCCCTCGATCATGGCCAGGACTTGTCGGCGGCCGAAGTTGTTCAGCCCGTGCGCGGTGACCCGGGGCTGTCCGAACCAGGACGGCGAGAACTCCGGCCTGAAGGTGGTCACCAGCATGATCCGGGCCTCCCCCATGCTCCCGATCAGGCGCCCGAACACGTCGAGCGACGTCGGGTCGATCCAGTGGGCGTCCTCCAGCAGCGCGAGCACGGGCACGTCCCGAGAGAGCCTCAGGGCCAGCGACACCAGCGTGCAGATCAGCCGCTCCTTGGTCTCGCTGGCGGGCATGTCGAGCGGCGGGTAGAGCCTGTCCGTCGGTATCGACAGGAGGGAAGCCAGGAGCGGGACGACCGCGCCGGCGTCCAGGTCCCCGCAGGTGACCATGGCTTCCAGCTTGGCGATGCTCTCGGTGGGAGCTTCGCCGGTCGCGAGACGGGCCCACCGCCTGACCTGCCCGATGATCGGGAAGAAGGCGTCGTTGACCCGGTGCGGCGAGCACTGAAACAGGAGCGTCTTGTGGGGCTGCCCCTTGAGCTCCTCCCGGAAGGTTTCAAGGATGCGGGACTTGCCGATGCCGGCTTCCCCCGAGAGGAGCAGGATCTGGCTCTCGCCCTCGACGGCATCGCGCCAGCGATCCGCCAGCAGGCTGATTTCCTGCTCGCGGCCGACGAACGGCGTGCGCAGGCCCGAGGAGATGGCTTCAAAGCGCGTGACATGCCCTGTCTCGCGGCTCACCCGCCAAGCCTGCACGGGTCCCTCGATCCCCTTAAGCGCGTGCCGCCCCAGATCCTCCAGGAGGAAGGTCCGGCGGAGGAGGCGTTGCGTGGCGTCCGACACCACCACGGTGCCGGGCAGCGCTAGCGCCTGGAGACGGGCCGCGAGATTCGGCGTCTCGCCGACCACGCCGCGCTCCTTGGCTTCGCCCTCGCCCATCCGCTCGCCCACCACGACCAGTCCCGTGGAGATGCCGACCCTGGCTTCCATCGGGACGCCGCGCACGGGCTGCATGCCTCGCAGCGCGTCCACGAGCGCCAGGGCCGCCCTGACCGCGCGTTCCGGGTCGTCCTCGTGGGCTTGAGGGAAGCCGAAATAGACCAGGGCGCCGTCGCCCATGAGCTTGGCCACGTATCCGTCGAACCGCGTCACCGACGCGGATACAAGGTCGTGGAACGACCGCAGAACGTCGCCCATGTCCTCGGGGTCCATGCGCTGGCTCAAGGCGGTGGACCCGACGAGGTCGCAGAACAGCACAGTCATATGCCTGCGCTCGGCCACATGGGGAACGAACCGCGACGTGGGCGCCGCGCTTGGGACGGTGTCTTCCTCAGCTTTGGCCAATCCGGCGATGGCGTTGAGAAGCTTGCGCCGGTGACCGACGGTCGCGACGCCGATCTCCTTGAGGTCTTCGGCCGTCAGGGTGAGCAAGACCTCGCCGTCGATGTCGTGCTCCCGGAATAGGTCGTCGTACTTGTCGAGACCGATCCCCTTCAACCATTTCCCGATGTCGATGACAGGCATGTTCGCAATGACCGTGCAACCGAAAGACGTGCTCGACGCAATGTGGAGGACAGGAAGGTGATGCGACACCGCATGTCAAGCTCGGCGGGCCGTTACAGCGTCGGCCTGGGCGTGTCACGCTTCACAGACGAGAGCGTGCCAGTTCTTTCAATCTGCTGCCGGTTGAATGTTGTCCACCCTGCAAGCACATCTCATCCCCGCCAGGCAAGAAGCTCGTCTGTCGTCCTCTGCTGTCACTTCGGTCCTGAAGTCATCGGCTTGCGGCCAAACTTGATTGTTCGCAGCCATTCAGATCGCCGGTCAGCAGACCTGCTGAAGGTCAGAGATCGGTCGACAGCGGCCGGTTGCGCTGGGTCGAAATCTAAACTGAGACACGACCGCTCGGGGATGGTCGGTGTGCCCGGCAGGAGACTGCCCGGCTCGGCGCTCAGCACGACGTAGGAGACCACGCAGGCTGTCCTCCCATTGCCGTCGGCGATGAGATGGATCCAGTTCATGCGTCACAGGATGTAAGCCGCCAGTTCGATGGCGTCCCTGCCGTGCCGCTGCGAGTTCACGTCTTCGCACAGGGCGCCGATGTGATCGGCGACGTCCCAATACCTCGGCGGGACGTGACGGCTCTTCGCGATCGTGACCGGCGCGTTCCGGTAGGTCCAGGCCAGAAGATGGATACCCTGCAACGCCTCGTGATGAAGTTCGAGGATGACCGCGTGGGTCAGCAGGAAATCTCCGTCCCGGCCGTCGAATGATGTCCAGCGCCGCCTTGAACTGACGGACGCCGTTCTCGGCCTCCCTTTGGGCCTTCTTCGCGGGGTCTGGCGATGAGCTCGACCGGGTCCGCGCTGCTGTGGCGATCCTCGAATTCACGCACGCCTCTCGTCCGGCGTCGCCATCCGATCTTCTCTGGCCACCTCCTCGTCCGCCGCGGCCACGATCTCGCGGGTGATCCGCTCGTTCTCGACATGCGTGTTGCCGTAGACGAAGCTCAGGCGCTGCTCGCGCAACTGCTGCTCGTCCATCCGCACCTTATACTAACGGCGGCGACCCCTCACCCGTCCTCATCCTGAGCAGGCCCGAAGGGCCGTGTCGAAGGACGCAGGCACCCTCCGCGCGCGAGCGGGCCGCGTCTGCGTCCTTCGACACGGGCGCTCCGCGCCCTGCTCAGGATGAGGGAGGTGGAGGGGAAAAAAGGTCAGTACAGACCGCCGTTGTTATTAGTGGGCCTTGGCGATCAAGATTTCGAGAGCATCGGTCATCGTCAGCCTCCAGCGCGTCTCGGCGACGCGGATTGGGACCGAAGGAGATCATGGACGGGCCGGATGAATCAACACCGGAGTCCCGAGCCCCTCCTCCCGCGGGGTCAGCCCCGGCCGACCTTGCCCTCGATCGCCTCCCAGATGGCCTCGGCGAGGTCCGGCCCGCCGAGGCGCTTGATGGCGCGCAGGCCCGTGGGCGAGGTGACGTTGATCTCGGTGAGGTTGCCGTCGATCACGTCGATGCCGGTGAACAGCAGCCCGCGGCGGCGCAGCTCCGGCCCGATGGCCTCGCAGATCTCCCGCTCGCGCGGCGTGAGCTCGGTGGCGCCCGCGGCCCCGCCCCGCACCATGTTGGAGCGGATGTCGTCGGCGGCCGGCACGCGGTTGACGGCCCCCATGGCCGCGCCGTCGACCAGGATGATGCGCTTGTCGCCCTTCGTCACCTCGGGCAGGAAGCGCTGCACCACCCAGGGCTCGCGGAAGGTGGCGGTGAAGAGGTCGAACAGCGAGCCGAAGTTGGGGTCCCGCCGCGCCACCTTGAACACCGCGGCCCCGCCGTTGCCGTAGAGCGGCTTCATGACGACGTCGCCGTGCTCGGCCCGGAAGGCCTCGATGGCGGCGCGGTCGCGCGAGATCAGGGTCGGGGGCATCAGCGCGGGGAAGTCGAGCACGAAGAGCTTCTCGGGCGCGTTGCGCACGCCCGCGGGGTCGTTGACCACGAGCGTCCGGGGGTGCACGCGCTCCAGGAGATGCGTCGAGGTGATGTAGGCGAGGTCGAAGGGCGGATCCTGGCGCAGCAGCACGACGTCGACCTCGGCGAGGTCGGTGTGCTTCGGCTCGCCGAGGGTGAAGTGGTCGCCCACCCGGTCGCGGACCTCGAGCGGCTGCATGGGCGCGAAGACGCTGCCCGCCCGCTGCGACAGCCGCTCGGGCGTATAATAGAGGAGCGTGTGGCCCCGCCCCCGGGCGGCCAGGAGCAGGGCGAAGGTGGAATCGCCCGCGATGTTGATGCGGTCGATGGGATCCATCTGAACCGCGACGGTGAGACCCATGGGATGTCCTCGGTCCTGAGGCCGGCCCGCCGGCGCGTCCGCGGCACTGTGCCGACGCGGGCGTTTTCGTCAACTTCGCGGTGGGCCCCGCGGCGGGCGGGATCGCGCGCCGGGCGGCGCGGAGGGGGGCGGGCGGCCGATCCGCAACGGCCCGAGCCCCTTCATCGACCTCCGTGAAGGTGCGACGCCGGCGCCGCCTGGACGGTGGAAGCGTCGCGCCCCATGTCCTGCTCCGACGATGCTGCACTGCGGCATGGCGGAGACGTGAACACCATGACCCATGATCCTGCGGCGACCGCGACGCTGCGCGACCACAGCTATCCCGACGGCACCTTCGCGGGGCTGATCGACACGCCCTTCGTGACGGCGCCGACCCGCGCGGCCCTGAAGGCCCGCCTCGCCAGGCCGCCCGTGACGGAGCCGGGCTTCCTCACGGGGGCGGAGTTCACGCTGCTCGGGGCCGTCTGCGACCGGCTGCTCGATCAGGAGGGCGAGCGCCGCGTCGACGTGGCGGGCGCCATCGACGCCTACCTCGCCTCGGGCGAGAGCGACGGCTGGCGCTACGACGCCATGCCGGACGACGGCACCGCGATGCGGCACGGGCTCGCCGGCATCGACGAGACGGCCCGGACCCTGGCCGGCTCCGCCTTCCTCGCCCTGCCGGCGGTCGACCGCGACCGGGTGATCTCGGCCGTGCAGGCCGGCGACCCGCCGGGCGAGGCGTGGCGGGACCTGCCCGCCAAGCGCTTCTTCGAGGACCTGCTCGCCGCCGTCACCGAGGCCTTCTACGCCCATCCCCTGTCCCAGGAGGAGATCGGCTACGCGGGCTATGCCGACGCTCGCGGCTGGCAGGCGATCGGCCTCGGCGAGCGCGAGCCCCGCGAGCCCGAGCCGCTCGGCGCGGCCGGCGGGGGGGCGCGATGAGCCGGCCGCCCTTCTCCACCGCCGACGAGGTCGACGCCGTGGTGATCGGCACCGGCGCCGGCGGCGCGCCGCTCCTGGCGCGGCTCGCGGGCGCGGGCCTGAGCACCGTGGCGCTGGAGGCCGGCCGCGCCCTCGATCCCGCCCGGGACTTCGCGCGCGACGAGGAGGCGCAGGGGTTCCTGTTCTGGAACGACGAGCGGCTCAGCGCCGGCGCGGACCCGGTCGCCTTCGGCCGCAACAATTCGGGCACGGGCGTGGGCGGCTCGACACTGCACTACACGTCCTACATGGTCCGGGCGCAGCCCGCCGACCTTCGCCTCAAGACCGACTTCGGCGTCGCCGAGGACTGGCCCTTCGATTATGAAACGCTGGCCCCCTATTACGACGAGGTGGAGGCCACGGTGGGCGTGTCCGGCCCCTCGCCCTACCCCTGGGGCCCGGCCCGCACGCCCTACCCGCTGAAGCCGCTGCCGCTCAACGGGGCGGCCCAGCTCATGGAGCGCGGTTGCGCGGCGCTCGGCATCCGCACCTCGCCGGCCGCCAATGCGGCGCTGTCGGGGTCCTACGCCACCGACGGCACCCATCTCCGGCCGGCCTGCCACGCCTGCGGCTTCTGCCAGGCGGGCTGCGCCACCGGCGCCAAGGGCTCGGCCGACGTCACCTGGCTGCCGCTCGCCGTCGCGGCCGGCGCCGAGATCCGCCCGGAATGCCGCGTCACGGGCTTCGAGCGCGATCCCTCCGGCCGCATCACCGCCGTGGTCTACCGCACGGCCGCGGGCGACGAGCGCCAGCGCTGCCGCGCCGTGTTCCTCTGCGCCGGCGCGATCGAGACGCCGCGGCTGCTGCTGCTCAACGACCTGGCCAACGGCAGCGGCGAGGTCGGCCGCAACTTCATGGCCCACACGGGCGTGCAGGTCTGGGGGCAGTTCGACGACTTCGTGCGCCCCTTCAAGGGCATCCCGGGCGGGCTGATCTCGGAGGACACCCACCGGCCGGCCGACGCCGACTTCGCGGGCGGCTACCTGCTCCAGAGCATCGGCGTCATGCCGGTGACCTACGCGTCGCAGGTGGCGCGCGGGCGCGGGCTATGGGGCGCCCAGCTCCGGGCCCACATGCGCGGCTACAACAACACGGCTGGCATCAACATCCTGGGCGACTGCCTGCCCCACGCCGACAATTACGTCGAGCTGTCCGACGAGCTCGATGCCCGCGGTCTGCCGAAGCCCCGCGTGCATTTCTCCATGGGCGAGAACGAGCGGCGGATGACCGACCACGGCGACAGGCTGATGCGCCGCATCTGGGAGGCGGCCGGGGCGCGCGACATCTGGTCCTTCCCGCGCAACGCCCACATCATCGGCACGGCCCGCATGGGCACGGACGCGTCCCGCTCGGTCGTCGACCCGGACGGCCGGGCGCACGACGTGCCGAACCTCTACATCTCGGACAATTCCACCTTCCCGAGCGCGCTCGGCGCCAACCCGGCCCTCACCATCATGGCGCTGGCCCTGCGCACCGCCGACCGCTTCCTCGCTCGGGGGGCCTGACCGCCGTGAGGAGCTTCCTCGACGCCGCCGGGCGCCTGCCCGGCGGATCGCGGCCGGACGACGCCCCCGGCACGGGGGGCGCCTTCATGTTCGCCACCGGCATCGAATGCTCCTATCCGACGATCGGTCACGGCAGCGTCAGGCGCGACCTCCTCGACGAATGCGGGCACTACGAGCGCTGGCGGGAAGACTTCGCGCTGGTGAAGGACCTGGGGCTGCGCACGCTGCGCTACGGGCTGCCCTATCACAGGACCCACCTCGGGCCGGGCCGCTACGACTGGAGCTTCGCCGACGAGGCGATGGCCGAGCTGAAGCGCCTCGGGATCGTGCCGATCCTGGACCTCCTCCACTTCGGCGTCCCGGACTGGCTCGGCAACTTCCAGAACCCCGACCTGCCGTTCCACTTCGCCGAATACGCCGGGGCCGTCGCCGGGCGGTATCCCTGGGTCCGGCACTGGACGCCGGTGAACGAGATCTACGTGGCGGCGCGCGTCAGCGCCAAGGACGGGTTCTGGAACGAGCAACTGAAGAGCGACCGGGCCTTCGTCACGGCCATCAAGCATCTGGTGGCCGCGAAGCTGCTCGCCTCGCGCGCCATCACGCGCGTGCGCCCGGACGCCATCATCATCCAGAGCGAGAGCGCGGAGTATTTTCACGAACTCAAGGCGGAGCCGAGCCGGGAGAACCGGATCGCCAACATGAACCGCTTCATCTCGCTCGACCTCCTCTACGGCAGCCTGCCCGACGCCGAGATCTACCGATTCCTGCTGCAGAACGGGATGACGGCCGGCGAATACGAGTGGTTCATGGACTTCGACCCGCCGGGCTACCACGTGCTCGGCCTCGACTATTACGGCCGCAACGAGCGCCTGCTGAAGCCCGACGGCAGCGTGATCCCGGCCGAGGACGTGCTGGGCTGGTACCAGCTCGCCCGGCAGTACTACCGGCGCTACCGCCGGCCTCTGATGCACACCGAGACCAACACCTTCGACCCCGCGACCGCGCCGGCCTGGCTGTGGAAGCAGTGGCTCAACGTGCTGCGGCTGCGCGGCGACGGCATCCCGGTGCTGGGCTTCACCTGGTACTCGCTCTGCGATCAGGTCGACTGGGACACGGAGCTGAAGGAGAAGAACGGCACCCTCACGCCCTGCGGCCTCTACGACCTCGACCGCCGCCCGCGGCCCGTGGCGGCCGACTACCGGGCGCTCGTCGCGGAATATGCCGGCATGGGTCCGGTGTTGCGCGCGGGCTTCCTGTCGCCGTCCGACGCCCCGGTCCCGCCGGCCACGACCCTCTAGTGTCGGATGATGAGGCATCGATCCAAGTTCTCGATGGACTCCGGGACACCACGCCGCCACGAGACGGATCCCAAAGGGCTTGCCCTTTGGCGGGTTTCAGGGCGGAGCCCTGAAGACGACTGACCCTCTTCTATCCCGCCGTTCAGGGCTCCGCCCTGAAACCCGCAAAAGGCCGAGGGCCTTTTGAAACCATCTCAAGAAGTCTCATGCTTCGGCGGCCAGGAGCTTCTCCAGCACGTCGAACCGGTCCGCCTCGATGGTCGGCTTGTCCCAGCGGATGCGCGCCACGCGGGGGAAGCGCATGGCCACGCCGGACTTGTGGCGCGTCGAGCGGTTCAGCCCCTCGAACAGGATCTCCAGCACCAGACCCTCGTCGCGCGTGTGCACCACTTCCCGCACCGGGCCGAAGCGCTTCACCGTGTTGTTGCGCACGAAGCGGTCGAGCTTGACGAGTTCCTGGTCGGTGAAGCCCGAATAGGCCTTGCCGACCGGCACCAGCACCTCGCCCTCCGGCCCGTCCTTCCACACGCCGAACGTATAGTCCGAGTAGAAGGAGGCACGCTTGCCGTGGCCGCGCTGGGCGTACATCATCACGGCGTCGACGTTGAAGGGCTGGCGCTTCCACTTGAACCACAGGCCCTTGGGCCGGCCCGGTACGTAGGGGCTGTCGCGGCGCTTCAGCATCAGGCCCTCGATGGCCTCGGCGTCGTCGCCCGCGTGGTGGGCCGCGGGGTCGAGCCGAACCTCGGCCAGCGCGTCCCAATCCGCGAAGGGCACGAGCGGCGACAGGTCGATGCGGGGATCGTCGATGCGGGCCACGAAGGCCTCCAGCCGCGCCCTGCGCTCCGCGAAGGGCAGCGCCCGCAGGTCCTCGCCCTCCGCCATGAGGATGTCGTAGGCCCGCATGTGGATCGGATACTGGGCGATGGTCTTCGCCGACACGCTCTTGCGGTTCAGCCGCTGCTGCAGGCTGGCGAAGGGCTGGACGCGCCCCTCCACCACCACGAGCAGCTCGCCGTCGAGCGCCGACGCGCCCCAGCGGCCACTCGACAGGCTGTCCATCAGGTCGGGGAAGGCCTGCGAGATGTCGTCGCCGCTGCGCGAATAGAGCCGCTGCGCCGGCCGCCCGTCGCGCGCGACGCCGGTGATGGCCTGGACGCGGATGCCGTCCCACTTCCATTCGGCCGTGAAGTCGGCCGGCGCGAGGGCCGCGAAATCCTTGGCCTCGTCGATCGCGTGGGCCAGCATGGGGGTGCGGAAGGGCGTGGGATCGACGGTGTCGGGCTTCGGCCCCTGCCCGGCCGCATAGGCGAAGAGCTCGGCGTAGGGCGGCACGAGGCCGTGCCACACCTCCTCGATGTCGTCGGGCGCGTGGGGGCCCAGCGCCGCCACGGCCGTCTTGGCGAGGCGGGCCGAGACGCCGATGCGCAGCGACCCCGTGATGAGCTTCAGCAGCGCCCAGCGGCCGGTCTCGTCGAGGCCGTCGAGCCAGCCCGCGATGACGCGGGGCAGCGCCACGCGGCCGGTCGTCGACAGCGTGCCGATGACCTCGGAGAGCAGCGGCGGCTCCCGCTCGCCGGGGGCCGCGGGCCACATCAGCGCCACCGTCTCGCTGAGGTCCCCGACGTAGTGGTAGGACATCCGGAACAGCACGGGGTCGGTGCGCTCGGCCGCCAGCGCGTGGATCATGGCGGGCTTGGCGTCCGCGAAGCTCAGCGCATCGGTCAGCGCCGCCAGCGCGTAGCCGCGTTCGGGGTCGGGCGTCGCGGCGAAATAGGCCGCCATCATCCTGATCTTGCCGTTGCGGCCGGGCTCGAAGGCCAGCCGGTCGAGGAGCTGCGCGAAATCCCTCATGCGGCCTCGGGCACCTCGTCCTCGGTCTCCTCGCCGTAGCCGATGAGGTGCAGCGGCCGGGCCGCGATGCCCTGCCCCCCCGCCCAGTGCACCAGCGCGTCGGCCTCGCCGTGCGTGACCCACAGCTCCTCGCAGCCGGTCTCCACCACCGTGGTGCAGAGCGCCTCCCAGTCGGCGTGGTCCGACACGATCAGCGGCAGCTCGACGCCCTTCTGCCGGGCGCGGGCGCGCACCCGCATCCAGCCCGAGGCCGCGGCCGTGACGGGGTCGGGGAACTTCCGCGCCCACAGGTCCTTGATGGCGCCGGGCGGGCAGATGACGATCTCGCCCCCGAGCTTCGGCCGCTCGGCCGCCGCCACCTTGGGCGTGTCGCCGAGCGCGATGCCCTGCCGGCCGTAATAGGCCGTGAGCTTCTCCAGCGCGCCGTGGATGTAGATGGGGCGGTCGTAGCCGGCGGCGCGCAGCAGCGCCATCAGGCGCTGGGCCTTGCCGAGCGCGTAGGCGCCCAGGATGTGGGTGCGCTCGGGGAAGAGGGCGCGGGAGGCGAGCAGCCTGGCGATCTCGTCGCTCGCCTCGGGGTGCCGGAACACCGGCAGGCCGAAGGTCGCCTCGGTGATGAAGGCGTGGCAGCGCACGGGCGCGAAGGCGAGGCAGGTGGGGTCGGCGGCGCGCTTGTAGTCGCCCGAGACGACGAGGTGGAAGCCGCCGCGCTCGATCTCGATCTGCGCCGAGCCGAGGACGTGGCCCGCGGGGTGGAAGCGGACCCGGACGCCGCCGACGCGCGTCCAGTCCCCGAGGGCCGCGGTCTGGCGGGCGCCGGTGAAGTCCTCGCCGTAGCGCAGCGCCATGATGTCGAGGGTTTCGGCCGTCGCCATCACGGCGCCGTGGCCGGCGCGCGCGTGATCGGAATGGCCGTGGGTCACGAGCGCCCGCGGCACGGGGCGCATGGGATCGAGGTGGAAGTCGCCGTCGGGGCAGTAGAGGCCGAGCGGCGTCTGCGTCAGGACCTCGGTGGCCGACATGGCGGCATCAGCCACATCCGGACGGGATCAGTCGTTGCAGACGAGCTTCTTGGCCGTGTGGAGCTGGCCGCCGGGGCGAGGCACCCGCCGCAGCTCGAAGACGCAATCCTCGTCGTCGGGGCCGAAGGCCTGGACGACGTGCAGGCCGCGGTTGATCGTCAGCGGGCGCAGCAGCGCCTGACCGTTGGCCGCGATGGGGGCCGCCACGAGGGGCGCGCCGACGAAGCAGGCCATCACGACGAGGCCCAGACGGCGCATGTGGTTGGAGGTCGTCGCAGCCATCTCGCTCACCCTTCCCAAAACTGCCCGACACGGCTGGGATCTCGACCCCGCCGGTGCGGCCCGCGCATCAATCCTCGTCGGACGTGACCCGCCGCTGAACATCGTGGCGCCGGACGTAGACCGGCCGGTAAACGAGCTGCTCCCCGTCGCGCAAACGCCGGGACTGTGCCGCAAATGCGACAAAGGCGCCGGCGGTCATCACAACCAGCGCGGAGAGGACGCCCGCGAGGGACGGAAGCGCGATCGAGAGGACGCCCACCGAGGCCATCAGCGCGGCGGCAGCACCCAGGAGGGCCCGTGTCGAGGGAGAGTTCATCTGGCATCCATCCCGTGGTCGGGTTGACAACTGCCCCAAAAGGGCTTGGTTGCAGCGGCGAACCGTCCGTCGCCGTTTTTTCCATGAACCTTAACTATGCCGAGCGACCGTCCGCGCAATGCGGCTCGGCCCGCGCCGGCCGACATGTCGCGGCCGCATGGGCCGCGGCGGCAGTGTGACACGGGTCGCGGGCCCGGGCGCCATGATTCGCGCGCCCATCGCCCGACAGGGTGAAGGGCCCGTCACCGTGCCCCGGCGGGATCGGACGACCTCTCAGCGGCACATGGGGATCGGCGCGTAGCCGGCGAGGTTGCCGTCGGGGTCGTAGCCCGGCTGAAGGGCGGGCGGGCATCCGCCGCCCGCGAGCGGGCTCGGGATGCGCTGCAGCAACGGATAGCCGTAGATGTCGTAGCGCAGCGGCGCCGGACGCAGCGGCACGGCCGCCACGGCGTAACCGCCGCCCCCGCCGTGGCGCGGCGCGCCGTCGAACGGCGGGGGCGACGCGGACGACATGAAGGGCAGGTCGGCCGCCCCGGCTGAGCCCGCGGCGGCGGCCCAGAGCAGGGCCGCGGCGCCGGCGCGGCGGGCGGAGGGGAGGCGATCGTGGTGCGGCATGGGGCTGTCCTCGTGGCGGGCGCGAGGCTAAACGCCGAGAGCTTCCGGATCGTTGAGATCGACGGAATCGCTTCGAGGTGGGACAGGTCTGCCGATGGCGCAGCCCTCGTGACACCCGCGAATGATCCCGAAAAGCGGTGCTGTCGGAAACCGAAGATCGACAGCCGTGCTTCAAAGATCCGGATCTTGCGATCTGTCCCATCTCAGTGACGATTCCGGGATCTCCAGATGGCTCATGATCTGATCGACATCGCGCATGACGGATCTGATGTCACTCTCCCGATGGAAATGGATCGTGAACGAATCTTTTTGACTTCCTCGATAGTGCTTGATCGTGAACGGCAATCTCCCATCGATGATGAAAGCCGCCCCCATGAAATCATGCAGATCATCGCAAGCTTCGATCAGATCGAAGCTTTCCCGCATTCTTTCGACCGGATATTGATCTCGGCCTGAGGGATGAAGTCAGAGAACAAGAGCTCCGGGCTTTCAAGCTGCGTCAGCATGGTCTGCTCCGACTTAAGCTATGGGTAGAACCTGATGACAATGATGGGGATCACGGCGAAGTCGTCCCCGTTCGCATCGACCTTCAACGTGACCCCCGGTGTGCCATAGTACCCTCTGGCCTCTCCTCTGCCGCCGCTTCCAGGAGTGGGCGCCACGACGGTTTCAAATTTCAGACCATCGGTGTTGGGGGGCAGAGGGCCTTTGAACGCCTTCACGCAGGGCAGGTCGCTCTGATGGATGTCGCGCGACGGTGCGCCCCAAACTTCCAGCGTCGAGACTTGGAGTTGTTTGATCGATCGAGGCTGGCTTCGCGAGTTCTCCATGCGATGGTGAGGCCCATACGGCATCTCCGGAGTTCTCTCGGGGAGGCGATCGCATCGTCGTGACGGTCTGCGAGTTTTGACAAGAAACCATGGCTTCCGTCAAAGGGCCATCGGGGGAAGACCACGCGACGCCGCACCCTTCATCCGCCAACCATCCGCATCGATCGCGACGGACTCTTGAGCCTATCCTCGAACGACCTCCTCGCCGACCGCCGCTTCGCCTGGGCCCAGGCCCTCGCCGAGGAGGGCGACCACGCGGCCGCCGCGGACCTCCTGGGGCAGGTGGCGGAGCGCGTGCCGGGGTGGGCGCCGGGCTGGGCGGCGCTGGCGGAGGCGCGGGAGCGCGGCGGCGACCGCGACGGCGCCCGCGCGGCCTGGGCGCGCGCCGCGGCCCTCGACGAGGGCGGGAGCCTCGGGGCCGAGCCCAACCTCGCGCGGCTCGACGGGCGCACGCCCGCCGGCCTGCCCGAGACCTACGTGCGCGCCCTGTTCGACGGCTACGCCCCGCGCTTCGAGCGGCACCTCACGGCGGCGCTCGGCTACCGCGGGCCGGCGGTGCTCGTCGCCGCGCTCGACCGCATCGCGCCCGGCCGCCGCTTCGCCCGCGCGCTCGACCTCGGCTGCGGCACGGGGCTGATGGGCCTGGCGCTCGCGGGGCGGGCCGCCGCCATCGACGGCGTCGACCTGTCGCCCGCCATGGTGGAGCGGGCGCGGGCCGCGGGGGTCTACGCGGCGCTGGAGGCCGGGCCGCTCGACGCCGCCCTGGCGGCGAGCCCGGCCGGCGCCTACGACCTCGTGGTCGCGGCCGACGTGATGGTCTACCTCGGCGACCTCGCGCCCGTCTTCGCCGGCGCGTCGCGGGCGCTGGCCCCCGGCGGGCTGCTGGCCTTCACGGCCGAGACGCCCCCGGCGGGCGCGCCGCCCGCGCGCGGCTTCGCGCTCGGCCCCGGCCTGCGCTTCGCCCACGCGCCCGGCCACCTCGCGGCCGGGCTGCGGGCCGCGGGGCTCACGCCGCGGCTGCTCGACCCCGCGTCCACCCGCACCGAGCGGGGCACCGCGGTGCCGGGACTCGCCGCGGTGGCGTCGAAGGACTAGGTGGTGGGGGTGCTCGACAGGACGCCCCCGCTCCCCTCCCCTCCCCCGCCCCCGGCGGCCCAGCCCTTCGCGGCGCTGCCCCTCGCGGCCCTGCCCCCGGCCTTCCTCGGCTGGTTCGCGGGGCGGGGCTGGGCGCCGCGGCCCCACCAGATGGAGCTGCTGGCCCACGCCGAGGCCGGGCGCTCGGCGCTGCTGATCGCCCCCACGGGGGCCGGCAAGACGCTGGCGGGCTTCCTGCCGAGCCTCGTGGAACTGTCGGCCCGCCCCAGGCGCCGGGCGGCGCTCCACACGCTCTACATCTCGCCGCTGAAGGCCCTGTCGGTCGACGTGGCCCGCAACCTCGACGTGCCGGTGGCCGAGATGGGCTTGGGGATCCGCGTCGAGACCCGCACGGGCGACACGTCGGCGTCGAAGCGCCAGCGGCAGCGGCGCGACCCGCCCGACGTGCTGCTGACGACGCCCGAGCAGATCGCCCTGCTGCTCGCCAGCCCCGACGCCGCGACGCTCTTCGCCGACCTGAAGCGCATCGTGCTCGACGAGCTCCACGCCCTGGTGACGTCGAAGCGCGGCGACCTGCTGGCGCTCGACCTCGCGCGCCTGCGCCGCCTGGCGCCCGGCGTGCAGACCGTGGGCCTGTCCGCGACGGTGCGCGAGCCCGCCGAGCTCGCGGCCTATCTCGGCGGCCGCGCCGACCCGGCGCCCGCCCTGGTGACGGCGCCCGAGGGGGCCGCGGCCCACGTCACCATGCTCGACTCGCGCGAGCGCCTGCCCTGGGCGGGCCACGGCGCGCGCCACGCGCTGGGCGAGATCTACGACGAGATCCGGCGCGTGAAGCTGGCCCTGCTGTTCGTCAACACCCGCTTCCAGGCCGAGCAGCTCTTCTGGGACCTGTGGCGCATCAACGCCGACAACCTGCCCATCGCGCTCCACCACGGCTCGCTCGACGTCGGCCAGCGCCGCCGCGTCGAGGACGCCATGGCGGAGGGGCGGCTGAAGGCCGTGGTGGCGACCGCGACGCTGGACCTCGGCATCGACTGGGGCGACGTCGACCTCGTCATCAACGTCGGGGCGCCGAAGGGCGCGAGCCGCCTCATCCAGCGCATCGGCCGCGCCAACCACCGGCTCGACGAGCCGTCGCGCGCCATCCTGGTGCCGGCCAACCGCTTCGAGGTGCTGGAGTGCCGCGCCGCCATCCGGGCCGCTGCCGAGGGCGTGCAGGACACGCCGGTGGCCCGCACGGGCGCGCTCGACGTGCTGGCCCAGCACATCCTCGGCATGGCCTGCGCCGAGCCCTTCGGCGCCGACGCCCTCTACGCCGAGGTGACGGACGCCGCCCCCTATGCCGGCCTCCCGCGCGACGACTTCGACCGGGCGCTCCAGTTCGTCGCCCACGGCGGCTACGCGCTCCGGGCCTACGAGCGCTTCGCCAAGATCCGGCAGGCGCAGGACGGGCGCTGGCGCGTCTCCAACGGCAGGATCGCCCAGCAGTACCGCATGAACGTCGGCACCATCGTGCAGGCCGCCATGCTGAAGGTGCGGCTCGTGCGCTCGCGCGGCGCGGCGCCCGCCGTCGCGGGCGTGCCGGGCGCGACCGGCCCCGTCGGCCGCGGCGGGCGGGTGCTGGGGCAGGTCGAGGACGGGTTCCTGGAGACGCTGCTGCCGGGCGACACCTTCCTGTTCGGCGGCGAGATCCTGGCGCTCCAGGCCATCGTCGACGACGAGGCGCTCTGCGCCCGCGTGGCCGGCACCGAGCCCAAGATCCCCTCCTACGCGGGCTCGAAGTTCCCGCTCACCACCTACCTCGCCGAGCAGGTGCGGGCCATGGCGTCGCGGCCGGAGGACTTCGACCTGCCGCCCCAGGTGGCGGACTGGCTCGGGCTGCAGCGGCGGAAGTCGGCCCTGCCGCCGCGCGACGCCATGCTGGTCGAGACCTTCCCGCGG
The DNA here is from genome assembly GCA_964242785.1 of uncultured Lichenihabitans sp. Taxonomy (GTDB): domain Bacteria; phylum Pseudomonadota; class Alphaproteobacteria; order Rhizobiales; family Beijerinckiaceae; genus Lichenihabitans. Next base: position 39,071 of record CAXTBR010000016.1, on the reverse strand, counting down.
GGCGGCCGGCACTACCTCATCGCCTATGCGTTCGAGGGGCGGCTCGCGCACCAGACGCTCGGCATGCTGCTCAGCCGCCGCATGGAACGCGCGGGGCTGCGCCCCCTGGGCTTCGTGGCCAACGACTACGCCATCGCGGTCTGGTCGCACGGCGACGTCGGCGCGCGGATCGCGGCGGGCCGCGTGACGCTGGAGGAGCTCTTCGCCGAGGACATGCTGGGCGACGACCTCGAATCCTGGCTCGACGAATCCTCGATGATGAAGCGCACCTTCCGCATCTGCGCCACGATCTCCGGGCTGATCGAGCGCCGCCACCCCGGCCGGGAGAAGACCGGGCGGCAGATGACGGTGTCGACCAACCTCGTCTACGACGTGCTGCGCCGCCACGAGCCCGACCACCTGCTGCTGCGGGCGGCGCGCGACGATGCGGCGACGGGACTGCTCGATCTCCGGCGGCTGGGCGAGCTATTGTCGCGCATCCGGGGGCACATCCTGCACAAGCCCCTGGGGAAGATTTCACCGCTCGCCGTGCCGATCATGCTGGAGATCGGCCGCGAGCCGGTCTACGGCGAGGCGGAGGACACGATCCTGGCCGAGGCCGCGGACGTGCTGATCGAGGAAGCATACGGGGACGATGACGGCGGCCAGATCGAAACCCAGGCCCGGCGGCGGGACCGCTGAGATCTCCCGCGTGCACACCCACGTCCGGGTCGCGGGCGTCGAGCTCATGGCGGACGTCTTCGGGGCGCTGTTCGAGGAGGCGGACCGGGTGCTGCTGGTGGCGGACCTGCACCTCGAGAAGGGCTCGTCCTTCGCGCGGCGCGGGCTGATGCTGCCGCCCTACGACACGGCCGCGACGCTGGCGAAGCTCACCGCCGTGGTGGCGCGCACGCGGCCCCGGCTCGTGGTGGCGCTGGGCGACAGCTTCCACGACCGGGACGGCGCGGGCCGCATGGGCGGGCCCGACCGGGACGCGCTGCGGGCGCTGCAGGCGGGGCGCGACTGGGTGTGGCTCGCGGGCAACCACGATCCGCTGTCGCCCGCGGGCGGGCCGCCCGAGGGGCTCGGCGGCGCTGTGGCGGGGGAGTGGCGGCTCGGGCCGCTCAGCCTGCGGCACGAGCCGACGAAGGCCGGCGCGGCGACGGCGGCGGGCGAGATCGCCGGGCATCTCCACCCGGTGGCGATCGTGGCGGGGACGAGCGGGGCGGTGCGGCGGCGCTGCTTCGTGTCGGACGGGGCGCGCTGCATCATGCCGGCCTTCGGGGCCTATGCGGGCGGGCTCAACTTCCGCCATCCGGCCTTCGCGGGCCTGCTGGCCGAGGGCCGCCGCATCGCCCACGCGCTCGGGCGCGACCGCGTCTACGCCATCCCGGAGCACCGCTGCCTCGCGGGTGCATGATCCTGAAGGACCGGTTTCCAAAGGGCGAGCCCTTTGAAAACCATCTTACGCCGGCGCGAGCAGCGCCCCCCGCGCGGCGTCGTCGGCGGCGTTGCGGTCCGACAGGGCGCGGCGGAGCTTCTCCATGGCGCGGTTCTCGATCTGGCGGACGCGCTCCTTGGAGATGCCCAGCCGGGCGCCCAGCGCCTCCAGCGTGGCGGAATCCTCGGCCAAGCGCCGCTCGCGCACGATGCGCAGCTCGCGCTCCGTCAGCACGCCCAGCGCCTCGCGCAGCCACACGATGCGGCGGTCCCCGTCGATCATCTCGCCCACCGTCTCGTCGGGCAGCGGCTTGTCGTCGACCAGGAACTCGACCCGCTCGGTCTGGCCCGAGGACTCGCCGTCCGTCACCGGGGCGTTGAGCGACACGTCGGGGGCGGAGAGCCGCGTGTCCATCAGTTCGACGTCGGCCGGCGACACGCCGATCGCCAGCGCGATGGTGTTGAACATCGAGGCGTTGCTCTCCGGGCCGCCCTCGCGCGACAGCTTGGCGCGCAGGCGGCGCAGGTTGAAGAACAGCGCCTTCTGGGCCGAGCTCGTGCCGCCGCGCACGATGGACCAGTTGCGCAGGATGTAGTCCTGGATCGAGGCCCGGATCCACCACGTCGCGTAGGTGGAGAAGCGCACCTCGCGCTCGGGCTCGAACCGCGCCGCGGCTTCGAGCAGGCCGACGTGCCCCTCCTGGATCAGATCGGCGATGGGCAGCCCGTAGTGGCGGAAGCGGGCCGCCAGGGCGATGACGAGCCGCATGTGGGCGGCCGCGAGTTCGTGGAGCGCGCGTTCGTCGCCGCGGTAGCGCCAGCTCTCGGCCAGGGCGCGCTCCTCGTCGCGTTCGAGGAACCGGGCCGCCATCGCGGCCTTGACGAACTGCCGCCTCACGCCCGCCATCTGCAACATGGTCGACTCCCCGCTCGGGGTCCCCACGGATATGACCGCTTCGCTCGAGAGCGTCCGTCCATCTCGCGGAGGGCGCGAAACGAAGCGGTGATGTCCGTGGTAGCCCTGTCTGGGGAGATACGCGTCGCGGCAGCGAAGGTTTCAGAATCGCGACGCGAACGGCGCTGCGGCCGTGCGGCACAGGCGGGAAAGGATGAGATAGGGCGCCCGCCGCGCTAGGGCACCCACATCGATCAGTGCTGCGAATGAGCGCTCGTTGCAGAGGGGCAAGGCCGACAGGGCGCAGCACTGATCGATGCTGGAACCCCTAAGCAGGTTTCGGGAGAGCGTCACACGCTCTTCCGAGCAAAAACCTGCGACAAAACAAGGGTCTCAGCAGACGAAGCGTTGGCCTTCCAACGCAAGTCTGCTCAGTCCACCACGATCTTGTAGCGGTGGCCCGCCTCCAGCGCGGCGGATTCGAGCCCGTTCAGCACCTCGAAGTTCTCGAGCGGGTGGTCGGGAACCGCCATCCGCGCGGCCAGCGCGTCGGCGCCCTCGCCGGCGCCCGCCGCCGCGGTGGCGATGCGTGTCGGCCGCACGTCGCGCGCGTCCTCGGGCGTGACGCGGCGGAACGTGTCGATGGCGTCGCGGAAGCGGCGGTCGACCTCGGCGTTGAGGTCCTTGGCCGCGAAGGTGAGCCGGTAGATCTCGGGGCCGACCCGGATGGCCGCCAAGCGAAAGGTCCAGGATTCCGCCTTGGCCGTGGCGGTGATGCCCTGGAGGCCGTTCAGCACCAGCGGCTCGGCCGTGCCGGACTGGAGCCCGTCGATCCAGCCGGACGCCAGATAGGCCGCGAGCGTGGTGTCGCCCGGCACCCTCACGCGGTCGAGCCGCAGCGCCTCCGAGCCGTCCGCCGCCACGCCCAACACCGCCTGGGCGGAGTTCTCCAGCACGAAGCCGTCCGGCGCCGTGAAGGCGAAGCCGAGCTTCGGGTGGATGAAGCGACGGCCGCGCACGAAGCCCTGGGCGGGGTCGTCGCCGTAGAGGATGCCGTCGATGGCCGCGAGGTAGCGATCGTGGCCCGTCTCGCCGATGCCCGGCGCCGCGATGCCGCGCGCCACCGCCACGGCGCGGGCGACGCGCTCGGGCGTCGAGGGATGGGTCGCCATCATGTCGGGCTTGGCGTCGCCGCCCGGGTGGAGCGACTGGCGCAGGTCCGTGGCGCGGCCGAGCGAGACGAGGAAGCGCGACGCCGCGAAGGGGTCGTAGCCCGCCCTGGCGATGACGCGGATGCCCACCTGGTCGGCCTCGATCTCCTGCTGGCGCGAGAAGCTCGCCAGCGACAGTTGCGCGTAGGTCTTGAAGGTGCGGGAGCGGTCGCGGTCGTCGATGACGTCGGCCGCCTGGCTGATCACGGCCGAGCGCTTCTCGATCTCGGCCCGCCGCATCGCGTGCCGCTCGGTGACGTGGGCGATCTCGTGCGCCATCACGGCCGCGACCTCGGAGGTGTCGTCGGCGAGCGCCAAGAGGCCGCGCGTGAGATAGATGTCGCCCGAGGGCAGCGCGAAGGCGTTGACGACCGGCGAGTTGAGGATGGTGACGCGGTAGACCTGGCTCGGCGTGTCGCTGGCGGCCGCGAGCTTCACCAGCACCTCGTCGAGGAAGCGCTCGGTCGCGGGGGCGCGGTATTCGCCGCCGAAGAAGGAGACGAGCTGCTTGTGCTCGCGCGCCGCGGGGCTGTCGACGCCCGTGGTGCGGGGGGCCGCGGGCGGCAGCGTCACGGCGGCGGGCTGGAGTGCCGCGGGCTTGTCGTCGATCGTGCCGGCGCAGCCCGCGAGGGCGAGGGCCAAGAGGAGGGGGGCTAAGAGGACGGGGGCCAAGAGGGCGGGGGCCCTGCGGACGGCGGCACCGAGCCGCCGCGCCCGCCGGACGGGGCGCGGCGGGGCCACGCGGCCGCGCGGGGACGGCGCGGGGGTGCCCGATCCGCCCGGACCGTGCCGGGGACCGTCGCCGCTCGGATCCCACACGCTCGCCATCAGGACTGGCCGCCCCGTTCCCGCCTCACCGCGCCGCGCCCTGTCTAGCGATTCCCCGCGCCCCCAGTCCAGTGTTTCGGGCCCGCCCCGCTCCCCTCGGCCTCCTCCCCCTGGGGCAGCGAGCCCGGTTCCAGGCTCTCGACGGCGTCGGGCTCGGTGAGGCGCATGCGCGGCCCGAATCGGGCGTCGAGGTCGCCGCGCAGGCGGACCGGGGTCCCGTCGTAGTCGTGAAGGTCGACCCCCGCCCTGGCGAAGCGCTGGGCGTCGCGCCGCGACACCACCGCGGCGAAGCCCCAGCGGTCGCGCCCCAGGGCGAGGTAGAGGGCGCCGCGCCCCTCGTGCAGGTGCAGCACGCCCTCGGCCAGCGCCATGTCGCCGGCCTGACCGGCGAGGCCCGCGGTGTCCCCTGCCGCGAGGACGGCGTAATGCGGATCGCCCCACAGGCCGATGCGCCCGGCGCGGGCCGCCGCCTCGGCACGGAGGAAGGCGGGGAAGCAGGGGTGGACGCCGGGCTCGGGCCGGGCGCGGGCGAGGCCGGCCCGGAGCAGGGCCTCGGCGGCGGAGGTGGAGGCGTCGGCGGAGGTGTCGGCGGCGAAGGTCGCGGCCGTGGGGCCGGGCGCGGGGGCGCGGAACAGCAGGGCCGGGATCCGGCCCCAGCGGTCGGGCGCGGGGGCGAGGGGACAGAGGAGGACAGGGCCTTCCATGCCGGAGGCGCCCGCGACCCAGGCCGCGAGGGCGGTGCGGGCGCGGGCGGGTCCGTCGGGCGCGGCCGGGGTGGCGCGCGGCGGCGCGATCCCGGCGAGGCGCAGCACGCGGCCGTCGGCCAGGGTCACGTCGAGGTCGTCGGAGACGGACGCGATGGCGGCGGGCGCGTCGTCGGGCGCGGGAGCGCAGGCCGGCGCGGCGCCGGCCGGGTCCGTGGCGCGGGCGGCCCCTGCCCCGACGCCGACGGTCCAGGCCGCGGCCAGCGCCGCCGCGCGGAGGGCTTGGGCGGCGGTTCGGTGGCGCGGTCTTTTCATCGGGCCGGATCTTCGCTAAGGAGGCGGTGTGGGGTTCCGTAGCTCAGCAGGATAGAGCAGCGGTTTCCTAAACCGAAGGTCGGGTGTTCGAATCCCCCCGGGACCGCCACGTCCTCCATGCCGTTCCATCGTTGGCGATGATCGAGGGCGTAGCCTGGAGAGGACTTGGCCGACGTTTGGAGACGTCCGCTGTCAGCGGGAGAAATCGACGGCACCATCGCACATCTTGCGGACAGACGCTGTCGCCGCGCGAGGTACGGACGAGTTCCATGTGGGCGAGACCCATGTTTGAGCGCCGTCTTGCCTCCGATAATAGCCCTCCTAACGCAGGAGGTCGGGCGGAAATTGATATGTCAGAGTTAACGCACTTTTAGAGACGTGGTCGTTAGAGATTTGTTTACCACTCCGGCGGGCACCCCGGCTGAGGTCGGGGCGGCTTTTCTGTTTCGCGGGAACCAACGTGCGTGCGGGTCTGAACAAGAAGGTGCTGTGCTTCATCGACGAATGCGGCACCGCCGGGCAGGGGCCGCTCTTCCTCGGGGCCGTCTTCGTCCTAGCGCGCGATGCCGGCCACCTCGACAAGCGCTTGAGCGATCTCCTGGAGCCCAACGTCGCCGAGTTGCACGCCGCCGGCATGAGCGACGGCTATCTCCAAGGGCTCCTCGGCCGCTTTTGGATCGGCGGGCCGAAGGGCCGGGTCACCATGCTCAACAGCAAGGTGGCGGAGCGAGGAGGAACCCCGCCGGTGCTCTACGCCCATGCTGTGGTCGAGACGGTCAAGATCGGACTGCGCCACTTCAAGCGCGACGTGCTGCGGCGCGAGACGATCGGCAACATCGACGTCGTGCTCGACGTCAACACCCATAACGACCATCCCGACTTCGACGCCGCCATGGAGCGCGCCCGCGTCGAGGATGGCCACTTCAAGGGGGTGAACCGGGTGACGAAGCTCGACTCGGCGGCCTCCCGGCTCCTCCAGCTCGCCGACGTCGTCGCCTACTCCCGGAAGTGGATCACCGGCGCGGAGGCCAACGCGGACGGTCTCCTTCAACGCTACGGCGTCCGGGTGCAATGAGCCTCGCGAGCTCGTTGAAACGAAAGCCCGGAAGGTGTAGTTATGGTCCTGCAGGGGATGCCCACTGCAGGCGACTCGTCCGATCGCAAGTTTGGCGAGCGCCGTGGTGACCCGGGGCCTAAAGCTTCGGTTGCAAGCCACTCAGCATCCCCGTCCTGTTTAGGCCGAACGGTCAGACGAGCGGCCCCACAAGGGTGACTGTTTCCCCGAGAGGGGGCTACCTGCGGTCCACGAAAGTGGCGTCCGTCTTCCTCGTAAGGGGACGTCAAGCCGCTCCGCAAGGGGCGGCTTTGGTCGTTTCAGCAAGGACTGATGCCCCATCATGGCGAGGTTTCGTCGGCCATGATGGGCAAAGCGCCAATGAACCGAGAGCTGCCGATGGCGAGCCTGTCCGACAGGTTCAATGCGGGAACGTCGGTGTTCACGGTCATAGCAGCGATCACCGCTGCCGTGTCGGCTTTCTACTCCTACAGGCAGATGGACCTCACGTGGGAGAACCAGATTAGAGCCGAGCGATTGGCTGCCTTCGACAAGTTCACCGACACAGCTTCCGAGGTCTGCAATATGTTTGTCTTCCCGGCTTTGGACTACGTATGGCACAGCAAAGCTGACGACTTCAAAGCTGCGTTTGATCTTACCCCTCATAGAGAATAAGGTCGAGGACTCTCCGTCCGTTCAGATCGATAGCTCCGATCAACCTCAGCAGATCACCAACAAGCTCAGCGAACTCACGCTTGAGGGAGGTCGTGTCATTCGATTGGAGTCGCGGGACTTCGACGCCCACGCGGTCGATAAGTTCGTGTACGACTTGAGAAGCCTTGAGGGCCCCATAGAGACTCCGCCCCCGCACAAGGATCAGGCCGAGTTTTGAGATATACAATCAAAGTGAGGCATGAGGCAGAAATACAGTGCAGTATAGCTCTCGGCGAGCTGCTAAATACATATGGCAAGCCGCTGCCCCTGGATTGAGCGACTGTCGACGACGAGGGCTCGGACGACTTCCATGCAATGTGCGGAAGGTGGCGCCGGCCACGGTGTATATATCTCCATTTAAGCATGAAGCACCCATGCACGAATACCACCATCTCCGCTTCCCATAAGCGCGTTTTTCGGATCCGATCAGCGTTCCGCGGCGGAAAGGCGCGGCGTCAGAGAGTGACGCTAGACCGAAGGGGTTGGTCTACCGCTCTCGCCGGATCCGACCGAAGTCTCGATGGTCCCCTCCCGGTGCGGAGGCGTGACGGCACCGTCTGTACCGGGTAGCCTTCCCCCATGGAGAACCGCCGCAGCCGCGTCGCGCTCGACGCGCTGAGCTTCTTCATCGCGGACGCGCAGACGGGCTTCGGCCCCTTCATCGCCGTCTACCTCGCGACCTCCGGCTGGAGCGAGGGGGAGATCGGGCGGGCGCTGAGCGTGGGGTCGCTGGCCGCCATCCTGAGCCAGTTGCCGGGCGGCGCCCTGGTGGATCGCCTCGCCGACAAGCGCCGCGCGGCCGCGGCCGCCTCCCTCGCCGTGGGGGCGGCCGCGCTGCTCTTCGCGCTGTCGAGTTCCGGGGCCGCCGTGATCGGAGCCGAGGTGCTGCACAGCTTCGGCAGCGCCATGCTGGGGCCGGCCGTCGCGGCCGTGAGCCTCGCGGCCGTGGGGCGCGCCGGCCTGGGCCTGCGGCTCGGCCGCAACACCCGCTTCGCCGCCCTCGGCAACGGCGCCGCCGCGGCCCTGCTGGGCGCCGCGGGCGCGTGGCTGTCGCCCCGCGCCGTGTTCTGGCTCACCGCGGGCTTCGTGCTGCCCGGCCTCGCGGCCCTGCGGGCGATCGGCCCTTCGGAACCGGCCGAAGCCGCGGCGGGGACGGCCGACCCCGGGGGAGCGGCGCCGGCGGGCGCGGGGCGGGAGCTCCTGGCGCTGCTGCGGCGCGGGCCGGTGATGGGCTTCACGGCCTGCGTGGCGCTGTTCCACCTCGGCAACGCGGCGCTCCTGCCGCTGGCCTCGGCCGGGCTGGCCCAGAGCCTCGGCGCCGCCACAAACCTCGCTGTGGCGGGCGCCGTCGTGGTGCCGCAGGCCATCGTGGCGCTGATCTCGCCGGGCGTGGGACGGGCGGCGGACCGCCGCGGGCCGCGGCTCGTGCTGGCGATCGGCTTCGCGGCCGTGCCGCTGCGGGCGCTGCTGCTCGGGCTCGTGTCGTCGCCCCTGCCCTTCGTCGCCGTGCAGGCACTCGATGGGCTGAGCGCGGCGGCCTTCGGCACGCTGGTGCCGCTCGTGGCGGCCGACCTCACCCGCGGCCGCAACAGCTTCAACCTGTGCCTCGGCCTGTTCGGCGTCGCGACGGGCCTCGGCGCCGCGCTGTCGACCGCCCTCGGCGGCGCCCTGGCCGAGCGCTACGGGGCGGGCGCGGCCTTCCTGGCCCTCGCGGGTTGCGGGGTCGGGGCGATGCTGGCGGCATGGGGGGCGGCACCGGGCCGGCGGGGGAACCCGTGAGCGTGGCCGGCTCAGGCTCCGTCCGGCATCCCATGCAGGCCGGCCGCCGCGCGTCGATCCAGCGTCATCCACGTCCCGTCGGCCTCGGCGACGCGGAACCCGAACCTCGCGTAGAGCGCCTGCGCGTCGGCCGTCGTGAGCGTCCAGTGGTCGACCGTCGCGAGGTCGGGGTGGCCCAGAACGGCCGCAACCAGGGCTCGGCCGAGGCTCAGCCCGCGCGACGAGGGCCGGATGAACACGTCCCCGAGGTGGGCGCGCAGGGCGTAGTCGGTCAGGACGCGGGCGAAGCCGACCTGCCGGCCATCCGGGGCGTAGACGCCGAAGCAGAGGCAGTTGGCCCAGCTCCGTTCCGTCACCGCGCGCGGGCGGTCGACCGCCCAGTAGGCCTCGGCCAGCGAGCGATGGACGAAGTCCATGTCGAGGCGCGCCCGCGCGTCGCTGATCTCGTGGCCGTCCGGCAGCCGCACCGCGTGGATCTTCACCCTCCCCCCGCGCCGACCCGCGCGTAGGAGAGCCGCCGCGCCAGCCAGCAGCCCACCTCCACGCCCGCCACCCGGCCCGCGGCGTCGCGGCGGAACGCCAGGGTCCAGTCGCCCGGCGGCGTGTGGTCGAGGGCGCGCGGGCACGGCAGCGCCAGGACGTCGGGGGCCACGGGGTCGAGCAGCTCCATGCGGCCGCGGCCGAGCGCGCCCGAGAAGGCGCCGTAGAGCACGCCGCCCGCGTCCGACACGGTCAGCTCGGCGTCGAGCTCGGCGCAGCGGTAGCGCCCGCAGAGGTCGAGGCGCGGCGCCGCGTCGACCGCGCCGCAGCGGGCGAGCAGGGTGCTCTGGTTGTCGTCCGGGCGGTCGAGCCACAGCCCGCCCTCGCCGGGGCGCAGCCGCGTGCCGTCCCGGCCGAGCGCCGTGCCGTCGGGCCGCAGGTCGAGCCGCTCGGCCGCGCGGACGAAGCGGAGGTCCACCCCCCCGGGCTCAGCCGCCTCCACCCGCACCGCGAGGCCGGTCTCGGGCTCGATGTAGGCGCCGAGCCAGTCCGGCATCGGCCGCGGCACGGGGGGCGGGGCCGCGTCGTCGCCGAGGACGGCGGTCAGCAGGTCGAGGGCCGCGGCCCGCGCGTCCGCGAGGTGGTTGAACATCACCACGACGCTGACGCGCTCCGAAGGGACGTAAAGGCGGTGGCTGCGCCAGCCGCGCAGCGCGCCGCCGTGGCCGGTGAGGGCCCGGCCCCGCTCGGTGCCGCGGGCGAGGCCGAAGCCGTAGGCCGCGGGCGCGCCGTCCGCGAAGGCGACGGGCGCGGACAGGCGCCGGTAGAGCGAGGCGGGGTCGTCGCGCGTCGCGTCCAGGTGCCGCTCCCAGGCGATCATGTCGCCGAGGCTGGCGCCGAGCCCGGCGTCGCCCGTCCACAGCACGCGGTTCACCGCGGGGCGGAAGCCGTCGGCCGGGTGGCCCTCGTAGCCCTCGGTCCCGTCCGGCAGGGCGCGCGTGTCGGCGGCGAGAAACGCGCCCTCCAGGCCGGCCGGCCCGAGGACGCGCTCGCGCAGCAGCTCGGCGAAGCTCCGCTCGGCGCGCGCCTCGATGATGTCGGACAGGAGTCGGAAGTTGCCGTTGGAGTAGGAATAGCGGGTGCCGGGCGCGAACTGCAGCGTGCGGGCGCCGCCGGTCACCGCCGCGGCCTCCGCGTCGCCGAAGTCCGATTCGGCGGGTGCGCCGAGCAGCATCGCCACGGCCCAGTAGTCGCGCAGGCCCGACTGGTTGTGGGCGAGGTGCAGCGCCCCCGGCGCTTCCCCCTCCAACAGGGGCAGCCGGGCGCGCACCGCGCCGTCGAGCGCCGCCGGGTCGGGGTGGAGGTCGAGCAGCAGCGCGCAGGTGAACTGCTTGGTGATCGAGCACAGGCGGAACAGCGAGCGCGGCGTGAAGGCGATGCGCCGCTCGGCATTCGCCCAGCCCCAGGCGTGGCGCGCCAGCACCGCGCCCTCGCGCAGCACCGCCACGGCGCCGCCCGGCCCCGGGTAGCGGCGCGGCAGCTCCGAGAGGGCGCGGTCGAGGGGATCGGCCGAGGGACCGGCATGGGACGTCGTCATGCCGCCAGTGTGGGGGCGGGCATCCGCCCCGTAAAGGCCGCGCGCGGGAGGGCGCGGCTCAGCCGTCGGGGTGCTGGCGGCTGACGATCGCCGGGGCGCCCAGCCCATCACGGCAGACGCTCGCGCGATCCCGAGCCTCAGCGGGGCGACCGCTTCACCCTCGCGGTGCTGGTCGGCTACGGCCCGGCGGCGGCCGTCCGGCGCGTCGCGGATGTGCTGTGGAGGCTGCACGACGCCGATGCGGCCTGTCCGGGTCGGATGGCGTTCCGACGCGGTCTCCAGGGTTTACGCTCGCGCGGGAGGCCGCGCGGCGCCGGATCCGACCGGGGCCATCCTGCGAGGTCCCGGCCGCCCGAAGGCCTCAGGCCGCCTTGGCCTGAGCCTCCTTGGAGGACTTGCGGGTCCGCTTGGGCGCTTCCGCGGCGGGCTCGGGCTCCGGGGCGGGGGCCTCGGGCGCGGGGACTTCCGGCGCGGGGGCGGGCTTGCGGCCGAGGCCGAGCGTCTTGGCCAGGGCGGAGCGCTGCGCCGCGTAGCCCGGCGCCACCATCGGGTAGTCGGCCGCCAGGCCCCACTTCGCCCGGTAATCCGCCGGCGTCATGCCGAGGCCGGCGAGGTAGCGCTTCATCGACTTCAGCTTGCGACCGTCCTCGAGGCTGATGATGAACTCTTCCGTGATGGACTTCTTGATCGGCACGGCGGGTTTCAAGGGTTCGGCGGCGGGCTCGGCCGCGGGGGCCGATCCGAGGCCGGCCAGGGATTGATGGACCGACCGGATCAGTTGCGGCAATTCTGCGATGGGAACGGAGTTCCGGCTCACGTAGGCCGACACGAGCTCGGTCGTCAGTTCGACCTGCGACTTCAAGTCTTCGGTTGCTTCGGTCATCTCTCGATCACATCTCCGTGCGGAGAGGCGACGCGCCGCTCCTTTCTGATCTATGGGACGTATCCTGACGGATTTCAACATCACGCAGGGTTCATGACTGTGAAAGGGTGAAATGAGCGGGGCTGAATTGCGGGATCATGCCGTTCCATTCGGCTTCATCCTGCCGGCATCCGCGCGAAAGCCTCATCTCGTGCGCGACGTCCCCCGCGACGGGCCGCCGTCCACCCCGGGTCCGACGCGACGGCGACATCGGGGGTGCGAACGGCCTCGCCGCCCGGAGGGGACGGCGGATCCGGGGCGGATCCCGCCCTGCATCGGGCGCGGCCCTGCCCTGCGCGGCGGGACGGACCACGACCCAGCTTTCGCCCGGAACTGCGCCTATCGGGTCGTCCCGTGACGATCACGGTCCCCGCGGAGATGATGGCTTCGATCGCCGCGCTTGCCCGAGAGGCGCAAAGCCTCCTCGATCGAAGCACTCATCCCCGTGGGAGCCCTCACCCGGAGACCACCATGTCGCGTTCCAAGATCCTGACGGCCGCCCTGGCCGTGGCCCTGCTGTCGGCCGCGGCCGGCCCGGCTTTCGCGGTGTCGATCAGGCACACCAACCGCGCCGAGGGCGATCCAGCGGCGGCCTCGCTGCCCACGGGCCACGCCCCGCCCCCGGCCGACACGAGCCCGGCGCATGCCTTCGACAAGGCGCACGAGGACGGCGCGTCCCGCTGAGGCTCGGCGGGCAGGGATGCCGCCGAGCCGACACGATCCTGCCCTATACGCGGATCCGCATCCGGCCCTATGAAGGGCCGGACCGCGCCGCCCTCTGCGCCGCGGACCCTGTCGCGAGGCGTGAAGCCATGGTCGAGTGTTCGCGGAGATCCTTCGTGGCGGGCGTCGCGGCCGCGCTGGCGCCCTGGGGCCTGGGCGGCCCGGCCCTCGCCCAGGGCGCACCGCAGCGGTTCGACACCGACGACCTCGTCGCCAGAGGGCACCAGTTCTTCGGCTCCGTGTCGCGCGGCCTCGCCCTCGCCATCGAGGAGGCGGCGCGGCGCTTCGGCCAGCCCAACGGCTACATCCTGGGCCAGGAGGCCGGCGGCGCCTTCATCGGCGGCCTGCGCTACGGCGAGGGCCTGATGTACACCCGCAACGCCGGCGACCAGAAGGTCTATTGGGAGGGCCCGTCCTTCGGCTTCGACGCCGGGGCCAACGGCGACCGCACCATGATGCTGGTCTACGGCCTGCCCTCGACTCAGGCGGTGTTCCAGCGCTTCGGCGGGCTGGACGGATCGGCCTATGTCATCGGGGGCTTCGGCTTCACGGCGCTCACCAACGAGCGGATCGTCGTCGTGCCGATCCGCTCGGGCGTCGGGGCGCGGCTCGGCGTCGCCCTGTCCTACCTCAAGTTCACGCCCCGCCCGACCTGGAACCCGTTCTGAGCGCAGGCGAGCGCGGCGGGGGTGGGTGACGGCGCGTGATCCTCGACGTCCTGATCTTCACGCTCGGCGTCCTCGTGGCCGGGTTGCTGGCGCTGGCGGCCCTGCCGGCCGTGTGGCGGCGGGCGCTGCGGCTGTCGGGCGAGCGGCTGTCGCGCCTCGTGCCCCTGTCGGCCGGGGAGATCGCGGCCGAGCGCGACCACCTGCGCGCCGCCCACGCGGTGGAGCTGCGCCGCGCCGAGCAGCGACTCGAACGCGCCGAGGCCGAGCGCGCCGCCCTGCGGGTGGAGGCCGCCCGGCGCGAGGGCCGCATCCTCCTGCTCGACGGCGAGAACGCCCGCGCCCAGGTGGCGGTGGCGCGCCTCGACGCGGAGCTCGCCGGACTGCGGCGCGAGGTGGACGGCCTGCGGGCCGAGATCGGGGCCGAGGCCGTCGCGCTCCACGGCCTGTCGGCGCTGGCCGAGAACCGCCTCCTCGCCATCGCGGCGCTCCAAGGGGAGCGCGCCCAGCTCCGAGATGAGAGCGCGGCGCTCCGGGCCGAGCGCGACGCGCTCGCCCAGGAGGTCGACCGCGGCCGCGGCAGCCTGGCCGGGCTGGAGACGCGGCTCATCGGCGTCGACACGAGCAACGAGGACCTCCGCCGCGAGCTGGAGCGGGCCCGGCGCGACGCCACCGCGGCCGCCGAACGCCTGGCCGCCGCAGTGGAGCCGCCCGCCGCGCCGCCGCAGGACGACCTCCGGGCCCTGCTGGAGGCCCGCGCCCGCGAGGTCGAGGGCCTGGCGGCCGAACTCGCCTTCATGACCGAGCAGGCGGCCTCGGCCGAGCGCCGCACCACGGAGGCCATCAAGGCGCATGAAGCGCTCCGGGCGGAGCGGGCCGGGACACCCCCTCCCGGCACGCCCCCGGGCGACGAGCCGGCCCGGCTGCGGGCCGCCATCGCGGCGCTGGCCGAGGAGGTGATGCGCGCCGGCCGGCCCGCCTGACGGGGATGACCGACCCTACGGATGCCAGGGCGGCGCTTCGGCCTCCGCGGCCTCGCGGCGGTGCCGGTCGATGGTCTGCAACAGGCCGCCGAGCGCCTCCGTCATGCCGGCCCCGCTGACGGCCGACAGGGTCAGGGGCGCGCGCTTGGCGGCGCGCTTCAGCCGCGCCGCCTGGGTCTTCAGCGTCTCGGGGTCGACGGCGTCGGCCTTGCTCAGCGCCACGATCTCGGGCTTCCCGGTCAGGCCGGCCCCGTAGGCTTCGAGCTCGTGGCGGATGGTCTTGTAGGCCTGGCCGGCGTGGTCGCCCGTGGCGTCGACGAGGTGCAGCAGCACGTTGCAGCGCTCCAGGTGGCCGAGGAAGCGGTCGCCGAGGCCGAGGCCCTCGTGCGCGCCCTCGATCAGCCCGGGGATGTCGGCCAGCACGAATTCGCGGTCGCCGACCCGCACCACGCCCAGGCCCGGCTTCAGCGTGGTGAAGGGATAGTCGGCGATCTTGGGCTTGGCGGCCGAGACGGAGGCCAGGAAGGTCGACTTCCCGGCGTTGGGCAGGCCCACGAGCCCCGCCTCGGCGATGAGCTTCAGCCGCAGCCACACGGTGCGCTCGACGCCCTCCTGGCCCGGGTTGGCGTGGCGGGGTGCGCGGTTCGTCGAAGTGGTGAAGTAGCTGTTGCCGAAGCCGCCGTTGCCGCCGCGGGCGAGCGTGACAGTCTGGCCCACCTCGGTCAGGTCGGCCAGCAACGTTTCTCCGTCCTCCTCGAAGATCTGCGTGCCCGCCGGCACCTTGAGCCGCGCGTCCGATCCCTTGCCGCCGGCCCGGTTCTGGCCCATGCCGTGCATGCCGGTCTTGCCCTTGAAATGCTGCTGGTAGCGGTAGTCGATCAGCGTGTTGAGGCCGTCGACGCATTCGACCAGCACGTCGCCGCCCCGCCCCCCGTCGCCCCCGTCCGGGCCGCCGAACTCGATGAACTTCTCCCGGCGGAAGGAGACGCAGCCCGCGCCCCCGTCGCCGGAGCGGATGTAGACCTTGGCTTCGTCGAGGAATTTCATGGGGCTGAGATAGGGGGTCGGGGCGCCGGGGTCGAGGGTGATGACGATGTGGGAGCTGCGGAGTTCGGACCACACGTCGGAGTCGAGCGGCGATCCCGTCATGGCGACGGATCGCGCACGGGCCAGGGGCCGCGCTCCGGATGGACGCCCTCCGCTCGCCGATGCCATCCTGCCCGTCTCCCGGAGGCCCCGCGCCATGACGCCCGATCCCGACCGCGACCTCGTCCTCAACCGCCGCGTCGCGGCCTCGCCGGAGAAGCTGTACCGGTGCTGGACCGAGCCGGAACTGCTCAAGCGCTGGTTCGCGCCCGCGCCCTGGACGGTGCCGGTGGCGGAGCTCGACGTGCGGGTCGGCGGCGCGAGCCTCGTCGTGATGCGGAGCCCGGACGGCACCGATTATCCGAACCGGGGCGTCTACCTCGACGTCGTGCCGGGCGAGCTGCTCGTCTTCACCGACGCTTATTCCGAGGCCTGGACGCCCTCGCCCAAGCCCTTCATGACCGTGATCCTGACCTTCGCGGCGGAGAATGGGGGCGCGCATTACGCGATCCGGGTGCGCCACTGGACGGCCGCCGACCGCGAGGCGCACGAGGCCATGGGCTTCCACCAGGGCTGGGGCCGCTGCGCCGACCAGATGGCGGAGGTCGCGGCGGGCCTGCCGTGACGCCGTGCGGCGTTTCAGCACATATCGATCGAGGTCTCAAAAGGCCGTCGGCCTTCTGCGGTCAAGGCAGAGCCTTGAAGAAGAGACGTCGAGTCCAGCAGGGATCGACGCGGAGGATTGCAGGGCTGTCTCCAGGGCTCCGCCCTGGACCCGCCAAAGGGCGAGCCCTCTGGAAACCATCTCGCAAGTGGCTGTCACGCCGGCCCTCTACAGCAGCGTCGGCGCCGCCCCGCCGCCCGCCTCGTTCGACGCCGCGATGGCCTTGGCGGCGCGCAGGTCCTCGACGAAGCGGCCGTATTCCACCCGCTGGGACTCCTCGTCGGGCAGGCGCAGCAGGAAGGACGGGTGCACGGTGGCGAAGACGGGACCGGCCATGGGCGACGACAGCACCGTGCCGCGCACCGACAGCACGGAGGCGCTCTTGCCCGTCAGGGCGCGGATCGCCGAGGCGCCGAGCGCGATCGTCAGATGCGGGCGGAGCACCTTCAGCTCCTCCTCGAGCCAATGGTTGCAGGCCTTGATCTCGCCGATGCCGGGCTTGGCGTGGATGCGGCGCTTGCCGCGCGCCTCGAATTTGAAGTGCTTCACGGCGTTGGTGACGTAGGCGCGGGCGCGGTCGATCCCCGCCTCGCCGAGCGCCCGGTCGAACAGGCTGCCGGCCGGGCCGATGAAGGGCCGCCCCGCGAGGTCCTCCTTGTCGCCCGGCTGCTCGCCCACGAAGACGAGGTCGGCGCTCGGCAGGCCCTCGCCGAACACCGTCTGGGTGGCGAACTTGTAGAGGTCGCAGCGCGTGCAGCCCCGGGCCTCGTGGCGCAGGGCGTCGAGGCCGTTCGAGCCCGTGGCGGGCGGGGGCGCGTCGCGCTCGGCGCGGGCCTCGTCGGCCCGCGCCACGATGGTGGCGGCGCGCTTGGGGACGGTCTTCTGCGGGGTGGCGACCATGGTGGCCTCGGCTGAGACGGCGGAACGGATCAGGGGGGCGATGAGCCGGGCCTCCGGCAGGTTCTTCCAATATTTGACCGGCATCTCGCGCTTCATCGCGTCGACCTTCAACCGCGCCGGGTTGAAGATGTTCACGTAATAGGTGCGCCAGTGCTCCTCGGTCGCATCCTCGGCCGGCACCTCCTCGCGCGTGCCGCCGGGGCCGAAATGCAGCGCCGCGCCGTCCCACGAGGCCCGCGCCTCGGGCGTGACGATCGTCCACAGCATGGCCTTGAACCGTTCGACGAAGAACGGCGCGGCCAGCGCCAGGATGTGGTGCTCGGGCTCGAACCAGGCGAGGTAGGCGGGCCGCGCCCCCTCCACCGCCACCTCCTTGAAGCGCACGAAGGCCGTCATCTTGTGGCGGTCGCGCCGCACCGACTTCGCCATCATCTCGATGCGGAACACGTCCTCGTCGGTCGTGATGTCGAGGAGGCGCGGCTCGTCCTGGAGCCGGCACAGGATGCGGTACAGGAAGGCGAAGCGCTCGGGATCCCTGTGGCAGGCCACGAGTTCGGCAAGGTCGACGAAGCGGCGCGGCACCCGCAGGCTCCGGCGCGGACCGTCCGGAGCCGGGCCCTCGGGCTCCGACACGAAGAGGTCGGGCGCCTCGCCGTCGGCGCGCCACACCACCGCCTCGGGCGGCACGCCGGCCTCGGCGAGCCGGCGGGCGGCGTCGCGCCAGCCCTCGCAGTCGTCGGGCGCGCGGAGCACGACCTCGCGCATCACAGCAGGCTCAACTGCTCGGCCGGGCGCGCCAGGGCCTTGGCCAGACGGGCACCGTCGAGCGCGGCCCCCGGCGTCCAGTCGAGCGCCGACACGAAGGACCGCAGGGTCTTGGCCGAGCGCGTCAGTTTCACGACGTCGTCGAGCCGCATCGCCGTCAGCCGGCGGATGTCGATGATGCGGTCGACGCTGCGCACGCCCAGGCCCGGCACGCGCAGCAGCTCCTCGCGCGGCGCCGTGTTGACGTCGATGGGGAAGCGCTGCCGGTTGCGCAACGCCCAGGCGAGCTTGGGGTCGAGGTCGAGGTCCAGCATGCCGCCGTCGGTGGCGCCCAGCACCTCGTCCATGGCGAAGCCGTAGAAGCGGTAGAGCCAGTCCGCCTGGTAGAGCCGGTGCTCGCGCATCAGCGGCGGCTTGCGGGCCGGGAGCGAACTGCTCGACCCCGGGATGGGGCTGTAGGCGGAATAGTAGACGCGCTTCAGCTTGTAGCCCGAGTAGAGCGTGGCGCTCGACCGCAGGATGTCGGCGTCCCGCTCGCCGTCGGCCCCGACGATCATCTGGGTGCTCTGGCCGGCGGGCGCGAAGGCGGGGGCGCGGCGCGAGCGGCGGCGCTCGTCCTCGGCCTCCTCCAGGCGCAGCCTCAGTCCCCCCATGGCCTTGCGGATGGTGCCGGCCTGCTTCTGGGGCGCCAGCTTCTCCAGGGAGGACGCCTTGGGCAGCTCGACGTTGATCGACAGGCGGTCGGCGTAGCGGCCGGCCCGCTCGATGAGGTTCGGGTCGGCGTCCGGGATCGTCTTCAGGTGGATGTAGCCGCGGAAGCCGTGCTCCTCGCGCAGGAGCTGGGCCACGCGCACGAGCTGCTCCATCGTGTAGTCGGGCGACCGGATGATGCCGGACGACAGGAACAGGCCCTCGATGTAGTTGCGGCGGTAGAAGTCGAGCGTCAGCGTCACGACCTCCTCGGGCGTGAAGCGCGCCCGCTGCACGTCGCTCGACGCGCGGTTCACGCAGTAGAGGCAGTCGTAGACGCAGTGGTTGGTGAGCAGCAGCTTCAGCAGCGAGATGCAGCGGCCGTCGGGCGCGTAGGAGTGGCAGATGCCGTGGCCCGTGATGGAGCCGATGCCGCCGGGCTTCGCGGGCTCCCTGCGGGGCTTGGCGCCGGAGGACGCGCAGGAGGCGTCGTATTTCGCCGCGTCGGCCAGCACGGCCAGCTTCGATGTGATGTCCAGACGCGCCATCGATGCCGACCCGGGTTCACCCTGTGTTCTTCGACAGATGGGCATGGCGCCGCGCGGTTCAACGGCGCGCCGCGCGTTGCCCACAGCGCAGCGCCGGCCTCAGCCGAGGTCGATCGTCGCGGCGCGCCCGGCCCCGAGGCCCGCCAGGGCGCCGAGCGCGATCAGCGCGGCGAAGAGCAAGGGCACCGTCCCGAACCCGCCCGCCGCCCCCCGCATTATCCCCACCAGCAGCGGCCCGCCGGCCGCCAGCGTGTAGCCCAGCCCCTGCGCCATGCCGGACAGGCCGGCGGCGGTCGCGGCATCGGGCGCGCGCAGCAGGATCACGGTGAGCGCCACGGCGAGGAGGCCGCCCTGCCCCAGCCCCAGCACGGCGGCCCAGGCCCAGGCGGCGCCGAGCGGGGCGTAGAAGCAGCCCGCGAGGCCGACGAGCACGAGGCCGTAGAGCGCGACCGCGGCCCCGCGCTGGTCGCGGCCCCGCGTGGCGAGGGCGGGCGCCGCGAGGCTCCCGGCCATCTGGCCCACCACCGACACCGACAGGAGGAATCCCGCCGCGTCGGCCGCGAGCCCGCGGTCCCGCATGATCGGCGCGAGCCAGCCGAAGACGCTGTAGGCCAGCGCCGACTGCATCCCCATGAAGAGGCTCACCTGCCAGGCGAGGCCGGAGCGCCACAGCGTGCGCCGGCCGCCGGGCGCGGAGGCCGGGGGCGCGGCGGGGCGGTGCAGGGCGCGGGGCAACCAGAGCAGCGCCGCCAGCGCCGCCGGGGCCGCCCAGGCGGCGAGGCCGAGCCTCCAGGAGCCGGCGCGCTCCGCCAGCGGCACCGTGGCGGCGGCCGCGGCCGCGGCCCCGGCGCTGAGCGACATGGAATAGAGCCCCGTCAGCAGGGCGATGCGGTCCGGGAAGTCGCGCTTGACGAGGCCGGGCAGCAGCACGTTGCCGAAGGCGATGCCGGCCCCCGCCACCAGCCCGCCCGCGAGCAGCGCCGGCACGGTGCCGAGCCCGCGCG
Organism: uncultured Lichenihabitans sp.; assembly: GCA_964242785.1. GTDB lineage: Bacteria > Pseudomonadota > Alphaproteobacteria > Rhizobiales > Beijerinckiaceae > Lichenihabitans. The sequence goes on along the minus strand of CAXTBR010000016.1, from coordinate 19,125 downwards.
CGCCCGTGCCGGCCGCGACGGCCAGCAGGGCCGCCAGCACGACGCGCTCGATGCCGAAGCGCCGGGCCAGCGGCGCCGCGGCGGGCGAGAACAGCCCGAGGCACAGCACCGGCCCGGCCGTCATCAGGCTCGCGGCCGCCGGCCCCGCCCCGGTGCCGTGCATCACCTCGGGCAGCAGCGCCGACAGGGAGGAGAACAGCGCCCGCAGGCTCAGCGCGATCAGCATCAGGCTCGCGCCGAGGAGCAGGCGCACGAGCGGGGAGCGCGGCGGCGGCAGGGCCGGCGCGCTGTCCTCCACGAGGGGCGGGCCGAGGGGCGCGGCGGCGGGCGGGCGGGGCGTCGGACGGTCCATCCCGCGCGGGGTCCCACGCGCCGGGATGCAGCGTCAACCCGGCCCGGGCCTCGCGTGGCTTCGGCGGTCACGACGAAGAACAGCACGAAGACCGCCACGAGCCCCCACACGATGCCCGTACCCCGCCCGCCGCGCCGTCGAGGGGATCGCCGATCAGCGCCGTGACGGGTCGCGTCGAGGGCATGGAGGGTGGGCCGAGCCGACCAGCCCGAAGCCCCCTGAGGCGCCGCCGATCAGGACGGCCTTCGCCTGAGGTGCTCCTCGAGCCGCGGCATGATCTCGACGAAGTTGCAGGGCAGCGCGCGATAGTCGAGCTGGTGGGCCAGGATGCCGTCCCAGGCGTCGCGGCAGGCGCCGGGCGAGCCCGGCAGGGCGAAGACGAAGGTGGTGCCGACGAGGCCCGCGGTCGCGCGCGACTGGATGGTCGAGACGCCGATCTTGTCGAAGGAGATGCGGTGGAACAGCGTCGAGAAGCCGTCCATCCTCTTCGTGAACATGGCCTCCACGGCCTCGGGCGTGACGTCGCGCCCCGTGAAGCCGGTGCCGCCCGTGGTCAGCACCACGTCCACCTGCGGGTCCGCCACGTGGGTGCCGACCGCGGCCCGGATCGCCTCGACGTCGTCCCGCACGATCGAGCGCCCGGCGAGCCGGTGGCCGGCCGCGGTGAGCCGCTCGGCCAACGCGTCGCCGGAACGGTCGGACGCGAGGTCGCGCGTGTCCGACACGGTGACGACCGCGATGCCGAGCGGCACGAAGCTGCGGTCGAGGTCGATCCTGCCCATGCCGGCCTGTCCCTTCACTGCGCCGCGAAGGTGTTGCAGCTCGACACCTTGCCGGTCGAGAGCCCCGCCTCCAGCCACTTCTGGCGTTGCTGCGACGAGCCGTGGGTGAAGCTGTCCGGCACCGCGTAGCCGCGCGACGCCCGCTGGAGCGTGTCGTCGCCGATGGCCGCGGCCGTGGCCTCGGCCCGGGGCACGTCGTCGGCGTCGAGGTAATGCCCGCCCTGCCGGGCGTTGGCGTTGGCGGCCCACACGCCCGCGAAGCAGTCGGCCTGGAGTTCGAGCCGCACCGACAGCGAATTGCTGCGGGCCTGGTCCGCATTCTCCTGCGCCTCGTGCACCTTGGGCAGGATGCCGAGCAGGTTCTGCACGTGGTGGCCGACCTCGTGGGCGATCACGTACGCGTAGGCGAAGGCGCCCCCGCCGCCGAGCTTGCGCTTCATCTCCTCGAAGAAGGCGGTGTCGAGGTAGATCTTGCGGTCGGTGGGGCAATAGAACGGCCCCATGGCGGATTGCGCGGTGCCGCAGCCCGAGCGGGTGACGCCGCTGTAGAGCACGAGCCGCGGCCTGACGTAGTCGACGCCGGTCTGGGCCGGAAGCTGCGCGGTCCACACGTCCTCGATCTCGCCGAGCACGGCGGCCACGAAGTCGCCGGTCTGGTCGGTGGTGGCCGTGGCGGTGCCGCTCCCCCCGGCCGGGGTCTGGGCGGTCGAGGCCTGGGTCTGGCGCTGCGGCGGACGGGACGCCGGGTCGTACGGGTCGGATTGATACTGCTGCTGCCCGTGGCCCGTGACCAGTTCGGCGCCGCCGATCAGGATGCGCGGGTCGATGCCGGTCGCGTAGCCGATGAGCGTCAGCACGATGATGGCGCCGATCCCGAGCCCGCCGGTGCCGACCCCGAAGCCGCCTCCACCGCCGCCGGCATCCGCGGACCCTCCCCCGCCGCGCCTGTCCTCGATCTGGTCGGAGCGCCGCGCCTCCTGCCAATCCATCGCCGTGACACTCCGTCTCTCGCCCTTGGGTCTGGCCGGGATCCTACCAGCCTTCGGGGGTGAAGCGAAACCGGCCGCGCATCCTCGTCGCGGGGGCGCGCGTTGACGGGCGCGCAGGATCGACGGGGAGGATGCCGTGCTCGAACACATGCCGAAGATCGTCGGGGAGGCCCTGAGGGGCGTCGGCCCCGGCCCGGAGAAGCTGATGGCCCACGGATCCTTCGCGGCGGCCCCGGCGTCCGTCGTGGTCGAGAGCGACGCCTTCGCGCCCGACGGGCCGATCCCGGCCGAACACACGGCCGACGGCCCAGGGCTGTCGCCGCCCCTCCGCTGGCGCGGCCTGCCGCCCGGCACGGCCGCGGCCGTGCTGGTGATCGAGGACGCCGACAGCCCCACGCCCGAGCCGCTGGTCCACGGCCTCGTGCTCGACCTGCCGGGCCGCGACGGCGCGCTGGCGGCCGGCGCCCTCAAGGGTCCCGCCGGCCCCGGCGAGGCCCACGCGCTCGGCCGGAACTCCTTCCTCAAATCCGAGTACCTGCCCCCGGACCCGCCCACCGGCCACGGTCCGCACCGCTACGCCTTCCAGGTCTTCGCGCTCGACGCCCGCCCGTCGCTCGACGCCGGGATCGGCCGCGGTGCCCTGGTCGAGGCGCTGACCGGCCACGTCCTGGCGAAGGGCCTGCTGATCGGCACCTACGAGCGGCGCTGAAGCGGGGCCGGACGGATTCAAAACAGGCTCATCGCGGATTCAGGGGTGGTGGTGTCGAGTTCCAATTGTCGCCTCAGTCTGGACTCGAAAGGCCCTCGGCCTGTTCTCGGATTTCAGGGCAGAGCCCTGATGCTTGAGGTTGAAATCCTTTGTTCAGGGCTCCACCCTGAAACCTGCCAGAGGGTTCGCCCTTTGGAATCCCATGTGGAGGGGACCATCACCCCTGGATCCGACAAGAGCTCAGGACCTCTCCCGGTAGGGCCGGGGTCGGTCCAGCGGGTCTCTTCCGCGCCGGGTACGTCAGGCCCTCGGCCCGATGCGACGGCATCGCGCCATCGGCCCTTCCTGCCCGGCACGAAAAATCCCTCGCCGGCCCTCGGCCCCTCCCGACCGGGAGAGGTCCTAAACCGAAACTGAACCTCCAGGCGCCATCGTCTTCGCTCGGAACTCCGGGGCGACGCGATGAGTGTGACACAGGCGGTGCCGCGCCCGGCCGGTTCGGGCGCTCTGCTTCGGCGAGTCGCGCTGTCGCGGCGGCAGGCCGCCCTGATGCTCGTCGCGCTGGCGGTGCTGGTCGGGGCGTGGCTCCGCGTGCTCGGGGCCCAGGGCGACCTTTGGCTCGACGAGATCTGGTCGCTCGATCTGGTCGGCACCGTGCACTCGCCCGGCGCCGTCGTCTGGGGCATCTCGCACGACAACAACCACATCCTGAACTCGCTCTGGCTCTACGCCCTCGGGCCGGACAGGCCCTCCTGGTGCTACCGGATGCCGGCGGTCGCGCTGGGCACCCTGTCGATCGCGCTGGCGGCCCGCATCGGCTGGCGGCAGAGCCGGGCCGCCGGGGTGGCGTCCGCCTGCCTCGCGGCCGCTGCCCAACCGCTCGTCGTCTACGGCTCGGAAGCGCGCGGCTATGCCGGGCTGATCGCCGCCACCCTGGTGGCGATCGAGGCCTTCGAGCGCGCCCTGCAAGGGCCGCCCGGCTCCCGCTGGCGCCAGCCCTCGGCCTGGGTCCTCGGCCTCGCGGTCGGCCTCGGCACGCTCTCCCACCTGACCATGCTGGCCACGCCGGCCGTGCTCGGCCTGACGGCGGTGATGCGCTTCAGGGGCCAGGGCCGTCCGCTGAAGGCCAGCGTCGACGCCGCGCTGGACCTGTTCGGGCCGTCGCTCCTGGGGCTCGTGCCCGCCATGGCGGCCGTGCTGGCGGGGATCGTCAACCGCGGTGGCTTCACCTTCGGCGACGAGGTGCCCTTTGCGGCTGCCTCCCTCGGCGCCGGCTTCGGCGGGACGCTGCGGTCCATGTTGGGGCTGCCCGACGCCGCCCCCCGCCCGGCCGTGTTTCTCGCGGCCGGCATCGTCCTCGCGGCCTTCCTCGGCGTCGCACGGGGCGACCCGACCCGCCGGTGGCTGGCCGTCGCGGCCCTCGTGATCCTGCCCGGCGCCATGGCGGCGGTGCGCCTGCCCAACCTCGAATTCCCGCGCTACTTCCTGGTGCCCGGCCTCGTGCTGATGTTGGCGGAGGCGGAGCTGATCGGCCGGTGCTGGGCCGGCGGCACGGCGGCGGGCCGGATCGGGGCCGCCCTTCTGCTCGGCGCCACATTGGCGGGGCAGGCGGCGGCCGACCTGTCGTTCCTGGACACGGGCCGCGGCCACTACACGGACGCCCTGGCGATCATGGCGGGCGAGGGCCGCACCACCTACGCCACCGACAGCCGCTTCAGGGCCGAGACCGTGGTGAACCACGTGGCCGCGCGGCGGGGCCTCGCCTTCACCGACGTCCCGCAGGACGGTTTCTGCGCCGAGGCGCCCGATTGGTACCTCGACGTGACGAGCGACGGGCCCGACGGGCCGCCCGCCGTGACGCTGGGCCCGCAGGACTGCCGCCTCCGCTTCGACCGCCGCGCCAGCTTTCCGGCCTCGACCTTGTCGGGCATGCGCTGGACCCTGTATCGCCGCGCCGGATGAGTGGACCGGGTGGGGGTCGCCCTACTCGGCCGAGGTCTGCAGCGCCAGGGCGTGCAGCACGCCGCCCATGTTGCCCTTGAGGGCCGAGTAGACGATCTGGTGCTGCTGGACGCGGCTCTTGCCCTTGAAGGAGGGCGACACGACGGTGGCGGCGTAGTGGTCGCCGTCGCCCGCGAGGTCGCGGATGTCGACCCTGGCGTCCGGCAGGGCCTCCTTGATGAGCCGCTCGATCTCGGCCGCTTCCATCGCCATGGGATCACCTACTAGGCTACGCCGCCCATGAAGCGCGGCATCCACTCGTCCCGGACGCGCCGGATCTCGTCCACCTCTATGGGCGCTGACCCGGGCAGAAGCAACGCGGTGCCCCCCGTGGTGCCGATGCGGGCGACCGGCGCCCCGCCGGCCTCCGCCAGCACGCCCGCGACCTCGCCCTCGGCGCAGGTGGCGAGGTAGCGGCCCTGGTCCTCGCCGAACAGCGCCGCGTGAGACGGCAGCCCGCCGAGTGCCCCCGCGTCGAGCGTCGCGCCGAGGCCGCGCGCCAGCGTCATCTCGGCCAGGCCCACGGCGAGGCCGCCGTCCGACAGGTCGTGCACGGCCGTGACCCGCCCGGCGCGGATCAGCCCGCGGACGAGGTCGCCGTGGCGCCGCTCGGCCGCGAGGTCGACGGGGGGCGGCGCGCCCTCGGCGCGCCCGCAGACGTCGCGGAGGTAGAGCGACTGGCCGAGGTGCCCCCGCGTCTCGCCGACGAGCAGGATCGCCTCGCCCGCCGCCTTGAAGCCCGAGGTGGCGACCCGCGCCACGTCCGCCACGAGGCCGACGCCGCCGATCGTCGGGGTGGGGAGGATGCCGCGCCCGCCGGTCTCGTTGTAGAGCGACACGTTGCCCGACACGATGGGGAAGTCGAGCGCGCGGGCCGCCTCGCCGATGCCGCGGATGCAGCCCACGAGTTCGCCCATCGCCTCGGGCTTCTCGGGGTTGCCGAAGTTGAGGTTGTCGGTGAGGGCCAGGGGCACGGCGCCGACGGCCGTGAGGTTGCGCCAGGCTTCGGCCACGGCCTGCCGGCCGCCCTCGACGGGGTCGGCCGCGCAGTAGCGCGGCGTGACGTCGGCGGTCAGCGCCAAGCCCTTCGGCCCGTCCTCCACCCGCACCACGGCCGCGTCCGCCCCCCCGGGGCCGACGATCGTGTTGCCGCCGATGAGGTGGTCGTACTGCTGCCAGGCCCAGCGCTTCGAGGCGAGGTCGGGCGTGCCGAGGAGGTGCAGCAGCGCCTCGCGGTCGGCCATCGGGGCCGCGACGTCGCCGGGTGCCAAGAGCGGCCGGGGCGGCGACGCGGCGTGGGGGCGGTCGTAGAGCGGCGCCTGGTCGCCGAGCTCCCGGATGGGCAGGTCGGCCTTCACCTCGCCGCCGTGCCGCACGACGAAGCGCAGCGTGTCGGTGGTGCGGCCCACCACGGCGAAGTCGAGCTCCCACTTGCGGAACACGGCCTCGGCCTCGGCCTGCCGGGCGGGGTCGAGCACCATGAGCATGCGCTCCTGGCTCTCCGACAGCATCATCTCGTAGGCCGTCATGCCGGGTTCGCGGGTCGGGACGGCGTCGAGGTCGAGCTCGATGCCGAGCCCCCCCTTGGCGCCCATCTCCACGGCCGACGAGGTGAGGCCGGCCGCCCCCATGTCCTGGATGGCGATGACGGCGCCGGTGGCCATGAGTTCGAGGCAGGCTTCGAGCAGCAGCTTCTCGGCGAAGGGGTCTCCGACCTGCACGGTGGGGCGCTTAGCCAGGGCGTCGTCGTCGAAGGCGGCCGACGCCATGGCGGCGCCGCCGATGCCGTCGCGCCCCGTCTTCGAGCCGAGGTAGACGATGGGTTTCCCGACGCCGGTGGCCTTGGAATAGAAGATGGCGTCCGTGCGGGCGAGGCCCACCGCCATGGCGTTGACCAGGATGTTGCCGTCGTAGCTCGGATCGAAGGCGATGCCCCCCCCGACGGTGGGCACGCCGAAGCTGTTGCCGTAGCCCCCGATGCCCGCCACGACGCCCGCCACGAGATGGCGAGTCTTCGGGTGGCCGGGCGCGCCGAAGCGCAGCACGTCCAGGCAGGCGATGGGCCGCGCCCCCATGGTGAAGACGTCGCGCAGGATGCCGCCGACGCCGGTCGCGGCGCCCTGGTAGGGCTCGATGAAGGAGGGGTGGTTGTGGCTCTCCATCTTGAACACGCAGGCGAGCCCGTCGCCGATGTCCACCACCCCGGCGTTCTCGCCCGGCCCCTGGATGACGTGCGGCGCCGCGGTCGGCAGGCCGCGCAGGTGCAGGCGCGACGACTTGTAGGAGCAGTGCTCGTTCCACATGGCCGACACGATGCCGAGCTCGGTCCAGGTGGGGGTGCGGCCGCCGATGAGGGCGACGAAGCGCGCATATTCGTCGGGCTTGATGCCGTGGGCCGCGACGACGTCGGGGGTGATCGCGGGGTCCGGGCGCGCCAAGGGGGTCTCACGGTCGGGGCTCGCGGGGGCGAGCCGGATGGCGCGAGGGTTACGGCGCGGGGGTCGGGATGGCAAGGTCGGGCGCCGCCCCGGTCGACGCCGTCGAGCGACGCCCCATCGTCGATGCGATGAGCGATGGAGCCATCGAGACCGGCATCCCGTCCGTCGAGCCTGCCGAGGTCGAGCGGAGGCAGCGGGACGCTCGTGATGGAGCGCTCGGCCACGGTGCGGTCCGGCCAGGGGGCTCATCGTCCGGCCCGGCGGCCAGACCCCGCTCCTGGCGCCTCTGCGATCCAAAGATACCCATTCGCCTCCCGAGGCGCGAGGCCCTAGATTGAGGCTCGGCAGGGGGGCACGATGAGCGCGATGCAGGCAGAGGTTTTCGAGGCGTTCCGGTCGATCGACGTGCCGGAAGACAAGGCGCTCAAGGCCGCCACGGCGCTGAGCTCGGCCCTGACCAAGTTCGAGACCGACACCAGCAGCGCCTTCAACAAGCGCGACGCCGACATGGACGCCGGCCGGAGGGACATCGGCGTGCTCAGGACCGACATGGACGCCACCCGGAGGGACATCGGCGTGCTCAAGACCGACATGGACGCCACGCGCAAGGACGTCGGCGTGCTCAAGACCGACATGGACGCCGCCCGGAAGGACATCGGCGTGCTCAGGACCGACATCGAGGCCACGCGCAAGGACGTCGGCGTGCTCAAGACCGACATGGCGGTGCTGAAATGGATGATGGGCTTCGTGCTCGCCTTTCAGGTCCTGATGTTCGGCAAGATGTTCATGCATTAGGGGCCGCCGATGGCACGCAGCCCGATCCCCGAGGACGCCCCGGATCGGGAACCGGGCACGCCCGAGCAGGGATCGAACGGCCGGCGCAGCGACGGACGACGATCGGGACGAGGACCGCAAGCCCGCCCGGGAGCGCCTGGAGGCCGAGCGGGGCGTGATCATCGACTGACCACCACCGCGTGCCCTGGTGAGGTCGGCGGCCCGGGCCTCGCGTCTTCGATCTCCGGTGGAAACACATCCCCGGACGCGAGCCCTGGACAATGGGCCTCCCCTGCTCCAACGTCGACCCGCGCGGACCCCCTCGGCCGCTCAGGGCACCCACATCGATCAGGGCTGCGAATGAGCGCTCGTCGCAGAGGGGCAAGGCCGGCCAAGCGCAGCACTGATCGATGCCGGAACCCTCAGGCCGGAACGAGAGCAGCATGTCCGATCAGATCTTCATGGCCAGTCCCGACCGCTACGAGACGATGCCCTACCGCCGCTGCGGCAGGAGCGGCCTCATGCTGCCGGCGATCTCGCTGGGCCTGTGGCAGAACTTCGGCGGCCTGGACGCGTTCGAGACGGGGCGGGCGATCCTGCGCCGCGCCTTCGACCGCGGCGTCACGCATTTCGACCTCGCCAACAACTACGGCCCGCCGCCCGGCTCCGCCGAGGAGGGGTTCGGGCGCATCCTGGCGACGGACTTCGCGGCCTATCGGGACGAGCTCGTCGTCTCGTCCAAGGCCGGTTACCGGATGGGACCCGGCCCCTATGGGGAGTGGGGGTCGCGCAAGAGCCTCCTCGCCAGCCTCGACGCCAGCCTGAAGCGGCTCGGGCTCGACTACGTCGACGTGTTCTACCACCACCGCCCCGACCCGGACACGCCGCTGGAGGAGAGCATGACGGCGCTGGCGGATGCGGTCCGCCAGGGCAAGGCGCTCTACGCCGGCCTCTCCAACTACCGCGCGGCCGACGCCGCCAAGGCCATCGCCCTGCTGCGCGGGCTCGGGACGCCCTGCCTCATCCACCAGCCCAACTATTCCATGCTCGACCGCTGGATCGAGGGCGACGGGCTCCTCGACGTGCTCGGGGACACGGGCACGGGCTGCATCGTGTTCTCGCCGCTCCAGCAGGGCCTGCTGACCGACAAGTACCTCGACGGCATCCCGGACGGCTCGCGCGCGGGGCGGGGCAGCCGCGGCGGCTCGATGGGGCGCGACGGCGTCACCGAGGCCGCGACCGCGGCGGCGCGGCGCCTCGCGCCGGTCGCCGGCCGGCTCGGCATCCCGCTCGCCCACCTCGCGCTGAAGTGGGTGCTGCGGGACGGGCGGGTGACGTCGGCGCTGATCGGCGCCCGCACGGTCGCCCAGCTCGACGACAGCCTGGACGCGCTGGGCGGCCCCGCCCTGTCGTCAGGCGACCTCGACGCCGTCGAGGCCGCGCTCGCGGGGCGCTGACGCGCGGCCCGGGACGGCCTATTCCTCGTCGTCGTCGTGGCCGCCGCGCAGGTTGGAGAAGACGGAGGTGAGATCGAGGTCCTCCTCGTCCTCCCCGTGGGTCGGCTTGGCGGCGCCGAACACCTCCGCCTCGGTGGCGGCGCGGGGCCGCGCGGTCGTGGTCTCGGCGGGGGCCAGCGTCTGGCCGCGGTCGTCGGCCGTCGCCGGGCGGTCCTTGGCGGCGCGGTTCACCTCGAAGTCGAGGTCGATCTGCGTGCACAGCGCCAGCGTCACCGGATCCATCGGGGTGAGGGTGCTGGAGTTCCAATGCGTGCGGTCGCGGATGGCCTGCAGCGTCGTCTTGGTGGTGCCCACGAGCCGCATGATCTGCGCGTCCTTGAGCTCGGGATGGTTGCGCACCAGCCACAGGATGGCGTTGGGCCGGTCCTGGCGGCGCGACAGCGGCGTGTAGCGGGCGCCGCGCGTCTTCTTCGGGGGCGGCAGCCGCACCTTGGGGGGGGCCAGGCGCAGGTGGTAGTCCTTGTTCTGCTCGGCGCGCTGGATCTCCTCGCGCAGCAGCTGGCCCGAGGTGATCGGGTCGTGCCCCTTGATGCCGGCCGCGACCTCGCCGTCGGCGATGCCCTTCACCTCGAGGGGGTGCAGCTTGCAGAACTCGGCCACCTGGTCGAAGGTCAGGGACGTGTTGTCGACCAGCCACACGGCGGTGGCCTTGGGCATCAGCGGTGCTTCGCTCATCGATGGTAACTCCTGGCGCCCCGGGAAGCGCGTCGCGCCCCTCGGGTCGCGCCGCCTCGCCGGGCGGAAAAGCCCGATGACGGCCGGATCCCGGCGTGTTCCTGCAGTCATGGAGGGAATGAGCCCATCATAGGCGCGCGGGGGGCCGCCCGCAACGACCAAGCGCGCGGGTCCACAGCCTCCGTCTTGACGGCCCCCGCAAAACATGTGGTGAACTCCCCGAGCCATCCACGCCATCGCGGCCGCGCCCGCGGCCCACGGGACCCTCACACGTGAACTACCTTTCGACGCGCGGTTCGGCCCCTCGGCTCGGCTTCGACGGCGTCCTGCTGGCCGGCCTCGCGCGCGACGGCGGCCTCTACCTGCCCGAATCCCTCCCCGCGCTCGACGCGGGCGCCATCGCGAGCCTCGCCGGGCGCCCCTACGCCGAGGTGGCGGAGCGGCTGATCGCGCCCTTCACGGGGGACTGCTTCGCGCCCGGCGCGCTCAGGGCCATGACGGAGGCGGCCTACGGCACCTTCCGCCACCCGGCCGTGGTGCCGGTGAGCCAGCTCGACGCCAACCTCTACCTCCTCGAGATCTTCCACGGCCCCACGCTCGCCTTCAAGGACGTGGCCATGCAGTTGCTCGGGCAGATGATGCAGGAGGTGCTGGGCCGCCGCGGCCGGCGCACCACGGTGGTGGGCGCCACATCGGGCGACACGGGCGCGGCCGCCATCGAGGCCTTCCGCGGCCTCGACGCCGTCGACGTCTTCATCCTCTACCCCCACGGCCGCGTGTCGGACGTGCAGCGCCGGCAGATGACGGGCGTCGACGCCCCCAACATCCACGCGGTCGCCGTGGAGGGCACGTTCGACGACTGCCAGGCCATCGTGAAGGCCATGTTCAACCACCACGCCTTCCGCGACGAGATGAACCTGTCGGGCGTGAACTCCATCAACTGGGGCCGCGTGCTGGCCCAGCTCGTCTATTTCTTCACCGGCGCCGTGGCGCTCGGGGCGCCGCACCGGGCGCTGTCCTTCGCGGTGCCCACGGGCAATTTCGGCGACGTGCTGGCGGGCTGGATCGCCAAGGGCATGGGGCTGCCGGTCGAGCGCCTGGTCGTCGCCACCAACGAGAACGACATCCTCGCCCGCTGCCTCGCCACCGGCGCCTACGAGGTCCAGGGCGTCCGGCCCACGCAGTCGCCCTCCATGGACATCCAGGTGTCGTCCAACTTCGAGCGCCTGCTGTTCGAGGCCTACGGGCGCGACGCCGAGGCCCTGCGCGGCCTCATGGCGGGGCTGGCCCAGTCGGGCCGCTTCGAGGTCGCGCCCGGCCCGATGGAGCGGATCCGCGCCGAATTCGACGCCGAGCGGGTCGACGAGGCCGAAACGGAGGCCGAGATGACCCGCACCCACCGCGAGGCCGGCGTGGTGCTCGACCCCCACACGGCGGTCGGCGTCGCGGCCGCGCGGCGGGCGCTGGCGCGCGATCCCGCGACCCCCGTCCTGGTGCTGGGCACCGCCCATCCCGCCAAGTTCCCCGACGCCGTCGAGCGTGCGACCGGGTGCCGCCCTCCCCTGCCGGCGCATCTCGCCGATCTCCTGGAGCGGCCGGAGCGCTTCACGGTGCTGCCCAACGCGGCCGCGGCCGTGGAGCGGTTCATCCGCGACAGGGCGGGCCGCGCCGGGGCCGGCACGGCTCCGGCCCGGAAGGGGACGCATTGACCACCCGCATCACCACCCTGCCCTCGGGCCTGCGGATCATCACCGATTCCATCCCGCACATGCACACGGTTTCCCTGGGCCTGTGGGTCGGCATCGGCTCGCGCCACGAGACCGAGGCCGAGCACGGCTTGTCGCATTTCCTCGAACACATGGCCTTCAAGGGCACGCGCAGGCGCTCGGCGCGGCGCATCGCCGAGGAGATCGAGGGCGCGGGCGGCGACATCAACGCCGCCACCTCGACGGAACAGACCGCCTATTACGCCCGCGTGCTGCCGGGCGACGCGCCGCTGGCGCTCGACATCCTGTCGGACATCCTCACCGACAGCCTCTTCGACCCCGCCGAGGTCGAGCGCGAGAAGGAGGTGGTGCTCCAGGAGATCGGCGCCGTCGACGACGTGCCCGACGACCTCGTCTTCGAGCTCTTCACCCAGCACGCCTTCCCGGGCCAGGCCATCGGCCGGCCGATCCTCGGCACGCCCGCGGGCGTCAGGCGCTTCGACCGCGACGCCGTGAAGGGCTTCCTCGAGCGCCGCTACCGCGCCGACGCGACCGTGATCGCGGCCGCCGGCGCCGTCGACCACGACGGCTTCGTGGCGGAGGCCGAGCGGCGCTTCGCGGGGCTATGCAACCTGCCCGGCCCCGCCGTGCCGCCCGCCGCCTACCGGGGCGGCGACATCCGGGTGAAGCGCAGGCTGGAGCAGGCCCACATCGCCATCGGCTTCGAGGGCCTGTCGTTCCACGACTCCCGCCGCTACGCCGCCCACGTCTTCTCCCACGCGGTCGGCGGGGGCATGTCGTCGCGGCTGTTCCAGGAGGTGCGCGAGAACCGCGGCCTCGCCTATGCGATCAACAGCTTCGACTGGACCTACGCGGACACGGGGCTGTTCGGCTTCTACGCCGCCACCGGTGCCGGACACGTCGCCGAGCTCGTGCCCGTGGCGCTCGACTGCATCGCCGGGACCACCGCGACGCTGACGCTCGAGGAGGTCGAGCGCGCCAAGGCGCAGCTCAAGGTGTCGCTGCTGGTGGCGCTGGAATCCTCCTCGGCGCGGGCCGAGCAGATCGCCCGCCAGCACATGGCCTACGGCCGGCTGATCGACGCCGAGGAGGTGTTGCACGAGGTCGACGCCGTCACGGTCGAGAGCGCGCGGGCGGCGGGCGCCGCCATGATCGCCTCGGCCCCGACGGTCGCGGCGGTCGGCCCCGTCGGCAAGGTGCCGGGCTCGGACGCCGTCGCGGCGCGCCTGGGGCGCGCGGACCGGCCGGGGCATTGACGCCATGGCGCTGTTCCGGCTGGGACCGAGCCTCGACGCCGCATCGCTGGTGCGGGGCGAGGGCGTCTACCTCCGGCCGGCCGAGATGCGCGACTTCGAGGATTGGGCCTCGTTGCGCGAGCGATCACGCCAGTTCCTCACCGCCTGGGAACCCATCTGGCCCACCGACGACCTGACGCGCGCGGCCTTCCGCCGCCGCATCCGCCTCCACAATGAGGAGATGAGTCGCGACGAGGCCTTCCCGTTCCTGGTGTTCCGCGACGACGACACGCTGGTGGGCGGGCTGACGGTGGGGCAGATCCGCCGCGGCGTGTCGCAGACCGCGACGCTCGGCTACTGGATGGGCCACGCCCACGCCGGCCGCGGCTACATGAGCCGGGCCGTGCGGGCCGCCGCGGGCTTCGTCTTCGGCTCGCTGCGCCTGCACCGGCTGGAGGCCGCCTGCCTGCCCCACAACGAGGCCTCGATGCGGCTCCTGGTGAGCGTGGGTTTCCGGAAGGAGGGCTACGCGCGCTCCTACCTGCGCATCAACGGCCGCTGGCAGGACCACCTGCTCTTCGCCCTGCTCGACTCGGACCCCGTGGCGCCGCCGCAACGGCCGATGGGGTGAGGGGCGGGGGATCGTCGTGACGAGGGATCGGAAGGTTGGCGCGCATGGCTTCCGGGACGACGTCCACGACCGCGACCGAGATGCAGAAGAATTTCGGGTTCTTCCAGGACGAGGCGCTCAAGCGCCCCGTCTTCATCTCCAAGAACGGCCGTCCCAAGACCGTCCTCATCTCCTACGATGAGTTCGTGCGCCTCAAACGGGCGGATCGGCAGGCCTATGGTCTGGACGACCTCCCCCCATCTCTGGCGACCGCCATCCTCGAAGCCGAGGTCCCGGACGAGCTCGTCGATCCGCCGACCTGAGCGGCATCGGTGATGGAGGACGGGCCGCCGGTCGCCGGGACGGTGATCCGCTGCAGCTATCTTTGACGGCGTGAAGCGGAGGAGGACCTTCGCGGCGGTCGGAAGCAGAGGCCGGCCGCCATCATCGTGGCGCGCACGGCAGGCGGTGAAACCGTGGTCGTGCCGATCACGCATTCCGAGCCGTCCGACCCGGCGATGGCCATCGAGGTGCCCGCAGAGAAGCGCCGGCGGATCGGCCTCGATGACGAGCGGTCGTGGGTCATCGTGGCGGAATTCAACGCCTTCGTCTGGCCGAGCCCCGACACGCACCCGGTTCCGGAGCGCGATCCGGAGACATGCGTCTATGGGCAACTGTCCCAGTCGTTCTTCACGCGCGTCCTGTTCCAGGTCCAGACGTCGATCAGGGCGAGCCTGATCGCACGCGTGGGACGGTGATGGCCGACCCATCCTTCGACGGCTCCCCCGTCCCGAACCGATGACCTTCCACTTCGTCTGCTGAGATCCTTATCCTGTCGCAGGTCTTGATCGGAAGAGCGTGTGACGCTCTCCCGAAACCTGCCGAGCCGAGATGGATGCCGCGGCCGAGAGGCGGCCCGGGTTCGTGTGGCGGAGGCGGGGCGCGTCGCGACGGACGCGGCCGACCCGACCGAGCGCACCCTCTCCTTCTCCAAGGCGTTCCCGGCGCCGGGCTGAGGGTCCTCACGGAGACGAGCTTCGATCGCGATGCTGGCCCGAGAGGTGCGGGGCCCACTCGATGAGAGCACTTACTTCCGTGGGAGCCCTGACGCGGGACGGCGGACGAGCGTCGCGTCGAGAGCGCCCTCACTGCCCGCCCCCCGGCACGCCAGCGAGCTGCGCGGCGCGCTCCCGCGTCAGGCGCGCGAGCAGGGCGTCGGGCGGCAGCGCCGGGTGGCGGGCGTGAGCGAAGGCGATCCAGGCGTCGCGGTAGCGCAGCCAGGCGCGCTGCGCCGCCGCGAGGCCGGCGGCCGTGACCGTCGTGTCCCTGGCCAGCGCCGGGGCGCGCCGCATCAGCGCGGCAGAGGCGGCGTTCAGCGCCGCGTCGGCGTCCGGCACTGCGGAGGCCGCAGCGGGGGGGATCCGGCCCGCCTCGGCGTCGGCCAAGAGGGCCGCGAAGGCGCGCTCCTGGGCGTCCTCGGCCGCCACCACGGCGGCGGCGCGGCCGGAGCCCGACTGGTCCACCTCGCCCTGCCCCCGCGCGTCCACGAAGGCGGCCTCGGCGCGGGCGAGCGGCGCGTAGGCGGCCCGGTCGGCAGGGCTCCAGCCGGCCGACAGCGCCGCGAAGGCGCGGGCCCGCGCCGCGCGGGCGACGAGCTGCCCGTGGTCGGCGCAGATGCCCCGCATCAGCCCGCTCGCGGCGTCGTCGCACAGGCTGAAATCCGTGCCCGTCCACCCCTCGGCCTTGAGCCGGGCGAGGTGGCGCACGCGGCCGTCGATCTCGGCCGGGGCGCCCCCGGCGCGGCAGGCCAGCGCCGTCGCGACGTCGAGATCCCGCGCCGCGCCGAGGCCGTCGGCGTAGGCCGTCATCAGCATGCGGTCGCCCGTGAAGCCGAAATCCGTCACCTGCGGGTCGGCGTCGCGCGTCTCCACGGCGGCGCAGAGCCGCGCCGCCCGCGGGTCCGCGGGGCGGCCGATGCCGTAGAAGAGGGCTTCCGACGAGCAGTCCGCCAGATCCGCCGCCTCGGCGGCCGTGGGGGCGTCGCCGGGCGGCGGCGCCATGCCCTTCAATCCGCGGCACAGGGCGCGCGAGGCCGCGTAGGCGGGGTCCCGCGCGGCGGGGTCGTCGGCCCAGTCGCGGACCGGGCCGGCCGCGCGGGCGGCCCCGACCAGGAGGGTGGCGGCCAGGGCCGCGGCGGCGGTGGGGCGGAGCGCCACGGCCGCGCGCTCACACGGCGTCGAGGTCGTGCTCGGTGTTGTCGAGCACGGCGTTCATGGCGGCGCGGGCGCCCGCGCCATCGCGCCGCCGCAGGGCCTCCAGCACCGCGCGGTGGGTGGCGACCGAGCGGATCTGGTCCTCGGACACGCTGTTGGTGGCCTCGAACGACGCCCGCAGCGCCGCCGCGATGGAGGCCACGAGGCCCCCCAGCACCACGTTGCGGCTCGCCGCGATGATGCCGCCGTGGAAGGCGAGGTCGGCGTCGCAGCAGGCGTCGAGATCGTGGGGCGCGGCCTCGGCCATGGCGTCGAGCGACGCCGCGATCCCGGCGAGATCCTCGTCGGTGGCGCGCGCGGCCGCGAGCTCGGCCGCGGCCGGCTCGATGATGCGCCGCGTCTCCAGGAGTCCCCTCATCAGCGGGCGGTCGCGGCGGATGTCCGGGTGCCAGACGAGGAGGTCGGGGTCCAGCATGTGCCAGTCGGCGCGCGGGCGGATGCGGGCGCCGACGCGCTGGCGGCTCTCGATCAGCCCCTTGGCGCTGAGCGTCTTCACGGCCTCGCGGATCGAGGACCGGCTCACGTCGAAGCGCGCCGCCAGCAGGTCCTCGTTGGGCAGGGCGTCGCCGGGCGCGAGCGCGCCGCCCAGAACCTCGCGGGCGAGCGTGCCGACGATCTGGCCGTGGATCCTGGCGCCGGACGGCTTCGACGGGCTGATCGGAGGCTCCCAGGCGCGCGGCGCCACACGGGCGCGATGAACGGCGGGCTTCGCTTTCCACCCGCCGTGGCATTTTGCCGCCATCGCGGCCGAAGTGCAAGCACGTTGCCCACGCGACGGACAGCCCGGCCCGGCTCTTGGGCCGGAGGGTGGCGGCGCCTTCGGTCAGGGACCTATACCGGCCGGGGCGGGTTGAAAGCCCGCGAGGGATTCTTCGTCCCGGGAGAGCTGCGCGGCGTGACGGCAGAGTGGAACGGCCCGGCGCGGCCTCAGTATAACTTCAAGGCGCCCCTCGACCCCGAGGCCGACGCCGACCCCCTGCTGCGCCGCCTGATCGGGACCCGCGCCTTCGGCCGGCTGCGCAACGTGCGCTTCCTCGGCGGCATCGACTATGCCCGCATCCCGGCGCCGAATGGCCGGCCGGGCAGCCGCCGCTACACCCGCCACCAGCACAGCCTCGGCGTGGCGCGCCTGGCCCTGCTCTACGCCGAGGCGCGGGCGCTGCCGCCCGCCGAGCGCCGCCTGATCGCCGCCGCCGCCCTGCTGCACGACATCGGCCACGCGCCCCTGTCGCATTCGCTGGAACCCGTCTTCAAGGAGGAGTTCGGCATCGACCACCACGCCGCCACCCAGGACATCCTGTTCGGGCGCGTGCCGCTCGGCGTGGAGGTCCACGCCCTGCTGGTCGAGGCGGGGCTCGACGTCGACCGCGTGGCGGCCGTCATCGGCGGGGCCGACCCGGGCCACGACGGCTTCTTCGCCGGCCCCATCAACTTCGACACGATCGAGGGCATCCTGCGGTCGCACACCTACGAGAAGCCGGCGCCGCGCCTGAGCCCCGAGACCGTGACGCTGGCCGCCACCCGGCGCGCGGGCGAGGACGATCGCATGGCGGTCGACGAGTTCTGGCGCTGCAAGGACAGGGTCTACGGCGTCATCATCAACTCCGAGAAGGGCATGCTGGCCGACGCCCTGTGCCAGGACATGATGCGCCGCAACCTCGGGCGCTTCTCGCGCGCCGACTACCTGTCGTCCGAGCGCCGGCTCTTCGCCAAGCTGCCCGAACTCCGGGGGCTGCTCACGGCGCCGCATTTCGAGCAGCAGGCGCGCCGGGCGCTGACGGCGCCGCTGCGGGCGCGCACGCGCCGCTTCTTCACGGACGAGAGCGTGGATTTCTTCTCGCGCGACGACGAGAACCGCTATCGGCAGAGGCGATCCGAACGCATCCTCCCCGTCCACGCCGTGACGGACGAGCGGATCGAGGAGCTGCGACAGGACCTGTTCAATGACGCACGCGGCGATCGCGAAGGCCCGGGCCTATTCTGACCGCAAGCTCGGCGAGCTGCGGGGCCTCGTCGGGCGCGCGGTGCCGGCCGGCGCGGTCGTCGTGGCCTGCGGGTCCTTCGCGCGGCGGGAGGCCTGCGCGTCGTCGGACCTCGACTATTTCATCATCCGGCTCGACGCCCGCACCGGCGGGGCGGGCGACGGCGAGCCCGACTGGGCCGCCGCCCTGCACGAGGCCATCAAGGGCGCGGTGCCGGTCGAGCCCGCGCGGGGCGGCCCCTTCGCGGCCGTCGAGCGGCTGCCCGACATGGTGCGCAACATGGGCGGGCAGGACGACACCAACCAGCGGCTGACCCGCCGCATGCTGTTCCTGCTGGAGGGCGAGCCGCTGTGCGACGGGGACGGCTTCCGCCGCGCGCGCCGCACGCTGCTGGAGCGCTACATCGCGCCGCGGGTCGGCGACGGCCTGCTGCCGCTGTTCCTGCTGAACGACCTCATCCGCTACTACCGCACCATCGCGGTCGACTACGAGTACAAGACCGGCGAGGCCGACAAGCCCTGGGGCCTGCGCAACCTGAAGCTCGTCTTCTCCCGCAAGCTCCTCTACGCGAGCGGCCTCTTCGCGCTCGGCGCCACCCGCGACGGCGACGCGGCCGCCAAGGTCGCGCGGCTGGAGGAGCTGCTCGCCCTGACGCCGCTCGACCGCATGGCGGCGGTCTGCGGGGCCGGCGCCGTCGGGCCGATCCTCGACAGCTACGACCACTTCCTCGACCGGCTGGCCCGGCCCGGCGTGCGCCGCCACCTGGAGCGCCTGACCCGGCGCGACCGCCACGACCCCGTGTTCCGCGACCTCAAGGACGCCGGCTACGGCTTCACGCGCGAGCTCGCGGCCCTGTTCGAGACCACCTTCCCGGCCGACCACCCGGTCCGCCGGGCCATCCTGTTCTGACCCTCGCGCCTCGTGAGGTTTCCGTGTGATCGCTGGACTCTGCCGCTCCTCCCCGCGCAGGCGCATAGGCGCTAAGATTGGAGCAAAAACCCTGTTTTCCCCCCAACCCTCCCTCATCCTGAGCGAGGGTCCGAAGGACCCGTGTCGAAGGA
>CAXTBR010000015.1:41122-69941 GCA_964242785.1 uncultured Lichenihabitans sp. | reverse complement strand
GCATGGCGATCGAGCTCCTGGCCGGCATCCCCAGCATCATCTACGGCATCTGGGGGCTCTTCATCTTCGCGCCCTTCATGCAGAGCTACGTCGAGCCGGGGCTCATCGCCGTGCTGGGTCCCATCCCGGTGCTCGGCGCCCTGTTCCAGGGGCCGCCCTACGGCATCGGCGTGCTCACGGCCGGCATCATCCTGGGCATCATGGTGCTGCCCTTCATCAGCTCGGTGTCGCGCGACGTCTTCGCCACCGTGCCGCCGGTGCTGAAGGAGGCCGGCTACGGGCTCGGCTGCACCACCTGGGAGGTGGTGAGCAGCATCGTCATCCCGTTCTCGCGCACCGGCGTCATCGGCGGCATCATGCTGGCCCTGGGCCGCGCGCTCGGCGAGACCATGGCGGTCACCTTCGTGATCGGCAACGCGCACCGGATCTCGGCCTCGGTGCTGTCGCCCGGCACCACCATCTCGGCCTCCATCGCCAACGAGTTCACCGAGGCGGTGGGCGACCTCTACACCTCGTCGCTGATCGCGCTCGGCCTCATCCTGTTCGTCATCACCTTCATCGTGCTGGCGATCGCCCGCTACATGCTGATGCGCATCCAGCGCCGCACCGGAGCCTGAGCCCATGGCGACCTATGCCCGCCGGCGCACCGGCAACGTGGTCTTCCTCGGCCTGTCCTGCGCGGCCGCGGCGCTGGGGCTCGTGGCCCTGGTGTTCATCCTGGCGGCCCTGCTGTGGAACGGGCTCGCGGGGCTCCGGCCCGCCGTCTTCACCGAGATGACGCCGCCCCCGGGCTCGGCCGGCGGACTGCTCAACGCCATCTACGGCTCTGTGGTGATGACGATGCTGGGCCTCGCCATCGGCGCCCCGGTGGGGCTGCTCGCCGGCACCTACATGGCCGAGCACGGGCGCTATGCGAAGCTGACCGTCGTGGTCCGCTTCCTCAACGACATCCTGCTCTCGGCCCCCTCCATCATCATCGGCCTCTTCGTCTACGAGGTGGTGGTGACGCGCATCGGCCACTTCTCCGGCGTCGCAGGATCGCTGGCGCTGGCGCTCCTCGTGATCCCGGTGGTGGCCCGCACCACGGAGGACATGCTGCTGCTGGTGCCGGGCACGCTGCGCGAGGCCGCGAGCGCCATGGGCCTGCCGCGCTCCCACGTCGTCCTCAAGGTGGCGTACGGCGCGGCGCGGCCCGGCCTCATCACGGGGCTGCTGCTCGCCTTCGCCCGCATCTCGGGCGAGACGGCGCCGCTGCTCTTCACGGCGCTGAACAACCAGTTCTGGAACACGAACCTCAACCAGCCCACCGCCAGCCTGCCGACCGTCATCTTCCAGTTCGCGCTCAGCCCCTACAAGGACTGGCAGCAACTGGCCTGGACGGGCGCGCTCATCATCACCGCCACGGTGCTGGTGCTGTCGATCGCGGCCCGCTCGCTCGGCTCGACGAGGACGCCGCGATGACGGCAGGCTCCCCCGCTTCGCCCGGCGCTCGGACCCGCTCCCCCGGCCCCACGAGGACCCATCGATGACCCACGAGGCAGACGCAGCCCTCGACGCCGCGCCGGGACCGGCGCGGGAGTCCCCGGCCCGGATCGACAAGGTCGCGGTGCGCGACCTCAAGTTCTTCTACGGCGACACGCTGGCCATCAAGGGCGTGTCGCTGAACCTCGAACTCAACAAGGTCACGGCCTTCATCGGCCCCTCGGGCTGCGGCAAGTCCACGCTGCTGCGCGTGCTGAACCGCATGTACGACCTCTACCCCCGCCAGCGGGCCGAGGGCCAAGTGCTGCTCGACGGCGAGAACATCCTCGACCCCGGCACCGACCTCAACCTGCTGCGCGCCCGCATCGGCATGGTGTTCCAGAAGCCGACGCCCTTCCCGATGTCGATCTACGACAACATCGCCTTCGGCATCCGCCTCTACGAGAAGATGCCGAAGTCCGAGCTCGACGGGCGGGTCGAGACGGCGCTCCAGGGCGCGGCGCTGTGGGGCGAGGTGAAGGACAAGCTGTCGGCCAGCGGCCTCAGCCTGTCGGGCGGCCAGCAGCAGCGGCTCTGCATCGCCCGCACCGTGGCGCTGAAGCCCGACGTGATCCTGCTCGACGAGCCCTGCTCGGCGCTCGACCCCATCTCGACGGCCCGCGTCGAGGAGCTGATCGACGAGCTCAAGGCCCGCTATACCATCGCCATCGTGACGCACAACATGCAGCAGGCGGCGCGCTGCTCCGACTACACGGCCTTCATGTACCTCGGGGAGCTCGTCGAGTTCGGCGACACGCAGCGCATGTTCACCTCGCCGACGCAGAAGCAGACGCAGCAGTACATCACCGGCCGGTTCGGCTGAGCGGGGGAGGCACATCATGGCGGCTCACATCGTCTCGGCCTACGACAACGAACTCGAAGCGCTCGGCCGCAAGATCGCCGAGATGGGCGGCATCGCCGAGAAGATGCTGTCGGACGCCATGGACGCGCTGGTGGCGCTCGACGTCGACCTCGCCCAGGCGGTGGTGGCGAGCGACCCGCGGCTCGACCTGCTCCAGCGCGACATCGAATCCGCCTCCATCATGACCATCGCGCGCCGCCAGCCCATGGCGGTCGACCTGCGCGAGATCGTGGCGGCGATCCGCGTCTCCGGCGACCTGGAGCGCGTCGGCGACCTCGCCAAGAACATCGCCAAGCGCGCCGTCAAGATCGCCACCGAGCCGCGCGTGCCCCGCGCGGTGATCGGCCTGAAGCACATGAACGAGCTCGCGGCCAACCAGTTGAAGGACGTGCTCGACGCCTATGCGGAGCGCGACACCGAGCGCGCCCAGGCGGTGTGGACGCGCGACGGCGAGCTCGATGCCTTGGAGGACTCGATCTTCCGCGACCTCCTCACCTTCATGATGGAGGACCCGCGCAACATCTCCTTCTGCACGCACCTCCTGTTCTGCGCCAAGAACATCGAGCGCGTGGGCGACCACACGACCAACATCGCCGAGACGGTGTTCTACCTCGCCACCGGCGACACGCTGCCGATGGACCGCCCCAAGATGCGGATGCCGGGCGGCCTCACGCCGCCGCCGCTGGCGCCCGAAGCGCAGGACGAGCCCTGAGCCGGTTTCCCGATGAGGACCCCCCTTCGCCGCTCGTCTCCGCGCCGGCGCATAGGCGCTCATTTAGGCGAGAAATACCCCACCCTCCTCATCCTGAGCAGGGCGCGGAGCGCCCGTGTCGAAGGACGCAGGCGTCCTCCGCGCGGGAGCGTCCCGCTGGTGCGTCCTTCGACACGGGTCCTTCGGACCCTCGCTCAGGATGAGGGAGGGTTGGGGGGAGAACAGGGTTTTTGCTCCAATCTCAGCGCCTATGCGCGCCGGCCGGGACCCAGCGCCAGAGAGCGGCCGGAGGCCACGCGATGCTCCCGCGTGCCGCTCCCGGCGCGGCGGCGGGATGGGGTCGATCAGGGCCGGTCGTGCGGAAACCGTGCGGGACGCGCGCCGTGTCAGACGGCCGAGGAGGCTGAACCGTGAACGTCCTGCGCAGCGCGACGCCGAAACCCACGGGGGGCGGGACGGCGCCCCACATCCTGGTGGTCGAGGACGAGCAGGCGCTGGGGCTGCTCCTGTCCTACAACCTCGAAGCCGAGGGCTTCACGGTGGAGCGCGTCGAGCGCGGCGACGAGGCCGAGCTGCGGCTGAACGAGGCCGCGCCCGACCTCGTGATCCTCGACTGGATGCTGCCGGGCGTGTCGGGGCTGGAGATCTGCCGGCGCCTGCGGGCGCGGGAAACCACCCGGACGCTGCCCGTCATCATGCTGACGGCGCGCGGCGAGGAGGCCGAGCGGGTGCGCGGCCTGTCGGTCGGGGCGGACGACTACGTGGTCAAGCCCTTCTCGGTGCCGGAGCTGATGGCGCGGGTGCGCTCGCTCCTGCGCCGGGCGCGGCCCGAGCGGGTGGCGAGCCGCCTGTCGGCCGGCGACCTCGACCTCGACCGCGAGACGCGCCGGGTGCGCCGCGGGCTGCGCGACATCCACCTCGGCCCGACCGAGTTCCGCCTGCTCGACTACCTCATGGAGCGGCCGGGCCGCGTCTTCTCGCGCTCGCAGTTGCTCGACGGCGTGTGGGGGCAGTCGGTGGAGATCGACGAGCGCACGGTGGACGTGCACGTGGGCCGGCTGCGGAAATCGCTCTCCCGCGGGCGGGAGCGCGACCCGATCCGCACCGTGCGGGGCGCGGGCTACAGCTTCGACGAGACATTCGGCAAGGGCTGACGATATCCAGCTCATGTCGGTCATGATGGGATTCCAAAGGGCGAGGGCCTTTTGAAACCGGAACTGACGCGACGCTCTCCTGCAATCCTTTGTGGAAGATTTCCAGAAAATCGAAGTCGAGTTCAGCCCCGGCCGGCGCGGGGACGGGCCGAGAGCGCGACGGCCCACAGGGCGCGGGTGGCGTGGTCCACGGCGAGCCGCGGCTCGCGGCGCACCAGCGCGATGGCCTCGCCGAGCCGGACGACCGTGCGGGCCAGGGTCTCGGCCCCCAGGGCCGCGAGCTGCCGGTCGACGGCGGCCTTGCGCTTCGGCGGCATGGCGA
This sequence comes from uncultured Lichenihabitans sp., assembly GCA_964242785.1. Lineage (GTDB taxonomy): Bacteria > Pseudomonadota > Alphaproteobacteria > Rhizobiales > Beijerinckiaceae > Lichenihabitans. Next base: position 65,370 of record CAXTBR010000015.1, on the reverse strand, counting down.
AGCGGAAGGGCGAGTCCCCGCCCGGCCCCGCCAGCTTGGCGCGGTGCAGGGCGACGGCGTGGCGCAGCGCGGCGCCGAGCAGCAGACCGGCCTCGACGGGGCCGAGGTGCAGCCGGCCCATCGCGGCGTCGAGCCCCGCCATGTCGCCCGCGAAGGCGGCGTCGAGCGCGTCGTCGTTGGCCTGGGCGGAGGCGTCCGCCACGGCCTCCACGACGTGGTCGGCCGTGATGGCCGGACCGCCGTGGGCGTAGAGCAGGAGCTTGGCGATTTCGGAGCGGCTGGCGAGACGGTCTGAGCCGAGCAGCGACACGAGGAGGGTGCGGGCCTCGGCGTCGATCGTCAGGCCGGCGCCGGCGACCTCGGCCTCGACGAGGCGCGCGAGGTCCGCCTCGCTGTCGGGATAGCATTCGATGGCCGCGGCGGTCCGGCTGCGCTCGACGGACCTGCGCAGGGCGGAGTCCTTCTTCAGCGCTCCGGCCTCGATCACCACCGGGCAGGCGTCGGGCAGCGACAGGACGAGGTCGACGGCGGCCTCGACCTTGCGGGCCGCCGCGCCGTCGACCAGGACGGCGCGGCGGCCGCCGAACAGCGGCACGGTCTGGGCCTCGTCGGCGAGGCGCGCGGCATCGCCGCCGAGGTCCTCGCCGGTGAGCCGCACGAGCTGGAACGGGTCCTGAGGATCGTCGACCAGCGCCTTGACGATGCGGCGCACGCGCTCGCTGACGAGGCCGACGTCGGGGCCGTGCACCAGAAACGTGGTGTAGCGGCCGATGTCGCGCGCCAGGAAACGCTCGGCCTCGTGATTCTTGATCGCCACCATGGAACCGAGCCTCAGAGCCTGTTTGCGTGCTGGAGTGGGGCTGCGCCGCAGCCCTGTTCGGATGATCGGCAGGACGCGCGTGAAGAGCGTGGCCTCCGCCATGGTCGAGCGCGACGATGCCCCGAGCGCCGAACAGGGCGCGGCTCAACCCAGTCCCGCTCCAGCGCTCAAACAGGCTCTGAGCAGCCTTGCGCGCCGAAAGCCACGATTGATTTGGCCCTCTCGCCGCTCGGGCCCCTGATCCCACCCGTCCTCCGGCATCGGCCAGGCGAGCGACACGTCCGGCACCGGGATGCGGACGGCCCGGAGGGAGCGATCCAGGCCGGCGCGCCGGGTGCGACATCATGTGCCCAGCTCCATTCCGGCGCCTCGTCAACACGTCCCGGGTAAGCCCAAGGCTTTCCAGGGAAAATGGCGTGCCCTCGTCCGAGCGGGAAACCTCCGCTCAAAATCCGTATAGGCCCGTTTATCTATAATATTTATTATAGTCATTTGACATTCTGCTCCCCGTTTCAGATAAAAAACGCCCGTCGCGTCGAGTTGCTTGACGGTAATGCAACTAAAAATGGATGAAGATTTGATGTCGGATTCAACGCAGAACGGTCTTACTACCAGCACGAAGCCGATAACTTCAACGACACCGGGTGAAGTGATCCAGAACCTGTATCTCGACGTGACAGGGGATCAACCCGCGATCAACATCACCAGCGACAACGTCACGATCAAAAACGTGCACATCAAGACCACGACGGGCGACGGCATCGACGTCTTCGGCGACAACGCCACGATCTCCAACGTCGAGGTCGACGCCACCACCCCCACCGACAATGGCGGGATGGACGGCGAGGGCAGCGACGGCGTCTATGCCTACGGGGTCTCGGGCCTCAAGGTCGACCACGCCACGTTCCGCAACACGGGCAGCGGCGTCGCCACCGGCCAGTCGCCCGGAACGGTGCTCTCGAACATCGAGGGCTACAACATGCAGGGCCCGTTCCCCGGCGGCCAGCTCGTCCAGTTCGGCGAGTCCGACGGCTCGTCCCTGACGAACTTCTACGTCGACAACGACCCGAAGATCTCGCATCCCGAGGACGACATCTCGGTCTACAACAGCCGCAACGTGACCATCTCGCGGGGCGTCCTGGACGGCGACAACTCGCCGAGCGGCGTCGGCGTGATGGTCGAAGGCACGTCCGACGGCACCAAAGTCGGCTCCGTGGATGCCGTCCACATGGGCGACGGGGCCTTCTCGTCCTATTCGAACAACGTGTCCTTCACCGATGTCCGCTCCTTCAACAACATCGCGACCGACCAGGGACGCGGCAAACCGTTGTCGGGCGGCCTGATCTTCTACGCGCCGGGCTCAGGTATCTCCTTCAGTCGCGCGAGCTACACGAATCCGGGTCAGCCGGGCAACATCGTGTCGGGCAACCCTGTCACGAAGGACATCAGCGAGAACAAGACCGCGACCCCGATGGGGCACATCAGCAATGCGTTCCCCTGGACGGTCGCTCCCGTCACCCCCGTGGTGCCCGTCACGCCCACGGCGCCCGTCACGCCGGTGATCGTCACCCCTCCCAAGGCTCCCGTCAGTCCCGTGGCTCCCGTCCACATGACCACGGCGACCGCACCTGGACAGACCCTGACCTCGACGGCCAACGACAAGTTCGATGCCCACGGCCAGGCCGACACGACCTTCGTGTTCAAGCCCGGCTTCGGGCAGGACATCGTGCAGAACTTCGTCACGGGGGGGGACGCCCACGACATCCTGAGCCTGCCGTCGGCGGACTTCGCGTCGATCGCTGCCGTGCTGCGGAACACCCACACCCTCGACGGGAGCGCCGTGATCACCGATCCCACGACGCACGACACGATCAAGCTCGTCGGCGTCAGCAAGCACGACCTGAAGGCCAACCCGGGCGACCTCACCCTTCACGGCTGAGAGCTCACACGGCGATGAGGGCTTGGATCGAGGGGGCGTTCGCCTCTCGGTCGAGCGTCGAGAACGAAGCCCTCATCGCCGTGGGGACCCTCGGTGTCCCATGGAGCCGCGCAGAAACGCGAGTGCTCCTCTCCCCAGGACGCGATGGCGTCGTCGCAGTCCACGACGGTGCCGCACACGAGCAGCGGCAGCAGTTCCGGCAGGGGAAAGGCGACGCAGTGCGGCTGGCGCGGGTCCTCGATGGGCGCGAACTGGTCGAACAGCGCGCGAAGCCGCGACGGACGTCCCAGGTCAGGCAGCGTCAGACCCCAGCTGGCCCTCCGCATCGGGCCACCCACGGAGTCAGCTTTCAGCGCGACCGTGGACCGCCGTCGACCCGAGTTCGGGGCCCTGTCCTGGAGCGGACCGCGCTTGATCTTCCCCGCGGCTGATCGTATTCAACCCGCGAGGGCTCCAACCTGGTTGGCATCCCGGACGGAGCGGATGCCGCCCCTGCGCGGCGGGGTTGGGCATCAGGTCGATCGAGGCACGGCGTGGCGGACTCCGCTCACCAGATGACCCGGACCAGCGGTGCGCGCGGCGCGACCGCCCTTTCGCTCGCCCTCCTGCCGCTCGCGCTGCTCCTTAGCCGCCCCTGAGGGCCGGCCGGGCTTCGCGCCTGGGCGCTCAGGGGTCAGCGGCCATCCTCCCCTTCGACGCCGCCGCGCCGGCGCGGCCCCTCCCCAGGACTCCCCCATGACTCAGGTTTCCCCTCAGGCCGACCGCGTCCTGATCTTCGACACCACCCTGCGCGATGGCGAGCAGTGCCCCGGCGCCACCATGACCTTCGAGGACAAGATCGAGGTGGCGGACCTGCTCGACGAGATGGGCGTGGACATCATCGAGGCCGGCTTCCCGATCGCCTCGGAGGGCGACTTCGAGGCCGTCTCCGAGATCGCCCGCCGTGTGTCGCGCGCCACCGTGGCGGGTCTGGCCCGCGCCATCGAGGGCGACATCGCCCGCGCCGGCGCCGCCGTGCGCCACGCGAAGCGTCCCCGCATCCACACCTTCGTGTCGACCTCGCCGATCCACCTCGCGCATCAGATGCGCAAGTCGCAGGACGAGGTGCTGGAGATCATCAGCCGTACCGTCACCCAGGCACGCGGCCTCGTGGACGACGTGGAGTGGTCCGCCATGGACGCCACCCGCACGCCGCTCGACTACCTGTGCCGCTGCGTCGAGGCCGCGGTCCGCGCCGGTGCCACGACGATCAACCTGCCCGACACGGTCGGCTACGCGACGCCGGCCGAATACGGCGCCATGTTCCGCGACGTTCGCGAGCGCGTGCCCGGCGCCGACAAGGCCGTGTTCTCCGTCCACTGCCACGACGACCTCGGCCTCGCGGTCGCCAACACGCTGGCCGGCATCGAAGGGGGCGCCCGGCAGGTGGAATGCACGATCAACGGCATCGGCGAGCGGGCCGGCAACGCCGCGCTGGAGGAGGTCGTCATGGCCATCCGCACGCGCCGCGACGTGCTGCCCTACGCCACCGGGATCGACACCACCATGCTGACCCGCGCCTCCAAGCGCCTGTCGGCCGTGACCTCCTTCCCGGTGCAGTACAACAAGGCCATCGTCGGCCGGAACGCCTTCGCGCATGAGAGCGGCATCCACCAGGACGGCATGCTGAAGAACGCCGAAACCTACGAGATCATGACGCCCGAGAGCGTCGGCGTGACCAAGACGTCGCTGGTCATGGGCAAGCATTCGGGCCGCCACGCCTTCAAGGAGAAGCTGCGCGACCTCGGCTACGAGCTCGGCGACAACGCCCTCCAGGACGCCTTCAAGCGCTTCAAGGACCTCGCCGACCGCAAGAAGAACGTCTACGACGAGGACATCGCGGCCATCGTCGACGAGAGCATCGGCAGCGCCCACGAGCGCGTGACGCTGGAAGCCCTGACCGTGGTGGCCGGCACGGCGGGCCCGCAGTCCGCCACCCTGACGGTGGCGGTCGACGGCGCCCACCGCACCACCCAGGCGACCGGCAACGGCCCGGTCGACGCCATCTTCAACGGCATCCGGGCCCTGGAGCCGCACGAGGCGGAGCTCGAACTGTTCCAGATCCACGCCGTCACCGAGGGCACGGACGCCCAGGCCGAGGTGACGGTGCGGCTCGGCGTCGAGGACCGGGCCTTCACGGGCCGCGGCGCCGACCCCGACACGATGGTGGCCTGCGCCCGCGCCTACCTCGGCGCCCTCAACAAGCTCCAGGCCTGGGCGCGGCGGGGCAGCGCGCAGAGCGCCATGAAGCTCGGCTGATCCCCATCGGGGCCGCCGCGCCGTCCCTCCGGCGCGGCGGATCCCTCCGGCAAAAAGCGCTTTACAGCGCCGCCCCCCCTGTCTATACGCACGCCATCGGCCGGGCACGACCCGGCACGACGTGATGGGCGCTTAGCTCAGTTGGTAGAGCAGCTGACTCTTAATCAGCGGGTCGTAGGTTCGAGACCTACAGCGCCCACCATCACTTCTTTGCATAAACAACGAGTTAGCAGGCTCCACTTCCGTGGGGCCTTCTTCCGTTTCAGGGGCTGGGTAACGGCGCGGGTAACGGCTGACCATCTTCGGCCTCCGGGCTAATTCGACGGTGGAGTGATCCGCCCGCGGGGATGCGGACGGGCCAGGGTATCAGTCCAGGTTGCGGCGCAACTCCTCGGCCTCGTGGTCGCCGAGCATGGCCGCCGTCAGCATGGCGAGCGCCACCTCGCGCATGACGTTCCGGTCCATGCATAGTCGCGTCACAAGCACGGCCTCCAGATTGTCTTGGGTCCCGATCTGATAGGCCCACAGGTTGAGAAGCGCCCTCCCGCCCGGTAGAACATGGATGGGGCATGCACCGTCGCAGTGGGCGGTCGGGACCACGACGGGCTCGTAAACCTCGACGGCGGGGAGCTTGGATTGCTCGACCGGGTGGGGTTGGAGAAAGGACGCGCTCAAGGCGCCCGCTCCACTAACTCGGCGAGCGCGCGCACGAGTGCCGGGATGGCGGCTGGCCGGGGAGCCGCGATGGGGTCGGCGGCGAGTTCCAAGAGGTCGCGAAGGGGTGGCCGGACCACGCGCGGGGTCGGAGGCGCCTGGTCGAGGTCGACGGGCCCGAAGAGCGCGGCCCGGCGGGACAAGGCGTGGGTGAGGCTCGGCAGCGGCGCCGGGACCGGTAATAACGGCGGACGCGGCAGCTCGGCCGCCGGTCGTAATAAGCCGTAGCGAGGGGCGGGCGCGGTTGTGCTATCGCTGGCAACAGCCATCGTGGTCTCCGATGCAGACTGTGGTGGTCAGGGCCGCGCGGTGTCTCACCACCGTTGCGGCCCGACGTATTTACAGGTATCCTGTAATCATGACGTCGTCAATATCGGATACCTCAAAAAAGCGTGGCCGTGGGCGACCGTCGACTGGCGGGCAGATGCCCGGCGTGATGGTGCGTATGCCGCATGCTGACATCGACACCCTCGACGCCTGGATCGCATCTCAACCGGAGCCGAAGCCGAGCCGACCGGAGGCGATCCGTACGGCGTTGAAGGATTGGTTGGAACAGAATAGTCGCTCATCATCGTAGGCCAGGAAGTCATATGGCAATGGAGCTTACCGACGCGGCGAATGAGTTCGCTGAGATGGCAGTTTTCCTTCGGAATATTTCGGGACAGGATACTGTCGTCGCCAACAGTGTTATAAACTCGCAAATTAAGTCGTCTGGAATGATGAACCCAGTGTACGAGGTATATGCTGCCGTTAGTGCTAGAGCGAATGATCTTCTCGAGTTCGTCAGGACGCTTCAAGATCCTTATATAGATAATGAAACTAGGGGTTTTGCGATGTCTGCCACGCAAAACATAGCCTCGGCTTTCCAGGCTAATCAATTCGGCACACAGTGGATCGGCGTGAAGCCTTTTTTCGCTAATCAGCATACAGTTTCATTGAAGTTCTTCTCGCAGACTATGCGTCGGCATAGGCCGCTTCGGAAGATTAATCCGGCGCAGATCGATAAGATTAGAAAGTCTCTCATGGAGGCACTTACGGAGTTGGTCGACCAAGGACTGCCTGACTGGGCGAAGATCCCTCTGAATACCGGGATCAGAGATCTGATGTTCGTGCTGGATAACCTAATGTTTCTTGGGCACGATGAAGCCATCAGCCAGCTTCTTACCCTTAGGGCTAGTGCACAGGCAATTCACACGGAGGCAAAACTACGAGGCCAGCAGCCGAAGTTTACCAAGCTGGCTGCCGCTCTTGTGCTGGCGATCGGTGTGTTCTCGGTGCCTCGCGACATGAAAGAAGACATCGAGCTCTACAAAGGATGGATAGGCCACTACGCTGCACCAGCAATACAATCGCTACCAAGCCCGGAGCAAACGACCAAAGAAGTACTGGGCGAGCACGTCACCGATGTATAGAAAGTGTATCAATGAAAGAAGATCACAGCGCATCCTTCAAAGCGTTTTTCGACGATTGGGCTTCAACCCGGATTCGGGACCTCGGGCCTAGCACTGATCCGAGCGACTGGCGTTACATTACCAATGAAAGATCAAAGGAGATAATAAAGCTGGCGAGTGAACATGCTTATCGAGCTGCGCTTGAAGAGCATGCACGTCCCTATGGTTCTGTTCGTGATCTGATCGAGCACCTGTTCGAGCGGAAGAAAGCGCGCAGCGATCCGTGGTAATCAACGCGTCGCATGGCGCGCCACGGTGCCGCGCCGTGTGTCCTCACCCGGCCTGCCGCGCGTCCGACTGTATCTGCCCCAGGTTGCGCACGATGTGATCGGCCATCTTCTGCTGAGTGTCGGCGTGCTGCGCCGCCAGGATGTCCATCTGCCGGTCGCTGAAGGCCCCCTCGCCGCTGGCGACGAAGGTCGCGCCGCCGATGGTGGTGTTCGGCACCTTCGCCGCGCCCATGAGCTCGCCGCTGTTCTACCCGGCCGTCACAACTCGGCTGTGCTGCGGCAGGATCACCGTCTCAACGCCCGCTTCGTTGATGATGGCCGGGCCGCCCTGCAAGTCGGAAGGATTGATAGCTATGGCTGAAGACGTGAAGCTCCTCGACCTAAAGGCAGTCTGCAGCCAAGTCGGCGTCAGCAAATCGACCCTTTACAATATGATCCGCGAGGGCCTGTTCCCGCGGGCCCGCCAAGTCGCTCCGAACACCGTTCGTTGGCGGAGCGATGAGGTCGCAGCCTGGATCATGGCACGACCGCACGCGGCCTGAGATTGATCGGGCGAAGCGGGTGAGTGCGCGGTTCGCCCTGCCCCTCAGAACGCCACGCTTCCCTCTCCGTTCGCTCAGTCGATGACCCGGGCCGGGCCGAGCGCCACGGTGATGCTGGTCGGGCTGGTGGCGGCCGCGACCTGCTGGCGGAAGCCGCCGGTCGGCGGGGTCTGGGTCAGCGCGCCGAAGTTGTCGAAGAAGATCGGGCCGATGGACCAGGTCCAGGCCGCGTTCGTGATCGTGCCGCCGTCGAGGTACGTCGTCGTCTGACCGCCCGAGGCCGCGACGGTGGCGATGCCCGCGACGGACCCGGCCTGCGCCGACGTGGCGGAGCTCGCCGGCGCCACGCCGCCCGCGACGAAGCGGACGACCTGAAATTGCGCGACGTCCTGCACGGCGGGCGCGACGTGCGGGACGAAGCCGCCGGGGTCGCCCTTGGGGCCCTGCGCGCCGGGATCGCCCTTGGAACCCGCCGGACCGACGGTGGAGACCACGGGCTGCGGGACGGGCAGGAGCGACACGTCGGTCGTGCGGGGATCGACGGGCTGGATCGCCACGACCTGATCGGAGATCTGCGCACCACGCGAGTCGACGAGCCACGCATGGACGCGGAACGGATAGGCGGGTGCCGTCGGCTGTGCCGCGCCGAGGAGGCGCGCGGACGACGGTGCCGTCAAGGTGGACAGCACCACGGCGTTCGGCACGAGAGCGATGAGGCGGCCCGCGGCATGGCCCGTCGTGTCGAGCACCAGCGGCGTGGTGAGCCCGAGATTGCCCTGGTAGAAGGTCGCGAAGGGGCTCAGCGAGCCCGCGAGGTAGTCGACCGGGTTGCCCGCGCCGTCGACGAAGTCGAATTCGACGTACCATCCCCCCGTGCCGGTGGCGATACGCTGCTGCGGCGAGACGGTCATGGGATCACACTCCGGTCTATGGTGACTCGATCACTGCGGCGTCGGGCTGCTCGGATGGTCGAATCCAACCGTCCGTAGCCGATCCAGCGCCTTGCGAAGCCGCTCGACGTCGGCTTGGCCGGTCGGTTTGCCGTCCATGATCCAACTGTCGAACAAATCGAGGTCGGGACCGAGTGCATCGACGCCACGCTGATAGCTCGCCGCGAGGGCGTCTCTCTGCTGTTGCGAAGGGCTCGATAAGGGTATCAAGATCATCGTCCTTTCAGGTCCGAAAGAGGATCGGTACGTCGCAAACCAATCTGCGGCATACATCTGTTCGATACTGATGACGCCTCCAGTCATCAAACGAGATATGCGCGGTCGACGTGCGAAGAGGGCGTTGGCGGCTTCTCTCATGTCTTCGTTGCCCGATGTGAACATTGTAGCTCTCCCGATTTCATACGATCTAAGGTCAGAAATGCGCCACAGCCTCGAATGCTGCGGCGACGTTCGCATTGCCCAACCGTGCCCCGGTGGTGCGCTCGAAGAAGACATAGTTGGCCACCGTCGCATCCCACGAGACGGCGAAGGCTTCCGTCACGGCCTGGCCGCCCTGCGCGCCGAACACCCGCATGCTGGTGGGAACTTGTCCTGCGCCGTGTGGATAGGAGATGGCGCCATTGGCGTCCGTGGTCCCCTGGACAGTGCCGAAGCCGAGCATGGCCTTGACGCGACCTGAGGCGCGCGGCGCACCCGAGTTGCCGGCCGGATAGGTCGAGTAATTCCGCTCGGTGAAGGTCGACGAGCGCCAGTCCCCCACAGTGACGACGGCCGAGGTGTCCGTGACGATGCCTGGGTTACGCTGCGCCGACTGGCCAAAATAGGTCGCGATGCCGTTGAAGCTGCCCTCCACCATCGTCTCAACATGGCAGTAGCTGCCCTGCCCGTTGCAGGAGATCATCGAGCCGTTGATGTTGCTCGCCTGATAACGGCCGAAGTCGAAACGACTGTTCGGCGCGTTCATGGCGAGCGAGTGAAAGAGAGCGCTGTCGTTCGGGTAGCTCGTCCCCGAGAAGTTGGCGCCGCCGGCGTCGTGCTGTACCGATCCGAAGTAGGCGGTCGGGCCGATGTTGGTCGTCGGGTCGGCGGCGCTCGGATCGGTGTAGATCGCCGTTCGGCAACTGTCGGCGTCGAGGCACCGGAGCTGCAGCTTCGACGCCACTCCGGCCGGATGGCCCGCCGCGTCACCCGTGAACTTGTAGAACGCGATCCCGAACCGAGCGATGTTGACGAACAGGTCGTCGATCATGGGGTTGTCGGCCCTGAGGAGCGCGAGGCCGATCAGGTTCTCCCTCTGATAGCGGAATACCTCGGGCGCATTCGACCACATGGGGAGGAATCCGACCGACTTCAGGCGCACCGTGTCATAGGCGCTCGTGATCTGGATGCCTTGCTTGAACACCTGCCCGAAGATGCGATCAAATACCATTTGGTTGCAGTAATTGAGGTTGCAGAAGTTGGTCGAGCACAGCGGCACGACGCCCTCGACGACGCCCGAACCCGCCGCGAAGGTGATGTCCCAATCGTGCGCCAGCGGCGTCCATACCTGACCCGCGACGGGCGCGGGCTGGTTTCGGCGGATCCCGAAGTTGCGGAGGCGATGGCCCGACGCGGCCTGAACCCCGGCGGCCGGACCGATGGTGAGGAACTGCCCCATATGGTCCGGGATGAAGAGCGAGCCCAGGCCGGCGGTGTGCGGCCGGGCGGTCGGGTTCACGTAGTAGTCGAAGCCCTTGCCCTCGATGCGCGTCGAGCCGGCGCACAGGATGGGCGCCGTGGTGCGGATCGCGATGTTGTCGGGGATCAGCAGCGTCCGGCCTGCCGCGTTGGCCTTGTTGACCTGCTTCTGCACCGCCGCGGTGTCGTCCGACGTGCCATTGCCGGAGATCGAGGCGTCCGTGAGCCACATCCAGTTGCGGTCGCGCACGATCAACGGCGTCGGGAACGGATCGATCCCGTCCGTGAAGCCATCGAGGCGCGTGACCCGCACTTCGTCGACCGAGACCACGCCGGCCGACTGGCCGGAGGGGAGGGATGCCTTGACGCCGACGGCGGCATAGCGCGTGCCGGACGGCGGAGTGAGGATGCCGCCGAGCTCGGTGAAGGCCGATGGCGGGCTAATCGCCTCGATTGCGACCGGTTGCGGCGTGCCGATGATGGTCTTCGTGCTGTCGTAGAAGCTGACCGACAGCGCGATACTCGCGCCGCCGCTGAACAGCTTGCAGCGCAGCGCGAAGCGGTGGGGGATCCCTTCGCCGAGCGGCATCGGGGCCGCCGAGCCAAAGCCCGCCGTGTCACTGCTCGCCGCGCAGGTCAGGCGCAGCGAGTTGACGCCCGTGATCGACGTCGAGCCATCGACCTGCACGAGCCCGGTGCCGGTGTGGCTCGCCGTCCAACCCGCGAGCCCGTCCTCGAAGGCACCGTTCGGCACGCTGACGAGGTGGACTCCCGACGCCAGCGCGCGGCCCGGGAAGGCTCCGTCCCCGGTCAAGGCGGGCGGCAGGAAGCCGTCGGGGCCGAGCGCCACAAGCCGCCCGACATCGCCCGGCTGGATGGCGCCCTTGCGGATGTGATCCTTGCCGTCGACGGCGTCGCTCTCGATGTAAGTGCCGAGCACGGGTCCACTCTCCTGAGAAGCATAGTCTCAGGCGCTGATGCACCATCGGCGGCGGGGACGCTACGGGAGGGCTTGGCCTTCAATGACGAGCGGTGCCTCCTGCCACCCGCACATGCGTAGCGCGCGGCCATCGCTCTCCTGACACGTCACGATCCCGTCCCGGTCAGGAGAGGTCGACACGCCGGACAGCAGGACCACCGTTTGGGTGCCGGGCGGCGCCAAGAAGCGCACGGTCCGACCCTTCGGAGGGTCGCCAAAGCTGTAGCCGTAGGTCGGGCCCGAGATGCCGCTCGGTTCCGCCGCCACCTGCCGCATGTAGGCGATGAGGTTGGCACCGCTGGTCGCGCCCACCATGAGGTCGGTGAAAGCCCACACCAGGGCGTCGAGCCGATCGGGGGATTTGCGGCCGCCCGGTTCGTAGGTGGTGAGCTGATCCTCAAGCGCGGGGAAGGCGCCGACGTGGTGGACGCGCCCTTGCTCGTACAACGCCGACACGGGTTCGGCCCTGGTGATCTTGCCCCGCGAGGCGTGGACACCGCGATAGCTCACGTTCGGGTCGACCATGCGGAGGGTGGCCTCGACCATCTCGCCGCCCTGATTTACCTCGGCGATGATGCGGTCGGCGCCCCATCGGGTGTAGAGGGCCGCAGCCTTGGTCGCCCATTCCGTCGGCGCGTAGCGGCCCGAGACGTCGTCGAGCACGTACCCATGCCCATCGTCGCCGAGCGCCGCCACGATGATCCCGGTCTCGTCCGACCCCTCGCCGCTGCTCACGGCCGGGTCGATCGCCACCACGACGCGCCGATAGGCCGGCTGGGCCGACGGCGCGATCCGGGTGCGCTCGATGAGGGCGCGCGACCACAAGGCGCCCTCGAAATCCTCTAGGATCTCCGCGTCCAGCTCCTGACGCCCCAGGCGCGTGCCGGCGTAGCGCGCCACCACCGTCTTGACGAAGCTCGGCGCCAAGTTGCTCGCGTTGTCGGAGGTCTTGCCCCGCGTGACGACGCAATCAGGATCGGCCAGCAACTCCTTCAAGAGCGCGATCGGCCGGGGCGTCGTCGTCACCAGCACGCGGGGTCGGCGCCCCAGGCGGAGGCCGAACTGAAGCTGGTCCCAAGCGTCGCGCGGGTTCTGCCACGCGGCAAGCTCATCACACCAGGCGGCGTCATGCTGGGGGCCGCGGAGCCGGCGCGGCTCCTCCGCCGAGTAGCACGTCGCTATGGCGCCGTTGGGCCAGGTGAGCCGCCGCATGGACGGCTCATAGACGGGCGTGTTCCACGGCGGGGAGATGGCGAGGAGGCCGGACTCGCCCTCCACCATGACATCTCGTGCATCCGCGGCCGTGGGCGCCACCAACGCAATGCGTCGCGCCTCGCCGCTCTCGACCATGCTGCGCACCCACTCGGCGCCGCTGCGGGTCTTGCCGAAGCCGCGGCCCGCGATCACGGCCCACGTCAGCCATTCGCCATCCGGCGGCAGTTGCTCGGGCCGAGCGATGGCGCGCCAGTCGGTTTCGAGGTCGCGCGCGATGGCGCCGAAGTTCGGGGCGTCACGCATGGGCGGGCTGGTGCTCGATCGTGAGGGGCGAGGCCGCGGCAGGCTCGGCGCCACCGTCGAGGCGGCGGAGCAGCGCCACAATATCAGGGCGGGCCGCCGGGTGCGCGCGGGCGATGTCCATCAGCCCGGAGCGGAGCAGGGCTTCGATGGTGCCGCCGCCGAGGGTGAGGTTCACGCTGACGGCGGGCGCCGCGACACGCTCAATCTCGCCGGTGATCTTGCCGGCCTCCTGGATCGCGGCCAGGAGCTTGCCGGCGACGGTGGCGGTCCCGATGGCGCTGTTATGCTCGACGTGATGCTTGAAGACTTTCATCAGTCCCGAGCGCACGATGCTGATATAGTCCAGCGCGCTCGCGTTCTCTTCTACGGCTCGCGCCCGCAGATCTTCCAGTGCCGACTTGCCGACAAGGAACGTCAACTTCTCCTCAGGGCTGACGTGCTGCCAGTGGTCGTGAATCGTCGATTTCGGCAGGCCATACTTCTCAGCGAGTGCCGTCAGAGGCACGCCGGCCGCGCGCGCCGCATTGATCCGGTCAACCTCCGGGTGTGCGCAGACGCGGCAGGCGCGGGCCTTGGCCATCGGTCAGACCGAGGCTTGGCTGCGGCTGTCGCGCCAGGTGCCGTCCGCGGCGCGGAAGATCACGAGGCGGCCGATGGTCTGGTCGTAGAACTGCGATCCGTCGGCGGGAGCGGTGGGGCGTGACGCGGTGGGGCCCTGCGGGAAGGTGTCCGACGTCATCGAGGGCGCCACCAAGCCAGCGCTCTCCGCTTGGTGCTTGAACGCGATCGGCACCATGAAGGTGCTCGTGGTGGCGCCGTTCGACACCATAACCGTGGACGGGAAGATCACCGATCCGTCGGGGAAGTGGACTTGGCAGGCTGGCGAGGCGCCGGCCGACATCATGGGGACGACGGTCAGGTTCGTGTTCATCGTTCGCGTCCCTTGGTCCGAATGGGGGTGGAGTGGGCCGTCAGGATCGCGCCCTCGGCGAGCCTGAGCCGGAGGAGCGCGCCGGCCCGGTCATAGATGTCCTGCCCCTCAGCCACCGCGGCGGCCTTGGCGAGGGGGTCGGGCGCGGTTTTGATCTGGTCCGTTGCGGCCTTGATCCGGGCCACAAGGGCGGGCGGGAGGACGTCCGTCATGCGGAACCCGCGGTGGGGCTGGTGAAGGTCAGGGCGCGGCTCCTGAGGTGAAGCGGCGCGCCGGACCAAGGCTCGGGGATGCGATCTTGGGGCTCGGCGGCGACGGCCTTGAGAAGTTCGACCGTCTCGGCGATACCGTCGGCCGCCTTGGTGAACTCGTCCACCATCTTGCTGAGGCTCGCACCGACCCCGCACTCCGCCGCCTTTTCCAGGGAAGGCGTCAGCCGGTCAATCCCGCTGCGGACCACGTTGAGGGTATTTTGGGCGAGGTTCAGCACGCCGACCAGGACATGCCCATCTCGCGGCGTCGGACCCTCGCCGTGCACGCGGGCAATAGCAGCGTCGGCGAGGGCGCGGAGGCCGGTCGCAAGTTCGGGGTTCATGTGGCGGTCCTGAGGTTGACGAAGTCGTTGGCCAATTCGCGGATGGTCGTCTCGGCCACGAGAGCGTCGGCCGACAGCTTGTAGTAGGCGACGGCGACGGCGTCCGCCTGGGCGGCCTTGTGGTGGGCCCACGAACTCGATGTGGGGGTGAGCGAGGCTCGCCGGGCAATGGCGCAGGTCAGCTTGTCGGCGGCGGCGACGTCGATACGGAACCGGACGGCCGATATGCCGGCGACGACGTCGGCGAAGCGCGCCGGATTGATGGGTTGCCCCAGTCGTCGCGAATGCGCTCCATGGTCGAGCTCACCTCCACGAGGGAAGTTTCCCATTCGGCGAGGAGGCTCATCGCGTGAGGTCCGCGAAACGCGCCGCCCAAGCGGGGACATGGGCGTTCGTCTCCCCGACCGTGGGCATGAGGTCGAGCCCCAGGTTGCGGGACAGCGGTTCGGCCCGGCGGTGGAGTGCCACGGCGTCACCCTCGCGGCCGTGGATTGCGCGATCCTCGGCCAGCGCGCGGAGGTAGGACAGCGCCGCCAAGGCGCCCGCGATCTCCTCCCGGAACCCCGCGGCGCGCTCGACGATGGCGCCCCAGCGCGTGAGGAACTCGGCCGACAGCGTGTCCAGCGCAACGGCCTCGATCTGCCGGCCGGTGCGGACGACGTCCTGCTGCGCGTCGGCCAGTTCGGCGTCGATCCCCGCGCCGGCCCCACGGGCGGCGGCGGACGCGGCTTCGGCGGTCACCAGGGCGGCCGTCAGCTTCGCGCGCTTCGTCCCGTCGACCGCGGGAGCGTTGCCGGGAGCGCCCTCGGAGGCCCATGCGCGAGCGGCGGCGACCTCCTCCCGCCCCAGGGCGTCGAGGGCCGCCCTCGCCTCGCGCTCGGCGCCTTCGGCGGTGCGCAGCCGGTCGCGCTCGGCCGACAGCTTGACGATCCGGCCTTGCACGGCGGCGCGATGGGCGCGGGCAATGTCGAGCGGGCTGTGGCGCTCGGCGGTGTCGGGGTGCGGCTTGTCCAGCATGGGTTCGGCTCCGGGGCTGAAAGCGCCATGCACCATCGAAACGGAGGGGTGAAGCCCCTGCCGGAAATTGCGTCCGGTCGAAGGGGCATCGCCGGACGGGTCGGATCGGCCTTGACGCGGGCCGTCCAAGCGCGTTACAAAACACTCAATGAAGGTACAGTGTTTCGGAGCGTGTCATGGCCAACGGCAAGTTCGTCTCCTACCTGCGGGTCAGCACGGCCAAACAGGGCGCCTCGGGCCTGGGGCTCGATGCCCAGCGCACGGCCGTGACGGACTTCCTGAACGGCGGCCGGTGGAAGGTGCTCGCCGAAGTCGTGGAGATCGAGAGCGGCAAAAACGATGACCGGCCGAAGCTCGCCGAGGCCATGTCGCTCTGCCGCCTCCATGGCGCGACGCTGCTCATCGCCAAGATCGACCGCCTCTCTCGCGACGCGCACTTCCTACTCGGACTGCAAAAAGCCGGCGTGCGGTTCGTGGCGGCCGACATGCCCGAGGCGAACGAGATGGTCGTGGGCATCATGGCTGTTGTGGCCCAGGCCGAGCGCAAGATGATCTCCAAGAGGACGAAGGACGCCCTCGCCGCCGCGAAGGCCAGGGGGCAGAAGCTCGGCGGCTTCCGGGGCCACATTCCGACCGCCGCCGAGATTGCCGCCGCCAACGCCGCCGTTCGGGCGAAGGCTGACGCCCGGAGCGCTGACCTCGCGCCGGTGATCGCCGGCTTGCAGGCCGAGGGCGTCACCTCCGCGTCGGGCCTAGCGCGCGCCCTGACGGAGCGCGGGATCCCGACCGCCCGTGGCGGGGCCGTGTGGTCAGCGGTCCAAGTGCAGCGCGCGATGGCCCGCGTCGGGTGAGACGCCCTCGGCGAGCTCGGCACGAACCGTGCGGCCACCATCGGAGGCCGGAAGTCAAGGTGTGATCGTCCGACAGGCGAAGCGACGCGCTCGCCTTCCTGAGATCTCCTGACCTCCATCCCGACCGCGCATCCCACTCGCCCGCTGATATTGAGTTCTGGTGCTGTTCAATCGTTAGATGGTGTAGCACTCATTTTCAGCTAATTTTCGCCCGTAGCAGCCGTAGCAGCCTCCTGTAGCAGTCTGCTACACCCCTTTTCCCTCTTGCTGTAGCACCCGCCGTAGCAGTCTCGGGAGGTGTAGCATTGTAGCGTAGCAGTGCCCCCCCCTAAGGGGGGGCCTGCGAAGTGCTACACCCCCGTCAGACGGGCCAGATGAGGGACTCGCGCTCGGCAATGTGAGCCTTGGCGTGGAGCCATGTTTTGAGCCGGATGAAGTCGGCGCGGGGGTTCGACGCCTCCCGATCGAGCACGCCACGGACGAACAGCTCCTCCCGCCATGCGGCCAACTTCACGGCCCGCGGGTTGCCCGGGATGCCGAACACGGGCGGGAGCGGTTCGCCCTTGTCGAGCGCGAGCGACGTCAGAGCCGCGAGGGCGAGTCGTTGCTTGTCGGGGAGCCGCTTGCGGGCCGCGTCAGCATCGCCGCCACCGTCGCTCACCAAGGGCTCGAGGACGCAGCTCGATATGGTCTCGCCCTCGTCATCCCTGCCGACCTCAACCTGCACCAAGCGGCTGGTGAATTGCGCCCCGCTCTCGAAATCCTTTGACAGTTCGACCGTCGCCAGGATCGCGCCGGCCGTGTCCCGCTTGACCGCGATCTGCGCGTCCACGGCCCCGGCGAGCGAGGTATGGCCACGCGGCCGGCTGGCATCGACGCCGCTGTGGTGCACCACCACCACGAGGCAGGCGAAGCGCTTGGCGAGATAGTCGGCCGCCGTGATGTACGCGGCCATGTCGCGGTCATCGCTCTCGGACCCGACCAGCGAGCGGTTGACGGTGTCGATCGCGATGCAGGCTGGCGCCGTCCCGGCCAGAGCCTTCGCGATGCCATCGCCGAAGGCAACGTGCTCGGCGATCAGCCCCAGCGGGGTCGGGCAGAGCAGGAACGGGACCGGGTCCGCGTCGTCGGGAAGGCACTTTTGCCGGAAAGCCATCAGCCGGGCCTCGAAGCCCTTCGCTCCCTCTAGGGCCGCATAGACGACGGCTCCCTGCATGGTCCTCAGGCCGCGATAGCGCCAGCCGAGGGCGACGTGGAGCAGGAGGTCGGAGGCGAAGAACGACTTGCCGCACTTCGGCGGGCCCCAGATCACGGCGAGGCCGGTCCTCGGCAGCACGCCCCGGACGAGGTAGGCCGGCGACGTCGTCAGAGCGATGCGGTCGAACGGGATGAACTCGAACGTCTTGGCGGGAGCCTCGGGCGATGACGCCGGCACGTCGTCGAACCGCTCCAGTCCCGCCGGCACCTCGACCAGCGCCACCGGGCCCTGCCCGGCGCGGTCGCCGGCGGGCGAGCGTCGCACGGGGCGCGGGGTGCGGAAGCCTTCCGGGATGACCGTCACGCTGTCGGCTCCCGGCTGGCGACGGCGGGGACCACGATCGCGACCCGGTCAACCGTTGCATCGCGCACGGCCGACAACTCAGCAGCGTGGGCATCGTCCTCGGCCGCGACCGCGGCCACGGGCAGGTCCAGTAGCCATCGGCCGCCACGGGCGGGGTCGAGGATCACGGCGCCATCGCATCCGGCCTGGAGCCACCTCAGGGGATGACGGAACAGTCGCAACGGCGCGCCCCCGAATCCGGTCGCGGGGTTGTGCGCGACGGCCTCGCCGAGCACGACGGCCGCGCCGATCGCGGTCCACCAGCGGGCCGGATTGTCCAGCGACCACGCCACGAGGTCGACAACCTCGACGCTGTCGGGCCCGCGGGCCTGACACACAGCCGCCTCGACGCCGTCGGGATCGACGTCGAACCAGGCGCGATCGGGCCGCACCGGCACCAGAAACACGCCGCCGCAGGCCGCCTCGATCGGGCTCCAGTCGAGCCCGCGCGCGCGGCAGTAGGCGACGCTGGGCCGAGCGTGGACCAGCACGTCGGCGCGGAGCCGCAGGAGGTCGATCACGGTCCATGCCTCGCGATGCCCGCGACCGCGATGAGCCCCGCCTCGGCGAGGCCGTCGCTGCCCTTCAGGGCGAAGCGGGACGCCATCGCAGGCCAGCGCCGGCAGGCCTCCGCGCGGGCCAGATCCTTTGCGCCCTCGCGGCCCGCGGGAATGGCGCAGAACCGCTTCCAAACGCTCGGCGCGATCATCCGGCCCGGAATACCCTGTGCCGCCAGCGCGCCTTCCACGAGCCCGCGCGAGCGACCGAACGCGAAGGCCCCGACGGCGCCCTCTCCGGGCCTGGGGCCGACAAGTTCGATGTAGGCGGTGCTCGGACCCCAGCGCCGCAGCAACGCCGCCAGCAACGGCCCGTTGGGCGTGGGGCGCCCGTTCGGCCCATCGTTCAGCACCGGCATGGGCTCGACGTCGAGCAGATCGCCGGCCAGCGACAGCAGCGCGAGGCCGCCGGCGTTACCGATGTCGACCCCCAGCACGAGGCCGAGACTTGCCACAGGCCGTGGCGCGTCTTGCCCAAAAAGGTCCGCTGCAGTATTGACCGGGGTGTCAAACCTTGGTGGGCTGACGCGATCCCCGGAGCCCCGACGCCTGCACGCGCCGGGGCTTCTTTCGTTGGGGGGCACGTCTCAAGCCGCCTTCCCGCGCGCCGCCACGGCGCGGCGCTCGTATTCGAGGAGCTCGTCGCCGTCGAAGTAGTGGCGGTTGTTCAGCGTCAGAGATGCGGGGAACCCCATCTCGGGGTCGACCATCCACCGCCCGAGGGTGCGGCGTGTGATGCCGTACCGATCGCATACGGCCGCGGCGGGAAGCTTCTTGCCTGTGATTTTTGCGTGCTCGCTCATGTCTTATCCGATCCAGGACATTTGAGGGAGCGGCCCAACTGCACCATCGAAAGGTGCTCGAGGCAACTTTCTTCGCTCAAAACCGGAAATTTGAGGATTTCTTGCCCCGAAACGGCGTTTTGCGCGCTCGGACGCGGCCGAATGCTGCTTTCAGCTCGGCGGAGAGCTCTGAAAACCTAATGAAATATTAACAGCGTCGAAAAGTCGGCGCGGATACACCTTACGCAATTGCGCGTAAAGCCCTCGCCAGTCCAAGACGCAAAAAGATTTTAGACCGAAATGGCGGCGATCATCTCGACCACGTTCCCGCCCGGCTCGTCCACCAACCGCTCGACAAAGCTGCCCCAGGCGCCGAGGGCGTGGCGCTTCTCCTCGGCGTAGTCGTGCCGCTGATACGTCCCGACGATGCCACCGAAGCTGCCCGAGATGTGGTTCAGCACGCGTTCGATGGTCGGCAGCGCCACCCCGAGCCGGGCCATGCCGGTAGCCGTGGTGCGCCGAAGGTCGTGTAACACCCAGGCCGGCGTCTCCTCGCCCATCAACTTGTCCAGGCGCTCCTTCGCGTTGCTGAAGCCCGAGACGGGCGTCCTGCCAGTCGAGGTGAAGACGTAGTCGACCGAATCCTTCCCGCCCTCGATCCGCGGCAGGGCGCGCAGGATCGCCAGGGCGGGCGCGCTGAGCGGCACGGCGTGCGCCTGGCCGTTCTTCGCCCGCTCCTTTGGCAAGGTCCACGTTGCGGCGCCGAGGTCGAGCTCCGACCACCGCATGCGACCCACCTCGTCGCGGCGCTGGCCCGTGAGGAGCAGGAGGCGCACGAGGTCGCGAAAGGGCCAGCCGATCGCGTCCGTCGCGGTCCACAGCCGGCGAAGCTCGTCGTCGCTCAGCACCCGGTCGCGCGACCGCTCGCCGGTGGGCGCCTTGATCTTGTCGCAGGGCGAGGCCGCGATGAGGCCGCGCTCGACAGCCCAGCCGCACATGCGCCGCAGCGCCGCGAGCACACGGTTGGCCATCACGGGCGAGCCCCGGTCGACCACCGCGTCGAGCAGTTCGTGGACGTCGGCCCGGCCGATCGCGGCGAGGTGCCGGCCGCGCCAGTGCGCCACCACCTCGCGGTCGAGGATCCGCTTCGCCTCGGGCCAGGACTTCGTGTTGGCCTTGGCATACCTCTCGATGAACTGGTCGGCGACGCGCTCCACGAGGTCGCGGTCGGTCGGGGCCTTGGCGCCGGCGCGCGCCGCCTTCTTCTCGGCCGCAGGGTCGGAGCCCTTCGCGACCTCGACCAGCGCCCGCTGCGCCAGCTCGCGCGCGTTCTTGAGGTCGATGGCCGGGTAGGTGCCCAGGGTGTGCTTGCGGGGCCGCCCATCAGCGGCTCGATAGCGGATCGCCCATCCCCGAGCACCTGATGGCTGGCACACGAGATAGAGCCCGTTCACGAGGCCATCGGGCACCTCGCGGCGGATCTCGGGTATCGCCAGGGTGTCGATGGTGCGGGCCGTGAGGGCTTTGGCCATGTTTTCGACCCGAAAAATCAGCGGCCGGAGCCGGGGTTTCCTCGGGGTAACGACCTTGACCTGTCTTGGATTGTTACCCCGTGACATGGACAATAGCGGACATTTCGCCTCTGGCAAGAGGGAGATGGCGCCGAAACGCAGGTCGACTGTCACTGATTGTCCGGGCTTGTCCGACGCCTGAATAGAACTCTTAATCAGCGGGTCGTAGGTTCGAGACCTACAGCGCCCACCATCACACTCAGGATCCAATTCGAAACTCTGGCCTGAGCCATCGACCGACAGCTTTGGTCTGCGCCGCATCGCCATCTCTGAAGCAAATCGCCGCGAGATGGACTGTTCGACGCAGGAATTCACAATTGGACGGGCGGGAGCCCGTGGTCGTGTCACGTCCATCAGCTGACGTCGATGTCCCGTCTGAAAGGGACGCCGAACGCGGCCTGACCCGCGTCACGGCCGGAGAGCCGGACGACCGATGGCCTTCGCCTCTCCCGGGTGCTGAGGGTCCCCACGGACATCGGTGCTTCGTTCCCGACGCCCGATCGAGAGGCCAACGGCCCCATCGATCGAAGCGCTGATCTCCGTGGAAGCCCTCACCGGGACGGTCCCTTGCCGTCGCGCTGCGCTTCGTCGATCCGCCGCGCGACCTCCTCGGAGGAGCCGGCGACGCGCTGCTCGAAGCCGCCGATGAGGTAGATCGTCGTCACGTCCGGGGTCTGCGTGTGGACCCCGGCCACGTGCTCCGGATTGATCCAGGTGGCGACGTCCTTGGCTTGGGGCGTGGAGAACTTCAGCAGCATGGTTCCGTCTCGCGGCGCCTCTCGGCGATCCTCCGCCACATAAGCCCGACCCCGCCGGAAGCAACCTCGGCGCTTCGATCGCATGCGGAGATCCGTCCGCCGCACATCCGCCATGCCGCGGCGGGACGTTCCCCCGTCGAAAGGTCACACGGGAGGTCACGATGACGCGGGTCCAGACTCATCAAGGCGGCGCGCGGGACACGAGGGCGGCACCGGTGCCCCACGCCCAGGCGCTCCAGGACGCGAAGCGGCTCGAGAAGATGCAGACCGTCTGCTCGTCCCACCGCACCTCCGGCACGGTCCGTCTGCCCCCATCCCCGAAGGACGACACGGCATCGTGACGCCCGTCCCGCGCCGGGGTGTGACATCTTGGCGCGGTAGATCCCTCGCGCCATGCGCGTTGAGATGCACAAGGCGCCCGATCGATGATCAGGAGTGATACATCCCGGGTTCAGGATGGATCCTGCCACCTGGGAGAAGTCATTTCCCGATCTTCCGCATCGAGCACGGTCCTTCCAATGTATTCAGCGATGCTGTCCACCGTCATTCTTTCGGTCAGTCTGACGTCTGTTCAGGCACAGGTGGCCGACAAATTCCACATCACGCCCGAAGAGCAGGCCGCCTGCCAAGGCGATGCCACGACGTTGTGCAGTGACGTCTTTCCCGATGAGGACGCGCTGATCTCCTGCATGAGGTCCAACGTGTCCAACCTCACGCCCGTCTGCCGCAAGACGTTCACAGCGGGCCTGCAGCGCCGCCACATGTGACGCGGCCCCCGAGTCGATCGGCTCGGAGCGCGCCCCGTCATCCGGAAGCCGCATGATGCGCGGCCAGCTCAGTCGCCGCAGCGGACCAGCGCCACCGCGAGGTCGCCCGCGAAGGGCGGGAGATCGAAGGTCTCCGTGCCGTCCTGCTCCGCGGCGGGGGCGATGGGGTCGCCCCGCACCGTGTCCCAGCCCGTGATCCGGTAGCGGCCGGGCCGGAGGCCGGGGATCGCGAGCGTGGCGCGGCGCGGCGGCCCGTCGCGGCGCAACATGCCCCGCCCGTCGAGCCGGTCGCGCGGGAGGAGGTACACGACGGCCTGGTCGGCGGACGCGCAGGCGAAGCGCGCCAGGCGCTCCGGCCCGACCGCGGCGCCCTCGCCGTCCCGCACCGCCACCGCGGGGCCGAGGCTGCGCCGGTCGAAGCGCGCCCAGTCGATGAGTGGCAGGAAGCGCGCCAGCGCGCGCTGCGCGCGCCGCATGCCGGCCGTGAGGACGTGCGGCGTCCGGTTCGGCCAGCGCATCCCGCCCCCCGCCCCGCCGGCCGCGAGATGCGCCCACTGCATGTGGCGGAAATATTCGTCGTCGAAGGGCTCGGGCAGGTTGCGGTGCCGGTCCTTGAAGCTGTGGATCGGCCCGTGCTCGCTGTCGAAGAAGGGCCTTCGATCGCGGATCTCGCCGATCGATTCGCGCACGATGCGGCCCATGCCGATGGCGGGATCGACCGTGTCGCGCGGGTCGTCGATGGTGCCCTGCTCGTAGATGTGGATGGTCGCGGCATCGAGCGCCGGATGGCGGAAGATGGCGCCCTCCATGGCGAGGTGCCGGCGCCACACCAGCTCCGGCCCGAACAGCGACACGGTCTGCGGGTGGGCGCGGCCGTGGAGCCGTTTCTCCTCGGCGCGGAGGTGGCCGCCGATGTCGGCGATGAAGCCGTCGAAGGGCTCGGCGGAGTCGCCGCCCTGCGCCGGGTGGATCTCGTTCCACAGGTCCCAGGCGAAGAGCGTGCCCGAGCCGCCCCATCGGGCCGTCGCGAAGGACAGGCGGCGCTTGATGGCGGCCCGCATGGCGGGATCGAGCAGCGCCCGGGACGGGTGGTCGAGCGGGCCGCCGTTGCCCGCCGCGTAGGGATGGTGGCGGAAGTGCAGCCACATCCAGAACGTGTCGTAGGGCGTGAGCAGGATGCGCAGCCCGTGGTCCGCGCAGAGCGCGAAGAGGTCGTCCCACAGGCGCAGCATGTTGGGCGCGAAGGTGCCGGCCGGCTTCTCGATGTAGCGGTGGCGCACCTGCGCGTATTCCAGCATCAGCCGCAGCACCGTCACGCCGTGCGCCTTCAGCATGGCGAGGTGCCGGTCGACCGCCGCCACGTCGCGGCGGCGGAACAGCGGGTCGAGTTCGACCCAGCTCACGGCGTCGTTCTGGCCGATCGGGTGCCAGTCCGCGCCGCGTTCGTCGATAAAATAGGGCGCATCCGGGGCCACCCCGATCCAGGCCGGGGGCTCGCCGCCGAGGGGCCGGCCGGCCCATCGGACCGCTTCGGCCTCGGGCGCGCGAAAAAGGCGCGGTGGGAAGGGCGTCGTCCGTGCTATCTTTTCGCTCCGAGGCGAGGGACTATGCTGCGATCGGGGCTCTGCAGGCCCGCATCCAGACCCGGAAAGGCAGGTTCGGCGCCGCGCATGCAAGCCATTTATGCACATCCGACCCTCG
>CAXTBR010000015.1:18781-41112 GCA_964242785.1 uncultured Lichenihabitans sp. | reverse complement strand
GTCGAGGACCTCCGCTCCGCCGTCAACGAACGGTTGGACCAGCTCGTGCCGGTCGGCCTCCGGGGGCCCCAGCGGGTCAACGAGGCCGTGCGCTACGCGCTGCTGGCGCCGGGCAAGCGCATCCGCCCGCTCCTCACCCTGCTGGCCGCGCAGGATTTCGGCGCGCCCGTGGCGGATGCGCTCGACGTCGCCTGCGCCACCGAGATGGTCCACACCGCCTCGCTCGTGCTCGACGACCTGCCCGCGATGGACGATGCCCGCCTGCGCCGCGGCCAGCCGACCGTGCACGTGCGGTTCGACGAGAGCACAGCGATCCTCGCGGCCGTGGCCCTGCTGAACCAAGCCTTCGCCACCGTGACGCGCGCAACGCGCCTGCCGGCCGAGACGCGGGTGGCGCTGGTCGAGCGGCTGTCGGCCGCGATCGGCTTCGACGGGCTCGTCACCGGCCAGGAGAACGACCTCCACGACCGCGGCGCCACCGCCACCGTGGCGCGGCTCGAAGCCCTGAACCACCAGAAGACCAGCGTGCTGTTCGAGGCCGCGCTGGAGATCGGCGCCCGGGTGGCGGGCGCGGCCGATCGCTCGATCGACGAGCTGCGTCAGGTCGCCGCCCACCTCGGCCTCGCCTATCAGATCGCCGACGACCTCTTCGACGTCTCGGTCGCGGTCGGCCCGCAGTCGAAGGACCTGCGCAAGGACGACGGCAAGCCCACGGTCGTGTCCCTGCTCGGCGCCGAGCGCGCCCGCGAGCGCTTCGGGCACCACATGTCGGAGGCGCTGAAGCTGCTGCCGGCCCGCGGCCCTGGCGGCCAGCCGCTCAGGGACTACATCGTGGTGACCTTCGCCCAGACGCGTCTCTGCTGAGCAGGATCGAACCGATGTCCGCCACCGCCGCAGCGCGCCGCCCCGCGGACCGCTACACACGCCAGACCGCCGTGGGCCTGACCCTGGCGGGCGCCGTCTCGGGGGGCTGGCTCGCCCTCCACATCCTCGACGTCTTCGTCCTGCCCTGGCACGTCGCGCTTCTGCTCGCCCCGCTCCTCGTTTCCCTGCAATGCTGGCTCTCGGTGGGGCTGTTCATCGTGGCGCATGACGCCATGCACGGCTCGCTGGCGCCGTTCCGGCCGAAGGCCAACCGCGCCGTCGGCCGCACGGTGCTGCTGCTCTACGCCGGGATCTGGTACGACGCGCTGGTGACCCGCCATTTCGCCCACCACCGCGCGCCCGGCACCGAGCACGACCCCGACTTCGCCGGCGACGGCCGGGTCGGCTTCTGGCGCTGGTTCGGCCGGTTCTTCGCCGAATACCTTTCGGTCGGCCAGGTCGCGCGGCTGATGGCCGGCACGGCCGTGTACCTGCTGCTGTTCGGCGTGCCCATGGAGCGACTGCTGCTGTTCTGGGCCCTGCCCGCCATCCTGTCGGCGTTCCAGCTCTTCTATTTCGGCACCTACCTGCCGCATCGCGCCGAGGAGGAGGAGGAGTTCGGCGACGACCACCGGGCGCGCTCCAACGACTTCTCCTGGATCGTGTCGCTATTGACCTGCTTCCACTTCGGCTACCACCACGAGCACCACGACGACCCCTCGGTGCCGTGGTGGCGGCTGCCCGCGCGGCGCAGCCCGACCCGCGGGGTCGCGCGGCCGTGACCGTGTCGGACATCGTCCCGCCGCTGCTGATCGTGCTGGCCACCGTGGCCGGGACCGAGTTCGCCGCCGTCGTGATCCACCGCCACGTCATGCACGGCTTCGGCTGGGGCTGGCACCGCTCACACCACGAGGCCCATGACGACCTGCTGGAGCAGAACGACCTCTATGCCGTCTTCTTCGCCGGCTTCGCCGTCGTGCTGATGGTGCTGGGCCACTGGTGGGCGCCGCTGTTCTGGGCGTCGATCGGCTTCGTGGTCTACGGCGTGCTCTACTTCATGGTGCACGACGGGCTGGTGCACCAGCGCTGGCCCTTCCGGCACGTGCCGCGGCGCGGCTACCTGAAGCGCCTCTATCAGGCGCACAAGCTGCACCACGCGGTCGAGGGCCGCGACGGCACCGTGTCGTTCGGCTTCCTCTACGCCCCGCCGCTCGACAGGCTGCGCGAGGACCTGCGCCGGAACGGCACGCTGCGTCGGTGACCGGGGCGATCTCCGATCCGTTAAGAGGACCCTCAGCATTTTCATGATGGACTGCACCCGAGCCGGGGTCCGCCCCGGCGGAGCGTGACGCGTCGCGGGAGCGGACATGGTGGACGGCTGCACCGAAGGCCTCGACACGGGGTTCGTGTCCCTGGGCTACGCCAAGGTCGCGTTCCTGGGCGTGGTCCAGGGCCTGACCGAGCTCATGCCGATCTCGTCGACCGCCCACATGCGGATCGTGCCGGCCCTGCTCGGCTGGCGCGACCCCGGTTCGGCCTTCTCGGCCGCCATGCAGCTCGCCGCCCTCGCGGCCGTGATCTCCTACTTCTGGCGCGACGTGTCGGGCATCGGCGGCGGGGCCATCCGGGCGGCGCTCAAGGGCCGATTCGGCGCCTGGGACTTCCGCTTCGCGGTCTGGGTCGCGCTCGCCACGGTGCCGATCGCCGTCGCCGGCCTGCTCCTGTCGTCGCGGCTCAACGCCTGCAACTCGCCCCTGCGCGGGCTCCAGGTGGTCGGCGTGTCCTGCATCGCCATGGCGGTGCTGCTGGCCATCGCCGAACTCTACTGCCGGCACCGCCGCATGCTGGGCGACATGACGCTGCTCGACGCCATGGTGGTGGGCATCGCCCAGATCGGCGCCCTCATCCCCGGCGTGTCGCGCTCGGGCTCGACGCTGACGGCCGCGCTGTTCCTCGACCTCAAGCGCGAGGAGGCGGCGCGCTTCTCCTTCCTGCTCGGCATCCCGGCCATCGCGCTGGCCGGGCTGAAGGAGATCTACGAACTCCACAAGGCCCATCTCGACGCGCAGGGCTGGTCGGTGCTGGCCGTCGGCCTCGTGGTCGGCTCCGTGTCGGCCTTCGTGGCCATCGCGCTGCTGCTGCGCATCCTGGAGCGATTCTCCACCTGGCCCTTCGTGGTCTACCGGGCCGCCGTCGGCGTCCTGATCCTCTACGGCGTCTCCTCGGGCTGGCTGGTCTGAGCCACCGTCGCGCTCCCGATGCGGCACAGCCCGGCGCCGATCAGCCCGTAGGCCGTGAGCGTCGACCCCGGGGGCGCGGCGGCGAATCCCCGCCACGCGCCACGATCCGCCCCGGGGATGGCGCCCGAGCCGAGCCCGACGACGATGCCGCGCCCGTCCGCCAGCACGACCCGGCGCACGAGGCGCCGCGCGGGACCGTCCGAGCCCGTGCCCGCCACCCTCACGCCCCCTGGCCCGAGCGAGGCGTCCGGCCGCGCCGCGGTGACGGCCCCGGCGCAGGGGTCGGCGAGCCGGCCCATCTCGACGACGGGGCGGCCGAGCGCCGCGGCCGCGCGGGTGGCGAAGATCGAGATGCCGTTCTCCCGCAGCACGGGCAGAAGCCGCTGGACGTCCTCCACCCCCCAGGCGGCGCGGCGGAGGACCTCGGGATCGTCGAACCCGAGCAGCAGCAGGTCCTGGCTCTCGTTCTGCGCGAAGCTCTGGGCGGCGAGCTGCGGCTTGCCGGCGCCCTGCTCGCGCCAGACCGCGGCGAGGAGCAGGACGCTGACCGCCGCGGCGGCGGCCCGCGGCGCGGCGCCCGCCATGCCTCTGGGCGGGTCCACACACCAGTAGGTGAGCTGCGCGGCCCAGAAGGTGGCGCTGCCGGTGACGTAGCGGCTCGACAGGGCCTGTTCGGTGCCGAAGCCGAGACGCCCCGAGGCCGTGATGGCGGCCCCCGCGCCGACGAACAGCATGATGCCGAGCAGGGCCAGGGAGGCGGGCCGGGCGGGCCGTTGCGCGGCGACGCGCGCCGTCGCCGCGACGGTGGCGGCGATGCCGAGGGCGCCGAGCGCCGCGGCCGGGCCGATGCTGGCCGAGCCGAGGATGCTGCCGAGGTAGGTGGCGACGTAGAGCAGGAGGTCGACCGGGTGCGTCAGGCTCTCGGCCGGCCGGCTGTGGTGCGCCACGGGCTCGTAGCCCTGGAGATAGACCGCGGCCAGCAGCGCCGCGGAGGCGGCGCAGAGCAGGACGACGCGGGGTCGCAGCCGGGCCAGCAGCGCCAGGACCACCAGGATGACGGGCGCCACGAGCCCGTTGGCCATGGTGAAACTCGTCCCCAGCCCCGCGGCGAAGCTGAGCCCGAGCGGCGCCGCGGGGGACTGCCCCCTCTGCGCCCGCGCCACGGCGAGGCCGAACAGCAGGAAAGTCAGGGTGGCGCCGGCGAAGACCGCGACGAACTGGAGCTGGAAGGCGGAGGAGAAGTTCTCGGCCTGCCGCAGGCTGAACATCAGCGCCAGCACGAGGCCGGCCACGGCCCAGCGCCCCGGCCGCTGCGGACCCGCGTGCCACAGGACGGCGGCGAACATCGCGGCGTGGAGGAGCTGCGCGAGGAAGATGCCGGCGAGGCTGAGCCACCCCTGCCCGCGGAACAGGGCGTCGTCGGCGAAGAAGACGAGGCGCGGCAGCAGGATGCGGTGCTCGTTGTGCTGGGAGAAGAGCACGTCCCAGGCCGACCTCTCGCCCGCCTGCCAGGCGCGGAGCAGCTCCACCGTGGCCCATTCGTCGAACCACGGCAGCGGGGAGAAGAGCGGCACCACGCTGCGCAAAGTGTCGACGGCGATCCAGACCGCGACGAGGCCGACCGCGGCCGTGGCCGCGCCCCAGAGGAGCCGAGCCGGGGAGAGTCTGCCGATCATGCCGCTGCCGCGCTTCGAGTCCGCGGCACCTTATACTAACGGCGGAGATCCTTTACCCTTCCTCATCCTGAGCAGGCCCGAAGGGCCGTGTCGAAGGACGCAGGCGCCCTCCGCGCGGGAGCGGGCCGCGTCTCTCGTCCTTCGACACGGGCGCTCCGCGCCCTGCTCAGGATGAGGGAGGTGGTGGGAAAGAGGTCAGCAAAGACCGCCGCTGGCATTATCCACGGGATCGCGGCCGAGATCGACGGCCCGATCCTGCGTCAGCCCGCGACGCGCAGGTCCCCCGACGGCTCGGCCGGATGGGGCGCCTCGGGTCGCAGGGCGGCGTCGAGGGTCGCGAGTTCGAGCGGCTTCGTGGTCACGGCGTCCATGCCGGCCGCGCGGCAGCGCTCGTGGTCCTCGGCGAAGGCATGGGCAGTGAGCGCGATGATCCGCACCGCAGGCAGGTCGTCGACGGCCTCGGCCTGCCGGATCCGCCGCGTCGCCTCCAGCCCGTCGAGCACCGGCATCGACACGTCCATGACGATGGCGTCGAAGGGCGGGATCTCGCCCCGCATGGCGGCTGTGGCGAGCGCCAGGGCCGAGGCGCCGTCCGAGGCGTGGACCACCTGGGCGCCGAGGCGGCCGAGGAAGTTCATCGCCACCAGCGTGTTGATCTCGTTGTCCTCGGCGAGCAGCACGCGGAGGCCGCGCCGCGCGGAACGGTCCGGCGCCGCGGCGCGCGCCGGGCGACCCGCCGGCCGCGGGGGCTCCCCGGCCAGGCGCGCCGCCAGCGAGGCGGCCCGCACGGGCTTCACCAGCCATCCCTCGTAGCCCGACACGAGCTTCTGCCCGAAGGCCCGCCGCTCGAAGGGCGAGAACAGGAGGAAGGACCGGCGGACGCCGGCCCGCCGGGCCGCCTCGGCCAGGCGCTCGGCCGCGGCCTCGCCCAGCGCGCAATCGACGATCAGGACGTCCGGCACGTTGCGGCCGCGCAGCCACGTCATGGCCCGCTCGACCCGGTTCGCCACGACGGCGTTGGCCCCCGAGGCGTCGAGCCGCGCCGCGAGATAGGGCGCCTGGAAGGGCGAGGCCGCGACGATCAGCACGGTCTGTCCCCTCATCTCGGGCCAGGCCGGGCGCTCGGCGCCGGAGCCGGCCGGCAGGTCGACGTCGAAGGAAAACGTCGAGCCGCCGCCGTCCCGCTCGGCGAAGCCGAGCTCGCCGCCCATCAGGCGGACGATGCGGCGCGAGATGGCGAGGCCGAGCCCCGTGCCGCCGTGCTGGCGCGTGGTCGTGCCGTCAGCCTGCTCGAACTCGGCGAAGATGGCTTCGCGGCGGTCAGGGCGCACGCCGGGCCCCGTGTCGGACACGCTGAAGCGGATCCGGCCCGCGGCCGTGCGGTCGACCGCGACGCCCACGCCGCCCGCGACGGTGAACTTCACGGCGTTGCCGGCGAGGTTCGTCAGCACCTGCCGCAGGCGCACGGGGTCGCCCACCGCCACGGCCGGCAGGTCCGGCGCGATGGAGGCGGCGATCTCCAGGCCCTTGTCCTGGGCGCGGGGGGCCAGCAGCTCCACCACGCCCTCGACCAGGGCCGCGAGGTCGAAGGGGTCGGAGGCGAGGTCGAGCTTGCCGGCCTCGATGCGGGAGAAGTCGAGGATCTCGTCGATCAGCGTGGCGAGCGCCACGCCGGAGGTCCTCACGGCCTCGACGTAGGCGAGCTGCTCGCGGTCGAGCGGCGTGCCGGCCAGCAGCTCGGCGATGCCCAGGATGCCGTTCAGCGGCGTGCGGACCTCGTGGCTGACCGTGGCGAGGAAGCGCGACTTGGCCTCGTTGGCGGCCTCGGCCCGGTGGCGGGCCTCGACGGCGTCGCGCACCTCCCAGATCTCGTCGCCCAGCGCCTCGTGCCGGTCGCGCAGCTTCGCCACCTGCCGCCGGAGCCGGATCCGCTCGGCCCCTGCGAGACCCGCGAGGGCGAGCGATCCGCCCGCGACCATCCAGGACCAGTCGAGCATCGGCCACCTTCCGCCGGCCGCCATCGGCCGTCGAGGTGACCCTGCCCCACGGCGCTTGACGGCGCTTTGCGCCGATGCCGGCGGATTCCGTCTATTTCCGTTAAGACCTCGCCTTTTGAACAGTGTCGGAGATGGTCACGACTCGCGTCAGGGCTTCCGAAGGGCTCGCCCTTTGGCGGTCAGGGCGGAGCCCCATAGGCACTCATTGAGGCGGAGAAACACCTCACCCCGCCTCATCCTGAGCGGGGCGCGGAGCGCCCGCATCGAAGGACGAGACGTGCGGGACGCTCCCGCGCGGAGGGCGCCTCTCGTCCTCCCATCCTGAGCCTGTCGAAGGACGACACGGGTCCTGCGGACCCTTGCTCAACCCATCGCCGCAGGATGATGCGGCACCGCACGTCGTCTCGAACCGATCCGGGGAGGGCGGGACGGCGTCCGCGACGCTCGCCGATCAGGCGGCCACCTCCCGCTCTCCCAGGAAGGCGGCGTGCTCGGCGATGAGGGCGCCGTCGAGCGCCTTGCGGATCAGCTCGCGCGTCTCGGAGAGGCCGTAGAGCGCCGCGAAGGAGCCGAAGCGCGGCCCCCGCTCCTCGCCGAGCAGCACCTGGTAGATCGTGTTGAACCACTCGTTGGACACGCCCGGCCGCTCCGGCGTCGCGGTCCTGGCCTTGACGTCCTGATAGCGCGTGATCGGCCGGGCCACGTCGTAGAGGACCGTCTGGACCTCCTCGGCGCTGGCCCCCGGCGGCAGCGCCGCCAGGGCGGCGTCCAGGCGCAGCAGCGCATCGCGCTCGACGTCATCGGGCGCGCGGTAGCGCTTCTCCGGACGCACGAAGTCGCTGAAATAGCGCACCGCGTAGCCGACGAGCCCGTCGAGCCGGGGGTGGGTGGCGGGCGACACGCCCGGCGCGTAGCGCCGCAGGAACCCCCACAGCACCGCCGGGTCCTCGCTGTTGGCCACCGCGGCGAGGTTCAGCAGCATGGCGAAGGACAGGGTCGCGGCCTGCCGGTCGGCGCGCGCCCCGCCCTCGCCGGGCGCGAGCCTCTCCGGCGCGGGCGGCGCGCCGGCGTGGAGGTGCCAGACCGGATTGCCGAGCTGCTCCTTCGGGGGCTGGCGCGGATAGGCGTCGAGGAAGCCGAGATAGTCGTCGACGGCGCGCGGGATGACGTCGAAGTAGAGGCGCTTGGCCGCCGACGGCTTGCCGTACATGAAGACCGACAGGCTTTCGGGCGAGGCATAGCGCAGCCATTCCTCGATGGTGAGGCCGTTGCCCTTCGACTTCGAGATCTTCTGGCCGTCCTGGTCGAGGAACAGCTCGTAGTTGAACCCCTCCGGCGGCTCCGAGCCCAGCGCCCGCACGATGCGGCCGGACAGCTTGACCGAGTCGATCAGGTCCTTGCCGGCCATCTCGTAGTCGACCCCGAGCGCGTGCCAGCGCATGGCCCAGTCGGGCTTCCACTGCAGCTTGCAGTGCCCGCCCGTCACGGGCGTCTCGAACAGCGTGCCCGAGGTGGGATCGCGCCACGCGACCGTCCCGGCCGCGGCGTCGTGGCCGACCAGCGGCACCTGCATCACGACCCCGCTCTCCGGGTGGATGGGCAGGAACGGGCAGTAGGTGGCGGCCCG
The DNA here is from genome assembly GCA_964242785.1 of uncultured Lichenihabitans sp. GTDB lineage: Bacteria > Pseudomonadota > Alphaproteobacteria > Rhizobiales > Beijerinckiaceae > Lichenihabitans. The sequence continues at coordinate 32,708 of CAXTBR010000015.1, read as the reverse complement.
CTCGGCCCCGAGGCTCGGCACCATGATGTCCATCACGGCCCCGAGCCGCGCCAGCATCAGCAACAGGGCCTCGTCGAAGCGGCCGGACCTGTAGAGCGCCGTCGAGGACAGGAACTCGTAGTCGAACCCGAACCGGTCGAGGAAGGCCCGCAGGCGGGCGTTGTTGCCCTCGCCGAAGCTCGGCGCCTCGCCGAACGGGTCCGGCACGCTGGTCAGCGAGCGCCCGAGGTGCTGGCGCAGCAGCTCCCTGTTGGGCACGTTGTCCGGCACCTTGCGCAGCCCGTCGAGGTCGTCCGAGAAGGCGACGAGGCGCGTCGGCACGCGGTCGCCGGTCAGCACCCGGAAGGCGTGCCGCACCATCGAGGTGCGGGCCACCTCGCCGAAGGTGCCGATGTGGGGCAGGCCCGAGGGGCCGTAGCCGGTTTCGAACAGCACGCTCGCCTGGCCGGTGCGCTCCACCCGCCGGACGATCTTGCGGGCTTCCTCGAAGGGCCAGGCGTTGGCGGAGCCGAGGAGGTCGGCCGGCAGATCGAGGGGCGGCATCGTCGTCTGGACCTCGTGGTCGCGGCCCTTCGCCGGGCCCGGATGGACCGTCACAAACACGGGGACGGCGGCAAAGCAAGGACGGGAGCCGGAAGGCGTCCGGCCGGTGCCCGACGCGCCCCGTGGCGGCCGTACCCCAAATCGCGTAAAATAATTTCATTTTACCGCGCTGGAAAAAGTTGCCTCGGCTTATTGGACTATTTTGGTTCATATCCCATGTATCGATTGGTACCCCGAATGGGGATCTCGAACGGGCGGGAGACTGCGATGCACGGCAGCAGGCAAAGGGACGACAGGGACATCCTCGATGCACGGACCTCTGCGCTGCTGAGCGTGCGGTTGCGGATGGCGCGCCAGATGCGGGGCATGACGCTCAAGGTGCTGGCCGACGCCGCGGGCTGCTCCGAGAGCCTTCTGTCCAAGATCGAGAACGGCAAGGCCTACCCGTCGCTGCCGATGCTGCACAGGCTGGTGCAGTCCCTCGGCATGAACATGGGCTGGATGTTCGAGGACCGGGACGGCAAGGAGCCGATGATCCTGCGCGCCGCCGACAAGTCCAAAGCCGGGGCCGACATGGCCGCGGGTTCGATCGTGGTCGAGCGGGTCATCCCCAACGTCGACCGGCACATGCTCCAGTGCAACATCTACCACGTGGAGGCCGGCGCTTCGAGCGCCGGGGATCATCAGCATTCGGGCGAGGAGGCCGGCTACCTGCTGGCCGGCCAGTTGGAACTGATGATCGACGGCCGCCCGCACCGGTTGAGCGAAGGTGACGCCTTCGCGTTCCGCTCGGACCAGCCCCACAGCTACCGCAACACGGGCGGCACCCGCGCCAGCATCTTCTGGGTCAACACCCCGCCGGTGACCTGACGGGAGTCGACGTCAGTCCGGTTTCAAAACGCTCAATTCGCGTTGGGTAGGCACGCCCACTCTGAGTTGTCGTCCCATGGCGGCATTGAGGCACGCGTATGGTGCGGGGCGCCGCCGGAGCGTGACGAGGTGGAACCACCGCAGGTCGCTGTCGAGGTCTCGTGAGCGAAGCCCCACTTCGGCCGTCGCGCGTTGATATCGTATTCGTCCGTGTCGATCGGTGATCCCGCTTTGACGACGGCATCGACGATGGGCCTGATGGTCTTCTGCCGAACGTCGGGAAGCATCCGCATCACGACCTGACCGCCGCGCTCGATCAGGCCGAGAATGGGACGCTTCCCCTCGTCGAGCGTGCCGCGTCCGGGTACGCCTTTGAGCCGTCTGCGAGGGCCGCGGCGGTTTTGTTCGGGCCGCCTCAGGATGTCCCTCGTGTCCGGCCACCCCGTCGACATCGTCGGCTTCGATCGTGCCGGAGAACTCGGTCTGGGGCTCCCTGGCGGTCAGTCCGTCGCGCAACTGCGATGTCATGCGTTGGACATCGCTGGCATCGAGGTCCAACTCCTTCGCGATCTGCAGGTTCGACAGGTTCAGCCCCATGAAGGAGGGGCATAGAACGCACATCCGCAAGGGCTGATGGTGCCCCGCCAGCACCGTTCCCGTCAGATCGGCGAAGCGGCTGTCACGGGACTTGCAGACATGACGCTGACGCTCGCGCTGAGCGTCATCGCCTCCATTCCGCACGACATCCGTGCTCGTGCAAGCGGGGCAGTGCACCCCGTCGGGCCACCGATGATGACGGATCAGGTCGGAGGCAGCCACGGCATCACAGCGGTGTGAGAAGCCAAGACGACACCGAAGCAGCCCGACAAGGCTGCCTCAAGGCCCGGAAACACGCCCCTCCGCCGATATGGCAGACGCAAAACGCCCGGCGAGGCCATCGCCCCGGATCCCATCATGAGTCACTTAAAAGTCAATACGTCGCGCGTCCCCCGGAGATGTCGAAGACCGCACCGGTCGTGAACGAGTTCTCTTCCGAAGCCAGGTAGCAGACGAGCGCAGCGATCTCCTCGACCGTGACGAAGCGCCCGCGAGGGATCTTCGACAGCATGTAGTCGATGTGCGTCTGAGAGAGCTGCTCCAGGATCCGAGTCTTGGCCGCGGCAGGGGTGATGACGTTGACGGCGATGTCCTGCTCGGCCGTCTCCTTGCCGAGGCTCTTGGTGAGCGCGATCAGACCGGCTTTCGCCGCGCTGTAGGCCGATGCGTTCGGGTTGCCCTCCTTGCCGGCGATCGAGGCGATGTTGACGATGCGGCCGTAGCCCGCGCCGATCATCCGCTTCACGACGGCCTGGTTGACGTGGAAGGCCCCGGTCAGATCGATGTCCACGACGCTCCGCCAAGCGTCCAGCGGATAGTCGACGACGGGAACGGCCGGCCCCGCGATGCCCGCCGAATGGACCAGCACATCGATCGCGCCCGCCCGCGCGGTTCGCGCCGCCGCCGCCTCCACGGCCGCCGCGTCGGTGATGTCGACGACGATCGTGTCGGCGCCCAGCCCCCCGAGCGCGGCGGCAGCGGCCTCCAGGGCCGGTCCGTTCGCATCCCAGAGACTGAGCCGGGCACCCTCGCGGGCGAGGCGCTGCGCGACCGCGAACCCGATGCCCTGCGCGCCTCCCGTGACCACGGCCTGGCGGCCGTCAAACCGGTGATCGTAAACGCTCATCTCTGCCTCCCGAAGATCCCGCCGCTGCGGCGAGGGACGCCCGCATAGGGCGCCTCCGAAGCGTCGGCGATGCGCAGAACCTCGTTCCACTTGGCCATCCGCTCCGACCGGGCGAAGGATCCGACCTTCAACTGGCCCGCGTTCCATCCCACGGCGAGGTGCGCGATGGCGACGTCCTCGGTCTCGCCCGATCGCGCCGACACGATTGTGCCGAACCCGGCGCGCTGGCCGGCGTCGAGCGCCGCCCTGGCTTCCGAGACCGTCCCGGCTTGGTTCACCTTGACCAGGACGGCGTTCACCGACCCCTCGCGGGACGCCGCCTCGACCCTGGCGGCGTTCGTCACCAGGACGTCGTCGCCGATGACCTGGATCGTCGCGCCCGCCGCCGCCGTGAAGCGCCGGAGACCCTCCGGATCGTCCTCGGCCAACGGATCCTCGATCGAGACGATCGGGTAGCGGGCGCACCATGTCAGCAGGAGATCGCACAATCCGTCGCTGTCGAGTTCGCGGCGGTCCAGTCCCAGCCGATATCGTCCGTTCCGGCCGAATTCGGAGGCCGCGATGTCGAGCGAGATCGCGACCTCCTCGCCGGGCGTGAAGCCGGCCGCCTCGATGGCGCGCACGAGCACGTCGAGCGCCTCCTCGTTCGAGGCGAAGGCGGGCCACCAGCCGCCCTCGTCCGCCACGCCCGCGAGCGCCCCCCGCTCGGACATGAGGCGTCCGGCGGCGCCGTAGACCTCCGCGGTGATCTCCAGCGCCTCGGCGAAGGTCGCGGCCTTGGGCGCCACCACCATCAGGTCCTGGATGTCGATGCGTCGTCCCGCATGGGCGCCCCCGCCGAAGATCTGGATCTCCGGCATCGGGATCGACACCGGAGCGCCGGCGGCGAGGTAGGACCACAGCGGCAGGCGGGCCTGGGCGGCCGCGGCGTGCAGGGCGGCCAGGGAGACCGCCACGGTCGCGTTACCGCCCAGGCGCGCCTTGGTGGGCGTGCCGTCCAGCGCGATCAGGCGGGCGTCGAGGGCGCGCTGGTCGGTGACGTCGGTGCCCCGCAGGGCGGGCGCGATCTCGTCCCGGATCGCGGCGAGCGCACCGCCGACGTCGAGCCCCCCCAATCGCGGGCCGCCGTCGCGGCGGTCGACGGCCTCGTGGGAGCCGCGCGAGGCGCCGGCCGGCGCGATGCCGCGGCCCACCGTCCCGTCGGCGAGATGCACCTCCGCCTCCACGGTCGGGCGTCCCCTGGAGTCCCAGATGCGCCGCCCCTTGATCGCCGCGATGGTCGGGTCAGGCACGGGCGCGCCTCCATTGATCGGCGATGGCGCCCAGCGTCCCGGTGCGACCGAGCAGCATGGCGCGGGCGGCCCGGCGCACCCGATCCCGCCGCGGCTCGTCCAGGTACTCCACCGGCGACCGGCCGTCGACGCGGGCCAGGAGGAACGCCTGCACGAGGTCCGCGGCGCGACCCTCGATCGCCGCGCGGGCCTCCCAGGTCACGCCGCCGAGATAGGCCCCGGCGAGGGCGTCGAAACAGGCGAGATAGCGCTCCCGGCGATCCTCCCGCAGCGCCCCCTTGAGGAGCAGGTGGGTGAGGCAGAAGGCGAGATCGAAGGCCGGATCGCCCCAGCAGGCGCACTCGGCATCGAGGAACACCGGCCCCCCCGGCCCGTGCAGGATGTTCTTGGGGCTGACGTCGCCATGCGTCAGCGCGAGCCGCGTGGCCAGCGTCCGCTCGGCCAGAGCCTCGAGGCGTTCGGCGAGATCGGGGTGCGCGCGCGCCGTCGCCCGGAGGTAGGGCTCGATGCGGATCGGCTCGAAGGTGGTCTCGTTGGCGAAGGCCGCGGCGAGGCCGGGCTCCCCCGTGCTGCGGCCATGGATGGCGACGAGCGTGGCCCCGACCGCGCGCGAGAAGTCGACGTCGGCGTGGCCGGCCATCAGTTCGCCCTTCCAGACCGGGTGGGTGTCGGCCGGCAGGTAGTCCATCACGAAGAGGCCGCGCCCGGGGTCTTCCGCGATGAGGGCCGGCACGGCCTCGGGCCGCCACTGCGCCATCGTCCTGATCCATCGCGCCTCGGCGGCGTTGCGGCCCACGGGCGCCTCCCACAGCGTCGCCACCTTGAGGCGCGGCAGCGCGCGCTTGACGCAGAACCGGCGCCCGGAGCCGGTCGTGACGAGGACGATGTCGGAGGACACGCTGCCCGTGAGCGGCGTCGCGTCGACCGCCTCGCCGGGCGACGTCACCCCGAGGCGGGCCAGCACGGACGCGAGATCTCCCTCCACGGGCAGCCTCCTCGGAGTTCATCGATCTATCGAACTTGTGCCTGGATGTTCTCTGAAAGCATTGAGGAATTTCTGCTCGTTTCGGGCCAGATGGGCCTTCATTCACAGACTCTCACCCCGGGCACGGCACGGCGGCCTCCGCTGCCCTGCCCCGCACGAGGCCCGCCACGCGCCAGCTCTTCAGGCTCGCCCAGGCCTTGCGGTCGAGCCGGAACCGGTCGGAGGCGGTGAGGCCGTGCCCGTCGGGGGCGGGGTCGAGGCCCGTCCCGCAGAAGCCGAAGCCGCACTTCTCCAGCACGCGGCGGAACGCCGGATCGAGCACGCGCGAGGAGGCCGAGACCAGCGGCGTGCCGGTGAGCATGAAGGCGATGTCCACGATGGCCTGCACGGCCTCGGTGGCGAAGCCCTGCCCGCGCGCCTCCTCGTCGAGCCACACGCGCAGACGCAGCCCGCAGGCTTCCGCGGAACCCCGCACAGGGACGAGGTCGACGGCGCCGATGACGCGCCGGTCGGCGCCGCGCCCCGTCAGCACCAGGTGGAGCTCGGCACCCGACGCGTTGCCGTCGCGCCATGCCGCCAGCGCGGCGGCGTCCCGGTGGGGATCACCGGACGCCGCCTCGGGCGTGGCGAGGTCGGCACCGGGCGCCGCGGCCTCGGCCGCGGTCGGCCAGCGCAGCCACAGGCGGCGGGTTTCGAGCCTGAAGATGTCTTCTCGGCTGATCTCGGGAAACATGCCGGACCTCCAAAGCCGGGCCGCGCCTGGGGCGGCGGCCCTCGGAAACGACGAAGGGGAGGTGGTGCCCACCTCCCCCGCCGCCCTTCGGCTTGCGAATGTCCGGTCCGGATCGGAACGCCGAGGTTCCTGAAGGACCGATCCACCGGGGGTGTTGAGCACCGGTGGGGTCCTTCGTGAGCCCCACCTATTCCGCGGCCTCGGCGGCCGGGGTTTTCTGGATGACCGCGATGTAGGTGCGGCCGTTGCCCTTCTTCTGGAACTCGACCAAGCCTTCACACATGGCGAAGATCGTGTGGTCCTTGCCCATCCCGACGTTGGCGCCCGGATGCCACTTGGTGCCGCGCTGGCGCACGATGATGTTGCCGCTGCGCACGGCTTCGCTGCCGAACTTCTTCACGCCGAGGCGGCGGCCGTCGGAATCGCGGCCGTTGCGGGACGAGCCGCCTGCTTTCTTGTGAGCCATGGTGGATGCTCCGGATGTTGGTCGGGCCGGGGACTGCCGCGGAGGCTGTCAGCCTCCGGACCGGCGGGCCGGCCGGGAAAGGGGTGGGTTCAGGCTTCCGCCATGCCGGCTTCGGGCGCCTGGACGGCCGGCAGCTCGGACGACGTCACCTCGGCGGTCGCGGCCGCCTCGCGGCGACGCTCCTGGCCGGCGAGGAGGATGTCGGTGATCCGCACGACGGTGAGGTCCTGGCGGTGTCCGCGCTTGCGCTTGGAGTTCTGGCGGCGGCGCTTCTTGAAGGCGATGACCTTGGGGGCGCGCTTCTGGGCGACGATCTCGGCCGCCACGGTGGCGCCCTCGACCAGCGGCGCGCCGATCTGCATCGTCGTGCCGTCGCTGTAGCTCAGCACCTGGTCGAAGGTGATCTCCGAGCCGGCTTCGCCCGACAGGGTCATCACCACGATCTGGTCCTTGGCGGCGACCTTGTACTGCTTGCCGCCCGTCTTGATGACTGCGAACATCTCTCTGGCCTCGTGTTCGATCCGGCTCTGCCCCGAGGGGCGGCCGTCTTTTTGTGCAGGGTGACCCGCTGGTTGGCGGCAGAGGCGAGGGAGGTGCCGGAGGGCACGCGGCGACGCCGAGGGGCGGCAATTCCGCCCTTCTACCGTCCCCGGTGTTTAGGGAGCGGGGGTGGGCCTGTCAACGGCCGCGTCGCCCGCGCCCTCGACGCTGACCGAGCCGCGGCGCTACACTCGGCCGGGGCGCGGGGCAGCCGCGGCCCCCGAGCCTTCGAGGGAGAACGATCATGGCGACCGCCATCACGGTGCTCTATCCCAACGTCGACGACGCCACCTTCGACATGGATTACTACCTCGCCAGGCATATGCCGCTCGTGGCCGAGCGCTTCGGCTCCTTCGGCATGTCGGGCTGGCGGGTAGCGCGCTTCATCGGCACGCCGACGGGCGGCGCGGCGCCCTTCAGCGTGGTGGCGACGCTCGAATTCGGCAGCCCCGACGGCTTTCGCTCCGCCCTCACGGCCGAGGGCGGAGTCGTCCTGGGCGACGTGCCGAACTTCACCAACACGCAGCCCACCATCATGATCGGCGACGTGGTGGGCCACGGGTGAACCGACGCCCGGGACCGCGCCGATGATGCGGCGCCTTCGCCGGATCGCCGCATCGACGGTCTGGACAGCCCCCGGCGACAGGACGAACGCACAGTGAACGACGAATCAGCCCAACATGCGCCCGACCGCTTCAGGGCCGCGGCCGCGCTGGGGGCGCTCGGCATCGTCTACGGCGACATCGGCACGAGCCCGCTCTACGCCCTGAAGCAGGCCGTCAAGGCCGCGGGCGCGGGCGGGGCGCCGACCCCGGCGGCGATCGTGGGCACGGTGTCGGTGATCCTGTGGTCGCTGATCCTGGTCGTGTCGATCAAATACGCCATCCTCATCATGCGGGCCGACAACCGCGGCGAGGGCGGCATCGTGGCCATGCTGGCGCTGCTGCGCGCCCGCGACGCCGAGCCCGGCACGCCGCGCGCCCTGCTGCTCGTCGTCGGGCTCGTCGGTGCCGCCCTGCTCTACGGCGACGGCGCCATCACCCCGGCCATCTCGGTGCTGTCGGCGATCGAGGGCCTCAAGGTCGACGCGCCCGGGCTCGACCGCGCCGTGGTGCCGATCACGGTGGTGGTGCTGATCGCGCTGTTCCTGGTGCAGAGCCGGGGCACGGGCTTCATCGGCCGCATCTTCGGCCCCATCATGCTGGCGTGGTTCGCCGTCATCGGCCTCCTGGGCCTTCACGGCATCGTCGGCCACCCGGCCATCCTGGCGGCGCTCAACCCGCTCGCGGCGCTGGGCTTCATGGCCCACGCGGGCCTGGGCGTGTCCTTCGCGGTGCTGGGTGCGGCCTTTCTGGCCGTGACGGGGGGCGAGGCCATGTACGCCGACATGGGGCACTTCGGCGCGCCGTCGATCCGCGCCTCCTGGTTCGCGATCGTGCTGCCCTGCCTCGTGCTCAACTACTTCGGCCAGGGCGGGCTGCTGCTCGCCGACGCGGGCGCACTCGACAACCCCTTCTACCAGCTCGCGCCCGGCTGGGCCCACTACCCGCTCGTGGTCTTCGCCACGGCCGCCACGGTGATCGCCAGCCAGGCCATCATCTCGGGGGCCTTCTCGCTGACCCAGCAGGCGATCCAGCTCGGCTTCCTGCCCCGGATGCACCTCGTCCACACCGCTGCGGATGAGATCGGCCAGGTCTACCTGCCGATGGTCAACTGGATGCTCGCCGCCGCCACGCTCGGCGCCGTGCTGGCCTTCGGCTCGTCGGACGCGCTCGCCGGCGCCTACGGCATCGCGGTGTCGGCCCTGATGGCCATCACCACGGTGCTGGCCGCGCTGGTCGCCGTGCAGTGGGGATATCCGGCCTGGGCCGTGCTGGCCGTCAACGGCGTCTTCCTCGCGATCGACCTCGTCTTCGTCTCGGCCAACGCCGTGAAGCTCCTGGAAGGCGGCTGGTTCCCCCTGCTGCTCGCCCTCGTGGTGGCGTTCCTGATGATGACGTGGCGGCGCGGCAACACCCTCCTGGAGCAGCAGCGGATCGAGATGCGCGAGCCGGAAAGCAAGCTGGTGGCGGCCTGCGGCGGCCGCCTCGCCGACGGCGGCGCGGGCGCCAGGCTGCTGCGCCTGCCCACCACGGCCGCCTATCTCACGGCCGGCACGTCGGGCCTGCCCCTGCCCCTGTCGCAGTTCGTCCGCACCAACCGCGCCGTGCAGCGGCGCGTGCTCCTCATCTCGGCCCTGACCAGCGAGCGCCCGCGGGTGTCGCCGGAGAAGCGCGCCCAGGTGGTGCCGATCGGCGAGGGCATCGACCGGCTGATCCTCAACCACGGCTTCGCCGAAGCGCCCTCGGTGCCGGACGGCATCGCCTTCGCACTGGAACGCGGGCTGCTCGGCGACATCGACCCCGCGACCATCACGTACATCGTCGGCCGCGAAACCGTGATCCCGACGGGGCGCCCCACGGGCTTCGCCCGCTGGCGCAAGCGGCTCTTCGCCTTCCTGGCGCGGAACTCCGAGCGCACCGCGGTCTATTTCGGCGTGCCGACCGCCCAGGCGGTGGAACTGGGGCTGGAGATCGAGCTCTGAGGGAACTCCTGCGGGCGGCACGGCCTTTGCCGCCGGAGCGGAGTGGACGGCGGCGAGGACCGACGATGGACGAGACGAGCGGCGGCATCGGCACCGTCACCCTGCCCGGCGGCCGGCGCGTGCCGGCGCTGGGCCAGGGGACGTGGCGGATGGGCGAGGATCCTGAGCTGCGCGCCGGGGAGGCCGCGGCGCTGCGGGCCGGGATCGAGCGCGGCCTGGCGGTGATCGACACGGCCGAGATGTACGGCGAGGGCGCCACCGAGACGTTCCTCGGCGAGGCCCTGGCGGGGCTGCGCGACCGCGTCGTCCTGGTGTCCAAGGCCTATCCGCAGAACGCCTCCCGGGCGCGGCTGCGGCGGGCCTGCGAGGGCAGCCTGAAGCGCCTCCGGGCCGAGCAGCTCGACCTCTACCTCCTGCACTGGCGCGGCGGCGTGCCGCTCGCCGAGACGGTCGAGGCCATGGAGGCGCTGCGCGACGAGGGGCTGGTGGCGGCCTGGGGCGTCAGCAACTTCGACGCCGACGACATCGAGGACCTGATCGACGCCGGCGGCGACGGCTGCGCGGCGAACCAGGTCTTGTTCAACCTGACGCGGCGCGGCCCCGAGTTCGACCTCCTGCCGCTGATGGGCAAGCTGTCGATGCCCTGCATGGCCTACAGCCCCGTCGAGCAGGGGCGGCTCATCGGCCATCCGGGGCTGGCCGGTGTCGCGGAGCGCCACGGCGCCACGGCGGCCCAGGTGGCGCTGGCCTGGCTCCTGCGCCAGCCCGACGTGCTCGCCATCCCCAAGGCCGGCACGGTGGCGCACGTCGAGGAGAACCGCGCCGCGGCGGAGATCGCCCTCACGGACGCGGACTTGGCCGACCTCGACCGCGCCTTCCCGGCGCCGACCCGCAAGGTGCCGCTGAAGATGCTGTGACGCGGTCTTCCGGATGAGGGAGCGCTCCGGGCCCATGGCACGGAAACCGCGTCACAGGTATTTCGACAGCGTCGCGGCGGCCTCGGCGGGCTTGTCGAGGTCGGGATTGAAGGATTCGACGAAGTTGCCGCTCTTGTCCATCAGGTAGACCACGCCGGTGTGGTCGACGCTGTAGTCCCCGTCGCCGGCCGGCACCTTCTTGGCGTAGACGCGGTATTCGTGCGCCACCTGATCGACCGCGGCCTGCGGGCCCGTCAGCCCCACGATGCGGGGGTCGAAGCTCGACAGGTACTCCTTCATCACGGCCGGCGTGTCGCGCGCGGGATCGAGGGTGATGAACAGCGCCTTCACGGGCTTGTCCGGCCCCATGGCCTTCAGCGCCTGCGAGATGCTGTCGAGCGTGGTGGGGCAGACGTCCGGGCAGTGGGTGTAGCCGAAGAACACCAGCGTGGGTTCGCCGGCGAACGCCGCCTGCGTCACCGTCCTGCCGTCCCCGTCGATCAGCGCGAAGGGGCCGCCGATGGCGCTCGCGGCCTGCGTCGCCAGTCCGGCATGCTGGGCCACCAGCGCCCCCGCGACGACCAGGATGCCGAGGGCCGCGCCGAGCAGCGGCAGGAGCGTGCGGCGGGAGGGCATCGGCATGCGGCGGGATCCTGGATGCGGCGGCCGGCATCGCGGCCCTGCCGTTCCCATGGCACGAGACCCCGGCGATTGCGAGGCGGCGCGCGCCGCTGCGCGGGTAGCCCGACAGATGCGCCCGGCCGCCGGCGATGTCGCCCGTGGCCCGATCGCAGTCATAGGCCCGCAGCTCGTTGCGCAGCGTGTCGGCGAAGTAGGACCGGGTCCGGTCCGGGCTCCAGCAGAGCGTCTTGGCGATGCCGATCCCGGACAGTTCCTCGACCACCCCGCCGTCGAGCCTCACGCGGAACAGGGCGCCCCGGTCGGTCGCGTGATGCTCGTCCGTCGGCCCGCCGTGGGCCGCGACGTCGTTGAACATCGAGCCGACCCAGAAGTGGCCGAGGGGATCGGCCCGGCCGTCATTGAAGCGCACCGCCGGGTGTCCCGCGAGCCGGAAGCCGTGCTCCCGCCGCCGGTCCTCCGCGGGCCACCACCAGATCAGCCGGGACGACAGGGCCACGAGCAGGCGGCCGGGTTCGCTCGACAGGGCCAGCGCCGTCGGCGGCTCCTCGAAGGTCCAGGTCGCGAGGCGGCATTCGGGCCAGACCAGGCGGTGGACGAGGAAGCGGTTGATGTCCACCCAGTAGACGGCGCTCTCCTCGGCGCACCAGACGGCCCCCTCGCCGCAGCGGTCGCCCACGAGGGCGACGGGGCGTGGAAGGGGCGACGGCGTAGCGCTCAAGGGATCGGCTCCCCTCGGGATCGAAGGAGGGTGGCGGGCCCCGCCTCCATACCGCGGGCCGGTCCCGACATCCCGCGAAATCGACGCCCGATCCCGCCCTCCCCGGCCGCGACCGGCACCGGCTCGGACGATCGCGCGTCGAAACTCCCCGGCCGCAACGCGGGGCGCGGGCTGGACGCGTTCCACGCGGCCGCGTGAGATCGTCAGTCCTTGTCGCCGATCCAGCGCTTCGGCCGGTTCATCAGGAGGAATTCGGACGCCTCGGCAGCGTTGTCCCCGATCCAGGCCGCGGCGGCGGCGGACAGGCGCTCGACGAGCCTGGCCTTGAAGCGGGGATGATCCCGGTTCAGTTCGAGCCGCGTGATGATCACGAGCACGTTCCGTGCCGGTCCCGAGTGCCCTCCGCTCACCCAGACCTTGGCGTCTCGTGCGAGTGGATGCGTGAAAGCTGACATAGATGACCTATCGGTTGACGATCACCGAGGAGTCCGTCGTTCTACTGTCATAATCAAGCACCTCGCCTCATCATGACTTCGGCGAGGGTCCGTGAGCGGGCGGCCGGTGACCCACGCGGCGGCGCGAAGCCGGCAGGCTCGCCGACCCCGCGGGCGGAGCACCGGTCCTCGGCGCGTCGCGCGGCCTCGGGCCGATCCACCTCGCCTCTCCGTCGTTCAGGGCGGAGCGCGGCGCGACCGCGTCCCGCCGGCGCAGACCCGGGACGACGTCCGGCGTCGACCGGACGGGAGCCCCGTCACCAGTTGAACTGCAGCCGCGCGACGAAGGCGTCGCTGTCGATGGTGCTGACCCTCAAGGCGCTCGGGGCCGGATCGGCGTGGGAGTGGATGTAGTCGGCCACCACCCGGACGTTCCGGTCCGGATACCAGTTGACGCCGGCCGTGACGTCTTCGAGGCGGCCGCCGGTGGTCAGGCCGTCCTGGAGGTCGAGCGCGCTGTAGCGGGCCGCGACCTCGAACACCCCGAAGCCGCCGCGCGAGATGCGCTGCGCATCGTCGATCTCCACCCCCTGCAGCACCGCGAATTCCGAGCCGTAGGTGGGCGCGATGCGGTAGGGACGACCGTAGCCGTTGACCACCCAGGCGCCCTCCACGTAGCCGGACTGGAAGAAGCGGTCGCTCCGGTTGGCGAGGGCCGCGGTCGGGGTCACGCCGCCGATGTCCGCGAAAGCGTATTCGCTGGTGATCCGGTAGTTCTTGTACTGGTAGATCGCCTCCAGCCCGAGGCGGCCCGTCTCCTGCGCGTTCCTGAGCGTGCCGGTGCTGACCAGGGTCCGCGCGAACAACTGGTTCTCCGGGCGGCTGCTGAACGCCAAGTTCGTGTTGACGGGATCCTGCGAACGGTACGAACCGGCGATGCCGAGGTGCAGCACCTGATCCTGGTTGAGGATGGGCGCGTAGGTGACGCGGGCCGTGCCGGCCACGCCGTTGTCCTCGATCTGCGTGGCGCCGGTCGTGGCGCTGGTGTTGACGTTGCCGCCGAACACGCCGGCCGTGACGGTCCAGTTGTCGCCGTAGGTCCCGATGGCGCCGCCGAAGTTGCGCGCCGGGAAGAGCGCGTTGGTGAGCGAGCGCTCGGCGAAGGTGGTGGTGTTGTCGCTCCGGAGCTGGTCCAGCCCGAAGGGTTCCTTGAAGTTGCCGGCCGAGACGATGACGTGGCTCAGGCCGCGGTAGGCCACCACGGCGTCCTGGATCGGCTGCGTGGCGTTGGCGAAGTCGTACTGGAACGCCAGTTCGACGGCGTCGTAGATCGTGAGATAGCTCTCGAAGTAGGCGCGGCGGATGAGGAAGTTCTCCCCATCGACGCCCAGGATCGCCGGCCCGAGGGACTTGGGGCTGAGGCTCCCGGCGCTGGTGTCGAACTGCAGGCGGCCGCCGATGCGGAACTTCAGCGCGTTGT
>CAXTBR010000015.1:0-18771 GCA_964242785.1 uncultured Lichenihabitans sp. | reverse complement strand
GCAACCCGCAACACGATTGACCCGCTCTCGGTAAACTTCAGCGCGTTGTCGGCGGTCTGCAGGGTGATGCCCTTCGAGTCGACCGAGAACGTGCCGCCTCCCGGGAGCTTGCTCGAATAGGCCGCGAGGAACGGGAGGGGCCCGTCGGCGGGCTTCTTCGCCGTGGCCTGGCCGAGGTTCTGGGGCGACCCGTTGCCGAGGGGCTGCTTCGCGCCCGCCTTGCCCGGCGAGGCCGGGGCCTGCGACCCTCCGGACCCGCCGCCGCCCGACTGCACGCTCTGCGCGAGCGACGGCGTCGCGGATGCGAGGCCGACGGCGAGCAACGAGGCCATCGAGACGAGATGGATGGGCGTCTTCCTGCATTCGCGGCGCATAGGTGTTCCCTTGATCGACAGTCACATCGATGTCGACGCGATCTAAGCAGGGACCAAGGTCACAATCCAGTCGCAATTGTTGCCGTTCCGCAACACTGGAGGACGAACGCGCGGAACGAGGGGGGCAGGGTCCCGGTGGGCCGGAACAGCGGGCGAAGGTCAGGCCGGACGGGGAGGGCAGAAGGTCGGGCGCCCGCCGGCTGGAGGCGGGAGCCCGTCAGCCCTTGGTGCGCAGCGTCGAGCGCCCGCCGTCGACGCCGATCACCTGGCCGGTGATCCAGGCCGAGTCGGGCCCGAGCAGGAAGGCCGCGAGGCCGGCGCTGTCCTCGGCCTCGCCGAGGCGCCGCAGCGCGTGGGTCTCGGCCACGCCCTTGGCCAGGGCCTCGTTGCGGGTGAGGCCCTGGGCGAGCGGGGTGCGGGTGAGGGAGGGCGCGATGCAGTTGACCCGCACGGCCGGGGCGAGTTCGGCCGCCATGGCCAGCGCCAGGCCCTCGACCGCGCCCTTGGCCATGCTGATCGAGGCATGGGCCGCGAAGCCCTGCCGCACGGCCACGGTCGAGAACAGCACCACGGACGAGCCCTGGACCTGCTTCAGGTGCGGGGCCGCGGCCTTCAGGGCCAGGGCCGCGCCGAGCGCGTTGACGCGCCAGTCGCGCTCGAAATCCGCTTCCGTGAGCGAGCCGACCGGCTTCAGGTTGATGGTGCCGACCGCGTAGACGAGGCCCGCGAGGCCGCCCTCGGCCGCCTCCGCGATCGCCCCCGCGATGGCCGCGGGGTCGGTGACGTCCGCGACGGTCGAGGGCGCGCCGATCTCGGCGGCGACCTCAGCGAGCCGGGCGGGGTCGCGCCCGACGAGGTGGGGCACGTCGCCCCGCGCCGCGAGCCGCCGCGCGATGGCCGAGCCGATGGCGCCCGCGCCGCCGAAGATGATGACCGATGCCAAGATGCCGTCCCCCACTCCACCCGTGCGGGTGAACCTGTCGGCGGGGCGCGCGAATTCAAGGGACGCGCGTCACCCGCGCGTCACCTCGGCCCCGGCGCCCGGCGGCAGGCGCAGGGCATCGGCCGCGGCCGCGAGGGCCACGAGGCTGACGAGGGCCAAGGCGATGCGGAACTCGACGGGCGTGGCGTGGGCGGCGCCGGCGGGCCGCCACGGCTCGGCCACCCGCAGCGCCAGGGCGCCCACCGCGACGCCGAGGCCGAAGCTGACCTGCTGGAGCATGTTGAACAGCGTGTTGGCGGCGCCCATCCCGGCGGGCGCGATCTCAGCGAAGGCCAGCGTGTTGACGGTCGTCAGCCCGAGCGAGCGCGTCATCCCGGCGAAGACCAGGGCCGCGAGGGTGAAGGGCAGCGGCGTGGCGGGCGCGAGCAGGGCCAGGAGGAGGATCGCCAGCGCCGCGAGGCCGCAGGTGCCGGCCAGCACGCGCCGGAAGCCGTATCGCCGCAGCACCGCGCTCGTCAGCGGCTTCATGGCGACGTTGCCGGCGAAGAGCACCAGCACCAGCAGGCCCGACCGGAAGGCGTCGAGCCCGAAGCCGACCTGGAACATGAGCGGCAGCAGGAACGGCACGGCGCTGACCGCGATGCGGAACAGCGAGCCCCCGCCCATGCAGACCGCGAAGCTCCGCCCCCGCAGGGCATCGAGGCGCAGGATGGGGGCCGGATGGCGCCGCAGGTGGCGCAGCGCCAGGGCGCCCAGCGCCGGCGTCGCGGCCCCGAGCGCCGCCACCGCCACCCAGTCGACGGCCTCGCGGCCCAGGAGCTCGATCCCCGCCAGCGGGGCCAGGACCGCGAGGCCCACGAGGGCGAAGCCGGCTCGGTCGAAGCGCCGTGGGGCCTCGCCCCGCTCAGGCGGCACGACGCGCGACGCCAGCCACAGCGCGGCGAGCCCGAGCGGCACGTTGATGAGGAAGATCCAGCGCCAGGACGCATAGGTGACGATGAGCCCGCCGAGCGGCGGCGCCACGATCGGCGCCGTCAGGGCCGGCCAGGTCAGGGTGGCGATGACGCGCATGAGGTCGGGCTTGGCGGTGGCGCGCAGCACCGCGAGCCGGCCCACCGGCACCATCAGGGCGCCGCCCGCCCCCTGGGCGATGCGGGCCAGCGTGAAGCTCACGAGGCCCGTGCTGAGCCCGCAGGCCACGGAGGCCAGCGTGAAGACCGCGATGGCGGTGCAGAACACCCGCCGGGCGCCGAACCGCTCCGCCGCCCATCCGCTGGCCGGCAGCAGCAGCGCCAGCGTGAAAAGATAGGCCGACACGCCCACCGACAGGTCGACGGGCCGCACGCGGAACGAGCCCGCCATGGCGGGCAGCGCCGTGGTGATCACCGTGCCGTCGAGGAACTCCATGAAGAAGGCCCCGGCGACGAGCAGCGGCAGCGTGCGGGGGTGGGTGAGGAGCGACATGATCTCGGGACGCGGGGGTTGGGGCACCCACATCGATCAGTGCCGCAAATGAGCGCTCGTCGCAGAGGGGCGAGGCCGGCAAAGCGCAGCACTGATCGATGCGGGAACCCTTGGCGGGGCGCCAGGGGAGGCATAGAGCACGCGGCCCGATCCCGGAAACCTGAGGCCGACCTCGCACCCGCTCCGCCCCTTTCCGACGTGTCGGCGCCGCGCCGAGGGTGCTATGACGGCACCATGGACGGGCCCTCGCCGATCATCGTCTTCGACACGGACTGCCTCCTGTGCAGCCGGATGGTGGGTTTCGTGCTGGCGCACGAGCGGGACCACGCGCTGCGCTTCGCCGGCGCCTGGTCGGACGAGGGCGCGGCGCTGGCGGCGCGGCACGGCCTCTCGCGCGCCGACCTCGACGAGACCTTCCTGGTCGTCGTCGGGGACCGCGCGCTGACGCGGTCCGACGCCGGCCTGGAGATCCTGCGCCACCTCCGCGCCCCGTGGCGCTGGCTCGCCCCCGGCCGCCTCGTGCCGCGCGCGTGGCGCGACGCCGCCTACGACGCCGTGGCGCGTCGGCGCTACCGCTGGTTCGGGCGCCGCGAGAACTGCACGGTGGTGCCGCCGGCCGAGCGGCACCGCTTCATCGGCGTGGCGGGCGGAGGCTCCGAAGCCTGAGCGCCCCGGCGACCGGGATCGGCGCGGCTGTCTCGGCTTCGCCACGCGGACCCGCTATCCCTGCCGGACCCGCCGATCCGTCGGCCTCCGTCCGGGACCTCGCCCATGATCACCTTCTACTACAACCTCGCCCCCAACCCGATGAAAGTGGCGCTGTTCCTGGAGGAGGCGGGGCTCGACTATGTTCCGGTGCCGGTCGACACCCGCAAGGGCGAGCAGCACGCCGAGGCCTTCCGGGCCGTCAACCCCAACGGCAAGCTGCCCGCCATCGTGGACGGCGACGCCACGGTCTTCGATTCCAACGCCATCCTGCTCTACCTCGCCGAGAAGACCGGCCGGTTCCTGCCCAAGCCCGGCGACAGGGCGCGGGGCGAGCTGTATTCCTGGCTGATGTTCGTGGCGACCGGCATCGGGCCCTTCTCGGGCCAGGCCGTGCACTTCCGGCACTTCGCCCCGAAGCCGCAGGACTACGCGGTGAACCGCTACGCCCACGAGGCGATGCGGCACTGGTCCATCGTCGACGCGCGGCTGGCGGAGCGGTCCTACATGCTCGGCGACAACTATTCGATCGTCGACATGGCGGTGTGGGGCTGGGCCCGCATGGTGCCCTTCGTCATGGGCGAGGAGGCCTGGGCGGCGCTGCCCCACGTGAAGCGTCTGCTCGACGCCGTCGGCGCCCGGCCGGCCGCGCAGCGCGCCGAGGCGCTCAAGGCCAAGCACGGCTTCAAGGCCGAGATGGACGAGGAGGCGCGCCGCCACCTGTTCCCGCAGAACGCCAGCCTCGACGCGCGGGCGGCCTGACGCCCCTTCGCAGCGAGCCCATGTTCCGCCGCGTCGTTCACTGCGACTGGAGCCTGCGCGCCGCGGGACGCTGGATGGCCGAGGCGCACAGCGGCGGGGACGGGTGCTGGCACGCCTCCGGCCCGCGGGCCGTGCCGGAGCCGGCGGCCTTCCTCGATGGGCTGTTCGCCGCCGCCGCCGAGGGGCCGGTGCTGGCGGCCTTCGACTTCCCCATCGGGCTGCCGGGCGGCTTCGGCCCGCGCACGGGCCACGCGGACTTCCCCGCCCTCCTCGACGCCTTCGCCCGGGGCGAGAACCCTGAGTTCTTCGAGGTCGCGGGCTCCCCCGGGGAGGTCGGACCGCTCCGACCCTTCTACCCGAGGAGGCCCGGCGGCGCGCTGCGGCGCCACCTGCTCGACGGCCACGGCGTCGCCGACGTCGCCGCGCTGACGCGCGCCTGCGAGCGCGGCGGGACGGGGAGCAAGGCGGCCGGCTGCATGTTTTGGACGCTCGGGGCCCACCAGGTCGGCAAGGCGGCGCTGCACGGCTGGCGCGAGGTGATCGTCCCGGCGCGGGCGCGGGGCGCGCGGCTCTGGCCCTTCGACGGCGCCCTCGACGACCTCGCGGCCGGCGGCCTCGTCCTGGCCGAATCCTACCCCGGCGACGCCTACGGGCAGATCGGCCTGCGGATCCGCGGCAAGCGCGACCGCGCCCTGCGGGCGGGGCTCGCGCCGCGGCTGCTCGGCTGGGCTGGGGAGCGGGGCGTGGCGCTCGACCCCGCCCTGCGGGCCGCGATCCTCGACGGATTCCCGCCGGGGGCCGGAGCCGACGACGGCTTCGACGCCGCCGTCGGTCTCCTGGCGGCGCTCGCCGTGGTGCGGGGCGAGCGCGCCGCGGGGCCGCCCGCCACCGCGCTCATGCGCCGCTGGGAGGGATGGATCCTGGGCAAGCTGCCGGGGGAGGAGCGCGGGGGTCCCGGAGGATCCCGCGGGCATCGCGTGCGTTGAGGCCCGGGGGGAGACGGCCGGCTCGCGGTGCGGGCGTCGGCCCCATCGCGAGCGGAGGGATCAGCATGCGCGCCGACACCAAGATGGCCGTCCTGGCCTTCGGCCTCGCGGTGGCGATGCCGGGGGCGGGCTTCGCCCAGACGGCGTCGCCCGCGCGGGACGCCGCGGCGGATGCCGCGCAGGTGCAGCAGATCGCCCTGACGCCCGCCCTCGTCGAGCAGTTCCTCGCGGCCAAGAAGCAGGTCGAGGCCGTGCTCGACACCCTGCCCGAGGGCACCGACCAGCCGGACCCCGCCACCCAGGCCAAGCTCGACGCCGCGGCCAAGGCGAACAGGTTCGACGACTACAAGCAGTACGAGACGGTGGAGAACAACATCGGCATCGTGATGGCCGGCATGGACTCGGCCACGAAGCGCTACGTCGGGCCCGAGGCCGTCATCAGGAAGCAGATCGCCGACATCCAGGCCGACAAGAAGATCTCGGCCAAGGACAAGAAGGACACGGTCGACCAGCTCGACGCCGCCATGGCGACCGTGCCCAAGCTGCAATACCAGGGCAACGTCGACGTGGTGGCGAAGAGTTTCGACAAGCTCAATGAGGCGATGCCGCAGGACTGAGGGTCCCCGCGACGGTCAGTGCTTCGTTCTCGACGCCGGCCCGAGAGGCGAAAGCCCCCTCGATCGAAGCCCTGATCGCCGTGGGAGCCCTGAGGTCGGCGGCCTCCGCGGTGTGCGGTGCGGAGGCGGCGTCGCGCCGGGTGCGGATCAGGGCGCGGCAGCGCTCGTCGGCCAGCTTCAGGCGCTGGCGCGCCAGCCGGCACTGCTTGCGGTACTCGACCCGGCCCAGGATCGAGCGCCGCTCCTCCGGCAGGCTCTTCCACCACGTCTCATTGCGGGACGCCGCGGACAGCTCCTGTTGCGTCCTGGTCCATTCGGCCTGCCAATCCATCGATCGAAGCTCCCCGCACATGTCTTCGGGGGCGAAGCCGCAAGGACGGGGCCAGGGATCGCGGGGCATCTCCCGGCGGCCTTCGCCCGTTCCGATCGGCCGATCACCGAGGACAGCACCATGGAGCCCGACGACCACGATGCCAGGGACGGGGACGTCGGCGAGATCGGTGGCGCGTGTCACTGCGGCACGGTGCGGTTCCGCGTCCGCCTGACGGACGGGCTGCGCACGGCGCGTCGCTGCACCTGTTCCTACTGCCGCATGCGGGGCGCCGTCGCGGTCTCGGCGAAGCTGGCGGACTTCGAGATCCTGGAGGGCGCCGACGCGCTGACGCTGTATCGGTTCAACACGATGTCGGCGAAACACCACTTCTGCTCGAAGTGCGGGATCTACACCCACCACCAGCGCCGCTCGAACCCGGATCAATACGGGGTCAACGTCGCCTGCCTGGACGGCCTGAGCCCCTTCGACTTCGACGAGGTCCCGGTCAACGACGGCGTCTCCCACCCGTCGGACGGGGGGACGCGGGCCGGCGATGGCGTGGCTGGCGTGCTGAAGTTCATCCGCTCGGCGTGACGGCGAGGGCCGCGGCGGTCGACAGGGGATGTCCGGTGCAGCCGCGACCCTGAAACAGAGTCAGAAGTCCCGACGGCTTCGGGGCCGACGATCCTGTCCTCGGCGCCCACGAGCGGCGGCCTTCGCGCCGTGAAAGCGCACACTATCCGTATCCGTCCGAGGAGGCGGGCGCCGGCCTGAAGAGCATGCAGATGATCGGCCAGATGGCGGCGTGGCTGGAACGGGCCGATCCTCCCCGGAGTGGACGTGCCATCGCGACGGTGGCGGTGGTGGGTGCGATCTGGTGGCACTTGCGCACGGGCGGGCAGTAGCGGGCGCTGCCGTAGGCTCGTACCGCCTGATGGTGCTCGCGGCGACGCTCGCCCCGTGCTTCTCGCGCCAACGTTCGAAAAGATCCCTCATCCCGACGACGCCAGCCCGACCCTTCCCAGGCGCCTGCGTCGCGACCGCCGTCGGCTCGGCGACCGGCGGCACGAAGGGAGGGAAGCGAGCCGCGCTCTCGTCGGGCGAGTAGTCCCCGCGGCGTTGCCGAGGAGCTTGCGGTCGAGCAGCTTGTAGGCCGTCCCGATCTCCCTGATCAAGCGCATCCTCGTCGCTGGGTCGACTTCGATGTGCCGCACGCGGCAGAGTCCGTCCGCCTCCGCCCCGAACAGGTCTGCGATCGCGAAGTCAGAGGTCATGACGACGCCGAACTCGTCGATATCGCACCCCCGTTCGCAGGCGAGGAGCTGCGGGCCTCGGGGGAGCGCCAGGGTCGCGAGGACGACGGCGTCGCGCTGGCCGATGTCGCCGAGGTCGTCGTCACCATCGTGTCGCCAGTAGGCCACGTCGACCTCGAACTGCCGAGCGATCCGAAGGTAGCCATCCGGCATAAACTCGGGGTCGGATTCGAACCGCGCGACGTTGGCGCGATAGCACTCGCCGGCAGGGCCACGAGCTGCACGTGGTTCAGGGGCACGGGGCCGCGGCGGAGCGAATCCCAATGGCGCGACAGCAACTGCTCGCACCTTGGCGACGAGGTCGCTCGGCACGCGAGTGTTGAGGTGGTACACGCCACTGGCGTGGGCGATGGGACGGGGCATCCCGAGGACCATGGATGAGACCGCTGGGTAAGAGCGGACCCGGAACTTCCCTCGACCTACCAGCAGCTTATTGCCGAACCACCAAGAAACGGTGGTGCCCTGGAGAGGACTCGAACCTCCACGGTGTTACCCACTGGTACCTGAAACCAGCGCGTCTACCAATTCCGCCACCAGGGCCTCGATCGGGCTTCTAGGGGCCGCGGGGGCCTGTGTCAACGTGCTCGACACCTCGTTCTCAGCTCCGGCACGGAGCGGGGGCGTCCCGGTTCATCCCGCCCTCGCCACGTCCTCCACGAGGCCGATCACCCGGTCCACGGCCTCGTCGGCGAGGCCGGCCCAGAGCGGCAGGCGCACGAGGCGGGCGCTGAGCTCCTCCGTGTGGCGCAGGATGCCGTGCTGGCGGGCGTGGCGGAGTCCGGCCGGGGCGTTGTGGAGCGGCACGTAGTGGAAGGCGGTGCCGATGCCGGCCGCCTTGGTGCGCCTCAGGAGCTCGCCCCGCGCCTCAACGGTCGGCATGATGACGTAGTAGATGTGGGCGTTGGGGGAGCAGATCTGCGGCACGGTGGGGCGGGTCAGGGATCCCTCGTGCTCCAGCGCGGCCAACGCGCGGTGATAGCGGTCCCAGACGCGATGGCGCGTGTCCTGGATGGCGTCGGCCTGCTCGAACTGGGCCAGCAGGAAGGCCGCGTTGAGTTCGCTCGGCAGGTAGGACGAGCCCACGTCGACCCAGGTGTATTTGTCGACCCGGCCCTGGAGGAACTTCGTGCGGTTGGTGCCCTTCTCGCGCAGGATGTGAGCCCGGTCGACGAAGCGCTCGTCGTTGATCAGCAGGGCGCCGCCCTCGCCCGAGATCAGGTTCTTGGTCTCGTGGAAGCTGACCGCCCCGAGATGGCCGATGGACCCCAGCGGCCGCCCGTCGTAGCGCGCCGCGATCCCCTGGGCGGCATCCTCCAGCACGAAGAGGCCGTGGCGCGCGGCGATCCCCATGATCTCGTCCATGGCGCAGGCGACCCCGGCGTAGTGGACCACGAAGATCGCCTTCGTCTTCCCCGTGATGGCGGCCTCGACCAGCCGCTCGTCGATGTTCAGCGTGTCGGGACGGATGTCGACGAAGACCGGCACGGCGCCGCGCAGCACGGCCGCATTGGCGGTCGACACGAAGGTGAAGGACGGCATGATGACCTCGTCGCCCGGCGCGAGGTCGAACAGCATGGCGGCCATCTCCATGGCGGCCGTGCACGAATGGGTCAGCAGCGCCTGCCGGCAACCGACGCGCTCCTCGAGCCACGCGTTGCAGCGCTTGGTGAAGGGGCCGTCGCCGCTGAGGTGGTGGCCGGCGATCGCCTCGGCGATGTAGCGCAGCTCGTTGCCGGCCGGCAGAGGCAGGTTGAACGGGACGGCCGCGTTCGGGGCCGCGGAGGCGGGCGCGGCACCCGAACCCTTGCTGTCGCTGGATGACACGGTGCTGGGCAACCTTCGCTGGAGGGGAAAGGGTCGTTCCTTAAACCCGTTCGGGCCCGCCTTCCACCCGTGGATGCGAAAGCCGCGCCCCGCGACGCCGCAGCGCGCGCGCCGGTGCTGGACGGGGGTCGCATGCTGGTTCACGACGCCGCACCGGACGATCGAGGCGGGACCGGCGGGCTCGTGAAACCTCCGTGCCATCAACGCTTTCGCGGCTTCGTTAACGAACTCTTAACCACTCTCCTTAACAATGGTGAAATCGAGTTGTCGCGTACCCACGAGGCCACCATGCGGCGCAGCACGATCCTGATCGTCGAGGACGACCCACTGCTGCGGGCCGACACGATGTCGACGCTCGAAGACGCCGGCCATTCCGTGATCGACAAGGCCGACGCCGACGAGGCGCTCGGCTTCCTCCTCGAAAACTCCACCGACGTCGCGGCGGTGCTGACCGACATCAACATGCCGGGCCACTCCGACGGCGTGCACCTCGCCGAGATGATCTCGCGCCATTGGCCACACATCGGCATCGTGGTGACGTCCGGCGCGCTCAAGCCCTCGCGCGACCTCCCGGCGCGCGCCCACTTCCTCCCCAAGCCCTGGCGCGCCGACCAGGTCGTGGCCGCCATCCAGGAGTTCGTGGAAGCCGCGTGACGGCACCCGCGGCGATGGCCGCGCTATACAGGGAACCCCGCCTCCACTAGAGATCCTCGCGTCTTTCGTGGAGCAGATGATGGCCGGATCGGATCTCGCGACCCATGGGCAGGTGACCGTGTTCGGCGGCTCCGGTTTCCTCGGCCGGCACGTCATCCGGGCGCTGTCCAGGGGCGGTTTCCGGGTCATCGCCGGGTGCCGCCGGCCGGAACTCGCCAACTACCTCACCCCGCTCGGCCGCGTCGGGCAGATCCAGCCCGTGCAGACCAACGTCCGCCATCCCGCGTCGTTGACGGCGGCGCTGCGCAACGCCGAGGTCGCCGTCAACCTCGTGGGCATCCTGACGGAGAGCGGCCACCAGAGCTTCGAGGCCGTGCACGTGTCCGGCGCGCGCGCCATGGCCAAGGCGGCCCGCGACGCCGGCGTGCGCCGCTTCGTGCAGGTCTCGGCCATCGGTGCCGATCCCGCCGCGGCGTCGCTCTACGCCCGCTCCAAGGCCCGGGCCGAGGAGGCCGTGCGCGAGATCTACCCCGACGCCGTGATCCTCCGGCCCTCGGTGGTCTTCGGCCCCGAGGACGACTTCTTCAACCGCTTCGCCGCCATGGCGCGCTTCTCGCCCGCCCTGCCCCTCATCGGCGGCGGACACACGCGCTTCCAGCCGGTCTTCGTCGGCGACGTGGCGGACGCCGTCGCCAAGGCCGCCGAGGGCGGCGCGCGGCCCGGCACGGTCTACGAGCTCGGCGGCCCGGGCATCAAGACGTTCAAGGAACTGATGGAGTACATCTGCGCCGTCACGCAGCGCCGCCGCGCCCTGGTGCCGGTGCCCTTCGGCGTCATGCGCTATCCCGCGGCGGCGGTCGAGACGGCCGACCGGCTGCTGGGGGGGCTGTTCCCCAGGACGCTGCTGATGACGCGCGACCAGCTCACGCTCCTCGAGCGCGACAACGTCGTGTCGGCCGAGGCCGTGGCCGAGGGGCGGACCTTGCGCGGGCTCGACAACGAGCCCCGCGCGATCGAATCGATCGTGCCGAGCTACCTGTACCGCTTCCGCAAGCATGGGCAGTTCGACCGCGACAACCGCCTCGCCTGAGGGAGCCGGAGCCGGCGCGCCGGCGTCAGCCCTCGCGCTTGATCGCGAAAGGGCCCGGAGCCTGGCAGGTCGGCATCATCTCGATGCGGTTGATGTTGACGTGCCGGGGCAGCGTCACCACCCAGGCGACGGTCTCGGCGATGTCCTCGGCCGTGAGGGGCTCGGTGCCCCTGTAGACCGCCGCAGCCTTGTCGTCGTCGCCCGAGAAGCGGACGTTGCTGAACTCGGTGCCGCCGCAGAGGCCCGGCTCGACGTCCGTCACCCGCACGAAGCTGCCGACGAGGTCGGCCTTCAGGTTGAGGCTGAACTGCTTCACGAAGGCCTTGGTGCCGCCGTAGACGTGGCCGCCGGGATACGGATAGCTCCCCGCGATGCTGCCGAGGTTGACGACGTGGCCGCGGTTCCGCTCCACCATGCCGGGCAGAAGCGCGCGCGTCATGTGGACCAGCCCCGTCACGTTGGTGGCGATCATCCGGTCCCACTGGGCGAGGTCGGCCTTCGGCGCGGGGTCGAGGCCGAGCGCGAGGCCGGCGTTGTTGACCAACACGTCCACCTCGCGCCAGCCCTCGGGCAGCGAACCCGGCAGCGCCGCCACGGCCTCGGCGTCGGTGACGTCGAGCACGACGGGCAGCAGCCGCTCGCCGAGGTCGGCGTGGAGCGCGTCGAGACGCTCGGCGCGCCGGCCGGCCGCGGCCACGCGGTGGCCGTCGCGCACGAGGCGCTCGGCGATGGCCCGGCCGAAGCCCGCCGTGGCGCCGGTGACGAAGACGGTGAGGCTCATCGGGCGCCCTGCCCGGCTCGTCGCGTGTGTCGGATCATCTCGATGGCCTCCTCAAGCATTCCCGGACGGGGTTCAGGGTCCCCACGTCGATCAGCGCTTCGGTCCTGACGCTCGACCGAGAGGGGAGCGCCCCCTCGATCGAAGCCCCCGTCTCCGTGGGTGCCCTGAGCGCCGCGCACCGGGGCGTGGATAGGGCCTCCGCGGCCCGTCACCGATCCTTGACGGCGCGGAGGAAGCGGCGGGCCCGCTCGGTCTGAGGGTCGCGCATCACCTGCGGGCTCGGGCCCTGCTCGACGATGCGCCCTTCCGCCATGACGATCACGCGGTCCGACACGGTCTCGGCGAAATGCATCTCGTGCGTCACCACGATCATGGTCATGCCGTTCTCGGCCAGCTCGCGCATCACCGCCAGCACTTCGAGGCCGAGCTCGGGGTCGAGCGCCGAGGTAGGCTCGTCGAAGAGCATGAGCTGCGGCTCCAGCGCCAGCGCCCGCGCGATGGCGATGCGCTGCTGCTGGCCGCCCGAGCAGCGGGACGGATATTGTTCGGCCTTCTCGGCCAGCCCCACGCGCGACAGCAGGTCCATGGAGCGCGCGTCGGACTCGGCGCGGCTGCGGCCGAGCACGCGCTCCTGGGCCAGGCTGACGTTGCGCAGCACCGTCAGGTGCGGGAACAGGTTGAAGGACTGGAACACCATGCCCACCGCGCGGCGCAGTTGGGTGAGCTCCCTGCGGCTCGGCGGATGCCCGGCCTCGACGGTGACGCCCGCCAGGGTCACGCGGCCGCTGGTCGGCGGCTCCAACTGGTTGATGCAGCGCAGCAGCGTGCTCTTGCCCGAGCCGCTCGGCCCGATGATGGCCACCACCTCGCCGGCCCGCATCGCCACGTCGATGCCCTCCAGAACCACCATCGCGCCGAAGCTCTTGCCCAGGGCGTCGACCCTCAGGATCGGACCCCGGGCGAGCACGGCGACGTTGCCCGGGCGCAGCGCGGGATCGAGGCTCATGGGAAACGTGAAACTCCATCTCGCGTCCGTCGGGGGCCGACCGGCGGCCCGCCCGCGTTCCTCTCCATTGAACACGCAAACCGCGCCGGCGCCAAACGCCGCGCGCCCCGGGGACCCGCGTCACGCCACGGCGGGGTCGCTCAGCCAATCCGCCACCGCTCTGCGCAGGAAGGCGAGGTCGGCCGGGATGGCGGCGGGGTTGCCGGCGCGGTGGCCCCAGATCGAGGGGATGGGCCGCAGCTCGGCGTGGCCGAGATGCGCCATCTCGTCGGCGTTGTCGGCGACCGGGAAGTAGAGGTCCGTGCGCGACGGCATCAGCAGCACGCGCGCCCGGATCGCCCCCAGCGCCGCCGTGAGGTCGCCGCCGTAGAGCGGATTGGCGCTGATGTCCGAGGCGATCCAGGTGCGAGCCTGGGCGTAGAGGTCGGCGGCGGCGCGGCGCGTGAAGCCCGGCGCCCAGTGGTCGTCGAGGAAGGCGTCGAGCGTGACGGCGCCGGTGGACCGCAGGTGGAGCCCGGCGCGATACCAGTCCTGGCTCATGGCCCAGGCCGCGTAGATGCGGGCGAAGGCGCGCAGCGCGGCCCGAGGCTCCGACGAGAAGCGGCCGCCGCCGATGTGTTCGGGCGCGGCCTCCAGCGTCGCCAGCAGCGACAGCAGGAACACCCTGTTGTGCTCGGCCGTGCGGGCGCTGCCGCAGACCACGACGGCGCGCGCGACCGCGTCCGGGAACAGGGCCGCCCAATGGTAGCTCTGCTGCGCCCCCATGGAGAAGCCGTAGGCGGCGTGGACGCGCTCCACCCCGAAACGCTCGCGGAGCAGCCGGCGCTGCGCCCCTACGTTGTCGGCCGTCGTGACCAGGGCCGGATAGTCCGGCGTGTTCGACGGGCTCGACGACAGGCCGTTGCCGAACATGTCGGGCGTGACGACGAACCAGCGCGTCGGATCGAGGATCATCTCGGGCGCGACCAGCCACTCCTGGTCGGTGTGGTGGGCCGAGTAGCTCGTCGGGAACACCACGGCGTTGTCGCGCGCCGGCGACAGCCGGCCCCAGGTCCTGAAGCTCAGCTCGGCGCCGCGCAGCACCTCGCCCGACTGCAGGGCGAGGTCGCCGAGCGCGAACCGGCCCGTCTCGGTGGGGATCGTCATCCGCGGCTCCGTTGCGGTTCGAGGGTCCCCCCGTCCTGACGGGACCGGGAGCGACGACGGGAAAAGCCCCGGGCCGAGTCTACCATGGCCGCAGGTCCGACAATCGTTGCAACGATCAAAGCTGACGATCAAGCGTCCGCTGCGATTCACAAGCTCTCGGCCATGGCGCGGGAGGCCAGTGAGAACACGGCCAAGGTGACGGGCCGCGCGACCCGCGACGCGTCCGCCATGATAGAGAGCATGGCGGCACGGCACGGCGCCGCGGTCGACAGCATGTCGCAACGCCTCGGGGCGTTCGCGGCGAAGATCGATGGGGTTGCGGCCGGGGCCTTCGCGGGGCTCGGCCAGCACGTCCTTCGGGAGACGCTGGCGATCGGCGGGGAGATGTCCCGTATCGAGCGCCGCACCGCGGCGTTCACGGACTTCACCAAGCGGCAGTTGGAGGATATCCGCACCGCAACCGACACGACGTTGTCGGGCGGCCCCGGCGGGCCTCAGGGCGCGATGGATGCCGCTCGCGCGCTCGGCATGTCGGGCGTGCGGGGTGACGAGGTCGCGGGGCTCCTTCCCTACATCGCCATACATGCCGATGAGACGGACGAGTCGCAAGAGCACTCGGCCGAGGCGCTCGTCGGCATCACGCAAATGCTAGGCTTCGTGAAGGATGCGCTCGGCCGCACCATCTCGATCCACGAGGCGACCGTTGCCCAGGCGACGGAAGGCGAGCGGCGCACCGAGTCGGCCCTCGTCACCGCGAACAAAATCGCGCCCGGCTCCCTTCGCGACCTCGTGGAAGCCGTGAAATTCGCGGCCCTCACCTCCGGCGGGCTCGGGCGCGACCCGTCCGAGATGTTCGCCATCGCTGTCACAAGCACGGTTCCGAGCGGAAACGCGGGAACCGTGTGAATCCGCTGAAGTTCGACGATCATCTCGTCACCCGGCATAAAGCCGAACTGCCCCTGATCGGAGCCGGCGTGCTTCGTGCCGTTGCAGATCCCCTGCACGACCTCATAGGCCGGAGCGCATACGGCTCGGATAGCTCGCCCTACAGAGCCTCGCGCCTGCTTCACTGCGACTTTCGCAGCGCTCGGCCCGCCGCCCTCCGCATGCGCCATACACTCCAAAAGCGAGTAGGTCGCTATGCACGCGAGGTAGGCCAGCCGCCGGTCGCCTCGTGCGGCGAGGTGCTCCCGCACGGTAGGGATCCCGACGAGATCGGCGAACTCGGCGGGGGTCGCGTGTGCCTTAACCGAGCCATCTATACCAGCTTGCGCCCTGCGATGAGGGTTCGACAAAACCCATCTCGATCAGAGTCGGCATGTGCACGGCCAAGTGGTCGAATTGCGAGCCCGTAAATGCGGCAACCGTGCGTCGGTCGAATGTCATGGGTACGCCAGCAGTGGGACCAGCATTTGCGGAGTAGGTCTCTAACGTCATCAAAACGGGCTGCGCACCTGGACGCCCGCTAACATCCGTGTTCCGCAAGGGTTCCAGTGCCGTCAGGATGACGTCAGTTGGAAGTCTAGTGGATCGTTTGGGCCCGTCCGCGAGTCGTGGCCCAATGCCACAGCCCGGCGGGAATGGTGACGTCAGGCCTACGAATTCGCTCCCTACTCCAGCCATGTCACCCCACGGGTGACAAACCCATGCGTCAGGGTCTCGCAAACGGCCTTGGATCTACCTGTCGATAACTGCGCCTACTCAATCACCCGCAGCTTTCGTCACCCGTATCGATCCATCACCGGCCGAAATGTCTCCCTGGCGTCACCCGAAGTGCCGGAAACAGAAAAGGACCTAGTCGCTTCCGCGATCTAAGTCACTGCGTTCGAACCGCTTTTTGGTCGGAGTGAGAGGATTCGAACCTCCGACCCCTAGTCCCCCAGACTAGTGCGCTAACCGGGCTGCGCTACACTCCGACACCGCGAGGCGGTGAGGTCGTATAGGAGTTTCGGGCCGCCGCCGCAAGCCGCTTGTCCGTCGACCGGCGGGGACGAGGATGGCGCCGCCGACGCTCAATGTTTCAGACGCGGTCCCTCGAAGACGAGGTCGCCCGCGTGGATCTCCACCACGGTCGCCGGGGCGAAGACCGCGATGACCTCCTCGGCATGCCCGAGCAGGAGGGCGACGTCCACGGCGCGCAGCCGAACCGCCTCCCCGCGCGCGTAGGCGATCAACCTGGCCAGCGCCTTCAGCGCGGCATTGTCGTCGTCGCGGTTCGCCACGCTCACCCTCCCCCGACGCCTGCCGACGTCGGAACTCGTCCCACCGAACCGTCGCGCTTCGGGTTGGTCCGCCATCCCGAAGCCGCAGGCGGCTCGCCCGTGAGGTTCACTCCCGATCAATTTCGCGTGGATGAGCCTCGGGGGCAACAGGAATGAAAATCTTCGACCTCGGTTTCGCGCCACCGTCACTCCGGCGCAACGGCAGCGGTCTCCCGCACCCGCGATGCACGTCGGGCGACGGGCCGACCGCGCGACCTCAGCCTCGCGATGCGCGGACAGTCGCCAGCAGCCGCTCGCATTCGCCGAGATCGAAGGCGACGGCTTCGAGACGCGCGGCGATGTCCGCCGCGGCGGGGCGCGGAGGGTGTGCGCCGGGCCGCGAGGGCTGCATCGGCACGGGGCGGTCCGGCAGGGGGCGGTCCGGCGGAGGGAGGGGCTGGGCCGGGGGGACGGGGGTGGGACGCGGCACGTCGTCGTCCCGCATGGGCGTCACCCTCCCCTGCCGCGCCGCGAGGGCCCGGCCATGATCCATGTCGCCGCCCCTCGCCCCCGCGCGGGCCGCGGCCGCGACCGCGCGGGGGCCCTGATCCTGGATGAGGCGCTGCACGCCCTTGATGGTGTAACCCTCGCCGTAGAGCAGGGTCTTGATGGCGCGCAGCAGCGCGACGTCCTCGGGGCGATAGAAGCGGCGCCCTCCCGCCCGCTTCAGCGGCTTGACCTGGGGGAAGCGCGTCTCCCAGAAGCGGAGCACGTGCTGTGGCAGCTTCAGCTCCTCGGCGGCCTCGCCGATGGTGCGGTAGGCTTCGGCGCTCTTCCCCGGGAGGCTCCCTTCAGTCATCCTGCGGCAGCGGCGTGCCGTTGATGCGGCTCTTGAGGATGTTCGAGGGCTTGAACACCATCACGCGCCGGGGCGTGATCGGCACCTCGATGCCGGTCTTGGGGTTGCGGCCGATGCGCTCCCCCTTGGACCGCACCACGAAGGAGCCGAAGGACGACAGCTTGACGGTCTCGCCGCGCTCGATGGCGGCCGAGATCTCCTGGAGCACCATCTCGACCAGTTCGGCCGATTCGCTGCGCGACAGCCCGAGCCGCTGGTACACGGCCTCGGACAGGTCGGCGCGGGTGATGGTCCTGCCGTCGGGGGAAACGGGGGGCTTTGTCATGAGCGCTGTCGAGAATCCCTCATGGCCGATGCGTCGTCTGACCGGTGGGCGGGGCGAGCTCGAAGGTTAACGCGTGTCGCGCGATCGCGGAAGAGCAGCATATCCGTCCCATGCGCCCGCCGGTCGCACCATTATGGGTCGGCGGCGCGGGCGGGGAAGGGCCGCATCGCCAGCGCACGCATCACCAGCGCAGGAGGGCGCTGCCCCACGTGAAGCCGCCGCCCACGGCCTCCAGCATCACGAGGTGACCCCGGCGGATGCGCCCGTCGCGGCAGGCCTCGCTCAGCGCGAGCGGGATCGAGGCCGCCGAGGTGTTGGCGTGGAGATGCACGGTGGTGACGACCTTCTCGGGACGGATGCCGAGCTTCGCCGCCGAGGCGTCGATGATGCGCCGGTTCGCCTGGTGGGGCACGAACCAGTCGAGGTCGTCGGCCTCCACACCGGCGGCCGTGAAGGCGTCCGCCACGACGTCCGTCACCATGCCGACCGCATGGCGGAACACCTCGCGGCCCTCCATGCGCAGGTGCCCGGTGGTCCCGGTCGTCGAAGGGCCGCCGTCGACGTAGAGCTTGTCGCGGCCGCGGCCGTCCGAGCGCAGGTGAGTCGTGACGATGCCGCCGTCGCGCAGCGGCCGGCCGCCGGGCTGGGCTTCGAGCACCACCGCCCCCGCGCCGTCGCCGAACAGCACGCAGGTGGTGCGGTCGCTCCAGTCGAGCAGGCGCGAGAAGGTTTCGGCGCCGATCACCAGCGCCCGCCGGTGCGACCCCGAGCGGAGGAACTTGTCGGCCGTGGCCAGGGCGAAGACGAAGCCGGAGCACACCGCCTGGAGGTCGAAGGCGACGCCGGTCGTCAGCCCGAGGGCCGCCTGCACCTGCGTGGCAGTGGCCGGGAAGGTGTAGTCGGGCGTCGCGGTCGCCACGATCACGAGGTCGATGTCGCGGGCCTCGCAGTCGGCCTCGGCGAGCGCCGAGCGCGCGGCGGCCGTGGCGAGCTGCGATGTCGTCTCGCCCTCGGCCGCGAAATAGCGGCGGGTGATGCCGGTGCGCTGGACGATCCACGCGTCGGTCGTGTCGACCGTCCGCGCCAACTCGGCATTGGTGACGCATCGCTCCGGGAGATAGCCCCCCACGCCGCGCACCACGGAACGCCAGCCGCTCGATTCCACCAGGAGGCCTCTTCACTTCTCGATGGGCCGCCGCGGCCCGCGCGGCCCGGCCCCCCGCGTCGCGACCCGGGCGGCGCCCCTCCGCCGGGCCGGTGCGGGACGGGCTCCGCGGCACCGATCGCGCGGGCCCTCCTATGCGCCGAAACGGCCCCACCGGCAATCGCTGGGAGCGCCGCGATTCTACCGGCTCCCTCAGAGCCTGTTCGGCGCTCGGGTCGTCATCGCGCTCGACCGTGGCGGGGG
>CAXTBR010000014.1:0-74986 GCA_964242785.1 uncultured Lichenihabitans sp. | reverse complement strand
CGCCACTCAGGTGAAGAATATCTGGATCCCTACGGGGAATGAACGCACTCCGCTCTCCGGCCTGATGGGAGAGCGGGACCAGCCGTGACGCAGAAGGGGACCGTCCGCGCGGTCCCCTTTTTTCTCGATGTCGGCCCCGCGATCGAACGCCGGGTCATCCGGCATGGGCGCAAGCCGCGCAGTCCAGGGCCGGGCTCAGATCGCCACGGCCTTGGGCCTGATCCCCAGGATGCTGCGCCAGGAGCGGCGTTGCTTGCGCAAGATCATGACGCCATCGAAGACCACGACCGCGACCAGGATGGCGCCCACCACGGCGCTCTGCCATTCGGCCGGAATGCCGAACAGGTTGAAGGCGTCGGTCAACAGGCTGATGAACACCACCCCGAGGGCAGCGCCCAGCACCGACCCTTTGCCGCCCGCGATGCTGCCCCCGCCCACCAGGCAGGTGATCCAACAGAACAAGGAACGGTTGCCGCGCGTGCTGACGCTGTGGACGCAGCCCTAGCGACGCACGGCGCGTCCCTTCGTTCGATGGCGTACAAGCAACTTGGCATAGCGGTTGCAAAGATCCTTGCCTCTGACCGCATGAGCCGGCGCGCCGGCCTGTGCCCCTTTCCGGAGGCCCCATGCCAGATCTGTTCAGCCCATTCACGCTCAAGGACGTCACGCTGCGCAACCGCATCGCGATGTCGCCGATGACCATGTATCGCTCGCCCCCCGACGGGACGATGACCGACTATCATCTGATGCTGCTCGGCTCGCGCGCGGCGGGCGGCTTCGGCCTGATCTTCCATGAACAGCTCGCCATCACGCCGGACGGGCGCACCACCACGAGTTGCGCCGGCATCTACGATGACGCACAGATCGAGGGTTTGGCGCGGGTCAACGCCATGATCAAGGACATGGGCGGCGTGCCGGCCATCCAGCTCGGCCACACGGGGCGAAAGGGCAGTGAGACCAAGCCCTGGGAAGGCGGGCTGCAGCTGCCGCCGGATCATCCGGACGGCTGGCAGGTGCGCGGTCCGTCCGCCATCCCCTATGGCGGCACCAAGTACCCCTATCCGGTGCAGGAGCTGACGGTCGAGGAGATCCACGAGCTGCATCAAGCCTATGCGGATGCGGCGCGGCGGGCCGAGGCGGCCGGCTTCGAATGGCTGGAGATGCACTACGCGCACGGCTACCTCGGCGCGAGCTTCTTCTCGCCCATCGCCAACCACCGCACCGACCAGTATGGCGGCTCGCTCGAGAACCGCTGTCGTTTCCATCTCGAGGCCCTCGACGCGGTGCGCGCGGTGTGGCCGGAGAAGTATCCCCTGACCATGCGGCTCGGGTCGGACGACCTCAACGAGAAGGGCGTGCAGTTCGACGAATCGGTCACGGCCATCGGCTGGATGAAGGAGCATGGGCTGGACATGGCCGACCTGTCCATCGGCTTCAACACGGACGACATGAAGACGATCCCCTTCGCGGACCTCGCTTTCATGGTGGAGCGCGGCACCCGCGTGAAGCGCGAAGTGGGCATCCCGGTCGGCGTGAGCTGGAACCTCGGGCTGCCGGCGGTGGCCGACCGGGTGATCCGGGAAGAGCTGATCGACCTCGTTTTCCTGGGCCGGCCGGCGTTGTCGAATCCGCACTGGCCGGTGTGGGCCGCGCGTGAACTCGCCCATAACGACCCGTTCTCGCTGGTGCCGGAGGATTGGGCATGGTGGCTGCGCAACTTCCGGGCCCATGACAGCTGCATCGGCTGGCCGCTGGCCAAGGGACAGGCCGAGCCGGCCAGCAAGGCGGCCTGAGAAGCTGGCGCCGTCGGTATCGTCAGCCGCGGTAGCCGACGACATAGACTTTCACGACGCGCTCGCCGCGAACAAATCCGTCATACTCAATCGAGACCGCCCAGCATCGGCTTCACACGCTGCCGAGGAACTCAGAGTCTATCGATGTACCGAACTTGTGCCTGAATGCGCTCTGAAAAGACCGAGGAACTCTTCCCGTTTTGGGCAGATGGGCATTCATTCACGAACTCTCAGGGCTTCATCGTGGGGGCGATGCGCCACAGCGTCCCGTTCTCGTCCTCGCCGATCAGAAGGCTGCCGTCGCGCATGACAGCGACGCCCACCGGCCTGCCCCAAACCCGACCGTCGCCATCGACGAAACCCGTCGCAAAGTCCTCGTAGGCTCCCGTCGGAACGTCGTTCTCCATCACGACGCGGACGATCTTGTAGCCCGTGCGCTTGGCGCGGTTCCAGGAGCCGTGCAGGGCCACGAAGGCCTGGCCGAAGTATGGTCGAGGGAGCGCCGCCGGTGCGTCGGCGGGCGGATCATAGAACGTCATCGTCAGCGGGGCCGAATGAGCCTGAAGCAGGACGTCCGGCACCAGGGTCTTGGCGCCGAGGTCCGGACGCTCGTCACGGTGGCGCGGGTCTTCATGGGCCCCGATGTAGAACCAAGGCCAGCCGTAGAAGTCGCCCTCCCGCACCCGGGTGACGTAGTCCGACGGCAGGTCGTTGCCCAAACCGTCGCGCTCGTTGACTGAACAGAACAGCCCCGCGGTCCGCGGTGCCACCGCGAGCCCGACGCAGTTCCGGATGCCCGTGGCGAAGACCCGCCCGTCACGGCCTTCAGGGTCGAAGCTCAGCACGTCGGCACGACGCGCCTCATCGCCCCAGGCGGCCCCGAGCGGCAGCTTGGCGATCTCGGACGCCGGCTCGGTCGGCAGGTCCTCGGCGTCGTTGCTCTGCGAACCCACCGACACATACATCCGCGTCCCGTCCGGGCTGAAGACGATGTCGCGGGTCGAGTGACCGCCGTCGCTGATCCCGAGATTCACGACATGTGCGGGCTTCGCGCCCCACAGATCACCCGTGCGGTAGGGAAAGCGCCAAACCGCATCGATCGTCGCCACGTAGAGCCAGCGCGGATCGTCACCCGGCGGGTAGAAGGCCATCCCGAAGGGCCCTTCCAGACCCGTCGCGTAGACCTTGGCTTGCCCGGCCACACCCGTCGCAGCGTCCGGCCGAAACACCTTGATGTCGCCTTCCGCCGTCTCGGCGACGAACACGTCGCCGTTCGGAGCGACT
Organism: uncultured Lichenihabitans sp.; assembly: GCA_964242785.1. Lineage (GTDB taxonomy): Bacteria > Pseudomonadota > Alphaproteobacteria > Rhizobiales > Beijerinckiaceae > Lichenihabitans. The sequence goes on along the minus strand of CAXTBR010000014.1, from coordinate 71,909 downwards.
CTGATCGTCCTCGGTCCGACGAGGCCCTTGGCCCAGAGCGATGCCGATAGGCCCGCGGGAACCTCCAGGTGGGGAGACCTGGGGAGGGCCGCGTCCTGTGGACCGTTGCTGGCCGAGGGGGTCGCATAAGGTCGTGGCAGGTCGGTCGGCCGTATGAGCCGGACAACGCCCGGCGCGTCGGAACGCCAGTCGCCGAACGCGGCGGGTCCTGTCAGCGGCGCTGGTCCGGCTGCGCGAGCGGCTGTCGTCAGGGCCACCAGGGCGACAAAGGGGAGAGTCAGAGCGTTCATGACGCCTTTATGGGGCGGCCATCACGTCCAGACAGCCCCGTGGGCCGCACAACTGGCGGTCTCCTGACGCCTTCCGACAGGACCCACGACACGAGATCGGCTTCCACGAAACCGGGCGCCGCGTCCTTCCAATCCGGGAAGGTCCTCACGGGCACCGCGCGTTTTGCGGCCGACGAGGGTCCAGCACGTCGGCGTCTGCGGCCGGCCGCGACCCTGTCGGTCAGCGCCCGGTCATGGGGGCGGCGCTCATGGCCGGCAGGCCCTCGCGCACGCAGGCGTCCATCGCGAGATGGCCATGCCGACCTGCCTCGTCGACGCCTCCCTGAGCGCGCCTTCCAGGGAATATTCCGATGAGGCAACGGGCGACCTTCAAGCGACAGGACAGGCGAGGCGCTGCACCTGTGCCGATGACTGGCCCGACATTCAAGGCTCGACATCCTCACCCCGGAATCCGTCATGAGACTCGATCGTCACCACCATCTCCCGAAGGCCGGATAGGGCAAAGGTCAACAAGTCCGGGTTGCGGCTATGGGACGGGTAAACGAGATAGATCGGGCGGCAGAAAGCCGGGGTGTCGGCGATGGACAGCAATCGCCCGTCCGCGATCAGGGGCCGCACCAGGCCGATCGGGAGGTAGGCGGCCCCCTTCAAAGCCAACAGGTATTGGAGCCCGACGGACCCCAAGCCGACCGAAAGTGAAGGCGCCGGCAGATGAGGGAAGGCCTCGCTGTAGTCGGCCCGGAACTCGTAGCCCCAGTCCACGAAGATGAGGTTCTCATGCCAGGCACCCTGCATGTCCGGGTGCCCGACAAGAACGAGATCCTCCTGCCTGAGCACCTCGATGATCAAACCTGGACGCTGGCGCGGCAGGTACATCACGGCGGCATCCAACGTTCGCGATGCCACCGCCTCGATCAGGACGTCCGAATAGCCGGCTTCAAGCCGTATCGCGACGGACGGCGCGTTTCGCTTCATCCACATCACCCAGGCGATACCCAACCGGTCCTGAAGGCCCACCGGACCGCCGAAACGGAAGAGGCCGGTATAGCCCGGTGGGAGGGCGACCTGCTGACGGACGCGATCCCAGGTCCGAATGATGGTCTCGGCCTCGGCCCGGAACTCCTGCCCGGCCGGCGTCAGCTCGGTGCCGCTGCGCCCGCGTTTGAACAGGATGCAGCCGAGCCCGTCCTCCAGAGTCTGGATGCGGGCGCTGATCGTCGACTGCTTGACCCTCAGCCGTCCCGCCGCGAGGCTGAAGCTGCCGGTTTCGGCCACTTGAAGAAAGCTGCGGATCGAATCCAGGTTCATCGCGACGTTCGATACCCTCACTCCGTCCACGCTTACAGAGATGGCGTCGGGGGTGCAATTCGGCAGGTCGGCGATGGGCGGCCATGCGGCGCGGCCGCCCTCCGACGATCGGGGATGGACGGCCGACCCAAGCAGGTTTCGAAGGAGCGTCACACGCTCCTTCGACAAAAACCTGTGACGAAACAAAACTCTAAGGGTCCCCGCGACGATAAGTGCTTCGCTCTCGACCCCGGCCCGAGAGATGCCTGGGCCCCCTCAATCGAAGCACTTACTGCCATGGAAGCCCTAAGCTGGTCGGGGCCGAAGGCCGGATCAGCAGCAACGTCCGAGGCGCGCATCGCCTTCCGTGACCCTGTTTCGGCGTGGCACGGGGTCCGGCCGCAGCACATGTCCCGGCCTCTCGCCGGTCGGGGCGCCGTCCTGCCAAACGACCGTGCCATTGACCAGAACGCACGCGATCCCGGCCGAGGGCTGGCGCGGCCGCTCGAATGTCGCGCGGTCCGCCACGGTCTCAGGATCGAAGAGGACGAGGTCCGCGTACCGGCCGACCTCGAGCCGCCCGCGGTCGGCGATGCCGAATTCCCGCGCCGGCAGGCCCGTCATGCGGAAGACCGCCTCCTCGAGCCCGAACAGGCCGACATCCCGCGCGTAATGCCCGAGGACGCGGGGAAACGTCCCCCAAAGCCGCGGATGCGGATGTTCGTCGTGCGGCAGGCCGTCCGATCCCACCATGGTGCGCGGATGCGCCAGGATGCGCCGCACGTCGGCCTCGTCGAGCTGGAAGTAGACCGCGCCCGCGGGAAGCAGTCGTTCGGCCGCGGCGCGCTCGCTGCAATCCCAGTCGCGGGCGATGTCGCCGAGGTGCCGATTGGCCATGTCCGGGAACGGGTCCGACCATGTGATCAGGATCCGAAGGCCCGTGTCGCAGCGGTCGAGCCGCAGCACCGTGGACGTGGCCGCGTAGGGGTAGACGTCCATGGCGATGTCCAGGTCGCGCCGCGCCGCGTCGATGCGCTCCAGCGTCGGCCCGCTCTTGCCGAAGTTGCCGCGCCCCGTGGCCTGGTGGTGGGAGATGACCAGCTTGCCTCCCGCATGGTCGGCGATCTCGATGGCTTCGTCGATCGCCTCTTCGAGCTTCTCGAAGTAGTTCCGCGTGTGCGTGACGTAGGGTCCGCCCAAACGGGCCGCGGTGTCGGCGAGCGCCTTCACCTCGTCGGTCGAGGAATGGACCGCGGGCGCGTAATCGAGGCCCGTGCTCAAGCCAAAGCCGCCTTCGGCCATCGCGGCCTCGAGCACGCCTTGCATGGCCGCGAGCTCGTCCGGGGTGGCGGCGCGGTCGAGGCGCGGCATGATCCTCTGGCGCAACGTCGTGTGGCCGACCAGGAGCGCCGCATTGGTGGTGATCCCGCCGTGCTTGAGTTCGGCCACATAGTCGGCGAAGCGGTCGAACCGGAAGTTCTCCCGGCCGCCCACCAACGTGAAGGGGGGCGGGGGCGGGGCGGACAGGCAGAGCGGCGCGAGGCTGATGCCGCAATTGCCCGCGATCACCGTGGTCACCCCCTGGCTGATCTTCGGCACCATGCCGTCCGCGGCCAGCAATGCGCTGTCGTCGTGGGTGTGGACGTCGATGAAGCCGGGCGCGACGACCTTGCGGCGCGCGTCGACCTCTCGACGGCCACGCGCCTCGGAGAGGTCGCCGACGGCCGCGATCCGGTCCCCGTCGATGGCGACATCGCCCGTGTAGCGTGGGAAGCCGCTGCCATCGATGATCGTGGCGCCGCGGAAGATGAGGTCGTGCTGCACGTCGGGACTGTCCTGACCTGGTATCGGAGGAAACGCCGCGGTCGCGCCGCGCGTGGTCGCCGCATCGGCACGACGAAATGATCCACCGGGGGCCGCCGCCTGGATGGATGGGGCAGAAGAACGCCTCCCGCCTCGTCAACGACGCGGCGGCGGCCTCAGAGGGCGTCGTAAAGACCGTCGAGGTTGGCCAGCGTGTAAGGGAGGCCGATCGGGCGGGAGCAGCGCCAAGCGTCGTGCGGCTCGCCTCGCAGCGCTTTGAGGGCCTGTGCGGTCTGAAGCACGCCGCCGCCGTAGAGCCGATTGGCCATGTCGAGGATCGCGGTGCGGTGCATGGTGTCGGTGACGCTGCCGCAGGCGTCCTTGACCAGCCACACGTGAAAACCCGCGAACACGGCATCGAAAACCGAAGCGCGCACGCAACTGTCCGTCCACACTCCCGTGGTGATGAGGTGTTCGATCCCCGCGTCCTCGAGCTGTTCGGCCAGCCCCGTGTCGCGGAACGCGCTGGGCCAGCGCTTCCGCACGACCCGTTCGCCCTCCACCGGCGCGACCTCGGCACAGATCTCGGCCGCCACGCTGCCGGCAACCGCGGACCGCAAGTCGTCGGTCAGGCATTCTTCGAGCAGCGCGTAGCGATGACGCTCGTCCGGCTCGACCCAGGCCTGCACATGGATGACCGGAACGCCCACGCGGCGCGAGGTCTCGACCAGCGCCGCGACCTTGCCGAGGATGTCGTCGTAAGCCTCGATCGGATAGGCCCCGTCGTGGCGATATTCGTTCTGCAGATCGATCGCCAGCAGGGCGACGCCGCGCGCCGGCACAGGACTATGGGACATCGTTCGTTGTATCCTTGAAGTTGACGACGAAACTCACGAGGAGGCGCACCGCTCGATCGAGGTCGCCGATCGCCATGGCCTCGTCCGGGTTGTGGCTGCCGTTCTGGTTGCGGACGAACAGCATGGCGCTCGGGACGCCCGCAGCCGCGAAGGCCGCGGCGTCGTGGCCGGCCCCGCTCGGCAAGTGCGGAGCCTGCAGGCCGTTCAGGGCCGCTGCGGCCGACAGGCCTGCGATCAGGGCGGGATCCATGGGGGCCGCTGCCCAGGTGAAGGGACGCCCGAAGGCGAACAGGACGCCGCGCTTGGTCGATACCTCTGCCGCGATCCGGTCGATCGACACGCCGAGGCGCCGAAGCACCGCCGGATCCGTGCTCCGGACATCGAGCGTGAAGCCGAGGTCGCCCAGCACGCGGCTGCCGCCGTGCTGCGTCGGGTCCGACTCGACCCGTCCCACCGTGATCGTGGCCTCGAGACCCTCGGCTTCGATGTCGCTCCACGCCGCATCGAGCCCGTGGACGAAATCGACGAAGCCGAGCACGCTGTCGCGGCGGCCCGCACGCGGCTCGGCGCCGGAATGGGCGTAGCGTCCGAAGCATCGCGCGTCCACGTAGCGGAACCCGCCCGCGATGCCGGTGACGAGGCCGACCGGCGCCCCGGCGGCTTCGAGGCGGGGTCCCTGTTCGATATGGACTTCCACGAAGGCCGCGATCGCGTCGGCCGCGATCTGGGCCACCCCCTCGCGGACCGGTTCCGGATCGAAACCCCCGGTCCGCATGTGTTCGGCCAAGGTCAGCCCCGTATCGGACCGTTTCGCGTCGAGGCTCTCGCGGGGCATCCGCCCGAGAGCGGCTTCGCTGCCGGGGTAGGACAGCGGAAACCAGGCGGCCTCCTCGGCCCGTATCGCCATGACCACGAGATCGCGCGGCGGCCTCAGGCCCGCCTCGGCGAGGTCGCACATGACACCCAGTCCGGCCACGACGCCGGCCGCGCCGTCGAAGTTGCCGCCGTGGGGAACGCTGTCGAGATGCGAGCCGATGATCAACGCCGGGAGCCTGCGGTCCTGGCCCGGATAGGTCAGGTAGAGGTTGCCCGCCGCATCGACGCGGCTCGCGGCGCCGAGCGCCTCGGCTTCCCGGCGCACCAGATCGTGGGCATATTGCTCCCGCGGCCCGTAAGCTTCACGCGTCACGCCCGGAGGGTCGGCCGTCGCGGCCGCGAGATCGTCGAGGATGCGGCGCGTGAGCGCCTGGCTCCCGCCGAGGCGCGCCTGTGTGGATTTGACGGACGCAGTCACGGCCGAGGTCCGGCCTGTTCGGCGATCAGTCGGTAGGCGTCGGGTCGCCGGTAGCGGGCGAAGTCGAAGTTGACGGTCCGGCAGGCCGCGATCATGCCGAGGTCGGCACGGTGAACCACGATCTCGTCGTCGATCGACAGGGCGCGGGCCGCGATCTCGCCCGTCGGCGCGATGACGCAGGAGCCGCCGATCAGCGCCTGCCCGTCTTCCGAGCCCGCCTTGGCGGCGGCCGCCACCCACAGCGTGTTCTGATAGGCTCCGGCCTGCATGGGCAGGTGATTGTGGAACATGCGGAGGTGGGCGAAAGCCGGCGCCTCCTCCAGCACCAGCGGCGTGTTGTAGCCGATCAGCACGACCTCGGCGCCGTTGAGGCACAGCATGCGATAGGTTTCCGGCCAGCGCCGGTCGTTGCAGAGCGCGAGCCCGATCCCGACGCCGCGATAGCGGAACACGGGAAAGCCCAGGTCGCCGGGCTCGAAATAGCGGCGTTCGAGGTGCGTCGTGGCGCCGGCCTGCGGGTCCGCCGAGCCGGGGACATGCATCTTGCGATAGCGCCCGAGCGTGGCGCCGTCCTGCCCGACCAGGACCATGCTGTTGAAGCGGCGCGCGCTCCCGTCCTCCCGGGCCATTTCCGCGTAGCCCAGCGCGAACCCGATCCCCAGTCTCGCCGCGGCGTCGAAGAGCTTCTGCGTGCCGGGCCCGGGCATCGCGGTCTCGTAGAAGGCGTCGATCTCGCGCGGGTCGTCGAGGGCCCAGCGTGGGAAGAAGGTCGTCAGGGCCATCTCGGGAAAGACCGCGATCTCGGCACCCGCGGCCTTGGCCTGCTCCAGCAGGTGAACCAGCCGTCCGATCGTCTCGATCCGGGCGGCCGCCCTCTGCACCGGCCCCGTCTGGCACACGGCGAGCGTGAAATGATCAGACATGCGGGCTCCCCGTGGCCCTCGTGCGGCCCGACGATGCGGCGCCACGCCCGCGACGTCGTTCACCCGGCATGGTTCGCCTCGACCAGGGAAGACCGCGGCTCGATCGTGAAGACGGGAGCCATGGCCAGGAGCGCGTCACGCTCGAGGTGGCAGCGGATCCGGTGTCCGGAGGCGAACTCCCGCACCGGCGGCGGAATCTCGCCGCAGGTGCCGGGGATGCGGTGGGCGCAGCGGGTCGAGAACGGACATCCGGCGGGAGGAGCGGATGGCGAGGGCATGTCGCCGCTCAACGTCACCTTCCGCTTGACGACCCGGGGATCGGCGACGGGGACGGCGGACAGCAAAGCCTCCGTATAGGGATGGTACGGCGGCGAGAAGACGTCCTCGGTGCGCCCCTGCTCCATGACCTGGCCGAGATACATGACCACGACGCGGTCCGCGAGGTAGCGGACGATCGACAGATCATGGCTGATGAACACGAGGGTCGTGCCCTCCCTGCGCTGGATATCCATCAGCAATTCTATGACGGCGGCTTGAACCGACACATCGAGAGCGGAGACCGGCTCGTCGGCCACCACGACCGCGGGCTCACCCGCGAAGGCGCGGGCGATGCCGATGCGCTGCTTCTGCCCACCCGACAGTTGACGCGGGCGTCGCTGGGCGACGTCGCGGGGGAGTTTGACGAGGTCGAGCAGGTCCAGGACGCGGGCCTGGATCCGCGCCCTGTCGGACTCGATGCCGAACTTGCGGATCACCCGGGCGATCTGTGAGCCGACGGTGTGGCTGGGGTTGAGCGTGTCGAAGGGGTTCTGGAAGACCATCTGGAGGCTGCGGACCGTCGCCCTGGTGCGTCGCGCGACCGGGACGCCCGCGAGGTCCAGGCCCGACAGTCTGAGCGCGCCGGACGTCGCCTGTTCGAGGCCCATCGCGATGCGGGCCAGGGTGGACTTTCCGCAACCGGACTCGCCGACCACCGCGACGGTCTCGCCGCGCCGCGCGTCGAACGACACGCCGTCATTGGCCCGCACGCCTCCGAAGCGCTTGCTCAGCTCCTCGACCTGCAGCACGACGTCGCCCAGCGCCGCCGGCGCCTGGCCGTTCGTGCCCGCGTCCTCGCCGGGCCATGAAATCTCGTCGACGCGCAGGCACCGGGCGGCGTGATCCTGACCCTCGACCTCGATCATCGGCACCGGGCCGGCATCGCAGCGTCCCGGCACGAAGAAGCCGCACCGCGGCCCGAAACCACAACCGGGCGGGCGGTCGCGCGGCGCCGGGAGCTGACCCGGGATGGCCAGGAGCGGGCGGGCGTTCTTGTCGGCGCCCGGCACGGGGATGGAGGCGAACAGACCGCGGGTGTAGGGGTGCCGCATACCCCCGAACACCCGGCCGACGGGGCCGGTCTCCACCGTCTGGCCGGAGTACATCACCGTCATGCGATCGCAAACCTCGCGCATGAGCCCGAGGTTGTGCGAGATGTAGAGCATCGACGTCCCGAATCGCGCCGACATCTCGCGGATCAGGTCGACGATGCCGGCCTCGACCGTGACGTCGAGCGCGGTGGTCGGCTCGTCGAGCAGCAGGATCTTCGGATTGGACAGCAGGGCCATGGCGATGACGACGCGCTGCTGCTGTCCGCCCGAGATCTGGTGCGGGTAGGCCCGCAGGAGGCGCCCGCTGTCCGGCAGCCGGACGTCCTGCATCATCGCGGCGGCCCGCGCCATGGCCTCGGCCCGCGTGACGCCCTCATGGGCCATCGGCACCTCGGCGAGCTGTTCGCCGATGGTCAGGGACGGGTTGAGCGACGCCATCGGCTCCTGGTAGACCATGGCGATCTCGGAGCCGCGGATGCGGCGGACCTCGTCGGGACCCATGGACAGCATGTCCCGGCCCTGGAACAGGATCTGCCCCCGGTCGATGCGGCCGGTCTTGCCGAGGTAGCGCATGATCGCGAGCGCGATCGTGGATTTCCCGCACCCCGACTCGCCGACAATCCCGTGCGTCTCGCCGGGCATCAGCGACAGGTTGAAGTCGACCACGGCCGGCACGGGGCCGGCGCGCGTCGCGAAGGAGATCGAGACGTCGCGGCATTCGAGGATGGGGGGCGTGCTCTCGTCCACGGATCGATGTCCCATCAATCCCGCAGGCTCATGTCCCGCAGACCGTCGGCCATGAGGTTGAACCCGAGGATCAGGCTCGACACGGCGAGGGACGGGACGATCAGCATGTAGGAGAACTTCCAGAGCAGCGCCGCGGTCGATGCCTCCTTGATCATCAGGCCCCAATCCGGGTCGGGCGGCTGCAGGCCGAGGCCGAGGAACGTCAGCGTCGTGATGGCCACCGTGGTGTATCCGAGCCTCAGGCAGGCATCCACGATGAGGGGCCCGCGCACGTTGGGCAGAAGCTCGACCAGCATGATCCAGAGCGGGTTCTCGCCCCGGGTCTGCGCGGCCTGGATATAGTCCCGCGACCTGGCATCGAGGGCGAGGCCGCGCACGATCCGCATGATGCCGGGCGCCGACGAGCAGGTCACCGCGATGACGATGTTGAAGCCGCTCTGGCCGAAGGTGTTCAGCACGAGGATGAAGAGGACCATCACCGGAAACGAGAGGAGGACGTTGCCGGCAAAGGACACGATCTCGTCGCGCCAGCCGCCGAAATAACCCGCCACGAGACCCAGGACGGTCCCCACCGCATAGGCCGTGGCCGTGGCGCCGATCCCCCAGACGAGCACCCGCTGGCAGCCCCAAAGCGTTCGCGACAGCACGTCGCGCCCGCGCATGTCGGCGCCGAGCCAGAAGGTCACGCCGCGCTTGACGCTGAACGGCATCGCATAGGGCGCGATCGGCTTGTTCGGATCGAGCAGCGGCAGGTAGGGCGCGCTGACCGCCATCAGGAGCCAGAAGCACACCAGCGTGGCCCCCACGATGGCCACGGGGGATTCCCGCCAACCGCTGACGGTCACCGCGTAGAGCAGCACGACGGCCGGAACGGCGGGGGCCAGCACGTAGGCGTCGAGGCCCCCGAGGAAGCGTCCGAACATCACATGGGCCACCAGGGGACCCGCGATCAGGGCCGCCAGCCCGCACATCGCGTAGGGTCGCGACAGGCCGACGCCTGCGGCGGAGCGCGGGGAGGTGGGACGCGGCAACAGGGCGCGGACCGACATCAGTCCTCCTATCCGAACCTGATGCGCGGGTTCAGGACCGCGTAGCCGATGTCCGAGAGAAGCTGCGACGTGACGGCGACGCAGACCGCCACCAGCGTCCCGGCCTGGACGACCTGGATGTCGCCGTACATGGCGGCGTCGAACAGCATGCGGCCGAAGCCCGAATATTGAAAGAACACTTCCACGACGACGACCTCCGACAGAAGCCAGTTGAGTTGGAGGAAGATCAGCGTGAAGGGCACGATGAGGGCATTGCGCAAGGCGTGGCGCAGCACCACGCGCCGGTAGGGAAGCCCCTTCAGCACGGCGGTCCGGATATATTGCGCCGTCATGACCTCGGCCATGGAGGTGCGCGTCATGCGGACCACGTAGCCGATGTCGTAGAGCAGCAACGTCAGCAACGGCAGGACGAGTTCGCGGAACGACCATCCGTCGACCATGGCGGATTTGGTCGGCACCAGGCCGAGGCCCAGGGAGAGGACCACGGTCAGCAGCACCGCCGTCGCGATCTGCGGGACCGAGGTGGTCCCGACCGCGAAGAGCGAAATGATGCGGTCCGCCGACGATCCTTCGTTCATCCCGGCCAGGACGCCCAAGGTCAGCGACACCGGCACCATGAACAGGATGACGAAGAAGGCAAGAACCGCGGTCCGGGACAGGCGCTCCCCGAGGAGCGTCGACACCGCCTCGTTGTTTTCGAGCGAGGTTCCGAAATCGCCGCGGGCCACATGGCCGAGCCAATCGACGTAACGGCTCGGAAACGGTGCGTTCAAGCCCTTCTTGTCGAGCCACGCCCGATAATCGCCCTCGGACAGCGTCGCGACCCCGAAGCCGCCGAGTTCGGACACCGCGATCTTGCGGCGGAACTGGTCGGTGTCGAAGATGGCGAAGAGGACCAGGCTGACGACCGCCATGATCAGCAGCATCTGGCCCAGGCGTCGCAGGATGAGTTTCGGCATGCGCCCTTGACCCCGCGTGCGGCGCCGTGGAGGCGGCGCGCACTTGCCTGAGACCGCGTCGCTGCGCTTCAGCTCATCCAGACCTTGGTGAGCTGCAGCTGTCGTGCGGGATGGGCCACGTATCCATGGACCTTGCTCGACGCCACCCGGTAGAGCGGAGCCCAGAACGGCTGGACCATGACGGCCGCGTCCTGGAGGATCGTCTCGACCGTCTTCATCTTGGCGGTGCGCTGCGCGATGTCGAGGGTCGCCTCGGCATCGGCCAGGGCCGCGTCGAAAGCCGGATCGCTGAAATGGGTCTCGTTCCAGGGCACGCCGGTCCGGTAGGCCTGGGCCAGAGCCATCGTGCCGAGCGGACGATGAGCCCAGGACGTCGCGCCGAAGGGCGTCTTGTCCCAGATCTCCCAGAACTTGGAGGTCGGCATCACGTTGACGGTGAGCTGGATGCCGGCGTCCTTCAACTGGTCCTTCAGCGCCTCGCAGGTGGCCTGATGCCAGGCGCCGTCGGTGTTGCCGCAGTCGATCGTCAGGCTGAGGCCGTTCGGGTAACCGGCGTCCGCCAGCAGTTTCTTGGCTCCCGCCACGTCGCGGACCAGCGGAGGAAGCGGGTAATAGGCCGGGTGGATGGGCGCGACGTGGAAGTTGAAGCCCGGGGCGCCATGCTCGGGGAAGATCAGCGCCTGCAGCGCGACGTTGTCGGCCGCCTTGACGACCGCCTTTCGGACCCGGATATCGTCGAACGGCTTGGCGTCGACCTGCATGCGAAGACACAGCGTGAGGGCCGACACGCACGAGACGATCTGGGCGCCTTCGATGGACTTCGCCAGTTCGAGCTGCTCCACGGTCAGCTCGTAGATCGCATCCACGCTGCCCGACGCGAGAGCGGCCGCCTGATTGTCCTGCTCGTAATTGTAGAAATCGATCTGATCGAGATAGACGTCACCGCCCCAATATTTGAAGTCCTTGCCGTCGGTGGTCTTGGTGACGCGTTTGACGATACAGCGGTCGCCGACCTTCAGTTCCGCCAAGGTGTAGGGGCCTGTGCCGATCGGCTTGTCGGAGAACGGGGCCTTGAAGGAGGGATGCACGATCGCGGTCGGGTACTCGCCGCAGTCTTCGGCGACGGACAGCACGGGCGAGGACAGGTTGAGCCGCAGCGTATGGCTGTCCAGCACCTCCACGGCGCCCTTGGCCGGCTTGCGGACGGCCTTGCCCTTCGCGTCCTTCTCGCCCGTGTCCTGGGCAAGCGCACTGAAGGTCGACAGCCCGAGGTTGGACGAGCCGGTCGCCGAGTCGGTCCAGCGGGCGATGTTCCAGGCCAGATGGTCGGCCGTGAGTTCCTCGCCGTTGTGCCACATCACGCCCTTGCGCACGTGCAGCGTCCAGCTCTTGAGGTCGGCGGAGGGCTCCCACGCTTCCACCAGCATGGGGCGGACCACGTTGTCCGGCCCGACCATGGTCATGTATTCGATGATCGGACGCGACTGGTTCGACATCTCGTTCCAGCTATAGGTGGCCGGATCCTCCATCTTGGATATCATCTGGCCGATCCGGAGGGTGCCTCCCGTCTTGGCCGCGGCATCCACCGGCGGGAACGGCAGGGTTTCTGCCGCCATCGCGGGACGGACGCCATCCGCCATGGCATAGGCGGCGCCGGCCCCGATGCCGAGCAGCGCCGCGAAGCGGATGAAGGACCTCCGGTCCATCTGCCCCGCTTCGAATTGGTCCCGCAGTCGCGGGAGGAGGACGTGGTCGCGTGCGCTGCTCATGGGGGACTTCCTGATGTCGGGCAATGAAACGAAGGGTGGATGGACGAGGAGTCGCCGGTCAGGCCGCGGCCGTGACCATGATCTCGACCCGGTAGGCGTCGCCGGCGAGCCTCGCCTCCACCGTGGCGCGCACCGGCATGGCTTCGGGATCGATCCAGCGATCCCAGATGCCGTTCATCAGCTCGAAGTCGGCGATGTCGCGGAGCCAGATGACGGCGGTGAGCAGCTTGCTCTTGTCGGAGCCGGCCATCGCCAGGTACCGATCGATCTTGGCCAGCGTCGAGCGCGTCTGCTCGACGACGTCGACGGAGGTGTCGTCCGCCGTCATGCCGGACAGGTAGACGGTTCCGTTGTGGCTGAGGGCACGGCAATAGCGCGTGCCGTTCTCATAACGGGTGATGGTCATGCGGTTTGCTCCTTCGCGATGGGCCAGGCGGCGCGCCTCGCCGGGGAGGGCAGCAGGTCGGTTGCCGCGAGGCCGAGGCGTTCGAGATCGTCGGGCAGTCCCCGCCCCTCGATGAGCGACACGCAGGCCCTCGAAAGCGCCGATGCGGTCTTGATGCCGTATCCCCCTTGCCCGGCGAGCCAGACGAAGCCCTCGGCCGTCTCGTCCGGCCCGACGACCGGCGAGCCGTCGGGCGCGAAGGTCCTCAGCCCCGCCCATGAATGCGACACACGGCGCACCGTGATCGTGGTGGCCCGCTCCAGACGGTCGACGCCCGTGGCCACGTCGAGGTCTTCGGCGTAGGCGTCCACCGCTTCGCTCGGCGTCGCGTCCGAGGGGGACACGAAGAGCCGCCCCGCGTCCGGCTTGAAGTAGAATTCATCGCCGACGTCGTTGACCAACGGCCATCCGGCGATGTCGACCCCCTCGGGAGCCGGAATGGTGAAGGCGGTCCGTCGCCTCGGCTCGAAGCCCAGCGGCGCCACCCCGGCGAGGCGGGCGATGTGGTCGGCCCATGCCCCGGCCGCGTTGACGAGGACCGGGGCCGACACTGATTCGCCCCCCTCGGGCGTGACGACCCAGCCGCCACCCCGCCATGCGATGGCCGCGACCTCGGCGCCGACGCGGATCTCCGCGCCGCGCGACGCCGCACCGCGCAGGTATCCCCGATGCAGCCCGTCGACGTCCACCTCCATGCAATGGGGTTCGAAGAACGCGCCCGCCACATAGGCCGGACGCAGGACGGGAACGCGCGCCAAGGCATCCCCGCGGTCGAGCGCCACGATGGTCGGCACGAGCCTTCGAGCCCGATCGAGGTCCTCGCGCATCCGTTCGAGCTGGTCCGCGCGGGCGATGGTGAGCATGCCGCGCGGCGACAGCAGCGGGTGCTCGCAGAAGCCGTGAGGCGGGGTCGACAGGAACGGCCGGCTTCCCATGGCGAGGCGTCGGATCACCTCCGTCCCGTAATTCTCGGTGAAGCTCGCGGCCGAGCGCCCGGTCGAATGGTAGCCGCAGCTCCGCTCCCGCTCCAGGACGATCACGGAACCGAGCGCCGCGAGCTCGTAGGCGACACCCGCGCCCGCGATGCCGCCGCCGATCACGATGAAATCCGCCGTCCTCATGCCGCGAGCGCGCGTTCGAGATCCGCGATCAAGTCGCCTACGGCCTCGACGCCGACCGAGAGGCGCAGCAGGTCCGGCGGCGTGCGGCTGTCGGGCCCCTCCATGCCGCGGCGGATCTCGATCACGCTTTCGAGGCCGCCGCACGAAATCGCGCGGCGGATGGTGCTCACGGCCCCGGCGATGCGGTGGGCCGCGTCCTCGCCGCCGGCCGCGCGGAACGACAACATCCCGCCGTAGCCCCCGCTCATCTGTCTCGTGGCGAGCGCGTGTCCGGCATGGCTCTCCAGCCCCGGGTAAAGCACCTCGACCACGCGTGGATGCCCGGACAGGTGACGGGCGATGGCCAGAGCGTTGCGGCAGATGATGTCCATGCGAAGATGCAGGGTGCGCATGCCGCGCAGCAGCAGCCACGCCTCGAAGGGCCCGAGAACGGCGCCGTAATCGTTCCGCACCCCGGCCAGCCGCCGCAGCAGGTCTCCGCGACCGGGCGCGACCACGAGGGCGCCGGCCACGACGTCCGCGTGGCCGTTCAGGTATTTGCTTCCCGAATGCAGGACGACATCGACGCCCGAATCGATCGGCCGGGTGAGCATCGGCGTCGCCACGGTGTTGTCGGCCACCACCAGGGCGCCGCACCCATGGGCGATCTCGGCGGTCCGACGGATGTCGGACACATGCCAGAGGGGATTGGCGGGCGTCTCGACCCAGACCAGACGCGCAGGCCGGTCGGCCAGCAACGCGCCGAGGCCTGCCAAGTCGTCGTAATCGGCCTCCGTGACGACGAGGTGCCAGTTCCGACCATGCGTCAGCAACCAATGACGCAGGCCCGAGTAGAGGCGCGTCGGCACGACCACGTGCGCACCCGGCTCCAGCAGTTGCATCACGGCCGTCGCGGCCGCCATGCCCGAGGAAAACAGCAGCGCGCCCTCGCCGCCTTCCAACGTCGAAAGGAGCTCCTCCGCCTGCAGGAAGGTGGGGTTGTCATCGCGCGTGAACGTCCGACCCGTGCGCCCGAGAGCCTCCGGATCACGCAGAAAAGTCGTCGCTGGCCGGATGGGGGGACCCAGGGCATCGGTCTGTCCATCGATCCATCCCAGGGCCTGCGCCAGCAGGGTCCGGGGATCGAGTTTGGACACCGGGGAATGGGCGGACATACGAACTGCCTCGATGATCACCGCTCGACGACATCCAAGCTAAATAGAAAAATACGATTTGTCGCGCATATAAAATCGACTTATACGATAGGAGAGATGAGCAATATCGAGGCTGGTTGGCTAATTTTCAGACGTCAACGCGGGGGGCGCTCCACGATGCGCGAGGTGGAACCGTGACATGTGTGGGCGAGACCGCTGAGCCTCGCGCCCCGAGCCCCCGGGCTTGGCCGGGATCGCGTGTGCGCAGGCTCAACGCCATCCCGCGCGATCCCTGGCTCTTCGCGCCGGATCGTCCCCGCCATCGGTACCTGGTACCACGCCGGTCTACGTTATCGCACAAACCCATCGCCGTCCCTGCGGACAGGGGTGCGGACAGTCGAGGCTCGTCCGCCGGCTGAAGGACGGGATGTTCAACCTCATCAGAGGTGGCTCATGGCCGATGCCGGGTTGATGGCATCGCCGGGCGTTTTGCGCTTGCCATCCCGGGGTAGGAGCGTGGTTTCGGGCCTTGAGGCAGCCTTGTCGGGCTGCTTCGGTGTCGCCCTCGCGTCTCAGACCGCTGTGATGCCGTGGCTGCCTCCGACCTGATCCATCTTTCCGCGCTGGTCGACGACGCGAAGCGTTTCGATCTGATCCGTCATCATCGGTGGCCCGACGGGGTGCACTGCCCCACTTATGCGAGCATAGATGTCGTGAGGAATGGACGCGATGACGCTCAGCGCGAGCGTCAGCGTCATGTCTGCAAATCCTGTGACAGCCGCTTCGACGATCTGACCGGAACGGTGCTGGCAGGACACCATCAGCCCTTGCGGATGTGGGTTCTATGCCTCTCCTTCATGGGGCTGAACCTGTCGAACCTGCGGATCGCGAAGGAGTTGGACCTCGATGCCGGCGATGTCCAGCTTATGACATCGCAGTTGCGCGACGGACTGACCGCCAGGGCGCCGCGGACCGAGTTCTCCGGCACGATCGAAGCCGACGAAGTCTACGGGGTGGCCGGACACGAGGGACATCCGTCGTTTTTCGGAGTTTCATCACGGCATCCCGTGCGTGGACTGGCTGCGGACGCTGATGAACCGCGTGGATCCCGGCCTGTTTTCGGCGTGCTTCCAGGGCTGGGTGGCGGCCTGCTGGCCGCAACGCGCCGACCAGGTCGCGATCGTCCTTCGACAGGCTCAGGATGAGGAGCAAGACGTCGCGTCGCAGTCATGACCGCAAGGCCGGGCAACCTCCCCTGCACCTGGTTTCGGCTTTCGCCACCAACGCTCGGCTCGTCCTCGGGCAGGAAGCCGTGGACGAAAGGTCCAACGAGATCGTGGCCATACCGGCGCTGCTCAAGCGCTTGAACCTGAAAGGCGCCCTGGTTTCGATCGACGCCATGGGGGGCAACCCTGCCATCGCGCAGGGCATCCTGGATGCGGGTGGCGACTACCTCTTGGCCGTCAAGGATAACCAGCCGACCCTGCATCAGGAGGTCGAAAGCTACTTCGAAACCGCTCCTGCACACGAACTGGATCAGGACGAGACGGTTGGCAAGGACCACGGTCGTCTGGAGATCCGCAATCACAAGGTGTCCAAGGCCGTCGACTGGTCCGGCAGCGACCGTTCCTATCCCGGAACCCGACGATTCCCCAATCTAGCAGTCATCGGCATGGTCGAGTCCAGCATCGAGAAAAAGGGCACGGTATCGAACGAGCGTAGATCCTACATCTCATCTCGAGCCCTCTCGGCCGAAGCCTTCGGCCAAGCGGTTCGAAGTCACTGGGCCATCGAGAACAATCTTCACTGGACGTTGGACGTGATGTTCCACGAAGACCTGTCCCGCCTCAGGGCCAGACATGAAGCGAGGAACATGGCCGTCGTCCGCCACTTCGCCCTCAACATCGTCCGCCAAGCGAAAGACAAGCGAGCCATCAAGCGCCGCCGAAAAATAGCGTCCTTCAACCCCAGACACCTCATCGAAATCCTGCAACATACTACCTGTTAACCCGGACTCGTTGCCCTGCCCAATTCGGGAGAACACCAAAAATCCTCAGCCCGTGTGGCCTATCGGACTCAACCCCTCTTGGGAGTTACGTGCTAACAAACCGTATATCTTCAAAAGACATCGACAGTGGATTGATAGATCAACCTGTAATGCGTCTCCAACGGGTACAGCTCCTCATCGGCCGGAACCGGAGATTCTAGGGTCCTTCGATGAGACGCGGCCTGCGGCCCATCCTGTCATCTTGCAAATTCAGCGATCAACTCCTCCGTGGAACGTGTCCGGCAATAGTGACCCCGCATCGAGTCGATCGACGTCGCATGGCTTTCCGGCGTGTCGGCGGCGCAGCAATCTTCGACCTGCGTCACGAGGAACCCGCGGTCGGCGGCATCGCGGATGGCGGACTCCACGCATTGATCTGTCACGACGCCGTAGATCACCAGATATTGGATCCCAAGATTGCGCAGAACGTAGTCGATGTTGGTCGCGTTGAAGATCCCGGAAGCCGTTTTCGGGATGATGATCTCGTCGCCGCGTGGCCCGACTGCCTCGATGACTTTGGCGTCCCACGACCCCTTCGGGAAATGCAGGTTTGAAATCTTGTGATCGAGGCTGCGGTCGCGACCGTCCTGGGTTAGGCTTTCGATGACGGTGAAGATTACCTCGATGCCGGCGGCCCGTGCCGCCGCTTGCAGACGCGCCTGGTTGGGGATCACGGTGTCGGCGAGCCGCTCGTAGAAGGCGCGCTTCTTGGCTTCGCGCGTGCCGGGATCGCGGGACCGCGCGAGAAGGTCGGCGTTGAACTCCCCGTTCTGCATGTCGACATTGAGGAGCGCCGTGCGTGCAGGCACGATGGAACGCTCGCGATAGGCGCCGTTCGGGGCATCGATGGGCGGGATGGTCATGACGTCTCCGGCGAAAGGCGACCCGCGGACAACGGGCGGAGGCGGGATGTCGGCCCCGCTGTCATGTCGTATCGCACGAAGGATGCCAGACGGATGACCCGGCGTCGCAGCCCCCCCCGTGCTCCACCTTGGCGGATCGCGTGGTCGCGGCGATGACTTCGCTGAGCGATGCCGAGCGGCGCGCGCGATCCTGGCCCGCTATCCGACGGCGGGAATGGACTCCGTGGCCTCGTTCGCGGCCCGTGCGCAGGTGAGAGTTTGTGAATGAATGCCCATCTGCCTCAAAGCGGGCAAAGGTTCATCGATGTTTTCAAGGGTACTCAGGCACAAGTTCGATACATCGACGGATTCTGAGCGGACCGACGATCCTGCGCTTCGTCACCAAACTCGGCCTCTCGGGTTACTGCTGAGTTCCGTCCGGCTCTGTTGAAGGAGGTCGAAGCTCAGGCCGAGTACCCTCTGACGCGTCCCCATCCGTCCGGCCATCCTTCGATATGCTGGTGAGGCCGACGTCGCGCAACTCACGGGCCTGCTGACCGACGAGAAGCGCCAGGTGTTCCTGCACGGTGGCGACTCCACCGAACCAGCCGCACGCCACCTCAAGTTTCACCTCCGCAAGGTGCGCTCGCGGCTGCGCCTGTTTTCCCAGGCGCTGCCGCGGCGCGCCGACGAACCGGCGGATGTCGGGCGGCGGGGCGTGGTGATCCTGTTCGACATCCGTCGCGATCAGGCCGACACGATCCGCACGGCGGATATCGCCAAGGTTCGAGGGGCCGTCGTGGTCCTGTTGACGGATCAGTGGATGTCCGATGCCGCCAAGGTTGCCGATCTCGTCTTCCGAGCGCGCGTGGATGTGACCTCGCCCTGGGACAGCCTGATCGGATTGGTCGCCCTCGTCGAGGTGATCGCGCTCGCGCTCGACATCCGGCAATGGCCGATCGCGCGCACGCGGTTCGAGACGATCGAAGGGCTGCGTTCAAAGTTTGAGCCGTGACGCTCAAGCGGTGGGCGAGTTTGTCGAAGATGACAGCAGCCCCGTCGATCGCCGATGATTGTGACAAAATATTCAGGCATGTTAACCTGTCGCCGTTCTCAACGGGAGGCGGCCGGCTTGCAGGACGGGCGTGAAGCGGGACCGGTGATCGCGCGTGAAGCGCTCGTGACGATCGCGTGCAGCGACATCGCCGGCCAGGTGCGCGGCAAGGGCTTTCCGGTCGACCAGCTCGAAGACCGTCGGCGCTTCGGCGTCGGCTGGACGCCGACCAACGTCATGATCAACTGCTTCGGCCGCATCCCCGCGACGCCTTTCGGCGCGGCCGGCGACCTGATGCTGGTGCCCGCCGAAGGTGGCGATATCGTCCTCGATTACGGCGACGGCACACCCGTCGAGCACGTGATCCTGGGCAAAATCCTCACGATGGCGGGTCAGCCGTGGGAGTGCTGCCTTCGCGGTTTCCTCGAACGGGCGCTCGACGCCCTCGAACGGGACGCCGGGCTGCGGCTCGTCGCCAGCTTCGAGCATGAGTTCTGGCTCGACAACGCCGTGGAGCGGCCGGGCGACGCCTATGCGGTGAGTTCGCTGCGGGGGATCGAACCGTTCATCGGCGATCTCCTCGGCGCCTTGCGGGCGAACGGTCTCGCGCCCGACACGTTTCTGCCCGAATACGGACCGCGCCAATACGAGGTGACGGTCGACGCGACGGAAGCCCTCGCGGCGGCCGACCGGGCCGTGAAGCTGCGCGAGATCGCCCGATCGGTCGCGCAGAGGCATGGTCACCACCTGAGCTTCTCGCCGGTGGTGACGCGCGGCATCGTCGGCAACGGCGTGCACATTCATTTCAGCCTGATCGACGCCGAGGGTCGACCCGTCTCATATGCGCCCGACGCGCCGGGCCGGATGAGCGACGTGCAAGCCGCCTTCGCGGCCGGCATTCTCCGGCACGCGCCGGCCCTGTGCGCCATCACGGCGCCGAGCCCGATCTCCTACGAGCGCCTGAAGCCCCACTCCTGGTCGGCCTATTACGCCAATATCGCGGATCGCGATCGCGAGGCCCTGCTGCGCATCTGCCCCTATCCGGAGGTCGCTGGCGTCGACGTCGCCAAGCGGTTCAACCTCGAATACCGCGCCGCCGATGCCTGTGCGAGCCCCTACCTGCAACTCGGCGCGCTGGTCCATGCCGGCCTCGCCGGGATCCGCGAGGGGTTGCCGCGCCCCACGCTGTCGCGCGGCGACCCGGGCGAGCTTTCGGCGGAGGAGCGCGCCCGCCTCGGCATCGGCGATCTCCCGCACAGCCTCGACGAGGCGCTCTCGGCCCTCGAAGCCGACGAGGTGGCGAGCGCTTGGCTCGGGCCTGTCCTGGCCGGGGCTTACCTCATGCACAAGCGCGGCGAACTGGCGATGGCGGCGGGCATCGCGCTCGACGAACTGTGCAGCATCTACGCCCGGGCCTATTGAGGATGGCCGCGCCCGAACGGATCGCCAGGACGCTCCTCGGCGCGGGCGATCCGGAGCCGGTCGGTATCCGCAACGGCGACGGCGCGTCGCCCTTCCTGCTGATCTGCGACCATGCCGGCAACGTCGTTCCGGCGGCGCTCGACGGGCTCGGATTGGCGCGGGCCGATCTCGACCGGCATATCGGCATCGACATCGGCATCCTCGGCGTCGCGGAACGCCTGTCCGACCGGCTCGGCGCTCCCCTGGTCTTCCAGCGCTATTCGCGTCTGGTCGCCGAGTGCAACCGGCTCGTCTCCTCGTCGGACTCGATCGCGCTCGTCTCGGACGGCACGCCGGTGCCGGGCAATCACGGCCTCGACCTCGCGGCCCGGGCGGCGCGGATCGCCGCGATCGTGACGCCCTACCACGACGAGATCGTGCGTCGGCTCGACGGCGGACGTCACCGGATCCTCGTCTCGATGCACAGCTTCACGCCGTCCCTGCTGGCCCAGCCGTTCCAGCGGCCCTGGCAGATCGGGATGTGCTTCGGTCCCGACGACAGGTTCACCCGGCCGGTGCTGGCCGCGCTGGACGGGGAGGCGGGGCTGGTGGTCGGCCGCAACGAACCCTACGGGGTCGACATGGCCAGGGATTACTCGATCCCGATCCACGCCGAGGGCCGCGGGCTTCCCTACGCCGAGTTCGAGATCCGGCAGGACCTCATCGAGACCCCGCGGGGCCAGGCCGAATGGGGCGATCGCCTCGCCCGCGTGTTGGGCCAGGCGCTCGACCGTTTCGACGGAGGCGCGCATGTCGCCGGGTGACCAGGTGTCGGCGGAGACGCCGCTTCTGCGGACCGAGGGGCTGACGAAGCGCTATCGCGGTCTGGTGGCTTTGAAGGACCACGCCATCGCCATCCGGTCCGGCGAGATCATGGGCGTGATCGGCCCCAACGGCTCGGGCAAGAGCACCTTCTTCAACTGCATCACGGGCTTCTCCAAGCCGAGTGCCGGGCGGGTCGAGTTCAAGGGCCGATCGATCGTCGGATTGCCGGCCGCGCGGATCGTCGAGCGTGGCATCGCCCGCACGTTCCAGGGCTCGCGCCTGTTCGGCTCCCTGACCGTCGCCGGGAATGTCCTGGCCGCGGCGCAACTGCGCCACCCCGTCGGCCTGATGGGGGCGTTCTGGCGGGGCCCGCGCTACGCGACCGCGACAGCCTCGGCCCACGAGGTGGCCCACCGCCTCCTCGACCTCATGGGATTGACCGCGCAAGCCGGGCGTCTGGCGGCCGACCTGCCCTACGGCGACCAGCGGCGTCTGGAGATCGCACGCGCCCTCGCGACCGAACCGGAACTGCTGCTCCTCGACGAGCCTGCGGCCGGGCTCGATTCCAACGAGACCCGGACGCTCGCGTCGCTGATCCGCGGCATCCGGGACCGATTCAAGATCACGGTCGTGGTGGTCGAGCACGACATGGATCTGATCATGGGCCTGTGCGAGCGCATCCAGGTCCTCGCGACCGGCGAGGTGATCGGCCTCGGCACGCCCGAGGAGGTGCGCCGGAGCCCGAAGGTCAGGGAGGCCTATCTCGGCCATGCCTGACGCGACGCCTCTGCTGCGGATCGAGAACCTCGAAGTGAGCTTCGGCGCCGTCCGTGCCCTGAAGGGCGTGTCGCTCGACGTCTATCCGGGCGAGGTCGTGGCGCTCGTCGGCGCCAACGGGGCCGGCAAGAGCACGACATTGCGCAGCATTTCGGGGCTGGCTCGCCTGCGCGCCGGCCGCATCACCTTCGCCGGAGCCTCGATCGGCAACCGGCCGCCGCCGCAGATCGTCAAGCTCGGCATCGCCCACAGCCCCGAGGGGCGCCGCCTGTTCGGCGGCCTGACGGTCGCCGAGAACCTGCGCCTCGGCGCCTGCACGCGGACGGACCAGGACGGCATAGCGCGCGACCGCGAGCGCATGTTCGCGCTCTTCCCCATCATCAAGGAGCGCCTCAAGCAACTGGCCGGGACGCTTTCGGGCGGCGAGCAGCAGCAACTCGCGCTCGCCCGAGCCCTGATGGCGGCCCCGAAATTGCTCCTGATGGACGAGCCGTCGCTCGGCGTCGCGCCGATGCTCGTGCGCCACATCTTCGACGCGCTGGGTGAACTCAAGAAGCAGGGGGCCACGATGCTGCTCGTCGAGCAGAACATCTCGCTCGGCCTGGAACTGGCCGACCGCGCCTATGTGCTGCGCACCGGCAAGGTGGCCCTGTCCGGCACCTCGTCGGATCTGCAGTCGGACGACCGCATCGCCCAAGCCTATCTCGGAGCGGCCGAATGAGCACGCTCGACTACATCGTCCAGCAGGTCGTCAACGCGGTCAGCCTGGGTAGCCTCTACGCCCTGGTGGCCGTCGGCCTGTCGATCGTCTTCGGCGTGCTGCGCCTCACCAATTTCGCGCATGGCGACGTCATGATGGTGGGGGCCTTCACGGCCGTGCTCCTCATCGGCGCCGGCCTGCCGTTCGTGCCGGCGCTCATCTGCGGCATCCTGGTCGCGGCCCTGGCGGGCTTTCTGATCGAGCGGATCGCCTACCGCCCCATCCGCGACGCGCCGGATGTCACCCGGCTCCTGACGAGCCTCGCCGTCACCTACATCCTGGAGAACTTCGGCATCCTGCTGTTCAGCTCGTCGCCGCGCAATTTTCCGCTGCCGGACGTCCTCAACCAGGCGTGGCAGGTGTCGAATGGCGCGATCACCTTCACGGACATCAACATCCTCACCATCGCCCTGACCTTCGTGTCGCTGATCGGACTCGGCTGGTTCACCACGAGGACGACGGTGGGTCTCGGCATGCGGGCCGCCGCGGAAGACATGTCGGCCGCGCAGCTCGTCGGGCTCGATGTCAACCGCCTGATCGTGGCGGCCTTCCTGGTCGCCTCGGCCTTCGCGGGGCTGGCCGGGGTGCTCTGGGCGGCCCAGGCCGGCGTCGTCCAGCCGCAGATGGGGTTCACGCCGCTGCTCAAAGCCTTCGTGGCCGCCATCATCGGCGGCTTCGGCTCCATCGCCGGGGCGCTGGTCGGCGGCTACATGCTGGGCGGGCTCGAGATCTTCATCACGGCCTTCCTGCCCGACAGCATCACGCCCTACCGCGACGCCATCGTCTTCTCGCTTCTGATCGCCTTCCTGCTGTTCCGGCCCGGCGGCCTGCTCCAGCCCAACCGGGAGATCAAGCTGTGAACGGGCCCGCGGCCCGCGACAACCGCATCCTCGCGGTCGTCCTGGCGGGCGGGGTGGTCATGGCCGTCCTGGCCTTCGGTGCCCCCCGGGTGATGGGGGACTATGACCAGCGCATCCTGCTGCTGATCGCGCTGAATTCGATCCTGGTCCTCTCGCTGGGTCTCGGCAGCGGCTTCACGGGTGTCTTTTCCCTCGGGCACGTCGGCTTCATCGGCGCGGGGGCCTACGTTTCCGGCATCCTGTCCCTGACGGCGCAGCAGAAGGCGTCGCTGCTGCCGCACCTGCCGGACGTCCTCAAGGGCGTCTCCCTCTCGTTCCTGCCGTCCACGCTCGCCGCGGGGGTGTTCACGGCGAGCCTCGCCGTGGTCGTCGGCTACCCCCTGATGCGGCTGTCCGGCTATTTCGTGTCGGTGGCCACGATGGGGTTCCTGATCATCGTCAACGTGGTGCTGATCAACGCGGCGGATTTCACGCGCGGTGCCCGCACCTTCACGGGCGTGCCGCTCGACACGACGCTGCCCTGGGCCTTCGGCTGGCTGGCCGTGACCCTGCTGGTCCTGGGGCGCCTCGTGTCGTCCCCCCTCGGACGCGCCATGAAGGCGGTGCGCGACGACACGATCGCGGCCAGCGCCATCGGAGTCGGGGTTCTGCGCACGCGGCTTCTCGCCTTCGTGATCGGCGCCTTCTTCGCGGGTGTCGGGGGATCGCTCTATGCGCACTACCTGGGGTCCTTCTCCCCCAACACCTTCTACTTCGCCATGACGATGAACCTCATCGCCATGCTGGTTCTGGGCGGCATGGGCTCGCTGTCGGGCGCCCTGATCGGGGTCGTCTGCGTCTCGATCCTGTCGGAGACCTTGCGCTCGGTGGAGCGCGGCTTCACGCTCGGCCCCCTCACGGTGCCGGCGCTCTTCGGGGCGAGCCAGATCGTGCTCGGCTTCCTCTTCATCCTGATCATGATCTTCCGGCCGAAGGGGATCATGGGCGAGAGCGAACTCACGTTCGGTCTCGCCAGGGCGGTGTCGGACAAGCGCAACCAGACGGAGGTCTAGTCCCATGTTGAATCTGACACGCCGCACGCTCGGTTTCGGCCTCGCCGCGGCATTCCTGCTCGGCGTCTCGGGTGCTGCGCTCGCGGCCGATGCCATCAAGATCGGCTTTCCGGCCAACCTCACGGGCTCGCTGTCCTCGCTCGACGGCCCGACCCTGAACGGCGGCAAGCTCGCCGCGGCCGAGATCAACGCGGCAGGCAGCGTGCTGGGCCGCCCGATCGAGCTCGTGGTCTACGACACCAAGAGCGATCCCACCGCGATCTCGACGGTGGCGAGCCAGTTGATCGACACCGACAAGGTCGTGGGCATCGTCGCGTTCACGGACTCGGACTCCGTGCTCGCCATCGGCCCGCAGATCCAGAAGGCCAAGATCCCCTTCATCACGCCGGGCGCCACCTCGCCGAAGCTGCCGAGCCAGCTCGGCGACGACGTGTTCCTGGCCTGTTTCGGCGACAACGTGCAGGCCGCCGAGGGCGCCGAGTTCGCGCTGAAGAAGCTCAACGCCAAGACCGCCTACCTGCTCACCGACCTCGGCGCCGAATACACGACGCTGCTGTCGGACTACTTCACCAAGGCCTTCACCCACGGCGGCGGCACGATAGTCGCCAAGGACACCTACAAGTCGGGCGACACGACCTTCACGGCCCAGATCGCCAAGATCAAGGCTCTGACCCCGAAGCCCGACTTCATCTATTCGGCGTCCGATCCCGAAGAGATCGGCCTGATCGTCAAGCAGCTCCGGCAGGCGGGCGTGACCCTGCCGGTGATCGGGGGTGACGGCTACGACACGCCGCTGCTGCTGCAGGTCGGCGGCCCGACCACCAGCGACGTCTACTACACCACCCATTCCTTCATCGGCGAGGGTGCGACCCCCAAGGTCAAGATGTTCATGGAGGCGTACAAGAAAGCCTACGGGACGGATCCTGAGAACGCCTTCGCGGCGCTCGGCTACGACGGCGTGAAGCTGATGGCCGACGCGATCAAGCGCGCGGGCTCGGCCGAGCCGGCCAAGATCCGGAACGCGATCGCCGCCACCCAGGGCCTCGAAGCCGTCACCGGCACGATCAGCTACCGCCCCGGCATCGCGGTCCCGGACAAATCCGTGACGGTGATCGGCGTCAAGGACGGCAAGCTGATGCTCGCCAGCGAAGCGGCCCCGACCTATGTCGCGGAGCCGTGAGCATGGCCACGGGCCTCTGGGACGTCTTTCGCGACCACCTCGCGGGCGCGACCTTCACCGACCTCACCCATAGCTTTCATCGGGGGCAGCCGCGTTTCGCGGCTTTCCCCGACGAGGAATCGACAGCGTTGCTCGACTATGCGAAAGGCGATGCCTTTCAGGTCCACCGCTACAGTTTCGTGGGTCAGTGGGGGACCCACGTCGACCCGCCGGTGCACTTCATCGAGGGCGGCCGGACTCTCGACGCGCTGCCGGTGTCCGAGATGCTGCTGCCGCTCGTCGTGCTCGACATCAGCGGGCGGGTCGCCGCCGACCCGGATTCGGTCCCGACGCTTGCCGATGTCGCGGCCTGGGAAGCCCGCAACGGCCGGATACCCGGCGGCGCCTTCGTGGCCCTGCGCACCGACTGGTCGAAGCGTTGGCCCGATGCCGAGCGCTTCGCCAACCGCGACGCGGAGAACCTCCATCATACGCCGGGCTGGGCCAGGGATGTCTTGGCGCTGCTCTTCGAGCAGCGCGGCGTGACCGCGGTCGGCCACGAGGGCATCGACACCGATCCCGGCCTCTCGACCTCGAAGGGCGACTACGGCCTCGAACATTATGTGCTGGCCCGCGATCGCTGGCAGATCGAGCTTCTGACCAATCTCGACAAGGTCCCCGAAGCCGGCGCCCTCATCATGGCGACATGGCCCAAGGCCAAGGACGGCTCCGGCTTCCCGGCGCGCGCGGTGGCGATCCACCGATAGCCGGCGGCTCTGCCCTGGATGCCGCCATCGAGGATCGCCATGGATGACGCCGCCCCCCGTGACCTGATCGGCTATGGCCGCCGCCGCCCGCACGCCGCCTGGCCGGGCGGAGCACGGATCGCCATCAGCTTCGTGGTGAACTACGAGGAAGGCGGCGAGCGCAGTGTGGCCGACGGAGATGCGCAGTCCGAAACCTACCTGGTGCCCGACATCGTGGGCGTGACCCCGCGCCCCCACCGCAACGCCTTCGTCGAGGACGCCTTCGAATACGGGAGCAGGGCCGGGTTCTGGCGGCTGATGCAACTGTTCGAGGAACGCCGGATGCCCTTCACCTGCTGGGCGGTGGGGCTCGCCCTCGCGCGCAACCCGGATGCCGGACGAGCGATGGCCGAGGCCGGCCATGAGGTCGCGAGCCACTCCTGGCGTTGGATCGACTACGCCGGCATGTCGCCGGAGCAGGAGCGGGAGGACATCCGCAAAGCCGTCCGCGCCATCACCGACATCGTGGGTACGCCGCCGCTCGGATGGTACACCGGCCGCGGCAGCATCAACACGCGACGCCTCGTCATGGAAGAGACCGAGACTCTCTACGATTCGGATTCCTACAACGACGATCTCCCCTACTGGACGCATGTCGACGGCAAGCCGCGGCTCATCCTGCCCTATGCGCTGGACACCAACGACTTCAAATTCGCCATGAACCCGGGCTGGATGTCGGGGGAGGATTTCCTCGCTTATCTCAAGGGCGCCTTCGATCAGCTCTATCGGGAAGGCCGGCGCGAACCGAAGATGATGTCGATCGGCCTTCACCCCCGCCTTTCAGGCCGCCCCGCGCGTGCTCGCGCGCTCGCTCGGTTCATGGATCATGTCCAATCCCACAGCGACGTCTGGATCTCCCGCCGGGTGGACATCGCTCGCCACTGGATCGCGCAACATCCCTGCGTCGAAGTCCCCCTCGGGAGCCCCGGCGCCTGAGGGCGTGGCTCCGGGTCAATTGTCCGCCGCTTGCAGAGCGCCAGCGGGCCGTCCCTGGGGTCGGAAGCTGATTCAAACCCAGCGACAGTCCGCACGGGTCCATCGCCGTGCTCGCATGTATCGTCTCGGGATCGTAGAGCGGCGCGCACTCGGGGAGAAGGAAGCGAACGTGGCCGCCCTTTGGCCGTCAGGGCGGAGCCCTGAGAGGAAATCCTGAACGTTCTCAGGGCTCTGCCCTGAAACCCGAGAAAAGGCCGAGGGCCTTTTGAATCCAGACTGAGGTGACATTCGGGACCCGAGATCGTCACCCCGGGATCGGTCACGAGCCTCACATCCTCGAAGGCGAGGCCGGATGGCCGAGCCACTCGGCCACGATCGGGCGAAGATGTCGGCGCTGTTCCGGTATATATTAACCGGAAACTTGGCTAGAGGTGCGGTTCGAACGTCGATCCACCGCATCGGAGGCCAGTGAATGACGTCCAGCGCCTTGGACCTGTCTGGCACCACCGGCTTGTCGGCGAGAACGCGCGTCGCCATCCTGGCCGCGGGCTTCTGCTCGATGCTCAACCTCTATGCGCCGCAGGCCATCCTCCCGACCCTCGCCGACATCTTCCATGCGACGCCGGTCGAGATCGGGCTGACGATCACCGCGACGACTCTGGCCGTCGCCGTGTTCGGTCCGTTCTCCGGAGTGATCGCCGATACGTTCGGGCGCAAGCGGGTCATCGTGGCGGCCCTGGTGTGTCTCAGCGTTCCGACGTTCCTGTCGGCCATGTCGACCACGCTGCCGCAGCTTCTCGCGACGCGGTTCCTGCAGGGCATGGTGATGCCGGCAGCTTTCGCGGCGTCGCTCGGCTATGTCGCGGAGGAGTTCGGGCGCGGGCAGACCGGGCGCATCATGGCGCTCTACGTGGCCGCCAATGTCAGCGGCGGGTTCGCCGGGCGGTTTCTCGGCGGGCTCGCCGCGCAGTTCGGCGACTGGCACTGGACCTTCTTCGTGCTCGCCGCCGTGAACCTCCTGGGCGCCATCCTGGTCTGGCGATTCCTGCCCGAGCCGACGCGGCCGTCCAGGCGCGACGGGCTTCGGGTGTCGTTGCGCGCGATGCTGGGTCATGTCCGCAACCCTCGCCTTCTGGCGACCTATTTCGTCGGCTTCAACGTGCTGTTCGGGCTCGTGACGGTCTTCACCTATGTGAACTTCTATCTCAGCGCGCCGCCGTTTCGGCTGGCACCCGCGCAGCTTGGGCTGGTGTTCTGCGTCTACCTGATCGGCATCGTGGTCACGCCCTTCGCGGGCCGGTGGATCGATCGCCTCGGCCAGCGCAAGGCCGTCGCGGCATCGACGCTGGTCGCGACCGCCGGATGCCTCCTGACCCTGATCCCGTCGCTCGCGGCGGTGATCGCCGGGTTGGCCCTGTTCTGCTCGGCCGCTTTCGTCAATCAGGCCTCGGCGACCAGCCAGGTCGGCCTGATCGCCGGCGCGAACCGATCGGCCGCCGCGGGCCTGTATCTCAGCTTCTATTACGGAGGCGGGGCGCTGGGCGCCGTGCTGCCGGGCTATGCCTGGGCGTCCGGCGGCTGGCGGGCCTGCATCCTTCTGGCCATCGGGGTTCAGATGCTCGTGGCCACCACCGCGCTCCTCCTCTTCCGGAGCCGGGACGCGAGCCGGTGACGCGGCCCGCCCGCCGCAAGGGGCGCCGCCGTCCTATTCGGCGATGTATTCGCGGATGGTCATCCACGACTGCTCGATCAGACGCTCCGTCAGCCTGCTGGCCCCCGCCCCATCCCGCGCCTTGAGGAAGGTCAGGATCTCGCGGCTGCCCTCGATCGAGGCCTCGATGAGGTGGGGGAAGTTCCTGTAGGCCAGGAAGCGGTAGCGCAGCGCCTGCCTTCCGATCCCCGCCAGAAGGCGGCGGAGGGTCGTGTTCTTGGCCGCGTGGTGCACCGCATCGGTGAAGGCGACGTTGGCCGTGAAGTAGAGACGGATATCGCGGGAGTTGAACGCGCTCTCCAGGCCCCCGAGGGCGTCGATGAGGCGGGACATCTCCGCCACGGTCCAGTGCCGCGCGGCTTCCGTGGCGGCGACGCTCTCCAGCGGAAGCCGGCAGACATAGACCTCGTCGAGGTCGCGCCGGCTCATCAGGCTGACCTTGGCACCCCGCCGTTCCTCGCGCATCAGCAGACCGTCGACCTCCAGGCGGCGCAAGGCTTCGCGGACCGGCGAGCGGCTGACATTGAACCGCTCGGCGATCTCCTCCTCGACGATCCGGGAACCCGGTTCCAGATCGCCGAACACGATGGCGGTGCCGAGGGTCTCGGCCAGCCGTCGCGGGACGAGCGAGAAATCGAGCGCCGGCGCGAGCTCGATCCGATCCTTTCCGACCCTGTCCAGGCCCGGATTGCCGCGGCTCAGCGGCCGAGCCATAGGCCCTCGTCCGACGTCGGCATCATTCGCTGATCCTGCATCTGCGTTTCCCCAACCCGGTCTCAGGTACCATGATTTTCCTGGAAGTCGTGCCCGCGATCGCGCGCCCCGATGGATCGATCGCATGTCGCAGCTCCGGCCCACGGCACGGTTCCGGCCGGGAAGCGGAGGCGCAGCCGGCTTCGAACCCCGACGGGCTCGTGCGGCGATGCGCGAAAGCGGCGGCTCGCGCCGCCGGATGCCGTCTGTTGCCGATCGAGACGGCGCGTCAGACAGGCTCTCAGAGGCGGATCGCGACGTTGCGCGTCTGGTAGTAGTTGGCCATGGCTTCCACCCCCTTCTCGCGCCCGAACCCGGACTTCTTGAAGCCCCCGAACGGCGTCTCGTTGCCTCCGGCGAACCATTGGTTGACGAAGACGCTGCCGGCCTCGAGCCGGTCGGCCGCCCAGTGCGCGCGCGTGAGGTCCCTGGTGTAGACGCCGGCCGCGAGGCCGTAGTCGGTGCCGTTCGCGATGGCGATGGCTTCCTCGGGTTCGTCGAAGGTGAGAACCGACAGGACGGGGCCGAAGACCTCGCTCGTGCTGATGTCCATGTCGGGCGTGACCCCGGTCAGGATCGTCGGCCGCATGTAGTAGCCGGGCAGGTCCGCCGGGCGTCGCCCGCCGGTCGCGGCCGTGGCCCCGGCCTGCACGGCGGCCAGCGCGAAGGCCTCCACCTTGTCGCGCTGCTCGGCCGAGACCAGGGGCGTGAAGAAGTGGTCCTCGGTTCCGGGGCCCATGGTGCGGGCCGCCACCCAGGCGACCATCCGTTCGACCAGTTCGTCATGCCGGCTGCGATGGACGATGAGGCGCGACCCGGCGGAGCACACCTGACCGCCATGGGCGAAGATGCCGATAGCCGCGCTGTGGGCCGTCGTCTCGAGATCCGCATCGGGGAACACGATGCCGGCGGATTTGCCGCCGAGTTCGAGCACGCAGGGGATGACCGTCTCCGCGGCCCGGCGCAGGATGCGTTGTCCCGTGGCGACCGATCCGGTGAAGACGACCTGGGCGATGCCCGGGTGGGACGACAGAGCCTCGCCGGCCTCCTCGCCATAGCCGCAGATCAGGTTGAAGTAACCGCTCGGCACGCCGGCCTTCTCGCAGGCCACGGCCAGGAAGCACATGGCCAGGGGCGACACTTCCGGCGACTTGACCACCACCGCATTGCCGCAGGCGAAGGCGGGCGCGATCGAGCGGGCCGCGATCTCGAAGGGGAAGTTCCATGGCACGATCTGGGCGCTGACGCCGAGCGGCACCAGTTGGGTGTAGTCGATATAGCCGGCGCCGAGCGGGATCGACTTGCCATGGAGCTTGTCGGCGATACCGCCGTAATATTCGAAATATTGCGCGGCGCACTCGACCTCATCCCTGGCGAAACCGACGCTCTTGCCGTTTTCGCCGACCAGCACCGGCACGATCTCGTCCGCCATGGCCCGGATCGCGTTGGCGATGCGGAACAGCAGCAGCATGCGGGCGTGCGGGTGCATGTCGTAGAGCGCGCGGGACGCGACGGCGGCCCGGGCGGCCCGGACCGCCGCGTCGACGTCGGCCGCGGTGGCGACCGCGACATCGGCATAGGGCTCGCCCGTCGCCGGATCCATGACGGTCAGCGTGCGGCCCGTGGCGCCGTCGCACCAACGGCCGCCGATGTAGCTCTGCCAGACCTTGTCCTCGTTCCGCATCGTCCGTTCCATCGTCTTGAGGTTTGACTCTCAGCCCGGCCTCAGCCGCTCACGGCGGCGGCCTGATAGCGGCGCGACCGGGACGAGAGACGATTGGTCGCGACCATCAGCAGCACCGACAGCAGCACGAGGAGCGTCGCGGCCGCCAGGATCGTCGGGCTGATGTTCTCGCGGACACCCGCGAACATCTGCCGGGGGAGCGTCAACTGGTCCGGTCCGGCGACGAACATCGCCACCACCACGTCGTCGAGCGACGTCGCGAAGGCGAACAGGCCTCCGGTGACGACGCCGGGCATGATGAGGGGCAGGAGGACGCGGCGGAAGGCCCGGAACGGGGGCGCGCCGAGATTGGCGGCCGCCCGGAGGAAATCCGGGTTCAGCCCCGCCAGCGACGCCCGGACGCTGATGAACACGAAAGGCAGCGCGATCGTCGTATGGGACAGGATGAGGCCCGTGAAGGTGCCACCCAGGCCCACGAAGGCATAGAAGAAGAACAGGGCGACCGCCACGACCACGATGGGGATCGTCATCGGCAGCAGGATGAGCGCGCCGGCGAGGGTCTGGACGCGACGGGGGAGGCGCCGGAGCCCCAGCGCCACGGCCGTGCCGATGAGCGTCGCCAGGAGGGACGCGCCGAGGCCGACGATCAGGCTGTTGCGGATGGAACCGAGCCATTCGGGCCGGGAAAAGAAGTCATCGTACCAGCGCAGGGAGAAGCCCGGAACGGGATAGACGAGTTCGGCCCCGGACGTGAAGGACAGCGGGACGATGGCCAGGATCGGCAGCATCAGGAAGGCGAACACGGCGGCCGCGAAGACCCGAACCAGCCGCGCCGTCCCCTCGAAGAAGGCCACGCCGATCATGGTGCGGAGAACTGTCCGCCGACGCCGAAACGGCTGAGCAGCAGGTAGAGCGCCAGGGTGAGCAGCAGCAGGACTCCGCTCAGCGCCGAAGCGAGGCCCCAGTTCAACGACACATTGGTGTAGAGCGCGATGAAGTAGCTCACCATCTGGTCCGCCGGGCCGCCGACGAGGGCGGGCGTCACGTAATAGCCGAGCGACAGGATGAAGACGAGCAGGCCGCCGGCCGCGATGCCGGGAAGGACGAGCGGCACGTAGACCCGCACGAAGGCGCGCCACGGATTGGCGCCGAGGCTCGTCGCCGCGCGCATGAGGTTGGGCGGGATGGCTTTCATCGCGCCGTAGAGCGGCAGGATCATGTAGGGCAGGAGGACGTGGGTCATGGCGACGAGCACCGCGAAGCGGTTCGCGAACAGGGGCAGCGGCACAGCGATCAGACCGAGGGCGCGCAGGCAGCGGTTGATGAGCCCCTGATCCTGAAGCAGGACGATCCAGGCGGTGGAACGGACCAGGGTCGAGGTCCAGAACGGCAGCAGGACCAGCATCATCAACAGCGGCAGCCAGCGGGCCGATATGCTCGCCATGAGGTGGGCGGCCGGAAAACCGGCCAGCAGGCACAAGAACGTGACGGTGGCGCTGATGGTGAACGTCCTGATGAACAGATCGACGAAGATGCGGTCGGTTTCGGGCGTGCGGACGACGTCGCCGTCGACGGCCCGCTTGAGGTCGAGCGCCGCCAGCAGGTAGGACGACGTGTAGCGGCCCGATTGCTGTCGCAGCACGGCCCAGACCTCCCGCTCGTCCCAGCGGGGGTCGATGGCGCTCAACCGGCCTCGCGCATCGGCCGCGCTCGGGGAAGCGTCGCCCTCGCGGAGATGGCGGGCCGTCGTCATCACCAGGGACCGATCACCCGGGATCAGCGTGTTGAGGCGGCGCGCCAACCCGCCGAGGCCGGCCGCCTGGGCGCCGCTCAGGTCGCGGGCGAGGGCCTCGTAGGCCGCGTCGGGCGGCAGGCCGGTGCCGTCCCACCGCGTGTTCAGGACCGCGACCGTGGTCGGCAGGGCGTGCGGGATCTCCGGGTTCTCGATGCCCCGCAGCAGGAACAGGACGATGGGGATCACGAAGCCGATGACGAGGAGGAGCGCCGCCGGCAGGCACAGCGAGAACGACGCGCCCCGTTCCCGCCAGCGCCCGCCTCCCCGACCGAACGCGGAGACCGGCCGGGTCAGGGGCGGCCGCAGCGTCACGGCGCTCCCACCCCGATGGCGTCCGCATGGGTCACGATTTGGCGGCCCAGACACTGAAGCGCTGCGTCAGCTCATCGCCATGGTCCAGCCAGAATTTGTCGCTGGTGAGGACGGCTTTGCTCATGTCGTCCTTGGTCGGAAGGTCGGCCGCGATCTGGGCGGGAATCCCGTCGAAGGCCTTCATGTTGCTCGGTCCGTAGCCGATGAATGTCGGAAAGGCCTGCTGCGGTTTCACCGAGGTCGCGTGGCCGATGAAAGCCATCGCGGCCGCGACATTCGGAGAGCCCTTCACGATCGTCAGGTAGTCGAGGAAATAGACCGAGCCCGCGTTCCAGGCCATCTTGTAGTTCTGATGCTCGTCACGGTTGGCCGCCACGATGCGGCCGTTGTAGGCCGCGACCATCGAGACCTCGCCGGACGCCAGCATCTGCACGCTCTCGGCGCCCAACTTCCACCACGCCACGGACGGCTTGATCTCGTCCAGCTTCTTGAAGGCGCGGTCGACGCCTCCGGGCGCCGCGAGGACGTCGTAGACCTTGTCGGCCGGGACGCCGTCCGCCATGAGGGCCAGCTCCAAGGTCCATTTCGGGCCGAACTTGAGGCCGCGCTTGCCGGGGAACTTCTTCACGTCCCAGAAATCCGCCCAGGTGGCCGGGCCGTTCGCCAGCTTGGCGCCGTTGTAGCCCAGCACCACCGCGCCGGTCATGTAGCCGATGCCGCAGTCGGATGTGGTGGTCGCGCCGGGCACGAAGTCCGGCTTGGCGATCTTGCTCCAGTCGAGGGTCTCGAAATAGCCCTCCTCGCAACCCTGCCGCAACTCGTTCGATTCGACGTCGACGACGTCCCAGTTGATGCTTTTGGCTTCGATCTGCGCGCTCACCTTCGACAAGGAACCGTCGTAGGTGTCCTCCTTGACGGGGGTGCCGCTGGCCGCCGCGAACGGCGCGACGAAGGCTTTGTGGACCGCATCCTGAAGCGAACCGCCGAACGAGACCACGGTGAGGTCGCGGGCTTCGGCGGCCTCGACCGACAACGATGACGCGATCGCGCCGATCATGCCGATGCGCGCAATGGTTCGCTTATCCATCTCACCCTCCTACGGACTGTCCGACGGCTCATCCCAATTCTTGTATCCACAAACCAGAAACCTGTCGCGCTCATAATATTGGCTATAAATCGGATGATTGCACAAAAATTGGGGTATTTCTGCTGTTTTCTTCCTCTTAAGGCGTCGCCGATACCGCTTTGCGACCTGGACAGGGAAGTAGATGCGCCTTACGGTGCTTTATGTACAGGAACTCGCCGACGCCTCTGGCGCGGGCGGGCCACAGGCTGCTTTCCCCTCGGACATGCCGTCTCGACCGGGTGTCCGGTGAGACCCCTTCAGGATCGACAGTGGATGACGGCTGCACTCGATACGCGGAGCTCCGCGGCCTCGACAGGTTCGAGGGGCGACGCGCCGGCCCGCGAAACCGTGCGGCAGCAGCCGACCTTGGAACTCCGGGACGTCGTCAAGGACTATGATGGCACCCGCGCAGTCGACGGGGTCTCGCTCGACGTCGCGCCCGGTGAGTTCCTCACCCTGCTCGGGCCGAGCGGGTGCGGCAAGACCACCCTGATGAACATGGTGGCGGGCTTCTTCGCCCCGACGTCGGGCGCGATCCGCATCGCGGGCCGCGACGTGACCCGGATGCCGCCCTATCGGCGCAACATCGGGATGGTCTTCCAGAACTATGCCCTGTTTCCGCACATGACGGTCGGGCAGAACATCGCCTTCGGGCTCGAGGAGCGCCGGGTGCCGCGCGGCGAGATCGCGACCCGGGTCGCGCAGGCGCTGGAGATGGTCAGACTCGCGGCCTTCGGCGACCGCCGGCCTAACCAGTTGTCCGGCGGGCAGCAGCAGCGCGTGGCACTCGCCCGCGCGCTCGTCACGGAACCCCAGGTGCTGCTCCTGGACGAGCCGCTCTCCGCGCTCGACAAGAACCTGCGGACCCAGATGCAGATCGAGATCAAGCAGATCCAGCGCCGCGCGAATGTCGCGGCCGTCTTCGTCACCCACGACCAGAACGAGGCGTTGAGCCTGTCGGACCGCATCGCCGTGCTGAACGAGGGGCGGATCGAACAGATCGGCACGCCGCAGGAGATCTATGCCGCGCCCCGCTCGAATTTCGTGGCCTCCTTCGTCGGGGACGCCAACCGGATCCCGGCGACCGTCGTGAGTTCGGACGCGCGCGCCATGGTGATCGAGATCGCCGAAGGGCGGCGCCTGACGGCGCCCGGCCGGCCGAAGGGGGGCTTCCTGCCGGGCAGTGCCGTCAACCTCTACGTCCGGGCGGAAGAGATCAGCCTCACTGAGGAGGCCGACGACCGCCCGAACATCATCCCGGCCACGATCAGCGCCCAAAGCTATCAGGGCAGCTTCACCCATCTCGTCGCCGAAGTTCAGGGGGTGTCGCCCCTGATGGTCGCCGTTCCGGGCGACGCTGCCGGTGCCCGCTTCACGACGGGCGCGGCCGTCCGCCTCCGGATCGATCTGAGCCGCGCGTCCGTCCTCCCCGGGCACTGAGGCTGTCGTATTCACACCTCTCGGCAGCCGGGGGCGCCCTCGAGGATGATCAGGGACGCGATACTCGAACTTCGATCTTCTTCAGGGCTCTGCCCTGAAACCCGCAAAAGGCCGACGGCCTTTTGAAAGGCTCTGTTCGCGTTGAATGTTGAAACGCCTCGTCCAGTGAGGACCCATTCTCACCAGGGATTCAACACACGACGCGAACAGAGCGTTTTGAAACCAGACTGACGCGACGATCATCACCCCGCAATCCATCGGGAGCCGAGGTCAGGGGCCCGGTCTACGTCCGCTCGTCATGCAGCCGATGGAACAAGGCCACGTCGGCGATCTCGACGGGTTCCGTGTTGATCCGCAGGGGGCCCTCCGGGGGCGCGTCGAGCTCCTCGGCGAAACGCCGGCCATCGAACACCGCCGTGGCGATGGTGCCGGGCGCGATGCAGTCGCCGACCCGGGCGAGGCGGCGGATGCCGGGGCTCCTGAGCTCGCCGATCCGGGCCGTCAGCGCGTCGTAGAGGGTGATCTCGGGCAGGCGGGCCGTCACCAGAACGACGGAGGCCGCATCGCGGCGCGTCCGCGCTCCCGTGAAGACGCAAGAGAGTTCGACGGCATCCGGCTCGACGGCCGCCAGATTGGTGTTGGCCACGATGGCGATGCCGGTGTTCAGCAGTCGACGCTGGATCTTCTCCTGTTCCAGCGTGTGGGTCGTCCAGGCGGAGGCGAGCGGCGACGGCGTCACCAGGGCGACCTCCAGGCCCCGGCGGCGCAGGGTCTCGGCCAGCACGCCGCCCATGTAGTAATCGTCGTCGTCGAAGACCACGACCGGCCCGGTGATCGCGGTGCCCCGCATCACATCGTCCGGCGTGAAGACGCGGCTGTCGCCGGCGATCGGGATAGCCTTGTGGTTGCGTCGGCCGAAGCCGTCGCGCCGCCAGCGCGCGCCCGTGGCGATGACCACCGTGGGCATGTCCATGTCCAGCACGTCGTCCGCCGTCATCGGGCTTTCCCGGTAGACCGAGACGTTGCGCATCTTCCCGATCTGGCCCACGCGCCAGTCGCGCACGCGCGCCCATTCGGCGAGGCCGGCCAGACGCGATTCCAGCGTCACCCGCCCGCCGAGTTCGCGACCCGCCTCGGCGAGATGGACCTCGTAGCCGCGACGGCCGAGCGCCTGCGCGCATTCCAGGCCCGACGGGCCGGCGCCCACGATCAGGACGGCCTCGCCCGACCCCGCGGCCCGGTAGCGTTCGGGATGCCAGCCCCGCTTGTATTCCTCGCCGATCGTCGGGTTCTGCGTGCAGTTGATCGGACCGCCCGAGGTGTAGCTCGAGACGCAGATGTTGCAGCCGATGCACTCGCGGATGTCGTCGAGCCGTCCCTCCTCGACTTTCCTGGGCAGGAAGGGATCGGCGATCGAGGGCCGCGCCGAGCCGATCAGATCCAGGATGCCGCGCCTGATCTGCGACACCATCGTGTCGGGCGACGTGAAGCGGCCGGTGCCGATCACCGGCTTGGTGGTGACGCTCTTCACGTATCGCGCATAGGGCTCCTGGTAGCCTTCCTGCGCGAAGCGCGACGTCTGGCTGTCCTCGGCCCAACCGCTGACCTTGACGTCCCAGGCGTCGGGCAGTTCGGCCAGCATGGCCACGATGTCCCGGCCTTCGGCCTCCGCCACGATGCCGTCCGGCCCCGCGAGCTCGTCGATCGTCAGCCGCACCACGACCGCGCAGGTGTCGCCCACCGCATCCTTGGTGTCCTCGATCACCTCGCGAAGCAGGCGGGTGCGGTTTTCGAGGCTGCCGCCGTATTCGTCGGTGCGATGGTTGCGGCGGCGGGACAGGAAGTATTGGAGGAGTTCGAGGTCGTCGGCGGCATAGACGTAGACGATGTCGAAGCCGACCTCGCGGGCCCGCAGCGCAGCCCGCCGGTGCCATTGCCGATAGTCACGGATGTCGGCCTTGTCCATCGCCCGCGCCTGGATCGGGTCGCGCCGGGTCGGGATGTCGATCGGGGCCAGCGGATGTTCGCGGGTGTAGCGGTTGGAGACCGCGAAGCCGCCATGGGCGAGCTCGGCGCCGGCCAGGGCCCCGTGGGCATGGATGGCCTCGGTCAGCAGGCGCAGCGAGGGCTCGTCGCGCGGCTCCCACAGTTTCACCTGCGGGAAGGGCGTCGTGTCCGAGCTCGGGTGGATGGACAGGATGTCGGTGCAGACCGCGCCCCATCCCCCCTCGGCCTTGACGCCGCGCATGGCGGCGTGGCCCCGCGGCAGCGTGGCGCTGAGGCCGTTGCAATGGGGGACCTGGTAGAAGCGGTTCTTCACCGTCACCGGCCCGAGGCGGACCGGCTCGAACAGGATGTCGTAACGCGGATCACGACTCACTTCATGCCCTCCCGTCGGTCGATCGGCACGGATCGACTCACGCGACGCCCCGCGTCCGCGGCCGTCAGGCCTTGAACGCCTTGCAGGCGCGGTCTGCGGCCTCGAACGTCGCCGCAAGATCGTCGTCGTCGTGCCGGATCGAGATGAAGCGCCTGTTGTTGGGCAGGACGAAGAGCCCCTGGAGGATCATCTCGCGTTCGAAGCTCGCGAGCTTCTTCGTATCGGTGGCCATGATATCGCGCCAGTTGGTCGGCGCCTTGCTGGTGAACAGCATGTGCCACATCGGGCCCTCGCCGAACACGAGGAGGCCCATGCCATTGTCGTCGAACACCTTCTGGAGCCCCGCGCGCAGCTTGTCGGCCATGGCGAAGACCCGGTCGTAGAGGCCCGGCTCTTCCAGGATGTCCATGGTGGCGAGGGCGGCCGCGCAGCCGAGCGGATGACCCTGCAGCGTTCCGTTCTGGTAGACGTAGCCCGGCTGGCCCTTCTGGCCGGGATCGGCCTGATCCATGATGTCGGCCCGACCGGCCACAGCGCCGACCGGCAGCCCGCCGCCGATGATCTTGCCGTAGGTCGCGAGGTCCGGCTTGACGTCGAAATAGTCCTGAGCCCCGCCGAGCCCGTAGCGGAAGCCGGTCACCACCTCGTCGAGGATCATCACGATGCCGTGCTGGGCCGTGAGCTCGCGGACGGCCTGGAGAAAACCGGGCGCGGGTGAGATGATGCGCTGGATCGGCTCGACGATCACGGCCGCGATGTCGTGGCCGTGCTCGGCCAGGATCGAGGCCAGCGTGTCGGCGTCATTGTAGGGCGAGACCAGCATCAGGTCCTGGACCACGGCCGGGATCCCCGCCGTGTCCGGCACGGGCGAGGGGAAGTTCGCCAGGTGCCGCGGCGCCGTGCTCAACTGCGCATAGTCATGCACGCCGTGATAGGCGCCCTCGAACTTCAGCACCTTGGTGCGCCCGGTGAACCCGCGCGCCAGGCGGATCGCGTGGAAGGTGGAATCGGAGCCCGACGTCGTGAAACGGATGCGCTCCGCGCACCGCATGTAGGGCACGACGCGGCGCGCCAGCCGCAGGGCCGTCTCGTTCAGATAGGCGAAGAAATGCGTCCCGCGGCTCACCTGGTCGGCCACCGCCTTCTGGATCGCCGGATGGGCATGGCCGACGAACATCGTGCCGGAGCCGAGCACGTAATCGATGTAGCGGTTGCCCGACGTATCCCAGAAGTGGGCGCCGTCGCCGCGGTCGAACACGAAGCGGACGTCGCTGGGCAAGGCGTTGCCGCCGAGGGCGCCGCCGGGAAACAGGCGTTCCGCATCGCTGAACTCGGTGCGCTCGCCTGGGCTCAGATTGCCCCGGCGGCCGATGGGCGACCGGGACAAGGCCAGCGTCTCGTTCATCGTCATGACGGAACCCCTCGCCTCACCTGACTGGCGATCCATATCGGCGGCCCATCGGAGCAGCATGGAGACCGCCACTCTATAGCCTATCTTCGTGTTTATTGTATCCAACAATTCGCGTCAACCTGTCTGCGTCGAGGGGTCTTGCGCCCCTCGGGCCAGCGCCGCGATCGAAGCCCTGATCTCCCTTTGAACCCGGGTGATGCGGCCGTCTCCGGCCGCGGTCGGGCCGGACCGCACCCGCGGCGTCGTTCGCCGTCGCGGCGACGCGGTCATCGCGCCGGATCCGGTCCGCGGTGATGCCGGTCACGGCGCCGCGAGCCCGTCACGGGGGAGCCGCCGGCAGATCAGGTCGCGCGCCGACGCCATGTCGACCGCCAGCGGGCGATCGTCCGCATAGGGCGGCACGACGGCGCGCACGGCCCGGTAGAGCGCCTCCGTGCCGGGGGCGCGGCGGCCTCCGCGCGGCTGGAGTTCGTAGGCTTGCGCGGCGGCCAGCAGCTCGATCGCCAGGATGCGCTCGGCATTGTCCAGGATCATGAGGATCTTCAGGGCGGCTGGCGTGGAATGGGTCAGGTGATCCTCCTGGAGCGCCGAGGTGACGCCGCCATCAAGGCTCGCCGGCGCCGCGAGGCGCCGGTTTTCGGACACCAGGGAGAGCGCCGTATATTGGGCGATCATGAAGCCGGATGCGGCCCCGCTGTCGTCGGCCAGGAAGGCCGGCAATCCGCTCACCAGCGGGTTGACGAGCCGGTCGATCCGGCGCTCCGACATCGCGGCGACCTCCGCGACCGCCACGCCGAGCGAATCCATCGCGAGCCCGAGCGCGGCACCGACCGCGTTGGCTTCGGACACGGCGCGCGGATGTTCGGGCGTTCCGAAGATCGCGGGATTGTCGGTGACGGAGCCGAGTTCATGGTCGGTCACGAGGCCGGCCCCGATCACGACGTCGCGGGCGGCGCCGTGCACATGCGGGATGGCCCGCAGGCAGAGCGGGTCCTGCGTCCGCTCCGAGCCGAGCATGCCGCTCCCCGTCAGCCACGCCCGGAGTGCGCGCCCCGCGATCCCGAAGCCGGGCGAGCGCGAGAGCGACAGCGCGTCCTCGCCGAACACGTCCGGCTGGCCGTGCAGGTTCTCGAAGGTCATGGCCGCGATGGCATCCGCCCCATCGAGGAGCCGCTCGGCCCGCCACACGCCGAGCGCCCCGAGGCCGGAACTGCAGGGCGTGCCGTTGACGAGGCTCAGGCCCTCCTTGGCGCCCAGCACCAGGGGGGCGAGGCCCCGTCTCGCCAGGGCCTCGCCGCCGGGCAGCCACGCGCCGTCGACGCAGGCCCGGCCTCCGCCGATGAGCACGAGGCCGATATGGGCCATGTGGGTGAGGTAGCCGACCGAACCCCAGGCCGGCACCTCGGGCAGGACATCGGCCGCCAGCAGCGCGACCAGTCCCGCGACGACGTCGGCCCTGACGCCGGATCGGCCGTGGGCCAAGTTGTTGACCTGAGCCGCGATGATGGCCCGGGTCTCGTCGCGCCGCAGGGGCGCGCCGACCCCGCAGGCGTGACTCATGAGGATGTTGCGCGACAGGGCCGCCTGCCTGTCGGGTCCGATGATCGCGTCGCAGAGCGCCCCCACACCGGTGTTGACGCCATAGGCCCGGATGCCGCGCCCGACGATCGCCCGCACGATGTCATGTGCGGCGCGGACGCGGACCCACGCCGCCTCGTCCAGGTGGAGGTCCGCGCCCTCGCCGACCTGGACGATCTGCCGCCAGGTCAGCGGTGCCCCGATGGTGACTGCCTTCACGAGCCGAAACCGGAGAGGAACTGACGGAAGCGGTCGGATTTAGGGTTGTTGAAGAGTTCGGCCGGCGGCCCGTCCGCCTCGACCTCGCCCTTGTGGAGGAACAGCACGCGGTTCGACACGTCGCGGGCGAAGCTCATCTCATGCGTGACGACCAGCATGGTGCGGCCCTCCTCGGCCAGGGAGCGCATGACGCGCAGCACTTCGCCGACCAGTTCCGGGTCGAGCGCCGAGGTCGGCTCGTCGAACAGCATGACCTTGGGCTTCATGGCCAGGGCCCGGGCGATGGCGGCCCGCTGCTGTTGGCCGCCCGACAGATGCGCGGGGTAGTAATGGCGCCGCTCGCCGAGCCCCACCCTTTCGAGCAACGCCTCCGCCTCGGCGATGCATTCGGCCCGCGGCCGCTTCTGCACGTGGACGGGCCCCTCGATGAGGTTCTGCAGCACCGTCATGTGGGACCACAGATTGAAGCTCTGGAACACCATGCCGAGTTCGGAACGGATGCGGTCGACCTGCCGGCGGCTCGACGGCTCCATCTGGCCGCGCCGCCTGCGCATCGCGATGGTCTCGCCGCCGACCGTGACGTCGCCGGAATCGGGCATTTCGAGCAGGTTGATGCAGCGCAGGAACGTGCTCTTGCCGGAGCCGCTGGCCCCCAGGATCGAGATGACGTCCCCCTCATGGGCTTCGAGCGAGATGCCCTTGAGGACCTGCAGGCTCCCGAACGACTTCTTCAGGGCATTGACCGACAGCGCGAGCTTTTTCATCAGGAGGCTCCCAGGACGGCACGTTCGGCCAGGACCGGCCGCGCGCGAAGGTGAGGGGAAAGGCGCCGCTCGACCAGGCCGAGCAGGCGGAAGATGATAAAATTGAGGAAGAGGTAGATGAGGGCGGCACAGATGAAGACATCCATGGTCCGATAGGTCTGGGCGATGATGCGCTGGGCGACCCCGGTCATCTCCCAGACGGTCACGAGGCTCGCCAGCGCCGTGGACTTCATCATGAGCACGATTTCGGTCGAATAGGCCGGCAGCGCCTGGCGCAGCGCGATCGGGCCGATGATGCGGCGCAGGATCAGCAGTCCGGACATGCCGCAGGCGCGGGCCGCCTCGATCTCCTTCAGCGACACGGCGAGAAAGCCGCCCCGGAAGATCTCGGACGTGTAGGCCGTGGTGCAGAGCGCCAGGGAGAGGACGGTGCAGGTGAAGGGATCGCGCAGCAAGGGCCAGGCCAAGCTGTGCCGCACGGCCGGAAACTGCCCGAGACCATAGTAGATCAGGAAGAGCTGGACCAGGAGCGGCGATCCGCGGAACACGAAGATGTAGAGCTTGGCGATCACGCGCAGGATGACGTTCTTGCTGAGATGCATCCCGGCGACGCCCAGCGCCAGGACGCCTCCCAGCAGGACCGACAGGAAAAACAGGCCGAGCGTCGTCGGAAGCGCCGCCAGAAGCTTGCCGAACGTGTCGGCCATAAATGCGATATCCATCGGGCATGGTCCTGGTTGGATCGGAGCAGGAAGACGGCATCAGCTTTCGGTGGAGGCCCGGCGGAAGGTCCTGCGCACGCGTCCTTCGGCGACGGAGAAGAATCGATCTGAGAGTCCCGTCAAGCACAGGTAGAGAAGGCCGCCGGCGATGTAGAAGAGGAAGTACTGGTGCGTCGATCCGGCGCCCACCTGGCTCGTCCGCATGAGTTCGGCGAGGCCCGTCACCGAGATCAGCGCCGAATCCTTCAGGCTGAGCTGGAACACGTTGCCGAGACCCGGCAAGGCGAAGCGCAGGACCTGCGGAACGGTGACCCGCCGCAGCCGCAGCACCCTCGACATGCCGACCGCATCGGCCGCCTCGAGTTCGCCCTTCGACACCGCCAGGAAGGCGCCGCGGAACACCTCGGTCTGATAGGCGCCCGAGATCACGCCGACCGCGATGGCGCCCGCCGCGAAGGCCGGAAAGCCGAAGAAGCCCTCGACCCCGAACAGCCTCCCGAGCGCCGACATGGCGCTCGATCCGCCGAAGTAGATCAGGTAGATGATCAGCAACTCCGGCACGCCGCGGAACAGGGTGGTGTAGGCATCGCCGATGATGCGGCCCGGCAGGCTTCGCGACAGCTTCAACGCCGCGAAGCCCGCCCCCAGCACGGCGCCGATCGCCAGGGCCGCGACCGTGACCGCCAGGGTCATGAACATGGCCACGAGGAGCACGCCCCCCCAGCCGCCGGTGCCGAACCCGAGAGTTTCGAAGATTGTCATGATCGCGCTCTCTCTTCACGCGCTCCGGGGTCCGTCGCGACGTCTGTTGGAGGGGTGGAGGGTTGAGGGAGGCCACGACGCGAGCCAGGAGTCTCCACGGCCACCACGGTCGCGGAGCGCGCGGCGTCCTGCCGGACGGGCGTCGCGCGGGAGTCACCGACGGCGGCCCTGCCTCACCCGTCCCCGTCCTGAGCCGGGCCTGCGAGGACAGAAGGTCGGCATGGACCGCCGTCGGCGTCAGAATCGGTCGATGTATCGAAATTGTGCCTGAATGCCGCTTGAAAACATCGATGAATGGGCCGTGACCGAGTCCGGGGGATGATGTCGGATCACGAGCGTCGCGTCAGTCCGGGTTCAGAAGACCCCCGGCCTTCTGCGGTCGCGGCAGAGCCCTGAAAAGGAAGATCAAGGGTTGAAGATCGCGCCCGTGATCCACCTTGGAGGGTGAGAATCCCTCGTCAGGGCTCTGCCCTGCAACCCGCCAGAGGGCTCGCCCTTTGGAATCCTTCACGAAGGAAGCCCTCAGCGCGCCGCGACGTCGAGCTTGAACCACTTGAGGCTGAGCGCCTTCACGGTGCCGTCGGCCAGGGCCGCCTTGATCGCCGTGTCGAACATGGCTTTCAGGTCGGCGTCCCCCTTGCGCAGCCCGAGCGCTTCGCCTTCGCCCCAGATCGGGCCGTCGATCTGCGGGCCGCCGAAGGCGAGATCGGCGTTGTCGGGCTTGGT
This sequence comes from uncultured Lichenihabitans sp., assembly GCA_964242785.1. GTDB lineage: Bacteria > Pseudomonadota > Alphaproteobacteria > Rhizobiales > Beijerinckiaceae > Lichenihabitans. The sequence continues at coordinate 26,960 of CAXTBR010000014.1, read as the reverse complement.
CATGGCCAGGCTGAAGTAGGTCGCATCGTCGAAGGCGGCGTCGATGCGGCCGGCCACGAGGTCGAGATCGTGCTCGGCCGGCGTCTTGTACTCGCGGATGGTGGCGATATCCTTGAAGTTGTCGTAGATGAACTTGCTGTAGACCGTGGCCGACTGGATGCCGATGGACTTGCCCTTCAGCGCGGCGCGCAGGGGCTCGACCGCGGCCTTGTCGGCGTCCGTGCCCGTGAGGGTGATGGCGGTGCCGGTGCCGGGCATCTTGGCGAGGTCGCCCGTCTTCGAGACCACGAAGGCGGCCGGCGTCGCCGCATAGGGGATGCTGAAGGCGATCACGTCCTTGCGCTCCGGCGTGACCGACAGCGCATCCATGATGACGTCGAACTTGCCGCCGTTCAGGCTCGCGATCATGCCGTCCCAGTCCTGGGCGATGAGCTTGCACTCGACCTTCATGCGCGCGCAGAGATCGGCGGCGAGTTCGGGCTCCAGGCCGCCGAGCGTGCCGTCCGGCTTGGTGAGATTCCAAGGCTCGTAGGAGCCTTCGAGCGCGATGGTGAGGGTCTTCCAGTCCTTGGCCTGCGCCGGGGGACTGCAGGCGAGGGCGAGGGCGCCGGCGATGATGAGTCTGCGAAGCATGTGACGGTGTCTTTCAGTGGGGTTGGTACCGGCCGATGCTCAGGGGCGAGCCAGCCTCCCGATCGCCCCGGCGAAGGCGCGATCGATCTCTTCGTCCCGCGCATGCCGCCGGTCGCGGATGTGCCAGGCGCCCGCCACCATCACGTCGCGGACGGCCCGATCGCCTTCGGCGAAGATCCAGCGATCGAGGATGTCGTCGGCTGCCGACGAGCCGATGAGGGGATTGTCGCCGTCGAGCACGACGAAGCTGGCGACGTGCCCCGGCGCGATGGCGCCGATGCGCTGGCCCAGCGCTCGGGCGCCGCCGGCCAGCGCATCGGCGTAGAGGGCATGGCCCGTGGAGCGGCCCGGGCCGCCCGACAGCCGGATGCGCCGTTGGTCGCGCAGGCGCTGGCCGTATTCGTACCAGCGCAGTTCCTCCACCACGCTGAGCGAGACGTGGCTGTCCGAGCCGATCCCGAAGCTGCCGCCCGCGTCCTGGAAGCGCGTGCCGGGAAAGACGCCGTCGCCGAGATTGGCTTCGGTGGTTGGGCAGAGCCCCACCACGGCCCCGCTGCGGGCGACCCGCGACACCTCGTCGGCCGTGGCGTGGGTCGCGTGGATGAGGCACCAGCGCGGGGTCACGGGCATCTCGTCGAGCAGCCAGGCGAGCGGCCGCCGGCCGCTCCAGGCCAGGCAATCCTCCACCTCGCGCTGCTGTTCGGCCACGTGGATGTGCAGCGGGCCCTCGGCCGCCGCCTGGGCCAGGATCGCGCCCATCTCGCCGGGGGTCGCGGCGCGCAGCGAATGAAAGGCATAGCCGAGCGTCGCCCCCTCGGCCGCGCAGGCCGGAGCGAGATCGGCCAGCAGCTCCAGGAAATCGTCGGTCCCCAGGATGAAGCGGCTCTGGCCGGCGCTCGGCGCGGACCCGCCGAAATCGGCATGGGCGTAGAACACGGGCAGGAGGGTGAGCCCGATCCCGCTGTTCCGCGCCGCCGAGAGGATGCGGCGCGACATCTCGGCGGGATCGCCGTAGCGGAGGCCGTCGACGTCATGGTGCAGGTAATGGAATTCGGCCACGGCGCCGTATCCGGCCTTCATCATGTCGACGTAGAGCTTGGTGGCGATCGCCTCGACGTCCTCCGGCGACAGGCCGGAGAGCGCCGCATACATGATGTCGCGCCAGGTCCAGAAGCTGTCGTCGCGGCCGCCCCGCTCGGCCAGGCCGGCCATGGCGCGCTGGAAGGCATGGGAGTGGAGGTTCGGCATCGCGGGCAGGAGCGGTCCGGCGACGATCTGGCGCCCGTCCGGCCGGGCACCCGGCTTCACGGACGAAATCTGCCCTTGACCATCGATGTCGATCGCGACATCCGATGCCCAACCTCCGGGCAGGAGCGCGAGGTGCGCGTGGATCGAGGCGTTGGGGCGATGCATCACTGACGCCCTTCCGGCTCGTACAGCTTGTGTGTACAGGTAGGATAATGAAACCACGGCGGCGTGCAAGAGCCCCCGGGCGAAAACTGCCGTCTAAGGTCCTGAAAGACAACAATATGAGCATGTCGATCAAAAAGCCTGCGGAGCTTGCCCATGAGGCAGGCATTCCCCTCTATGCGGGCGTCAAGCAGTCGATCCTCGGCAAGATCCGGAGCGGCGTCTGGCCGCCGCGCCATCGCATTCCGTCCGAATCCGAACTCGTCGAGCAGCACGGCGTCAGCCGCATGACGGTGAACCGCGCCCTGCGCGAGCTCTCGATCGAGGGAGTCCTGGTCAGGATGCAGGGGCTCGGATCCTTCGTGGCGGAGGGCAAGCGGCCGTCGAGCGTCTTCGAGGTCCGCAGCATCGCCGAAGAGATCATCGCGCGCGGGAACGCCTATTCGGCCAGGATCGTCCTGCTCGACCGCATGAAGGCCTCGCCCGAGATAGCGGAAGAACTCGGCCTGCCGATCGAACGCGAAGTTTTCCACTCCATCGTGGTGCACCGGGAGAACGATATCGCGATCCAGCTCGAGGTGCGATATGTCAACCCGAAGGTCGCGCCGCTGTACCTCGACCAGGATTTCGCCACCACGACACCCAATGCCTACCTGACCGAGGTCGCGGCCTGGACCGAAGTCGAACATCAGGTCGAGGCGATCCTGCCGGCCATCTGGGAAGCGCGGCTCCTGTCGATCGGCCGCGCCGATCCCTGTCTGCTCATCCGGCGACGCACGTGGGTGGGCCCCGACATCGCCACCAGCGTGCGGCTGCTGTTCCCCGGCGGGCGCTACCGGATCGAGAGCCGGCAACGCTCGACCTCGGCGATTTCGGCCGGTTGACAGCCGATATCCGCTCTTCTAGCTTGTACATACAGGCTAAGGAGAGACCGCGTGCTCAGCAACAGGCGTTACCGCGACACCGAGATCCGGTCCCCGCGCGGCACGGAACTGTCGGCCAAAAGCTGGCTGACGGAGGCGCCCTTGCGCATGCTGATGAACAATCTCGATCCCGATGTCGCCGAGAACCCGAAGGAGCTCGTGGTCTACGGCGGCATCGGGCGCGCGGCGCGCGACTGGGAGAGCTTCGACGTCATCGTCGCCACGCTGCGCCGCCTCGAGGACGATCAGACGCTGCTGATCCAGTCCGGGAAGCCGGTCGGCGTGTTTCGGACGCATCGCGACGCGCCGCGCGTGCTCATCGCCAATTCCAACCTCGTGCCGCACTGGGCGACGTGGAGCCATTTCAACGCGCTCGATGCCCAGGGTCTGATGATGTACGGCCAGATGACGGCCGGCTCCTGGATCTATATCGGCAGCCAGGGCATCGTGCAGGGCACGTTCGAAACCTTCGTCGAGGCGGGACGGCAGCATTACGAGGGCTCGCTGGCGGGCCGGTGGATCCTGACCGCCGGCCTCGGCGGCATGGGCGGCGCGCAGCCGCTGGCCGCGACGCTCGCGGGCGCCGTGTCGCTCAACGTCGAGTGTCGCCAGGAGAGCATCGATTTCCGCCTGCGCACCCGCTACCTCGACAGGCAGGCGGCCAGCCTCGACGAGGCACTGGCGATGATCGCGGAGTGCTGCGGGCGCCGTGAAGCCGTGTCGATCGGCCTGCTCGGCAACGCCGCCGACGTGTTTCCCGAACTCGTGCGGCGGGGCATCAAGCCGGACCTCGTCACCGACCAGACATCCGCCCACGACCCGTTGAACGGCTACCTGCCGGCCGGCTGGAGCTGGGCCGAATATCGCGAGCGCGCCCGCACCGAACCCGATGCGGTGACGGTGGCGGCCAAGCGGTCGATGGCTCTGCACGTCCGTGCCATGCTGGACTTCAAGCGCATGGGCGTGCCCGTCTTCGACTACGGCAACAACCTCCGCCAGATGGCGCTGGACGAGGGCGTCGCCGACGCCTTCGACTTCCCCGGCTTCGTGCCGGCCTATATCCGACCCCTGTTCTGCCGGGGCATCGGGCCGTTCCGCTGGGCCGCGCTGTCGGGCGACCCCGAGGACATCTACAGGACCGACGCCAAGGTGAAGGAGCTCATCCCGGATGACGCGCATCTGCACCGCTGGCTCGACATGGCGCGCGAACGCATCAGTTTTCAGGGCTTGCCGGCCCGGATCTGCTGGGTCGGGCTCGGGCAGAGGGCGAAACTCGGACTCGCCTTCAATGCGATGGTGCGGAGCGGGGAGTTGAAGGCGCCGCTCGTGATCGGCCGCGACCATCTCGATTCGGGCTCCGTCGCCTCGCCGAACCGCGAGACCGAAGCCATGAAGGACGGCTCGGACGCTGTCTCCGACTGGCCGCTGCTCAACGCCCTGCTCAACTGCGCATCCGGCGCCACCTGGGTGTCGCTGCATCACGGCGGCGGCGTGGGCATGGGCTTCTCGCAGCATTCGGGCATGGTGGTGGTCTGCGACGGCTCGGCGGACGCCGACCTGCGCATCGCTCGCGTCCTGACCAACGATCCCGCGACCGGCGTCATGCGCCACGCCGATGCAGGTTACGACATCGCGGTCCAATGCGCGAAAGAGCAGGGGCTCGATCTGCCGATGCTCGGCTGACCGACGAGGCTCATGATGGGGTCCGGGGCGATGCCGCCGCGAGGCGGTCGATCGCCCGGATTTCCGAACTTAGTTCCTAGCCCGCTTAATTCAGCGCGGCGGAAGCGGGGTTGGCGGGTTTTCTCGGAGTGCTACCGACGGGTGTGCGGTCACGTGTCGTCGCCGCCGCGTTGGGCGGCTGCGGGCTGGGATTGGTTTTGGACGGTGTAGGCGTTGCGGGGCGGGTTCGATCGTGGGGCGTGGCGAGCCCCGTCGCTCACGTCACGAGGCGCGGAATGCGGCCGAGGACGTGGCGCAGGACGGCCTGGGCCGGCAAGGCCGTCGGCAGATAGACGCGGATCTGTGTCCTCATCTCGACGACGCGGGCCGCGATCTTGATCAGGCGCAGCCGCAAGGTGCCGAACTGGGCGACGCGCCAAGCGGAGCGCTTCGGCATGGCGGTGCGCAAGCCCCATAGAAGCCAGTAGGCTCCAGCGTGGAGGAACAGCCTGAACTGGTTGGCGACGGCCCTGGTGCAGGAGGTGCGGTCGGCCGCCAAATGGGTTTTCCAGGCCTTGATGTGGTTCTCGGCCGCGCCACGCCGACAGTAGACCTTTTCGTAGAGCGCCTTGGACCGGCCGGCGAGATCGGTGACGATGAAGCGCGTGTCGGTTCCCCCATCGCCCGTCTCCACACGGGCGACGATGCGTTCCGTTCGGCTCCAGGTGGCGGCGCCGTCGTAGACATCCGTGAAGCGCCGCACCTTGTCTGTACCGGGCTTGGCGGCATACCGGGCCGCCACCTGGGCTTCGAGCCCGACGACATGCTGGCGCAGTCGCGGGCTCGTGGGCACGCCGAGGATGAAGCGGACGTCCATCGTCCGGCACAGGTCGATCACCTCGGGCACGCCGTAATGGCCGTCGGCACGGACCAGGATCTCGACGCGGGGCCAGTGAGAGCGGATGGCCCGGACGAGGCGGCGCAGGTGGCCGCGGATCTCGACACCCCTGGGACGCTTGGCCGGACGCAGCACCGCGGCGACGAAACGGCCCTCACCATCGAACACGATGATGGGCTGGAAGCCGTACTCGTCATGGTGGGCGTTGAACAGCCGGAGTTGCTGGCCGCCGTGCACCGCGTCGATGCTTCGTCAGGCTCAGCATGAGGGTATCGTCGACGTCGAGCACGATCCGTTTGGGCACCTGCCGGAAGGAGGCGCAGTAGAGGTCCACCATGGTACCGGCCATGCGCAGCAGGGCGCGCACGTCGGCCATGTTTTCCAGCCGCGAGATCGTCGGCTGCGAGGCGAGGTGACGGCCGGAGGGCGCGATGCCTTGCGCCATCTTGAACACGGGGTCCTGACGCAGGCTCGCGGCGTCGTTGCCGTCCTCGCAGCCGGCCGCGATCATCAGCATGCGGAAGCGGATCATGTCGGCCAGGGAATGGGTGATCAAGGCCGGGTCGCGCGGATCGTCCAAGCACCGGGCCAGGCGCTCCGCAACGCCGAGCCGGCCATCGACCTCGCGCAGCACCAGCACGCCTGCGTCCGACGACAGCGAGCCGCCGTCGAAACACGCCTTCACCGTACGGCCCGCAACAGGTGACAGCCCGGGCAGCGGCAACGTAAAGTCGTACATGGTGAGTGTGGTCCTGATCTGACGAACGTGAATCGGCTTCAGCAACCAAATCCTACGCTCGTTCAGGGCTTTAGGCCATGCTCACCAACCCAGGACGAATTATCCGGGATAGCACTCTGAGATGATTGGAGCGGGTGAAGGGAATCGGCTCCAAAACGCTGTTCTCAGAGGGAATTGCCGCCCGAAGCGCTCGCATTCTGACCAGGTTTCTGGCAGGAAGCGATCGCGTCAGACCTGCGACGCTGAGCGAGTTCGTCGCGGTCTCGGTCCCCGGATCGGTCAGACGTCCACAAAGCTACAAGCAAACGGCATACCCCGAGTTGTGCACTGGCGCAGCCGGTGTTCGTTGTGATGAGGACTCGCCTTCAAAGTACTCTCGAGCGGCGCTGGCTGCTGGATCTGGACTCCAACCGACATCTCGGAATGCCGAAAACCTCAATCATTTCAGCTGGGGGCCTGCCCTCACCGGCCCTTTTTGGATCACGTCCTTGGATACGACGTCAAGGCTTTTCCACGGCTGTGAACTCAGGTTAACGCGGTTTCCTGGTTGACTGGCCTGGGGACGCGAGAGGTGATTCCCTGCGGTTTTGATTCGCGCTGCGAGGCGATGATGGACCTGGGGTATGAGGATGGGTTCGCGCCCGCGCGCGTCGCGGTGAATCCTCAGAAGGGAAGCGTCAAGACCAAAAGAAAAACAGCCGGATGGGACCCGGTCTTCCTGCGCGAAATTTTCGGCCTCCAATGAGCGTTGACCCGGATTCCCAGCTGTGAAGGCTTTTTCGGTCGCATTCCGCCGCTCATTAGTGGTTGAGTGAATCTCATTGAGTCGACGACTCCCAGCGGAAGTGCCCGGACCTCTGGCCGTCCAGAGCCCTTAAAATTTAGCAAACGACAAAAGTGGCCATCGCGTGTCCGACGCGAAGGGCCGGAAGGTCGCTCTTGAACTCAGCCGATGCACGCTAAGCAGGTTTCGAAAGAGCGCCACACGCTCTTTCGACAAAACCTGCGACAAAACAGGAAGCTCAGCAGGCGAAGCGTTGGTCTACCAACGCAAGCCTGCTTAGCGGTCGACCCGGAGCATCTGCGAGGGCGCCGTGTGGTGCTGTTGGCCGGCGGCCTCGAAAAGGTGGCTTCCAGTACGGGGTTGCTGCGAGCGGACCTTGCCGCCGTCTTGATCACCGATGAGGATACGGCGCTCGCCCCCGCCGCAAGTTCCGAGCCGATAGCGCCGGGCAGTCCGAAAGCAGAACGGAAGGCGGTTCGTCAGAACCGAGCCTGATGGCAGTCGTTGAGTCCTGGCCTGTGACCCCATCTCGATGGAACCGGCGCAATGCGAAGCGGCCCAATGGTTTCGGTACGGAAGCTTGAAGGGCCACGGTTCCCACTCTACACCTGTCAAGAAGACCGTCAAAGCGACGGCGCGATCCGTCCGAAACAATGGGAGGAACTATGAAGCACTGGATGGGAGCCGTCGTCGGCTGCGGCTTTTTCGCCCGCAATCATCTCCATGCCTGGAACGACTTGCAGGACCGGTGTGCGATCCGGGCGGTGTGCGACATCGACGGTGCGAAGGCCAGGGCCGTCGGCCAAGAGTTCGGCATCCCGGGCGTCTACACCAGTATCAACGAGTTACTCAATCGCGAGGCGGTCGACTTCGTCGACATTGTCACGACGGCCCCCTCGCATCGCACACTGGTCGAGACTTGCGCGCACCGCGGCATCGCCGCCGTCGTGCAGAAGCCGCTCGCGCCGGACTGGGAGGACGCGTCCGCTCTGGTGGCTGCCATGGACCGGGCCGGGCGTCCGCTGATGGTGCATGAGAACTTCCGCTTCCAGGCCCCCCTGCTCCGGGCCGCCGAAGTGCTGCGGTCAGGCGCGATCGGCGACGCCATCTGGGGACAGTTCTCGTTCCGGACGGGCTACGACATCTACGCTGGCCAGCCCTACTTGGCGGAGGTGGAGCGCTTCGTCCTGCTCGACCTCGGCATCCACGTGCTCGACATCGCCCGGGTCTTCATGGGGGAGGCGGAGACGGTCGCGTGCCGCAGCCAGTCCGTGCGCCCGGGCATCAAGGGGGAGGACATGGCGACCGTGATGCTTGGCCATCAGGGCGGCGCGACCAGCATCGTCGACGTCACCTACGCCAGCCGGCAGTCGCCCGACCCCTTCCCCCAGACCCTGCTCCACGTCGAGGGCCGGCAGGGCGCGATCCGGCTCGAACGCGACTTTCATCTGACGGTCACTACCCCCACCGGCACGACCCGAGAGGTGGTGAGTCCCTACGCGACCCCCTGGATGAGCCAGCGATGGGCCCTGATCCAGGACAGCGTGGTCGCGACGCAGCGCCATTGGCTCGATTGCTTGGACCGCGGCGCGGAGCCGGCCACGTCGGGACGCGACAACCTGAAGACCTTCGCCCTGGTCGAGGCGTCCTACCGCTCGGCCGCTTCGGCCGGCGGCATCGTCGTCCCGCATCCGGTCTGAGGCTCGCCTGGAGCCGGTGACCAGGCTCGCATTCGGTAGCCCGTTCACCGGCTGGAAGGCGCGACGCCGCGACGGCCGGACAGCGCGCCGGGGCGCTCGGAGGTCGGGGGCTCCCGGCGCTTCATGGTGATCCGATGCCCGGCTCGGTCCCGGCCGTCGTCGATCTTCCAAAGGTCCCGGCCGATGCGGCCGAACCGGTTGCGCTCCGGCGGCCGATGCGGGCATCAAGGGGCATCGAGCCATCGTGTGCTCGACAGTGACCGCGTCGACAGGCTTGGGCCGTGGCGCGAGGGAGGCTGGTTTGGCACGACGGAACGACGGCACGCGGTCCTACCTCGCAGCCCTGCTCGGGCTGACGGTGCTGGTGTTCGCCGGGATCGGCATCGCCAACCCGAGCTTCCTGTCGGGCGCGAGCCTCAGTTCCATGGCGTACCAGTTCCCGGAATTCGGTTTGCTGGCCCTGGCGATCCTGCCCACCATGCTGTCGGGCGGCATCGACCTGTCGGTGGTGAGCATCGCCAACCTGGCTTCCATTCTGGCGGCGCTCCTGCTCAAGGGCGGCCACGAGGGTCTGGCGGTGCCGCTCGCGCTCGGCACCGGCCTCGCCTGCGGGGCGCTCAACGGCGTGCTGATCGGCTATCTGCGCCTTCCCGCCATCCTGGCGACGCTCGGCACCATGCAGGTCATCGGTGGTCTCGGCATCGTGATCACGGGCGGTCCGGCCGTCACGGGCCTGCCCGACTGGTACGCCGACACGGTCAATGCGGCGCCGGGCGGCATCCCGGTGCCGCTCATCGTCTTCGTCGCGGTGCTGGTCGCGCTGGGTGTCCTGCTGCGCTTCTCGAGCGCCGGCGTGCAGGCCAGGCTCTACGGGGCCAACCCTGTCGCGGCGCGGTTCGCCGGCATCCCCGGGCGGCGCCTCATCGTGACCATCTACGTCACCAGCGGCCTGATCTCGGCCCTGGCCGGGTTGCTCATCCTCGGCCATGCCAACTCGGCCTATGCAGATTACGGCACGTCCTACGTGCTGCTCGCCGTCCTCATCAACATCCTGGCCGGCGTCAGCCCGGCCGGCGGCTCGGGCACGGTGAGTGGCGTCGTGCTGGCGGTCCTGCTGCTTCAGTTCATATCGAGCGGGCTCAACTTCCTGTCGTTCAGCGCCTTCCTGCGCGACCTGTTCTTCGGCCTGCTGCTCGTCATCGTGATGTCCTCGCGCGTGCTGGCCGGCCAGGTGCGGCTCACCGCCTGGCTGGCGCGCAGGCCCGCGTGACCGTGCAGGGCGAACAATCAGCCGTTTACGGGGGGGATGCCGCCCGCTACACAGCATTCGGCGCCGTGTGACAGCGCGGACAATCGACCCGACGCAGAGCGGGATTCTTTCGGAGGAATGATCGTGACGTTCAACAACAAGGTTTTTGTGGCCGGCATGGCTTTGGCGCTCGTGGGCAGCGCGTCCGTGTGCCAGGCGCAACCCAAGACATACGCCATCACCACCGTCGTGAAGATCGCCGGCATCGCCTGGTTCAACCGCATGGATCAGGGCGTGCAGCAGTTCGCCAAGGACACGGGGCAGAACGCCGGCCAGGTCGGGCCGGCCTCGGCCGATGCGGCGCTGCAGAACCAGATCGTCCAGGACCTGATCGCCAAGAAGGTCGATGCCATCACGGTGGTGCCGAACTCTCCTGAATCGATGGAGCCGGTGCTCAAGAAGGCGCTCGACAGCAAGATCGTGGTGGTGGGCCACGAGGGCTCGAACCTGGAGAACGTCACCTACGACGTCGAGGCCTTCGACAATTCGGCGTTCGGGGCGCACCTGATGGACAATCTCGCCAAGGCCATGGGCGAAGAGGGCGAATACGCGGTCTTCGTCGGCCACCTGACGGCCAAGACCCACAACCAGTGGGTCGATGCCGCCATCGCACGCCAGAAGGAAAAATATCCGAAGATGCACCTCGTGGCCGACAAGCAGGAGAGCCTCGAGGACCAGCAGGTCGCCTACTCCAAGACCAAGGAGCTCCTCCAGGCGCACCCGAACCTCAAGGGCATCCAGGGCAGCGCCAGCACGGACGTCGCCGGCGCCGCCCTCGCGGTCGAGGACGCGGGCCTCGGCAGCCAGGTGAGCGTCGTCGGCACCAGCCTGCCGTCGATCGCCGGCCCCTACATCGCGAGCGGCACCATCAAGGCCATCTCGTTCTGGGATCCGGCCAAGGCGGCCTATGTCGTCGACAAGGTGGCGGTTATGGCGCTCGACGGAAAGAAGGTCGAGGACGGCATGAACCTCGGCCAGGAAGGCTACGAGAAGGTGACCCTCAAGGGCCACGTGATCACGGGGCAGGCTTGGGTCGACTGCACCAAGGACAACCTGTCGAGCTTCAACTTCTGACCGCGCCTGCGGCCGCGGCCCGGCAGGGTCGCGGCCCGTTCCGCCCCGGTCCTTCGAATATGTGGTTGCTTGCCGTTGCCTGATCCCGTCCTCGAGATGCACGGCATCCACAAGTCCTATGGGCCGGCGCGCGTGCTGCAGGATGTGGACATCGTGCTCTGCCCCGGCGAGGTCCGCTGCCTCGCGGGAGAGAACGGCTCGGGCAAGTCCACGCTGATCAAGATCCTGTCGGGCGTCGTGGCCGCCGATGCCGGGACCGTCAGGCTCTTCGGCCAGCCCGTGGCCGGAACGGACCCGGCGGCCGTGATCGCGGCGGGCCTGTCGGTCATCTACCAGGACTTTTCGCTCTTCCCCAACCTGACGGTCGGCGAGAACATCACGTTCCTCGGCGCGACCGCGAACCGGGATCGGCTGGTGCATCGGTCCAAGCGTCGCCGGCTCGCCGCCGCCACGCTCGACCGCATGGGTGTGAGGCTCGATCTCGACGAGCCGGTCGAGACGCTGCCGGTCGCGGCGAAGCAGTTGGTCGCCATCGCGCGGGCGCTCGCCAACGACGCGCGGATCGTGGTCATGGACGAGCCCACCACGGCCCTGACCAGGCATGAGGTCGACAACCTCCTGCGCCTCGTGGCGGGGCTGAAGCAGCAGGGCATCTCCTTCATCTTCGTCAGCCACAAGATCGAGGAGGTCTTCACGGTGTGCGACACCGTCACGGTGATCCGGGACGGCAGGATCGCGGCGGCCGGCCCCGCGTCCGAGTTCACGCCCGCGGCCCTCGTGACGGCCATGACGGGCCGCGACGTCGCGAGCCAGCGCCTGTCGCGCGGGCCGACCGCGCCGGGAGTGCCCTTTCTGTCCGCCCGCGGGCTCGTCCGCATCGGCGAGTATCGCGACGTCGACCTCGATCTGCATGCGGGCGAGATCGTCGCGATCGTCGGCCTGCTCGGCTCGGGCCGCACCGAGCTCGCCCTGACGCTGTTCGGCGAGACACGGCCCGACGGCGGTACGCTCACGGTCGAGGGACGGCCGCGACGCTTCCGTTCCGTGCGCGACGCCATGGCGGCCGGCATCGCCTATGTGCCGGAGGACCGCCTGTCCGAGGGGCTGTTCCTCGACCAGCCCATCCGCGACAACATCACCGTGTCGAGCCTCGACCGGGACAGGCGGCTGGGCTGGCTCGACGTCGCAGCCGGGGCACGGCGTGCCAAGGCCGCGGTCGAACGGCTGCGCATCCGGCTCCAGAGCGTGGCGGCGCCCGTGGTGCAGCTCAGCGGCGGCAACCAGCAGCGCGTCGTGCTGGCGCGCTGGATGGAGCGGAACCCGAAGCTCATCATCCTGAACAGCCCGACCGTCGGCGTCGACGTCGGGTCGAAGCGCGACATCCATGAGCTCCTCGTGGGACTCCGCGAGAGCGGCACGGCCGTCCTGGTCGTCACGGACGACATCGGCGAGGCGCTCGCGATCAGCGACCGGATCCTGGTGATGGCGAGCGGGCGCATCACGGCGTCGCTCGCGGGCGACCGAGCCACGGAGCACGAGATCGCGGCCCAGGTCGCCAAGGATGCAGCCTGATGCGCCGGATGCTTTCGCGCCTCGCCACCTCGCCCCAGGGCATCATGCTGGGCACCGGGATCATGCTGGCGATCCTGTTCTCCATCGTCAATCCCGTCTTCCTCAGCGCGCCCAACCTCGTCGACCTCCTGCGCAACGCGATCGTCACGGGCATCTTCGCGATCGGGGTGCTGATCGTGCTGGCCTCGGGCGGCATCGACGTGTCGTTCACGGCGATCGGAGCCTTCGCGCTCTACGCCACCACCAAATTTTTGATCGTGTCCGGCATCCATCTGCCCATGGTCGCGGTCTTCGCGATCGGCATCGCCGTCGGGATGGCGCTCGGCCTGGTCAATGGCCTTCTGATCGGCCTCCTCGGCCTGCCGACCCTCATCGTCACGCTCGCGACCCTCAGCCTCTTCCGGGGGGCGTTGCTCACCTTCGTGGGCACGCTCTATTACGGCACGATCCCCGCCGAGATGGTCGCCTATTCGCGCCAGCCGCTCCTGGCCTTCCACCTCGCGAGCGGCCGCATCGTGCAACTGCCGATGGCGTTCCTGAACTTCGCCCTCGTGGCCGGGCTCGCGGCCCTGATCCTCGGCGGCACGATGTTCGGCCGCAAGATCTACGCGCTCGGCGGCTCGGAGGAAGCGGCCGAGCGCATCGGCATCGACGTGCGGCGCGTGAAGCTCGCCATCTTCATGCTGGCGGGCGGCATTGCGGGCCTCGCGGGCGTGACCCATGTCACGCTGATCCGCATCGCCAATCCGTTCGACCTCGTGGGCAGCGAGCTCAATGTCATCGCGGCCGTGGTGCTGGGCGGCGCGCGCATCACGGGCGGGCACGGCACCGTGTCGGGCACGATCATCGGCGTGCTCATCATCACCATGATCAACTCGTCCCTGCTGCTGATCGGCGTGCCGACCTACTGGCAGCGCCTCGTGATCGGGGCGCTGATCCTGGTCGGCACCGGCCTGCCGATCGCCATCGAGCGCTTCAACCGGCACCGGGCGCGGCTGCGCGCCGGCTCGACCCCTGCCGTCACGATGCAGGCCTCGGCTTGAGGACCTTCAGCGCGGCGTGAGGCCCTCGGCGAGGCGGAGGAACGCGAGCTGACCGGGATCCGGCAGGCCGACGCTCCGCTCGCCGTAGCTCCGGGCTCGCCCGAGCCTGTTGGGTCTGGACCGGAAGTCTTCGAGCACGGTCCGGGCGGCGTCGACGGCCCTGTCCAGCATGTCCGGCTCGGGCCCGTCCCCCAGGGCCTCTCCGACCGCGGCGAGGCTGTCGAGCACCGTCTTGTCCCCCAACCGACCCTTGCCGCGCGCCATCATGGCTTCGAGCGCGCCGCTGAGGAGCGCCGGAACCTCGCCGTAGGGCACCGCCTCCCGGCCCCTGCAAGCCTTGGCGGCCGACATGAACGCCGTCGCGACGAGCGTGCCGTAGGACGACGAGGACACACGCTGGAACGCCTTGGCACATTCCATGAAGGCCAGTCCGACGTCGGCCGGCAGGGTCGCGTCCCGCGCCTCCGCGAACCCTTTCGACACGGTGATGCCGAGATCCCCGTCCCCCAGGGCGCCATCGGCCGCATTCAACTCGGGCGCGAACGCGGCCGCCGCCGTGGCGATGCGCTCCAGGCCGATCCGCAGGCTTTCGCTGGTGAACTCCGCCATGGTCAGACCGTCCAGTGGGCGCAATGGGCGGGCGCCTTGAGCAGGCGCTCGAGTTCACCGTCGAGCCGGCACAGCGTCAGCGTCGCGCCCGTCATCTCCATCGAGGTCGCGTAGCGTCCCACCAACGGCATCACGACCGTGACGCCTGCTGCGTCGAGCCGCGCCTTGGCGCGCCGGTACACGATGTAGAGTTCCTCGAGCGGAGTGGCGCCGAGCGAGTTCACCAGCACGGACACGCGCTCGCCCCGGCCGAGCGGCATGTCGGCCAGGAGGCGGTCCACCATCTCGTCCGTCACGGCGTCGGCGGGCCTGATGGCGGCGCGCCAGATGCCGGGCTCGCCGTGGATGCCCATGCCCATCTCCATCTCATCCTCGCCGAGCGTGAAGGTGGGCGTGCCGGCCTGCGGCACCGTGCAGGGCGACAGGGCCATGCCGATGGACCGGCACGCGTCGGCCGCCTTCTGGGCCGTGGCCGTCACCTCGGAGATGTCCGCCATCTCCTCGGCCCGCGCGCCCGCCATCTTGAACGCGTAGATCATGCCGGCGACGCCGCGCCGCTTCTCCCGCTCCTCCGGCCCGGCCGAGGCGACGTCGTCGGCGAGCAGCACGGTGGTGGAGGCGATGTCCTCCATGTCGAGCATCTCGCCCGCCATGTCGAAGTTCATCACGTCGCCGCCGTAGTTGCCGTAGAGGCGCAGGACGCCGGCGCCGCCGCTGGCGCGCCGCATCGCTTCCGCCATCTGGTCCGACGAGGGGCTCGCGAAGACCTGGCCGATCGCGCAGGCGTCGAGCAGGCCGGTTCCGACGTAGCCCGTGAACACCGGCAGGTGGCCCGAACCGCCGCCCGTCACGATGCCGACCTTCCCCGGCACGGCCCCGCCCGCGCGGGTGATCACGCGCGGAACCGGTCGAGCGTAGATCTCGGGATGCGCCGCGACCATGCCCTCCAGCATCTCGTCGACGTAGTCGTCGGGTTTGTTCAGCAGCTTCTTCAACGCGATCCCCCCCGAGTGTGCCCGCTGCAGCGGGCTTATATTTGCGCTGTCACGGCGTGGGCTTTGTACCCGGCCCCGGGTCGCGCGTAAATGGATCTGCGTCCGGGACCGCGGCACTCGGCGCCCGGGGATGCTGGCGAAAGACCCGGTGGGCCAGCGGCCGGGGATGCGCCCGATCTGATGTTTGCGCTGTCATTGGCGCTTGACAGGCACTGCCCCGACCGCTGACCATGGCCGCAATGGCCACGCAGCCGCGCTGAAGCTGGCCGCTTACGGGAGGGGTGACATGACGAACAGGCGTGAGTTCCTGACCTTGGCAGGGGGAGTGGCGCTGGCCGGCGTCATGCCCGGTGCCGCGGCCCGGGCGGCCGGCAAGCCGATCAAGATCGGCTACAATGTCGCGACGCTCGCGAATCCGTTCTTCCAGGGCATGACCAAGGGCGTGGTGGATGCGGCGAAGCAGTTCCCGCAGATGACGCTGCTCAACACCAACGCCAACGGGGACGCCAACACGCAGTCCACCATGGTGGTCGATCTCATCAACCAGGACGTCGATGCGCTGATCCTCAACCCGATCAATGCGAATTCCATCGTGCCGGTCGTGGAGCGCGCCCACAAGAAGAACATCCCGGTGTTCACCCTCGATCGCGGCGCCGCCTGTGGCGACTGCCAGGCCGACTTCCTCGAGACCGACAACGTCGCCATGGGTCGCGAAGGCGCGCAATTCATCATCGACACGCTGAAGAAGCGCTACGGCAAGGTGCAGGGCAACGTCGTCGACCTCGTGGGCCTGATCGGCACCACGGCGGGCGACGACCGCGACAAGGGCTTCTTGGAGGTGTTCAACAAGGCCGCAGCCGAGAACCCCGGCCTGAAGCTCATCGCGCGCCAGGAGGGCAAGTTCGACCAGGAAACCTCGTTCAACCTGATGAGCCAGATCATGGCGGCCAACAGCCAGATCGATGCCGTGTTCAACGGCAACGACGACAACGCCGTCGGCGCGCTGAGGGCGATCCGCCAAGCGGGGCGGGCCGTGGCGATGGAGGATCCGAAGCACATCGTCGTGATCGGCATCGACGGCACCCGTCAGGCGCTCGCCGCCATCCGCAAGGGCGACATGGACGCGACGCTGTCGCAGAATCCGCTCACCATGGCGTCGCAGTCCGTCAAGTACGTCGATCAGTTCTTCAACGGCGACAAGGCGAAGATCCCTGCCCACGAGTTCTGGCCGCACATCCTTCTCACCAAGGGAAACATCGACAGTCCCGAAGTGAAGAGCTACGGGCTCTGGGGCGAGGCCGTCTGACCCCCGGCGGAGCCCGCGCCATGGCCCAGTTGCTCGAGATGGAGGGCGTCTCGAAGGCCTTCGTGGGCGTGCCCGTGCTGGCCGACGTGTCGCTGGCGCTCGCCGGGGGCGAGGTGCTGGGCATCGTGGGCGAGAACGGGGCCGGCAAGTCCACGCTGATGAAGATCCTGGCGGGCCTCTACCGGGCCGACGCGGGCCGGATCCGGCTCGCGGGTGAGCGTTTCGAACCGGCCGGGCCGGGCGACGCCATCAGGGCCGGCATCAAGGTCGTGCATCAGGAGCTCAGCCTGTTTCCCGACCGCACGGTGGCCGAGAACATCTTCGCCGGCGCGCTGCCCCGCACCGCTATGGGCACGATCCGCCGCAGGCGATTGATGCGGGATGCCCGCGCCGTGCTGGGCCGGGTGGGCCTCGACATCGCGCCGACCGCGAAGGTGCGCTCGATGTCGCTGGCCCAGCGCCAGCTGGTCGAGATCGGCCGCGCCCTGTCCCAGCAGGCGCGCATCATCGTCATGGACGAGCCGACCGCGACCCTGACGGCGCACGAGGTCGAGGTCCTGAAGGGCGTCATCGCCGGCCTCAAGGCCGAGGGCGTCGGCCTGATCTTCATCACGCACCACCTCGAGGAGGTGTTCGCCATCTGCGACAGGGTCGCGGTGATGCGCGACGGGCGCTGCGTGGACGTGCGTGCCATCGGCGACTGGACGGAGGACACCATGGTGCAGGCCATGGTGAACCGTCCGATCGACAAGTTCTTCCCCAAGGTGGAGGTCGCGCCGGGTCCGGTCCTCCTGGACGTGGAGGGCCTCGCGAGCTCCCGGCGCTTCCGGGACGTTTCGTTCCACGTGAAGGCCGGCGAGATCTACGGCCTGGCCGGTCTCGTCGGCGCCGGCCGCACGGAGGTCTTGAAGACGATCTTCGGCGCCCTGCCGCTGACGGGCGGCACGATCCGGATCGAGGGACGGGACCACCGTCCACGGTCGCCGCGCCATTCGCTCGGCGTCGGCGTGGTGCTGACGCCGGAGGACCGCAAGGCGGAAGGCCTCGTTCTGCCGTTTTCCATCCGCAACAACATCGGCATGTCCACGCTGGGTCAAATGGCGCGCTTCGGCGTGCTGTCCCGGCGCGCCATGGTTCGGCTCGCGGATCAGTCCATCCGCCGGCTGCGCATCCGCACGACCTCCTCGGCCCAGGAGGTGCTGCGGCTGTCCGGCGGCAACCAGCAGAAGGTCGTGCTGGCCCGGGCGCTGTCGGTGACACCCCGCGTCTTCATGCTCGACGAACCGACCCGTGGCGTCGATGTCGGGGCCAAGGTCGAGGTCTACACCCTCATCGGCGAGCTCGCGGCCGCCGGCGCCGCGATCCTCATCGTGTCCTCGGACCTCCTGGAACTGCTCGGCCTGTGCGACCGCATCGGCGTGATGCGGGCCGGGCGGCTCGCCGGCGAGGTGAACCGCCCCGACTTCTCGCAGGACCGCATCATGTCGCTCGCGGCGATCGGATAATCGATGAGCACCAAGGACACCGCCCGCCTCGGGCAGGCACCCGCGCCACGCAGACGCTTCGCGGTCGACCTCAGCGATCTCACGGTGCTGATCGTCTTCCTCGCCATCGTGGCCTATCTCGCGGTCTCGTCCGCATCCTTCATGACGACCGCCAACGTCATGGCGATCCTGGTCGCGACCTCGCTCATCGCGGTCGTCGCCTGCGGCCAAACCTTCGTGATCATCACGGGTGGCATCGATCTGTCGTCGGGTTCGGTCGTGGCCCTGGCCGGGATCGTCACCGGCCTGGCGCTCCAGGCTCATGTCCCGGTCCCGCTCGGCGTGGCGATCGGCATCGGGGTCGGGGCGGCCTGCGGGTTGTTCAACGGCCTCGCGGTCACCTACCTCGGCATGAACCCGTTCATCGTCACCTTGGCGGCCATGGCGATGGCGCGCGGGCTCGCCTTCATCCTGCCCGGCGGGGCCACGATCTTCGGCTTCGACGACAGCTTCGACCAGATCGGCGGCGGCCTCATCGGTCCCCTGCCCGTCGCGGGGCTGATCTCGCTCGCCGCCCTGTTGATCGGCGCCTTCGTGCTCGGCAAGACGGTGTTCGGCGCCGAGGTCTACGCGGTCGGGGGGAACCGCGAGGCCGCGAATATGACCGGGATCCCGGTCCGGCGCACGCTGCTGGCGGTCTACCTCATCTCCGGGAGCCTCGCGGGCCTCGGGGGCGTCATCCTCACCGGCCGGCTCGACTCGGCGCAGCCGATCGCGGCGCAAGGCCTGGAACTCAACGCCATCGCGGCCGTGGTGATCGGCGGCGCCTCGCTGTTCGGCGGCCGCGGCTCCATGCTCGGCACCATCCTGGGCGTGCTCCTCATCGGCGTCATCAACAACGGCCTCACGCTGCACAACGTCGAGCCGTTCTGGGTGCAGTTCATCCAAGGCGCGGTGATCTTCCTGGCCGTGCTGTTCGACTCGTTGAACACCAAGCGCAAGGCCGCCGGGTAGTCGCCGAGCTCGACCGCGCACCGCCGTCCTTCGAAACACGATAAAGCATCGCCTGATGTTGAGGCGACGCTCTGATCGACGGATCTATTGATATCGGCCTTCGATTAAAGCTTCACGGCGATTCAGATCAAATCTTACGATCTCATACTAACGGCTCCACTCCTCCACTTCTCCTCATCCTGAGCAGGCCTGAAGGGCCGTGTCGAAGGACGCGGGTGCCCTCCGCGCGAAAGCGGGCCGCATGTGCGTCCTTCGACATAAGTCCTGCGGACCCTGCTCAGGATGAGGGAGGTGGGAGGAAAAAGGTCGGCACGGGCCGCCGCTGGTATCAGTATTGTGCAGATTTTTGATCTCGCCGGATGTCGAAGCTAGCGCTGACGCGAGCCGGTCGAGCAATATTCGGCCAAGGTCTGCATCAGGAGTGGGGGGCTGGCGAGGACCGGTATGGGCAGGGTTGACGCGAGCACGTCCCGCAGATGCGCCAGCGAGGCCTGTGCGAGCACGAGCGCGTCGACCGTCGCTGCGGCTTCGGTGACGGCTTTGACCATCATCCTGTCGTGTTCGACGCGGTCGCCCCTCATGAGAGCCGCATAGGCGTCGGCTTGCAGCAGCGGTGTGATGGCGATCTCGCATCCGTTCGCCGCCGCGTGGGAGCGGAGCAGAGCAGTGCTCGGCTCGACCGTGCTGCTCGCTGTACAGACGAGGCCGATGCGCCGTCCCGCCCGGACGGCTGCCGTCATCATGGGGTCATCGATCTTGAGTACGGGAAAATTCAATACTTGGCGGACGATATCGACCGCAGGCGACGTCGAGGAGCACGTCATCACGATGAGGTCGGCACCCGCATCGGCTGCGGCGAGTACTTGATCCACGACCCGGCGATAGACCGCCGCCTTGGGCTTTCCGCGGAGCAGGTCTTGCAGCAAACTCTCGTTCAACACGTGGAAACTATCCACATCAGGCAGTTCGGCCCTCATACGGCCGCGGAACTCCTCGACTAGGAAACCAACGGTATGGATGAAGCCTATGCGTTCGACCATCGCAGCATCTCACACCTTGCACCGCAACCGGGACTTAACCACAGGCTCAAGTCAGTCCATGACCCTGCAGCAATCTGCATCGATCGCTGGCACGCTGTAATGTGCCGCGCGGCATCGGTTCAGGCCGGCTCCGGACGGAGCCGCGTCACCTCGCGTAGGGATTGCCACTATGCAGTGCCCAGTCGGCGGCACTGAACCTGTCTCTGGCGAACTGTCCCTGGTGCCAGTATGGATAGATCATCGGGATGGCGCTGACGTCGTCAAGCGTCTTGCGCTCATCGTCAGTGAGTTCGATGTCGACGGCCGCGACATTGTCTGTGAAATGTGCCTCGTTTTCGCCTCCGACCACGGCCGACGTGATGCCGGGTCGCTCCAATGCCCAGGCGAGAGCGATCTGGGCGGCCGAGACGCCGCGGGCTTCGCCGATTTTGACCAGAGCGTCGACGATGGCCCACAGTCGCTCCATGTCGCGGATCGGAGGCTCGGTCCAGCCTTTGGCTTGACGCGAGTCCGCCGGCACGGGGCGATCACGCCGATGCGCTCCGGAGAGAAGACCAGCCGCGAGCGGACTCCAGATCAGAACGCCGAGTCCTTGGTCGACCGAGATCGGCAGCAGCTCGTATTCGGCCTCCCGCGCTTCCAGCGTGTAATGGATCTGCTGGGTGACGAAGCGCGGGTGGTTCTTGAGGTCGCTCACGCCCAGCGCCTTCATGATGTGCCAGCCGGAATAGTTCGAGCAGCCGATGTAGCGGATCTTGCCCTGCGTCACGAGGCTGTCGAGTGCGGAGAGCATCTCTTCGAGCGGCGTCGTGCCGTCCCACTCGTGCATGTAGTAGATGTCGATGTGGTCGCGCCGGAGCCTCTTCAGGCTCCGCTCACATTCGCGGATCAGGTGATAGCGCGAGACACCCTCGTCGTTGGGCCCGTCGCCGACGCGCATGCGCGCCTTGGACGAGATCAGCACGTCGTTCCGGCTCTCGCCCAAGGCCTCGCCGAGGATCTGCTCCGACAGGCCGAGCGAATACATGTTCGACGTGTCGAAGAGGTTGATGCCACCGTCCCGGCAAGCGCCGATCAGACGCTGCGCCTCGGCGACGCCCTGGTTACCGGTCATGGCAAAATCTCCTCGGCCGCCGAACGTGAAGGTCCCCATGGTGAGAACCGACACTTTCAGCCCCGAGCGACCCAGCGTTCTGTATTTCATGGCTGTTTCCTCCTCGGCCCGGCGTCCGTCAACACGCTACCACCCAGGGAGATCGACATTGTAATCGACCCCCATTGGGTGGTCCGGAGTGAATGTTAGAGCAGATCGCGATCAGGTGGAATCACCTGATCGCGTGAAGATGCTCGTAAAAACAGGAGGCTGGAGCTGGAGCTGCGAGCCAAGGCGAGCGGCAACAGCTCTAGTGCGCCGTGGGCCGTTGCGCCACGGTCAGCTTGGCCGGCGAAGCAGGTCGGATCAGCGCAGCCAGCGAGGCGGCATGCGTCGGCATCACCGCCTCCAAGGGGCGAGCATGCTGTGGACGCCGGGCGATTCGTTTTCACCAGGCCGTCGACTTGCAGTCATCGTAACTCCCAAGAGGGGGTGAGGGCAGCGACGGCACGCGCTTGCCGTGCAGATCACCTTCGAGCAGATCGTCCAGAAACTCGAAAACGCCCTCGCCCCACCCCGCCTTGCGATCCATCGCCCTGCCGCAACCAACTGGAAATCGAAGCGGACCTGTAGATTCTCCAGCGCTCTCGTAAAACGAGTGGTCAAAAATGAGAGGATTACTGAGGTCCACGGGAATTGCCTCGGCCATGTCCAAAGTGGATCCTCACAACTTCTCAGTGTCGACACCTTCGCACGACAGCGTTTCAATTTATATCATTTACTGTTCCTGGACGGCCTTTGGCCCATTCCTCCTTTCAACTGAAGACGATTCCTCCACACACGTTCAACGTCTGTCCCGTCACGAAAGCCGACGCGTCGGAGGCCAGGAAGGCCACCGGCCCGGCGACGTCCTCCGGCTGGCCGAGGCGCCGCAGCGCGGTAACGCCGACCCACTTGTCGACGTTGGCTTGGTCGGCGAGGTTGGTGCGGCCCATGTCGGTCACGATGATGCCGGGGCAGACGCAGTTGGCCGTGATGCCGTCCGGGCCCACCTCCTGCGCCAGCACCCGCGTGAAGCCCATGACGGCGGCCTTGGAGGCCGAGTAGTGCGCCTGGAAGGGGGCGCCGTGCTTGCCGCCGATCGAGGCGATGTTGACGATGCGCCCGTAGCGACGCTCGCGCATGTGCGGCAGCAGGGCCTGGATGACCAGAAAGGTGCCCTTGGCGTTGACGTCGAGAACGGCGTCCCACTGCTCCTCCTCGAGATCCTCGACCGAGTTGCTGATCAGGATGCCGGCGTTGTTGACCACGGCGTCGATGCGGCCCGCGGCCGCGATGGCCCCGGCCACCATCGCTCTGACCTCGGCCTTGCGGCTCACGTCCGCGGTCGCCACGAAGCAGCGCCGCCCGTGGGCCTCGATCTCCGCCCTCACCGATTGAAGCTCGCCCTCCTGTCGCGCCATGTCGTTCAGCACGATGTCGAACCCGGTCTCCGCTAGCCCTATCGCGATGGCTCGCCCGATGCCCCGGCTCGCGCCGGTGACGAGCGCGACCCGTCCGTTGCCCTGTTTGTCCATGCTGTCTCCTCCCTTGGCCGTGGCGTCGCTCACCAGCAGGTGTAGCCGCCGTCGACCGTGACGATCGATCCGGTCATGAAGCTCGCCGCGTCCGAGGCCAGGAACAGCGCGACGGCGGCGATCTCGTCGGGCTCGCCGAGCCGGCCCATGGGGGTCCGGTCGAGCCAGGTCTGGAACCATTCGGGCTTGCTGCGGCC
The DNA here is from genome assembly GCA_964242785.1 of uncultured Lichenihabitans sp. Classification (GTDB taxonomy): domain Bacteria; phylum Pseudomonadota; class Alphaproteobacteria; order Rhizobiales; family Beijerinckiaceae; genus Lichenihabitans. The sequence continues at coordinate 3,898 of CAXTBR010000014.1, read as the reverse complement.
GAGCAGGGTCAGCTCGGTCGCGGTGTAGCCGGGCGCCACCGCGTTGACCCGCACGCCGCTGCGCGCCCATTCGGCCGCCAGCGACTTCGTCAGCATGGCGACGGCCGCCTTGGCGGCGTTGTAGGCCGGCTGCCCCTGCGGGTGGACGACGATCTCGCCCGCCATCGAGCCGACGTTGACGATGGCGCCTCGCCCCCGCTCGACCATGCCGCGGCCGTAGGCGCGCGAGCACCAGAACACCGCGTCGAGATCGACGTCGAGGACCCGCCGCCAATCCGCGTCCGTGGTGTCGAGGGCGGGCGCGTTGGTCACCAGGCCGGCGTTGTTGACCAGGATGTCGGTCTCGCCCGCCGCTGCCGCGGCCTCGACATCGGCGACGCGCGTGACGTCGAGCACGAGCGCGGAGGCGGTGGCGCCGCGTTCCCGCAGCGCCGCGGCCGTGGCCTCGGCGGCGTCCCGATCGCGGTCCGCCACCGTCACGGCGGCGCCCGCCCCGGCGAGCGCGAAGGCGATGGCCCGCCCGATGCCGCGGGCGCCCCCCGTGACGACGGCCGTGCGGCCAGCGAGCCGGAACCGGTCCAGGCTGGAGAAGGCGTCGTCCATCAGAAGAACCGGATCTCGCTGCGCATCACCGCCAGGCTGACGGCCGCGATCATCACGAGGCCGCGCACCTCGTTCTGCAGGTAGAAGGGGGCGCCGAGCAGGTTCAACCCGTTGTCCAGCATGCCGATGATGACGACGCCCACCAGCGTGCCCTGCACGGTGGCCCGGCCCGGCTTGAAGGCCGTCATGCCGAGGAACACGGCCGTGAGGCTGTCGAGCAGGTAGGCGTCGCCCGCCCCCGACTGGCCGGTGCCGAGCCGCGCCGTCAGCATCACCCCGCCCATGGCGGCGCCGAGCCCCGACAGCGCCAGGGCGATCAACCGGCAGCGGTTGACCGCGATGCCGGAGAGGCGGGCCGCCTGGATGTTGGCGCCCGTCGCCACCACGCCGCGCCCGAGCCGCGTCTTGTTGAGCAGGACATAGAAGATACCGACGATCACCAGCGCGATGACGACCGGCACCGGCACGATGCCGAGGATCTTGCCGGTGGCGATGAAGTAGAACTCGCGCGGCATGCTGGCGTAGATCGAATCACCGTTGGTGTAGGCGTAGTTGAGGCCGAGCGCGATCGGCCCCATGGCCAGGGTGGCGATCAGCGAGGGGATGCGCAGGCGGGTGACGAGCAGCCCGTTGACCACCCCGATGGCGACGCCGGCCAGCACCGCGAGGGGGATCGCCAGCGCGACCGGCAGCGACGCCCAGATCATCAGCCCGGCGACCAGCACGCCCGACAGGCTCGCGACCTGGCCGACCGACAGGTCGAACTCGCCGCTCGCCACCGCGAAGGTGAGGCCGGACGACACGATCATCAGCACGGAGATCTGGATCAGGATGTTGCTGATGTTGTTGACCGACAGGAAGCGGTCGCTCGCCAGCGCGAAGGCGATGAAGATCACCAGCGCGGCCGCGACCGTGCCGTAGCGGGCCGCAAGCCCGCCCCAGTCGATCGTTCTCTTGGCCGATGCGGTGGCCGGGACGGCGCCGGCGGCGGCCTGCGGGTTCGGGGCCATGGTCAGTTCACCTCCAGCAGCAGGCGTTCCTCGGAGAAGTCCCGCCGGTCGAGGCAGGTCTCGAGCGTGTCGTGGGCGATGCAGTAGACGCGGTCGCAGAGCTTCAGCAGCTCCCCGAACTCGGCGCTGGCGATCAGCACCGCGGCCCCTCGCTCGGCGAAGCCGCGGACGAGTCCGTAGAGCTCCGCCTTGCTGCCGACGTCGACGCCCTCGGTCGGGTTGTCGAGCAGAAGCAGCGGGGGCTCGGCGGCGGCCTGCCGGTCCATGCGCACCAGCCAGCGCCCGAAGGCCAGCTTCTGCTGGTTGCCACCCGAAAGCTGCATCACGTCCTGCGACGGGCCGGCGCATTTGACCGACAGCCGTTCGATGATGTCGCGCGCGGCCGCCAGCGTCAGCCGGGCCCGGGTGAAGCCGAGCCGGCTCGTCTGCCGGAGCGAGCCCGTCATCAGGTTCTCCTCGACGCTCAGCCCGGGAAACAGCGCCTTCTTCAGCCGGTTGTCGGCGATGAGGTAGATACCTCGCGCGTTGGCCTCGGCCACGCTGCGGGGCACGCGGGCCATGCCGTTGACGGCGGCCTCGCCGACCGCCTCCGGCCGCCGGGCGCCCGCGAGGCATTCGATGAGGTCGGTCTGCCCGGCCCCCAGCACGCCCGCGATGCCCACCACCTCGCCGCGGTGGACCACCATCTCGGGCACGCTGAGCGGCCCGACCGTCACGCGGGACAGGCGCACCGCGACCGCGCCGGTCCGGGCGTGGCTATGCCAGTCGGCGTCCTCGACGGCGCGGCCCACCATCAGCCGCACCACGGCCTCGGGCGTGGTGGCGGCGACAGGCCCGTCGTGGACCTTCACCCCGTCCTTCAGCACGGCGACACGGTCGCATTGCTCGAAGATCTCGTTGATGTGGTGCGAGATGAACAGAATGGCCAAGCCCTGGGCGCGGAGGTCGCGCAGGAAGCCGAACAGCTTCCGGCTCTCGTTCAGCGTCAGGGAGGCGGTCGGCTCGTCGAGGATCAGCAGGGCGGGTTCGCTCTTCAGCGCCTTCAGGATGTCGAGGATCTTGTTCTCGCCGATGCCGAGATCGCCGCATTCGCGGTCGAGCGGGATGTCGACGCCGAAGCGCTGGGCCAGGGCGCGGGCCTGGGCGTAGAGCGGGCGCTGGCGGATCAGGCCGCCGCGCAGCGGCTCGTGGCCCAGCATGATGTTCTCGGCCGCGGTCAGCGACGGGATGATGGCCACCTGCTGGTGGGCCACCGCGATCCCGGCCGCGAGCGCGTCCGCCACGGTGCGGAACACGACGGGGCGTCCGTCGACCGAGATGGAGCCGGCGTCGGCGCTCTGCGCCCCGCAGATGATCTTGACCAGGGTCGACTTGCCGGCGCCGTTGGCGCCCACCAGCGCCAGCATCTCGCCCGCCGCGACCGCCAGGTCGACGTCGCGCAGGGCGGCGGTACCGCCGAAGGTCTTGCCGATTCCCCGCACCGCGAGGCGCGGCTCGGCCGTGACCGTACCATGCATGTCGAAAGCCTCCCTGTCCCGCCGTCGGCCCTCCCCGTGCGCCGGGGAGGGCCTCTCCTTCAGTGGCGCGTCACGCCTTCATCCCCTGCATCGCCCGGTCCCGGTAGATGTAGTAGAGGTCGGTCGCGTCCCAGGTCGGCTTGCCGGGGTCGGGCAGGTTCACGCCCTGGACCAGCAGCGGCGCCGGGAACTCGACGGTGGGCACCGGCACGACCTGCTTGGCGTCCCGGCCCTTGCCGACGATCTCGTTGATGAGCCAGCCCGTATAGGCGCCCCAGACCTCGAAGGCCTGGGCCACGGTGGCGAGCTGCGGGTAGCCCGGCTTGCGCATGCGGTCGACGGCCGTCGGATGCCCGTCGTGGCCGATGACGAAGACCTTGTCGGCCATGCCGCGCGACGCCACGACCTCGGCGGCCGCCATGGCGGGCTCGTCCCAGGGACACCAGATGGCGTCGAGGTCCTCGCCGTAGGTCGTCAGCCAGTCGTTCACGGTATTCTGCGTGGTCTCGTAGAAGCCGCTGTACTGGATCACCCGCTCGTTCTTCAGCGAGATCCACTCGTTCTCCGACAGCACGGATTTCATCACCTTGCCGCGCTTGCGCGTCCCATGGTGGAAGTTGGCGATGACGGCGCAGATGTTGGCTTTTGTCTTGCCCTTGCCGAGCAGGTTGTCGACCATGTACTGCGAAGTCTGTGCGCCCATCACGAAGTTATTGCTGGTGATGTCCGCGATGGCGGGCGACTGCCAGCCGGAATCGAGGCTGAAGA
>CAXTBR010000013.1:58382-77457 GCA_964242785.1 uncultured Lichenihabitans sp. | reverse complement strand
CCTTCTCGATGGCCGACCAGGTGCTCTACTCGGGCGTCGCCTGCATCACCGACCTGATGGTGAAGGAGGGCCTCATCAACCTCGACTTCGCCGACGTCCGCGCCATCATGCGCGAGATGGGCAAGGCCATGATGGGCACGGGCGAGGCGTCGGGCGACAAGCGCGCGATCCTCGCGGCCGAGGCCGCCATCGCCAACCCGCTGCTCGACGAGGTGTCGATGAAGGGCGCCCGCGGGCTGCTCATCTCCATCACGGGCGGCAACGACCTCACCCTCTACGAGGTCGACGAGGCCGCGAGCCGCATCCGCCAGGAGGTCGACGAGGACGCCAACATCATCCTGGGCGCCACCTTCGACTCCAACCTCGACGGCATCGTGCGGGTGTCGGTGGTGGCGACCGGCATCGACCAGCCGCTCGGCGCCAAGGACCTGAACTCGGGCGAATCGCGCATCGCCGAGGTGGCGCAGAAGCTCCGCGCCCAGACGGCGGCCCGCCAGGAGGCCATCTCGCGCCCCGTGATGACCGGCGACGGCGCGGGCTACGAGCAGGCCCCGGCCCCGGTGCCCGCCCAGCACAATTTCGTCGTGCCGCAGAACTTCGCGCCCCCGCAGGGCGGCGGCTACGCCCCGCAGACCCAGGTGGCGGGCGACGTCGAGATCAAGCCCGTGCCGGCCCCCAAGGGCGCGAGCTACGCCCCCCCGCCGGCCCCCGAGCCCGCCCGCCACGACTACCAGGACGCCGGCCCCTTCATCCCGCCGGCGCCCGTGCAGCCGCAGCGCGCGCAGCGCATGCCGCAGATCGAGGACCTGCCGCTGCCCGTGCAGCACCAGATCCGCGCCCAGCGCGGCGAGCCCGCGGCCGAGCCCCCGGCGGGGTCGGACACCAAGCGCCGCACGCTGCTGGAGCGCCTGGCCTCCTTCGGCATGAGCCGGCAGGACGAGGTGGCGGCCGCGCCCCCGCAGCGCCACCCGCCCATGCCGCAGGCGGCGCCCCGCCTGCCCCAGGCGCCGATGCCCTACGCTCCCACGCAGCAGCACGCGCCGCGCGCCCCCCAGCCCGCGCCGCCGCCGAGCGAATACGGCAAGCGGCCGGCCGCGCAGCCCGCGCCCCGCCACGCGGGCGGCCCGACCGACCAGCACGGCCGCGCCCTGCCCCCGGCCCGGTCCTTCGAGGACGACCAGCTCGAGATCCCGGCCTTCCTGCGCCGCCAGTCGAACTGACCTCGCCCGCAGGCCGCGCCGGACGCCGCCTCCGGGCGGCCCCGGCGGCACGCGAAACCACGCCGCACGAGGTCGCCGCCCGGACCAGGGCGGCGGCCGCATGCCGTTGATCGGTCTTGGAATTCGCCCCTTTCGAGATTTCGGAAGAGTGTCGGATCTTTTGTAACAGAACGTAAGAAAGCGTGATTTGGCGGGGCAGGGACATGCGCGTAGTTTGCCCCTCGACAGACCCGTCGGCGGTCTCGGGGCACGATCCGGGATGCGGGCGGGGCGGACTGGCCGGGGGCCTCGGACGGGGCTTTAAACCGGGCGGTCGGGGGCGCGGGAGGGACGGCCGGGAGGCCGGGACCGACGCGCCGGACGGCGGAGTGGAGTCGGGTGGCATGACGTTTCCGAGGCAGACGACCCTGCGCAGACGGTGTGTCCTCACCGGCCATGGCGTCCATTCGAACGCTCCCGTCACCCTGACCCTGCATCCCGCCGAGCCCGACAGCGGCATCGTCTTCCTCCGCACCGGCCTGCCAGACGGCGCCACCCGCCGCATCGAGGCCAAATGGTCCCGCGTCTCGGCCACCGACCTATGCACCGTGCTGGGCGACGTGTCGCTCGGCTCGGTGTCGACCGTCGAACACCTCCTGGCCGCGCTCGCCGGCCTCGGGGTCGACAACGTTCTCGTCGAGGTCGACGGCCCCGAGATCCCCATCATGGACGGCTCGTCGGCGAGCTTCGTGGCGGCCATCGACAAGGCCCGCCTGCGGGTCCAGTCGGCGCCGCGGCGCTTCCTCAAGGTGCTGAAGCCCGTGCGGATCGAGCACGGCCGCTCCTTCTCCGAGCTCCGCCCGGCCGAGTCCGGCTTCACGCTGGACGTGGAGATCGACTATCCCGTCGAGGCGATCGGGCGCCACCGCAAGGTCGTGGCCCTCACCCCCACGTCCTTCCGCCGCGAGATCTCGCGCGCCCGCACCTTCGGCCTGCTGCGCGATGTGGAGCGCCTGTGGAAGCTCGGCTTCGCGCTGGGCTCCTCGCTCGACAATTCGGTGGCGGTCGACGGCGACCGCATCCTCAACCCGGAGGGCCTTCGGTCGAGCGACGAGTTCGTGTCCCACAAGATGCTGGACGCGGTGGGCGACCTCGCCCTCGCCGGCGCCTCCATCGTCGGCCGCTACTCGGCCTTCTGCCCCGGGCACAAGATGAACTTCCTGGTTCTCCAGGCCCTGTTCGCCGACCGCTCGGCCTACAGCTTCGTCGAGGCCCCTGTGCAGGTCGGGTCGAGCTTCGCGGATTTCGGCGGCTTCGCGCCCCTCCCCGCCTTCGCGGCCGAGGTCAACTGACACGGCCCTCGTCGGCCCGTCCGCCTGCCCCGCATCCCGTCGCCGGGGTCCATGGATTTCGGGGCTCTCGACGCGCTCCGTCGTTGCATTTCGGCAACGGTTCTGGAATATCCAGCATCAGGCCCGCCGGCCCGGAACCGGGCCATAATCCGACCCCCGGCGCGTTCTATCGCCTGATCGTCGCGGATCGTGCCCTCGGGGTCTCGGGTCCGCCCCGTCCACCCAGAAGATCGAGCCCTCCCGATGGTGTCTGACCGGTTCCGAATGGCCTTCCGAACGGCGCCCCTGGCGGCCCTGCTGGCCGTTCCCCTCGCCGGATGCTCGACGCTGGACTCGATCAACCCCTTCGGCGCGGGCGAGAAATACGAGACCAAGATCCTGGCCGAGACGCCGGCCAACGATATCTACGACCAGGGCTTGGCCCGCCTCCAGAAGAAGGACGGCGCCGGCGCCGCCAAGAAGTTCAGCGAGCTCGACAAGCAGTACCCGTTCTCGGAATGGTCGCGGAAGGGTCTGATGATGCAGACCTATGCCAACTACCAGGCGGGCGACTACGACACCGCCATCACCACGGGCAAGCGCTTCACCCAGCTCTACCCCAACGCGCCCGACGTGCCCTATTCGCTGTACCTGCAGGCCATGTCCTACTACCAGCAGATCCCGGACGTGTCGCGCGACCAGGAGAACTCGGCCAAGGCGCTCGACCTGTTCCAGCAGATCGTCGCCAAATATCCGACGTCGGAATATGCGGACGACGCCAAGTTTAAGATCCAGGTCACCCGCGACCAGTTGGCCGGCAAGGAGATGTCGACCGGGCGGTTCTACCTCAACCGCCGCAACTACACGGCCGCCATCAATCGCTTCCGCGAGGTGCTGTCCAAGTACCAGACCACGCGCCACACCGAGGAGGCGCTGGAGCGCCTGACGGAATCCTACCTCGCGCTGGGCATCAACAACGAGGCCCAGACCGCCGCGGCCGTCCTCGGCCACAATTTCCCCGACAGCCCCTGGTACAAGGACGCCTTCGCCAAGCTCCAGGCCGACGGGCTCGAGCCCAACGAGGACCAGGGGTCGTGGATCTATCGGGCCTATCACAAGCTGGGTCTGAGCTGAGCGGGTTTCGAGAGAGCGTCACACGCTCTTTCGACAGAAACCTGCGACAAAACAGGAAGCCAAGCAGGCGAAGCCTCGGTCTTCCGACGCGAGCCTGCTCAGGATCGATCGGCCGCATCCCGCTCGCGATCCGACGACCCATCTTCGGGTTCGTGATACACAGAGCCATCCCCGTGCCGACCTGATGGGCGTCGTCCATGCTCGCCCAGCTTAACATCCGCGACATCGTCCTGATCGACCGGCTGGACCTCCAGTTCGGCACCGGGCTCACGGTGCTCACCGGCGAGACCGGCGCCGGTAAATCCATCCTGCTCGACTCGCTCGCCCTGGCGCTCGGCGGCCGCGGCGACGGATCCCTCGTGCGCCAGGGCGAGAAGCAGGGCCAGGTGACGGCCGTGTTCGACCTCGCGGCCGACCATCCGGCCTGGGACGTCGTCCGCGCGCAGGACCAGGAGCCCGACGGCACCCTGATCCTGCGCCGCCTGCAACTGCCCGACGGCCGCACCCGCGCCTTCCTCAACGACGCGCCGATCAGCGCCCAGACGCTGCGCGACGTCAGCCGCCGCCTCGTCGAGATCCACGGCCAGCACGACGACCGCGCCCTCGTCGATCCCGCGGCCCACCGCGCCCTGCTCGACGCCTACGGCGGGCTAGACGTCCGGCTCGCCAAGGTCCGGGCCGCCTTCGCGGCCCGCAAGGCGGCCGAGCGCCACCTGGAGGACGAGAGCGCCCGCATCGCCAAGGCCCGGGCCGACGCCGACTACCTCCACCACGTCCACGAGGAGCTCGGCAAGCTGAAGCCCGTCGCCGGCGAGGAGGAGACGCTCGGCGAGCGCCGCGCGATCATGCAGCAGTCCGAGAAGGTGTCGGGCGACCTGCGCGACGCCTACGAGTGCGTCGGCGGGGAGGGCTCGCCCTCCTCCACCTTCTCGGCCCTGCTGCGCCGGCTGGAGCGGCGCGCCGGGCAGGCGCCGGAGTTGATCGAGCCCTGCCTCCGCGCCCTCGACGGGGTGCTGCTGGCGCTCGACGGCGCCACCGCGGCCTTCGAGGAGGCGCTCCAGGCGGCCGACTTCGATCCCCGGGACCTCGAAGCCGTGGAGGAGCGGCTCTTCGCCCTGCGCGCCGCGGCCCGCAAGCACGGGGTCGCCGTCGATGCCCTGCCCGATCTGCTGGAGCGCTTCACGCGCGACATCGAGGCGCTCGACGCCGGCGAGACGCGCATCCTGGCGCTGGCCAAGGCCGTCGAGGCGGCCCGCGACGCCTACCGCCGTGCCGCCGAGGACCTGTCCAAGGCCCGCGCCGCGGCCTCGGCCAAGCTCGATGCGGCGGTCAACCGCGAACTCGGCCCCCTGAAGCTCGACCGCGCGCGCTTCTCGACCCAGATCGACTCCGATCCGGCCGCGGCCGGGCCCGACGGCATCGACCGGGTCGAGTTCTGGGTGTCGACCAACCCCGGCACCCGCCCCGGGCCGCTCACCAAGGTGGCGTCGGGCGGCGAGCTCGCGCGCTTCATGCTGGCCCTCAAGGTGTCGCTGGCCGACCGCGGCTCGGCCCCGACCCTCGTCTTCGACGAGATCGACACGGGCGTCGGAGGGGCCGTGGCGGATGCCATCGGGTCGCGGCTGGCGCGGCTGTCGGGCAAGATCCAGGTCCTGGCCGTGACGCACGCCCCCCAGGTGGCGGCTCGCTCGGCCAGCCACCTGCGCATCTCGAAGAGCGCGCTGCGGGGCGAGGGGCGGGTCGCCACGCGCGTCACGGCGCTGGAGGACGAATCGCGCCGCGAGGAGATCGCCCGCATGCTGGCCGGCGCCACCATCACCGAGGAGGCGCGCGCCGCCGCGCGCCGCCTCATCGAGACCGCGACCTGAGGGCTCCCACGACGAGAAGTGCTTCGATCGAGAGGGCCCTGCGCCTCTCGGACCGGCGTCGGATCGAAGCACCGATGTCCGTGGGGGCCCTGACGCGGCCGATGCGCGCGAGGCGAGAGAACGAGCTGGACGGGACCGCGTGACGGGGCGATCTGATGCGGGACGGGCGCGGCGCGGCGACGCGCGGCAGGGAGGGGGGCGGACGGCCATGAGGCGGGTCAAGGTCGTGTTCGAGGTCGCGATGGACGCCTACTGGCGCCTCGCCGAGGACGACGGCTGGGCCATCGCCAGCCATCTCGCCATGTCGACCCTGACGTCGATGTTCCCGTTCCTGATCTTCGTGACCGCGCTGGCGGGCTTCTTCGGCTCGGCCGAGCTCAGCGAGAACGCCGCCAGCCTGCTCTTCGACGTGTGGCCGCGCCAGGTGGCGGCCCCCATCGCGGGCGAGATCCACGCCGTCCTGACCACCGCCCACGGCGGGCTGCTGACCCTGGGCGCGCTGCTCGCGATCTACTTCTCGTCGAGCGGGGTGGAGGCCTTCCGCGTCGGGCTCAACCGCGCCTACGGGGTGCGGGAGCGCCGCACCTGGTGGCTGCTGCGGCTGGAGTCCATCGCCTACGTGCTGGTGGGGGCCGTGGCGCTGCTGGCCCTGGCCTTCCTGGTGGTGCTGGCGCCGCTGCTCTGGGGCGCCGTGGTGGCGTTGGCGCCCGAGCTGGACAGGCTCGGCCGGCTGGTGACGCTGGCGCGCTACGGCCTCGTCTCGGTCATCCTCATCCTGGCGCTCATCATCGCCCACAAGTGGCTGCCGGCGGAGCGCCGCACCTTCGGGCAGATCGCGCCCGGCATCGTGCTGACCGTGGTGCTGTCACTGGTGTTCAGCATGGCCTTCGGGGCCTATCTGTCGGAATATGCCCGCAACTACGTGACGACCTACGGGGGCCTCGCCTCCGTGATGATCGCGCTCCTGTTCCTCTACGCGCTGGCCAGCATCTTCGTGTACGGCGGCGAGCTCAATGCCGCCATCATCCGCCGCCGCAACGCCATGGCGGCCCAGCCCCGCACCATCAGCAACGTCACGATGCTGTCGACGCGGAGGTCGCGCTTCCCGAAGCCGTGAGCGGCCGGGATCTGCGCCTCAGGCCCATCTCGCGGGCGAAGGTGGAGCGCGCCTCGGCACGGGGGGCGCCACCGTCACCACGGCGTCGAGCCGGGCCGCGATCTTGCCGGACATGCGCTGCCTCGGTCGTCGCGGGACACATCGGTCATGACATGACATCTCCCGCGACGGCGATGACCGTCCCTCGTCCCGGCACGGTGGCGGGGTGAAGTCAGATCGGCTGGCCCCGCACCCGGTCACCCTCCTCCGCTCCGCGGAGGAGGATCGAGGTCAGCGGGCGAACTTCTTGTACTTCAGCCGGTGGGGGATGACGCTGTCGATGCCGAGGCGGCGCTTCTTGTCCTCCTCATAGTCGGCGAAGTTGCCCTCGAACCATTCGACGTGGCTGTCCCCCTCGAAGGCCAGCATGTGGGTGGCGATGCGGTCGAGGAAGAAGCGGTCATGGCTGATGATGACGGCGCAGCCCGCGAAGGCCAGCAGCGCCTCCTCCAGCACCCGCAGCGTGTCGACGTCGAGGTCGTTGGTGGGCTCGTCGAGCAGCAGCAGGTTGGCGCCGGTCTTCAGCATCTTGGCCAGGTGCACGCGGTTGCGCTCGCCGCCCGACAGCATGCCGACCTTCTTCTGCTGGTCCGAGCCCTTGAAGTTGAAGGCCGAGCAATAGGCGCGGGAGTTGATCTCCTTCTTGCCGAGATAGATGATCTCGTTGCCGCCCGAGATCTCCTCCCACACGTTCTTCTTGCCGTCGAGCGCGTCGCGCGACTGGTCGACGTAGCCGAGCTGCACCGATTCGCCGACCTTCATGCCGCCGGCGTCGGGCCTGTCCTGCCCGGTGATCATGCGGAACAGCGTGGTCTTGCCGGCGCCGTTCGGCCCGATCACGCCGACGATGCCGCCGGGCGGCAGCTTGAACGACAGGTCGTCGATCAGCAGCCGGTCGCCGAAGCCCTTCTTCAGCGCGTCGAACTCGATGACGTTGTTGCCGAGCCGCTCCGCCACCGGGATGACGATCTGGGTGATCGAGGGCACGCGCTCCTCGCTCTTCGCCAGGAGCTCGTCGTAGCGCTGGATGCGGGCCTTGGACTTCGACTGGCGGGCCTTGGGCGAGGAGGAGATCCACTCGCTCTCGGCTTCGAGGGCGCGCATCCTGGCCTCATCCTCGCGGCCCTCCTGGAGCAGGCGCTTCTGCTTCTGCTTCAGCCAGGTCGAGTAGTTGCCCTCGTAGGGGATGCCGCGGCCGCGGTCGAGCTCCAGGATCCAGCCCGTGACGTTGTCCAGGAAGTAGCGGTCGTGGGTGACGATGAGGATCGCGCCCGGATAGGCGCGCAGGTGCCCTTCGAGCCACGACACGGTCTCGGCGTCGAGGTGGTTGGTGGGCTCGTCGAGGAGCAGCATCTCGGGCTTTTCGAGGAGCAGCTTGCACAGCGCGACCCGGCGCCGCTCGCCGCCCGACAGCTTCTCGATGTCGGAATCGTCGGGCGGGCAGCCCAGCGCCTCCATGGCCTGGTCGACCTGGCCGTCGAGGTCCCACAGGCCCTGCGCCTCGATCTCGTCCTGGAGATTCGTCATCTCGTCGGCGGTCTCGTCGGAATAGTTCATGGCGAGCTCGTTGTAGCGGTCGAGGATCGCCTGCTTCTGGGCCACGCCGAGCATGACGTTGCCGCGCACCCCGATCGCCGGGTCGAGTTCGGGCTCCTGCGGCAGGTAGCCGACCCGCGCGCCCTCGGCCACGAAGCCGTCGCCCGTGAACTCCTTGTCGATGCCCGCCATGATGCGCAGCAGGGTCGACTTGCCCGAGCCGTTGACGCCGAGCACGCCGATCTTGGCGGTCGGGTAGAAGGACAGGTGGACGTTGTCGAGGACCTTCTTGCCCCCGGGATAGGCCTTCGTCAGGCCTTGCATGTGATAGACGAACTGAGGACCTGCCATGGGGAGACCGTGGGGTGGCGCGGGGCGGGATGGATCGGCCTGAGGTAGCAGCCGGCCCGCCCGGCTTCAAGCAGGCCCGGCGGGGCGGGCGCCGCGCCACACATGCGTCAAGCTCAAGCTCTATCGGCTCGCCCCGTCCCCTCGCAGGAGTCGCCCGTGACATCGACCGCCGTCGCATCCTACCAGCCGTCTCCGCCGGACGCGGCCCCGCGCCCCGAGCCGAGCGCCGCCGCGGATGCCCTGCCGGTGTTCAGCCGCGAGGGCGAGGGCGCCGACGCGCTCGGCCGGGGCGAGGCCGCGGCCGTCCTGGCCGAGGTCGTCGTGCACCGCCGCGCCGAGACGCCGCTGGCGCTCGGGATCCTCGGCCCCGCGGGATCCGGCAAGAGCCGCTTCCTGCGCGCCGTCGCGGATGCGGCGTCCGAGCTCGCGGCGGCGGCGGGCGCCTCCGACGCGCCGAGCCCCTTCGCGTCCCGCGTCGTGGCGGCGCGGGCCGAGGCCGAGCCCGGCCGCGAGCCCGCCGCCCTGCTCGCGGGCGCCGTCATCGCGGCGCTGGCGGAGGGGCACGCCGCCTTCGCCGAGGACGCGATCCACGCCGGTGGCGACCCGCGCGAGGCGGCGCGGCTCGCGGGCGAGCGCGTCAACGGGCTGCGCCGCTCCCTCGACGCCGAGCGCCAGACCCTCGACGGGCTCGGCGCCCGCCGGGCCCGGCTGACCGACACCGTGCTGTTCGACGCCGCCGGCTCGCGCGTCGACGCCTTCGCCCGCGCCAACCGGGGCCGGATCGAGGCGCGGCTGCGCGCCTTCGGCCTGCCGTCGACCGACCCGGTCCGCAGCTACAAGGAGCTCGTGCGCGACAATTCCGACCCCTCCGGCGGCGGATCGCGCGCCGGCCTGGCGTTGCGCGCGCTGTGGGGCTTCGCGGGCCAGGGTCGGCTGCTCGTGCTGGCGGCGCTGCTGCTCGCGCTGGGCTGGGCCGCCGGGGTGGGGGCGGCCGATCCTGACGCGGTGTCGGACTGGCTCGCCGGCTTCGGCGACCGCTTCACCGCCGTGACGGACGGGGCTCGCGCCCACCTCGACCTGCTTCGGCCGGTGAGCCGGATCGCCTTCGCCCTGGCGGCCCTCGCCGTGCTGGCCGACATCGTGCGGGCCGCGCAATTCCTGGGGCCGGTCTTCAGGGGCATCGCCCTGCTCGAGGGCGAGCTCGACGACCGCCGGCGCGACCTCGACGGGCTCCTGGCCCATCAGACGCGGCGGGTCGACGCCCTCGCGGCCGAGGCCGAGACGGCCGGCCGGAGCGCCGATGCCGCGCAGCGCCGGGCCGAAGGCCGACGCGGCGGGGCGGGCTTGTCGGACGGCGGCGCCGCGCTCGCGGACGAGCGGTTCGGGCTCTCCCGCACGCCCGACGCGGCCGCCGCCCGCTTCTTCGCCGCCCTGAGCGAGGGCATGGCCGCGGACGGCGCGCCGGAGCGCATCCTCGTGTCGGTCGACGGCTTCGACCGCCTGCCGCCGCCGGAGGCCGCGGCCCTGCTGGCGGCGGTCCACCGCCTGCTCGGCCGGCCGGGCTTCGTCGCGCTGTTGGCACTCGAACGCGACACCATCGCGTCGGCGCTGGGCGAGTTCGATCCGGCCCTCGCGGGCGCGCGCCTCGACCGCGTCCTCCAGCTCTCCTACGACCTCGGCGCCGCGCCGGCCGATGCCGAGACGCTGGCCGAGCGGCTGCTCGACCCGCGCGTCGTCGAGGACCGGCCCCGGGCGCCGCTCGACGCGTCGCGTTCGGCGCTGGACCGCGCCTTCCAGCCCTTCGAGGCCGAGATGGTGAAGGCGCTCGCGCCCTTCGCGGGCGGCACGCCGCGGGCCGTGAAGCGCTTCGTCAACGCCTACCGCGTGGCGCGGGCCGACCCGCGGCTCGCCCGCACCACGTCCGCCACCCTGGGGGCGCTGGGCCTCGCCCTGGCGCTCGACGGCACGGCGGCGGGCGGAGACGTCGCGGCGATCGACCGGGACCTCGGGCGGGGCGCGGTGACGGTCGACAAGGGTTCCGACTTCGGCCGGGCCTTCGCGGTCGTGCAGGCGGCCGTGGGCCAGGAGATCGGCGGCGCCGATCTCCGCCGCGGCCTCGGCGTGGCGCGCAGCTACGGCCGGCGGGGCTGAGACCTCCCACGGGGATCAGTGTTTCGAATGATGCAGTTCCGGGCTGATCATCTCGGATCGCTCCCCTCCGCCGCTCATCCTAGCGTTGGCACACATATCGGCGCCCGCGGGGTGGTACCCTTCTCCCCAGCGGGGAGAATCGGGCACCCATCCCGGCAAGCCGGGATGGGACCCGGGTGGCGCGCAGCGCCGGATGAGGGGGGATCCACCCCCTGTGGAATTCCCCTCATCCGCCCTGCCGGGCACCTTCTCCCCGCTGGGGAGAAGGGCGCAGACGCCCAGCCTCAGTGAAGTGTGCCAACGCTAGCTCGCTCATCCCCGCGAAGGCGGGGACCCGGCGCGGAATGTCAGGCCGAAGGCCGTCCCTATCCTGCAACCGCGCGGTGCGGGACGCGCGACCGAAGTTGTCGGCCTTCGGCCGCCTCCTGGCGCTGGATCCCCGCATGCGCGGGGACGAGCGGGGGAAGAGGGCGATCGAACGGAAATCGCACGAAGGGCATCGCCTCTCGGGCCGACGTCGAGAACCGAGCACCGATTTCCGCGGGGACCCCGGACACGCGAAGGCCCGCCCCGCACGGGCGGGACGGGCCTGCTCTCGGACGCGGTGGAGCGGGAGCCTTCAGCCGCCGGTGCGGTCGGCCTGCCAGCCCTTGTAGTCCTTCACGTTCTCGCGCGTGACGAGGGAGGACGGAACCAGGGTGATCTTCTGCGAGGGCTCCTTGCCGTTCAGCAGGTCCACGCCGATGTCGACCGCCTTGCGGGCGAGGGCGTAGGGGTCCTGGCTGGCCGAGGCCTGCACCATCGGGTCCTTGGCGTCCTTGAGCGCGGTCTCGATGTCGGGGGCGCCGTCGACCGAGGTGATGATGATGTCGGTGCGGTTGAGCTGCTTCGCGGCGAGTTCCGAGCCGAGCGCCTGGGGGTCGTTGATCGCGAAGATCGCGTCCACCTTGGGGAAGCGGGTCAGCAGGCTCTTCATCACGGTGAGACCGGCGTCGCGTTGGCCCTTGCCGTCCTGGTCGGAGGACAGGAGCTTCATGTCGGGGGCCTTGCTCAGCGCCTGCTTGCAGCCGGTGACGCGGTCCACCACGGACGACACCTGGGGGCCGTTCTCGATGATGACGTTGCCCTTCATGCCGAGCTTGTCGATGAAATACTGGCAGGCGATCATGCCGGCCTGGACGTTGTCGGTCGTCACGGCGACGTCGGCGCCATCCGCGTTGGTGTCGACCGCGATGACCTTGATGCCGGCCTTCTGGGCCTTCTCGATCGCGGGCCGCAGCGCCTTCACGTCGCCGGGGTTGAGCAGGATCAGGTCGACGCCGGCCGCGATGAAGTTGTCGATCTGGTTGACCTGCTTGCCGAGGTCGTAGTCGTAGCCGAAGGTCAGGAGCTTGACGTTCGGGTTGGTCTTCTTGGCCTCGTACTCGGCGCCCTTGCTCAGCGCGATGAAGAACGGGTTGCCGAGCGACCCGAGCGAGATGCCGATCGACTTCAGGTCCTTGGCCTGGGCGCCGCCAGCCGCGATCGCCAGGGCGGCGCCGGCGAGCAGGATTCTCTTGAGCATGGTGTTTCCCCTTGTGGTCTTCGTCGGTCGGCGCGCCCTGCGGGCGCCGCGTTCCCCCGCCGGGCCGTTCGCCGGTGGGTGTCGGTGATGGCATGCGCGGGCGGCGCGGTGAAGGGCGGGACTCGTCCTCCCGCCGAGCTCCTGTGGACGCCCCTGGTCAGGTCCGGGCGCCGCCCTGGTTGCGCAGCCGGTCGAGCGTCACGGCCCCGATGATGACGAGGCCCTTGATGATGTACTGCCACACGTCCGACACGCCGGCGAGGATCAGCCCGTTGGCCAGCACCGCGATGATGAGGGCGCCGATCAGCGTGCCGACGACGGAGCCGACGCCGCCCACGAAGCTGGTGCCGCCGAGGATCACGGCCGCGATGGCGTCGAGCTCGTAGCCCGTGCCGAGCTGGAGGCCGTTGGCCGACTGGAGCTGCGCGGCCTGCATCAGCCCGGCCAGCCCCGACAGGAGGCCGGAGGTGCCGTAGACGAAGAGCAGGACGAGGTAGACCTTGATGCCGCTGAGCCGCGCCGCGGCCGGGTTGCCGCCGACCGCGTAGACGTGCACGCCCAGCACCGTGCGGCGCAGGATGAACCAGGACCCGGCCACGACCACCAGCGCGATGATCGTGAGCCAGGAGATGGCGCCGAGCACCGGCACGGCGAAATTGCCCGCGATGCCCGCGAAGGACAGGTCGGAGTTGAACACCGTGGTGTCGTTGCCGAAGAGGCGCGCGACGCCGCGCACCGCGGTGAGCGACCCCAGCGTGACGATGAAGGGGGGCAGCTTCAGCGCCGAGATGAGGGTGCCGTTGAGCAGGCCGAAGCCGGCGCCGACCAGCAGGCCGACCGGGATGTTGAGCACGCTGTAGTTCGCCACCAGCAGGGCCGACATGGCCGACACCGCCAGGATGGAGCCGACCGACAGGTCGATGCCGCCCGTCAGGATGACGAAGGTCATGCCGGTCGCCAGCACGGTGTTGATGGAGGCGAGCTGCGCCACCACCGGCAGGTTCTGGGAGGTGAGGAAGCGCCCGGCCGAGAAGTCGAACGTGCCGGTGTCGCCGTAGGCGCTGAGGAACTGGAACAACACCGCCAGCAGCACCAGCACGGGCAGCATGCCGGCCGTCTGCAGGAAGGAACGCATGCGCTGCTTGGCGACGAGCGAGGAACTGGCCTCGGTCTTGGCGGGAGTGGCGGTGCTCACGGTTCCTACCCTCGTTCTGTCGTCGTCGTTCTGTCGTCGTTCGTGGCGCGATGCTGGGGTTCAATGCGCGGTCGGGGGCGAGGCCCCGGGGTCGTGGCCCATCGCGACCTGCCCGGCGGGGGCCTGGTCGCCGAGGGCGAAGCCCGCCGGCACCCGGTCGGCGGGGCCCTTGCCCTTGGCCCCGGTGGCGAGCGCGATGATGTTCTCCTGGTCGATGTCGTCGCCCGTGACCTCGCCCTCGAGGTGGCCCTCGCGCATCACGATAACCCGGTCGGCGACGCCCACGACCTCGGCCAGCTCCGACGAGATGACCAGCACCCCGGCGCCCGACTTCGCGAGGTCGTCGATGATGCGGTAGATCTCGGATTTGGCGCCGACGTCCACGCCCCGCGTCGGCTCGTCGAGGATCAGCACCATCGGGCGCGTCTCCAGGAGGCGCGACAGCAGGCACTTCTGCTGGTTGCCGCCCGACAGCGACCCCACCGTGATGTCGGGGCCGGCGACGCGGATGTTCATGGCGGCGATCGCCTCCCTGCAGCGCTGCATCATGCGCCCGAGGTCGAGGACGCCGCCCCTGGCGTCCTTCGAGCAGATCATCAGGTTGATGTTGTCCTTGGCCGACATGTCGAGCAGCACGCCCTCGGCCTTGCGGTCCTCCGTCAGGTAGACGAGGCCGACGTCGATCGCGTCCTGGGGCGAGCGGATCTGCACGTCCTGGCCGGCGAGCTTCACCGCGCCGGAGCTGCGCGGGTCGGCGCCGAACAGCATGCGGGCCATCTCGGTGCGGCCCGCGCCGACGAGGCCCGCGAGGCCCAGGACCTCGCCGGGATGGAGGTCGAAGGACACGTCGTGCACCCGCCGGCCGTCGCCGAGGCCGCGCACCTCCAGCACCGGGGGCGCGTTGGGCTTGAAGCGGTGGCTCTTCTTGTAGAAGGACGACAGGTCGCGGCCGACCATCATCTTGACCACGATCTCGGGCGTCATCTCGTCCCGCATGATGGTGCCCACGTAGGCGCCGTCGCGCAGCACCGACACCCGGTCCGACAGGTCGTAGACCTCGGCCATGCGGTGCGAGATGTAGATGATGGCGAGCCCGTCGCGGCGGAGCTGGCGCACGATCTCGAACAGCTTCTCGGATTCGCGCGACGACAGGGCGGTGGTGGGCTCGTCCATGACGAGGATGCGCGATTTGGCGTGGACCGCGCGGGCGATCTCCACCATCTGCTGCTCGGCGATGGACAGCGAGCCCACGAGCGTCGCGGGCGTGAAGCTCGCCCCGAGCCTCTGGAGCACGCCCTCCGAACCGGCGAGCATGGCGGCGCGGTCGATCATCCCGCCCCGGCGGGGCTCGCGGTTGAGGTAGATGTTCTCCGCCACCGTCAGGTTCGGCGCCAGCGCCAGTTCCTGGTAGATGATCGACACGCCGGCCGCGCGCGCCTCGATCGGCCCGCTGACCTTCATGGGCACGCCGGCGATGCGGATCTCGCCGCCGGGGTCCGCCTGATAGGCGCCCGACAGGGTCTTCATCAGGGTGGACTTGCCGGCCCCGTTCTCGCCCATCAGGGCGTGGACCTCGCCGGGGTAGATCGTCAGGTTGACGTTCTGGAGCGCCTTCACGCCCGGGAAGGTCTTCGAGATGTTGCGCATCTCGAGCACGGGCACGCTGTCGGGGTTGCGGGCGGCCGGGACCATCGGAACGTTTCCACACGGTTGGACAGCTCGCGTTCGGACTGGAGCTGATGGGCCGAACATGCGAGGAGCGCCATGACGTTGTCAACGTCGCGAGTGCCATCGGGCCGCGGATCCGCCCTCCCGGAAGCACCGTGCCGGAAGCGCTGGCGCGGCGCGGCGCACCGCTGCGCTCGACAGGTCACGCGCCGGTCATGTCCCGATCCTAGATGTCGTCCGGCACCGGGGACCTTCGACCATGCGATCGCGCAACGCCACGCCTTCCGATCTCTCGCGGCTCGCCTCCGCGGCCCTGCTCCTCTGCCTGGGGAGCGGCGGCGCGAGAGCCGCCGATGCCTTGCCGACGCTGGACGGAAAGCCGCCGCTGGTCATCGGCCATCGCGGTCTGCCCGGGCTGATGCCCGAGGAGACGCAGCCGTCCTATGAACTGGCCGCCGACCTCGGCACGGACGCGCTCGAAGAAGACCTTCACCTGACCAAGGATTGCGTGCTGGTCGCGCGCCACAATCCCTGGCTCAGCGACAACACCGACGTGGCCGACGTGGCCAAGGCCAACCCCGACGTCGCGGCGCGCAAGCGCACCGTGCCGGGCGTCAAGGTCAAGGTGTCCTGGCCGCAGACGGCGACGAGCGGTCCATCGGACTATCTGACCGACCTCGTCGATCCACGGGATCCGAAGTCCGTCCTGAAAGCCCTGATCGTCGATGGCGAGGACCATACGGGAGACTGGTCGATCACCGATTTCACGCTGGCCGAGCTGAAGCGCTGGTTCGGCGGCACCACCTACGACGCCGCGGCCCTGAGGCCGACGATCTACAACGGCAAGTTTCCGATCCTGAGCTTCCAGGAGATCATCGACATCGCCAAGGCCAAGGGCCGGCAGCACGGCCGCGTCATCTCGGTCTATCCGGAAAGCAAGAACCCGACCTGGAACGACGAGCAGGCCATCGCCAACGGCTGCGGCGCGCCGGGCAGCCATCCCCTCGAAGACGCCATGATCGAGGTCATCGCGCAGAACGGCATGAATGCGAAGGACGCGCCGATCTTCGTGCAGAGCTTCGAACCCACGAGCCTCAAATACATGGTGGCCCACGGCCTCAAGACGAAGGTGGTCCAACTCGTCGACGGCGACGCGGTCGACTTCAAGACCGGGGCCGTGGTGTATGACGAGATCACGGACAGCCGGCCCTTCGACTGGACGGTCGCGGGCGACCCGCGCTGGTTCGACGCCATGCTGACGCCGCAGGGTCTCGCCGAGATCAAGACCTACGCGGACGGCATCGGCCCCTGGAAGCCGCAGATCGTGCCGCTCCGCATCGCGCCTTGGGTCGACAGGACCGTCGACGGGAAGCCCTACGTCGGCTCGACCGCCGAGGCCGCGACGCAGCCGCCGACGAGCCTCATCGCGGATGCCCACAAGGCCGGCCTCTTCGTGCACGCCTTCACGTTCCGCAACGAGGGGAAATACCTCGCGGCGGACTACGGCGGCGACCCGCAAAGGGAGTTCGTGAAGTTCTTCGCGCTCGGGCTCGACGGCGTGTTCACCGACTTCACCGATGCCGGCGTGGCGGCGCGAACCGCCTACCTGCGCGATGCCGGCCGCTGAGAGCCCGTGAATGGAGGCCCGCCTGCCCCAGAACGGGCAGGAGTTCCTCCGCAAGTTCGACACGTCGACGAGTTCAGAGCTTCGGCGCGCCGACGGGGCGATCGGGTGACGGCCTCGGCGATCGCATCCCGGGCTCTCGCTCGCGAGAGCCCTCGTCCTGGGCCTCATACGTCTTCACACGTCACGAAGGCTGGGCGCGTCCCGGCCGCGGAGGCGCCGCGTTGCCTTCGCGGCCGCCTTGCGCCATGGTCCGCGGGACACGCCGACCGGCATAGGCGCGGCCCGATCCTCTCAGACCCGGGGACCCCTTCGTGAGCATTCTGGACCTGGCGGCCTTCGACGCCACAAAGCTGACCCGCGACCCGTTCGACTTCATCATCGTCGAGAACTTCATCCGGCCGACCGAATTCAAGGACGTGGTCGGCGACTTCCCCCGCATCCCGGGCCCGGGCTCGCACCCGCCGGCCGAGCTGTCGATCAAGGGCCGGTTCAAGGCCCTGATGGACGAGATGGAGGGCGACGCCTTCCGCGCCGCCGTGGAGCGCAAGTTCGACATCGACCTCGCCGGCCGGCCCACCATGTACACCGTGCGGGGCTTCGTCAGCGACCGGGACGGGCACATCCACACCGATTCCAAGACCAAGATCATCACGGTCCTGCTCTACCTCAACGAGGGCTGGGAGGCGGACGGCGGGCGCCTGCGCCTGCTGCGCTCGAACGAGGGCCTGGAGGACCCCGTGGCCGAGGTGTCGCCCAACGGCGGCACGCTGCTGGTGTTCCGGCGCTCCGACAATTCGTGGCACGGCCACAAGACCTTCAACGGCCAGCGGCGCGCCGTGCAGTTGAACTGGGTGACGGGGGCCGACGTGGTGGCCAACGAGCAGCGTCGCCACGCCTTCGCGACGCGGGTGAAGAAGCTCAAGAACATGTTCCTGCCCATGGCGGGGTGACGCCGGGGCGGCCGGGGGAACCTCTCGTTCGGCGTGGCGTTCATCCGGGGCGAAGCGTCACGAGCCTCCCACCGATGTTCGACCGCGGCGACCCGGGCGTGAGGCCAGCTCGGACCGCCCCGGCCGCGGGTCGCTCGGCGCGTCAATCACCCCGCGCGGGGTGGCAGTGCGAGTCCGCGAATGAATGATCGGTACGATCGGATCGGCCTCGCGGTCCCGGACCTGCTGACGAGATCGGATCCCGGACGTCTCCGCCCCCTCGCCGGGATGGCCTTTCTCCCCGGTGAGCGCGCCCGCGGCGCCGCGGGCCGTCGAAACCCGGCGCCCCCCTCGGGGGCCGTCGCGCCGTGAGCGGCCTTCAGCCGGACGACCCGGAACCCGACCCCGTGCTGCCCGCACCCGACCCGCGCCTCCATCCGGACCGGATGCGCTTCGCTCTGGACGTGGGGCGGACCGGCATCTGGAACTGGCGGACCGAGACCCAGGACTTCAGCGGGGATCGCGGTCTCGCGCCGCTCTGGGGCCTCGCCGCCGGCGACACCATGACGACCACGACCTTCATGGGCTCGCTCCATCCCGACGACGCCGACCGCGCCGCGGGTGAGCTTCGCCGCGCCTCGGCTCCGGACGGCCCCGGCCACTGCCAAGTGGAGTTCAGGATCCGCCGGGGGGACGACGGCGCGGAGCGCTGGATCGCCCTCGAAGGCCGGCGCTACCCCGCGGCGCCCATGCCCGGAGCGCCCTCCGAGCTGATCGGTGTCGCGCGCGACATCACGACCCGCAAGCAGCGCGAGACCCACATGCATCTCCTGATGCGCGAGGTCACCCACCGCTCGAAGAACCTGCTCGCCATCATCCAGGCCATGGCGCGGCAGACCGTGAAGGACAGCATCACGGCGGCCGAGTTCGAGCAGCGCTTCTCGGCCCGGCTGCGGGGCCTAGCGGCGTCGCACGACCTCCTGGCGGCGCGGGACTGGCACGGGGCCGCGGTCGGCGAACTCGTCCGCTGGCAGATCGGCCCGGCGCTCGACGCCGCGGGCGAGCGCGTCGAGATCGCGGGGCCGGACCTCTATCTCACCCCCGAGGCCGCGCAGAACATCGGGCTCGCGTTCAACGAACTGGCCAGCAACGCGTCGCGCTTCGGCGCCCTGTCGAACGCGACGGGGCGCGTCGCGATCCTGTGGTCGGTCGACCCCGTGGGCGTCGAGCCGCGCCGGTTCCACATCAGTTGGACGGAATCGGGCGGACCCGAGGTCAGCGAGCCCCGGCGCTACGGCTTCGGCCACAAGGTCGTGGAGCGCTTGGCCGCCCGCGCGCTCGACGGGGTCGTCAGCCTCACCTTCGC
>CAXTBR010000013.1:53077-58372 GCA_964242785.1 uncultured Lichenihabitans sp. | reverse complement strand
GGCCTGCGCTGGTCGCTGCACATCCCGGCCTCCTTCGTGCTCGACGAGAAGGACGTGCCGCGCGTCAACTGAGCCCGCGTGGCGGCTCGGTGCTTTCGACCCGCGTGAGTCGAGACGAGGGACATGGCGGAAGTCGGAGCGACGATCCGGAATGGCGGTCGAAGCACCGAGTTCGACAACCCGTCGGCGATGAGCCTCGGACAGAATGGCGCGCCCGTTCGAACGAAGTTCGAACCATCTTTAAAATCAGGGCGTCCATCTCCAGAGGAGATGGCGCGCCTGTTCGAACAAAGTTCGAACCATCTTTTAAAATCAGGGCGTCCATCTCCAGAGGAGATGGCGCGCCCAAGGGGAATCGAACCCCTGTTTTCGCCGTGAAAGGGCGACGTCCTGGACCGCTAGACGATGGGCGCGGAAGGCGCGGCCGAAGGATCGGGGCCTCAAGCGCCCTTTAAGCAAACCCCAGGGCGCGTGGCAAGCGCGGCCGATGCGCCCGGCCGGACCGCCCGACCGTCGCCGCGCGTTGCGAGGGACCCGAATCCGCACCGGAGTGTCCCATCCATGAGCGATCCAGACCGCCGCCACATCCTGCGCCTCGCCGCCGCGACGGCGGCCGGCGTGGCGCTGAGCGTCCCCGAGGCCGCGGAGGCGGCCGAGAAGGCCGTCGACACGGGGGCCGTCGAGGGCGGCAAGGTCGCGTTCCCCACCTGGACGGCGCCGACCGAGCGGCCGGCCGCGCCGCCGCCCGCTCCCCTGCCGCCCTCCGAGCGCGTCGGCTTCGCGGTGCTGGGGCTCGGGCGCCTGGCGCTGGAGGAGATCCTGCCGGCCTTCGCCCAGACGAAGCGCGCCAAGCTCGTGGCGCTGATCTCGGGCACGCCCGACAAGGCGCGGATCGTGGCGTCGCAATACGGCGTCCGCCCCGAGGCGGTCCACGGCTACGGCGACTGGGCGACGATCGGGGCGGATCCGGCGATCGAGGTCGTCTACGTCGTCACGCCGAACGGGCTGCACCGGGAGCAGACGCTGGCGGCCGCCGCAGCCGGCAAGCACGTGCTCTGCGAAAAGCCGATGGCCAACACCTCGGCCGATTGCCAAGCGATGATCGACGCCTGCGCGGGGGCCAAGCGCCACCTGATGATCGCCTACCGCTGCCAGTACGAGCCCCACAACCGCGCCGTGCAGGCGCTGGTGCGGGACGGGCGCTACGGCCCCGCCCTGCTCTACGACGCCGTGAACACGCAGAACATGGCGGCGCCGACCCAGTGGCGCTTCGACAGGGCGCTGGCAGGGGGCGGCGCGCTGCCGGACATCGGGCTCTACTGCCTCAACGGCGTGCGGTTCCTCACCGGCGAGGAGCCCCTGGAGGTCTTCGGCCGCATCTGGTCCACGCCGAACGACCCGCGCTTCCGCGAGGTGGAGGAGATGGTGTCGTTCACGCTGCGCTTCCCGAGCGGCCTCGTGGCCAACTGCGCATCGAGCTACGGGCTGCACGAGAACCGGCGGCTCGGCTTCGGCCTGCCGGGGGCGGCCATCGATTTCACCAACGCCTTCGCGTATACGGGCCACCAGTTGCGCGTGTCGCACCGCGACGGCGCGGTCGAGACGGTCGAGGACCGGCGCATCGCGGCCAAGAACCAGTTCGCGCTGGAGATCGACCACATGGCCGAGTGCGTCCGCACCGGCCGGAGGCCGCGCACGCCGGGCGAGGAGGGCCTCGCCGACCAGCGCATCATGGAGGCGATCTACCGCTCGGCCGAGACGGGCCAGCCCGTCGCCCTGCCGAGGGTGGAGGGGCTCGACACCACGCGCGGCCCGGCGCTGCCGGCCGATGGGGCCGGTTGACGAGGGCCCGTCAGTCCGGGGCGGGCGCGGCGTCGATCAGGCGCAGCTCCGCCCGGCCCTGCCCGCCGCCCCAGCGGTTGACGGTGAGCGTGCCGGCCGCGTGGACGAGTTGGCCGCGGGCGGCCGCGAGCCCCTGCCCCAGCGGCGTGTCGGCGGCGCGGAACGCCACGGCGCGGATGCGGCTGCCGTCCCGCGCCGCCAAGGTGGCGCGCAGGTGGCCGTCGCCCATGACGCCGTGGTCGACCACGCGGTGGTTCGGCAGCGCCACGACTGGCTCCGGGCTGCCGGCGCCGAAGGGCCCGGCGGCGCCGAGCGCGCCGACCAGTTCGGGCGTGGCGGCGCCGGCCGCGAGCGTCGCGTCGACCGCCAGGGCGGCCTCGGCGCGGGACCGCGCCACGGCCTCCGCGAAGTGCCCGTGCAGGAAGTCGCGGAAGGCCGCGACCCCGCCCGCGGCCAGCGTGACGCCCGCCGCCATGCCGTGGCCGCCGCCCTTCAGCAGCAATCCGCGCTCGACCGCGAGGCGCACGGCGGCGCCGACGTCGGCGCCCGGGACCGAGCGGCCCGAGCCCGTGCCGGTGTCGCCCCGGAGCGCGATGGCGAAGGCCGGGCGGTCGAACCGCTCGCGCAGCCGCGCGGCCACGAGGCCGACCACGCCGGGGTGCCAGCCCTCGGCGGCCGCCACCACCACCGCGTGGCCGTCGTCGACGGCGAGCGCCGCCAGCGCCTCGGCCTCGGCCTCCCCCAGGGCCGCGGCCTCGATGACGCGGCGCTCGCGGTTCAGGCGGTCGAGATCGGCCGCGATGCGGGACGCCTCGACGGGGTCGGCCGTCAGCAGCAGCCTCGTGCCCAGCGCCGAATCGCCGATGCGCCCGCCCGCGTTGATGCGCGGGCCGACCAGGAAGCCGAGGTGGAAGGGCGTCGGCGCGCCCTCGGCCCCGGCCACGTCGAACAGCGCCGCGAGGCCCGGACGGGCCCGGCGCGCCATCACGGCGAGCCCCTTGGCCACGAAGGCGCGGTTGAGCCCGACGAGGGGCACGACGTCCGCGACGGTCGCCAGCGCGACGAGGTCGAGCGAGGCGAGGAGGTCGGGCGCCGCGCGCCCGTCCCAGAAGCCCTGCGCCTTCAGGGCGCGATGCAGCGCCACCAGCACCATGAAGACCGTGCCGGCGGCGCAGAGGTGCCCGAGGCCCGAGAGGTCGTCCTGCCGGTTGGGGTTGACGACCGCCACGGCGCGCGGCAGCTCGGCGCCGACCTGGTGGTGGTCGACGACGAGGCTGTCGAGCCCGCGCCGCGCCGCCTCCTCCAGGGGCGCGTGGCTGGTGGAGCCGCAGTCCACCGTCACCAGCAGCGTGGCGCCCCCCTCCGCCAGGGCGCCGACCGCGGCGAGGCTCGGCCCGTAGCCGTCGACCAGCCGGTCCGGGATGTGGATCGCCGGGTCGAGGCCGGCGGCGCGGAGGTAGGCCACGAGGAGGGCCGCGGCCGCGGCGCCGTCGACGTCGTAGTCGCCCAGCACGGCCACCCGCTCGCCGGCCCGCACGGCGCGGGCGAGGCGCTCCACCGCCGCCCCCATGTCCCGGAGCCCATCGGGGTCGGGCATCAGGGCGCGGAGCGAGGGATCGAGGTAGGCCGAGCAGTCGGCGGCGTCGCGGCCGCGGCTCGCCAGCACGCGCGACAGGAGGTCGGGCAGGCCGTGCGCCTGCGCGATCCCCATGGCCCGGCGCGTGCCGGCCTCGTCGAGCCGGGGCCGCCACGCGCGGCCGAGCCAGGACCGGCCGACGTCGAGCACGAGCGGGCGCGGGTCGGGGGCGGGAGCCGGGCGGGGCTGGTCGAGCAAGGCGGGGGCGTCCTGACGATGGGAAACGGACGTCCTAGCCCGGAAGGCCCTCGAAGGCGACACGCTTTGATGTTAACGAAGCAGCACCTATGTTTACGGTCTGTTCCCGCTCCCGCATCCGACGAA
Source organism: uncultured Lichenihabitans sp. (assembly GCA_964242785.1). Taxonomy (GTDB): domain Bacteria; phylum Pseudomonadota; class Alphaproteobacteria; order Rhizobiales; family Beijerinckiaceae; genus Lichenihabitans. The sequence continues at coordinate 54,570 of CAXTBR010000013.1, read as the reverse complement.
GGCCATCCCGATGCCGAAACGGTCCGCCGCAGCCGCCCTGGCTCTCCCCGCCGACCTCTTCGCCGCGGCGACGAACGACGACGTGCCGGCGGCCGAGGGCGTCGAGGCCGGCAAGGGGAGGCGGCGCCCGGCGCCGCGCGACGGCACGCCGGACGAATCGGGCTACACGGCCGCCTCGATCGAGGTGCTGGAGGGGCTGGAGCCGGTGCGGCGCCGGCCCGGCATGTATATCGGCGGCACCGACGAGGCGGGGCTGCACCACCTCTTCGCCGAGGTGATCGACAACGCCATGGACGAGGCCGTGGCGGGCCACGCGAACCGCATCGACGTGGCGCTCGACGCCGACGGCTCCGTCTCGGTCACGGACAACGGCCGCGGCATCCCGGTCGACCCGCATCCGAAGTTCCCGGACCGCTCGGCCCTCGAAGTCATCATGACGACGCTGCACGCGGGCGGCAAGTTCGACTCGGGCGCCTATCAGACCTCGGGCGGGCTGCACGGCGTCGGCATCTCGGTGGTCAACGCCCTCGCCGAGCGGCTCGACGTCGAGGTGGCGCGCGGCCAGACCCTCTATCGGCAGAGCTTCGCGCGCGGCCTGCCGCAGGGCCGGCTGGAGACGGTGGGCCGCGTCGCCAACCGCCGCGGCACCAAGGTGCGGTTCACGCCGGACCCGGAGATCTTCGGCGCCGGCATGAGGTTCGAACCCGCGCGGCTGTTCCGCATGTCGCGCTCCAAGGCCTACCTGTTCGGCGGCGTCGAGGTGCGCTGGCACTGCGCGGCGGAGCTCGTCGCCGGCACGGCGACGCCCGAGGAGGCCACGTTCCGCTTCCCCGGCGGCCTCAAGGACCACTTGGCCCAGGAGGTGGAGGGCCGGAGCTTCGTCACCGATGCGCCCTTCACCGGCAAGGTGACGAAGCCGGGCGGCCACGGCTCGCTCGAATGGGCGGTGGCCTGGCTCGCCGACGACGACGGCTTCGTGCATTCCTACTGCAACACGATCCCCACGCCCCAGGGCGGCACCCACGAGAACGGGCTGCGCACCGCCCTGCTGCGCGGCCTCAAGGACCACGCCGAGCGCATCGGCCAGAGCCGGCGGGCCGCCAACGTCACGGCCGACGACGTGATGGCCAACTGCGCGGCGCTGCTCTCGGTCTTCATCCGCGAGCCCGAGTTCCAGGGCCAGAACAAGGGCCGTCTGCAGACCGTCGAGGCCGGCCGCATCGTCGACGCCTCCCTGCGCGACAGCTTCGACCACTGGCTCGCCGCGACCCCGTCCCAGGCCACCAAGCTGCTCGACTGGAGCATCGAGCGCGCCGACGAGCGGCTGCGGCGCAAGGCCGACAAGGACGTGGCGCGCAAGTCCGCCACCCGCAAGCTGCGCCTGCCCGGCAAGCTCGCCGACTGCCTGAACACGGCCGCCCAGGGGTCGGAGCTGTTCATCGTCGAGGGCGACAGCGCGGGCGGCTCGGCCAAGCAGGCGCGCGACCGCGCGA
>CAXTBR010000013.1:0-53067 GCA_964242785.1 uncultured Lichenihabitans sp. | reverse complement strand
GAGCCAGGCCGTGCTGCCGCTGCGCGGCAAGATCCTCAACGTCGCCAACGCCACGCGCGACAAGCTCGCCGGGAACCAGCAGCTCGCCGACCTCGCCCTGGCGCTCGGCTGCGGCACGGGCGGGCAGTACCGCGACGGCGACCTGCGCTACGACAAGATCATCATCATGACGGATGCCGACGTCGACGGCGCCCACATCGCCTCGCTGCTGATCACCTTCTTCTACCGGCAGATGCCCAAGCTGATCGACGGCGGCCACCTGTTCATCGCGGTGCCGCCGCTCTACCGGCTGACCCAGGGCACGAAATCCGTCTACGCGCGGGACGACGCCCACAAGGACTACCTGCTCAAGAGCTCGGTGGCGGGGCGCGGCAAGGTGGAGATCAGCCGCTTCAAGGGCCTGGGCGAGATGCCCATGCGCGACCTGAAGGACACCACCATGGACCCGGCGAAGCGCTCGCTGCTCCGGGTGACGGTGCTGCACGAGGATCAAATGGGCACGTCGGACGCCGTCGAGCGCCTGATGGGCAACAGGCCCGAGGCGCGCTTCGCCTTCATCCAGGAGCGCGCCAAGGGCGCCGCCGACCTCGTCGACGTGTGACGCGGCCGCCCGGCCGGCGACCGACCCTTAAGCCAAACGCAACCGGGCGGCCCCACGGTGCTCGGATCGCAGCGACGGGGCGGCCATGGACAGGTTCATGCGGGACAGCCGGGGTTCGGCGGTGGGGTGGTTCGCCTTCGCGGCCGTGGTGCTGACCGTGGCCAGCATGGCGGGAGCCCGCACGCTGGACTGGCTGTCGCAGTCCGGGCGCGTGGCGCTGGTGGCCTACAGCCCGCCCGGGACCGCGCCGCCGCAGCGCGCGGCGGCCAGCACCCCCGACGTCGACCCGACGCCGACCGGCTCCATCCCGTCGAACGCGCTGGTGATCCGCATCCGCTGAGGGTCCCTACGGAGATGAATGCTTCGTGCTCAGGGCTTGACCGAGAGGTGAAAGCCCCTCTCGATCGAAGCACTCTTCTTCGTGGGAGCCCTGAGCATCGTCGGGCACGCGACCCGTCATTCGGCACCGACGGGGCGCGATCTGCCGGGCCGGCGTTGACTTGTCGCGGTTTGGGCTTATCTCAATGTCCACCATCGAGCGTCCCGCGTCGCTCCTCTGCGCACGATCGTGCCTGGATTTTCACGGCTCTACGCGGGTCTCGCGGGCCGTGATCCGACGACGGTAGACGCAACACCCTATGAATTTCAACGAACTCGGCCTCAGCGACAAGGTGCTTCGCGCCGTGGAGGCGTCCGGCTACACCACGCCGACCCCGATCCAGGAGCAGGCCATCCCGATCGCACTCGCGGGGCGCGACATCCTCGGCATCGCCCAGACCGGCACCGGCAAGACCGCGGCCTTCACGCTGCCGATGCTGTCGCGGCTCGAGACGGGCCGTGCCCGCGCCCGCATGCCGCGCACGCTGATCCTGGAGCCGACGCGCGAACTCGCCGCCCAGGTCGAGGAAGCCTTCGTGCGCTACGGCGTCAACCACAAGATCAGCGTGGCGCTGCTGATCGGCGGAGTCTCCTTCTCCGACCAGGAGGCGAAGATCACCCGCGGCGCCGACGTGCTCATCGCCACGCCGGGCCGCCTCCTCGACTTCGCCGAGCGCGGCAAGCTGCTGCTCACCGGAATCGAGGTCCTCGTCATCGACGAGGCGGACCGCATGCTCGACATGGGCTTCATCCCGGACATCGAGAAGATCTGCAAGCTCGTGCCCTTCACCCGGCAGACGCTGTTCTTCTCGGCCACCATGCCGCCGGAGATCACCAAGCTCACCGAGACCTTCCTCCACAACCCCGAGCGCATCGAAGTCGCGCGGGCGGCCTCGACCGCCCAGGGCGTCACCCAGGCCCTCGTGGCCTCGGCGCCCGGCCCCGCCAAGCGCGAAACCCTGCGCAAACTGATCCGCGGCGCCGAGGATCTCAGCAACGCCATCATCTTCTCGAACCGCAAGCGGGACGTAGCGCTGCTGACGAAATCGCTGGAAAAGCACGGCTTCTCGGTCGGCTGCCTCCACGGCGACATGGATCAGCGCTCGCGCATGACGTCGCTCGACGCGTTCCGCAACAACCAGGTCACGCTGCTGGTCTGCTCGGACGTCGCGGCCCGCGGGCTCGACATCCCGGCCGTGAGCCACGTGTATAACTTCGACGTGCCGACCCACGCCGAAGACTACGTCCACCGCATCGGCCGCACGGGCCGCGCGGGCCGCTCCGGCACCGCCGTCTCGATCGTCACCAAGGCCGACCAGCGCTACGTCGACGACATCGAGAAGCTGATCCAGCGCAAGATCGACTGGCAGGGCGCCACGCTCGACAGCGTCGCCGACGTCGCCCCCGAGGCCGAGGACGAGTCGGACAGCCCTCGCGGCCGCCGCCCGTCGCGCCGCTCCGACCAGCGCGGCTCCGACCGCCGCGGCGGCGAGGCCCGCAGCGCTGGGCGCGAGCGGGTTGAGCCCGCGGCACGGCCGCGCGGTGCCACGCTGGCGCCACCCCCGGGCCCGACCGCCCGCCGCTCCGAGCCCACCGCCGTACCCCGCCCGCGCCCCGAGGCCGCCCGGGTCGAGGGACCCCGCGTGATCGACAACTACCGCCGCCACCGCCACGAGGACGACGACGATGCGGCCGTGGTCGGCCTCGGCGATCACGTGCCGTCCTTCCTGCTGCGTCCCGTCAAGATCAAGGTGGCCAGCGACGGCTAAGGGCTCCCGCGGAGATGAGTGCTCCGATGGGGGCTCCCCTCTCGGGCAAGCGCAGGGTCGGAGCACTCATCTCCGTGGGGACAATGAGGGGACGAGTGCCCTCTTGCCAACCTCTTCGCCTTCCGCCATAGATCAACGCGTCGCCGCGCGACACGGATGCGGGTGTAGCTCAGTGGTAGAGCACAACCTTGCCAAGGTTGGGGTCGAGGGTTCGAATCCCTTCGCCCGCTCCAAGTTTGCGCCTGATCGACCTTCTCGCAAATTTGACGGTGTCGTCCCGACCTGAACGGTGGGGCTCATAGCGTTGATCCAGCCAGCCATCGTGCACTCGGGCGGCTGTGGTCAGCACGGTCGACGCCACCGCGCTTCGGGACGGCGACTGCCGTGGACGAGGCGGCCCGTCTGTCCCTGGAGCGAATTGCGCCTCGGCCTCGTTCGTCATGGATGAGGGCGTGCCGACCTGCGCTCACCATGGCGAGCGGGGGGCGGGCGATGGCGAGATCCGTGACCGGCGTGATGGGTGACTCCCATCTCGTGGAGGGCGGGTTCTCCGCGCAGATCGTCGGCATCAACGACATGCGCGCCGTGGCGGAGGTCGCGCCCGCCTTGCCCCTGATGTTCGCGGGCGCTCCGGACATGACCGACATCGCGGATCTCCTGGAGGCCGTCGACGGCGTGCTGCTGACGGGCGCCAAGGCCAACGTCCATCGAGCGCGCTTCGGCGCCGAAGCGCACGCCGGGCACGAGCCCTACGACTAGGACCGCGACGGCGTGGCACTCCCCCTGGTCGAGGCCTGCGTCGCCCGCGGCGTGCCCCTGCTCGGGATCTGTCGCGACCTCCAGGAGATGAACGTCGCCTTCGGCGGCTCGCTGCATTCCGAGAAGGGGTCGCCCAGGACGGCACCATCGAGGCGATCTCGATCGCCGGCTCGCGGGCCTTCGCGCTCGGGGTGCAGTGGCACGCGGAATACAATCCCCAGTTCAACCCCATCAACCGTGCGCTCTTCCGGGCTTTCGGCGAGGTCGTCGGGGCTCGCGCGCGGCGATCCAGAGGCCGGTGAGGCCCGCGGCCGCCAGGGCCGCCAGCCCGCCGAGCTTGGCGACGTCGCGCTGCCGGCTCGTGTAGAACTGGGAGCGCGTCGCCTTGACCCGATCGGTGAACCGGCCGTCGATCGCGGCGGGGCCGGCGACCGCGGCGTCGAGGTTGCCGCTCTGCGGCGCCGCCGGCTCCCCGAGCTGCGCGTCGCGGAACCCGCCCGCCTGCCGGTCGGCGATGGACGGGGCGAGGGACTGCGCCATCGCCATCACGGCCGTGCTGCGGCCGACCCAGATCTCGCGCCGCGGGTGCTCGATCGCGAACAGCATCGCCTCGGCGCAGAGGCGCGGGTCGTAGACCGGGTCGGGCGCCATCTGGCGATGCCCGGTGCGGTTGCGCGCCCAGCCGAACTGGGGCGTGTTGACGGCCGGCAGGTACACCACCGTCAGGGTCACGCCGACCTTGTCGGCGATGAGCTCGGCGCGGAGCGCGTCCGTGAAGCCCGACACCGCGAACTTCGCCGCGCAATAGGCGGCCTGGAGCGGGGCGGCGCGGATCCCGAGGCCGGACGACACCTGCACGATGGCGCCGCGGCCGCGCGGCTTCATGTGGCGCAGCGCCGCCAGCGTCCCGTGGACCTGGCTGAGATAGGTGGTGGCGGTGACGCGGGCATATTCGTCCGCCGTGATCTCGTCGGCCGGGGCCACGACGGTCGACATGGCGTTGTTGACCCAGGCCTCGATCGGCCCGAGCTCCCGCTCGACCCGCTCCGCCGCCCGATCGATCGCGGGGGCGTCGGCGACATCGGCCGAGATCGCCAGCACCTGTCGGTCGGCGCGCCGCAGCCGCGCCGCGGCAGCATCGAGCCGGGCCTGATCCCGGGCGATCAGCGCGACGGACCAGCCCGCCTCGACCAGACGTTCGGCGGTGGCGAGGCCGATGCCCGCGCTCCCACCCGTGACCACGGCGACACGCGGCATCGCACTCTCCCTCGGCCCTGGCCCGCGACGGGCCGTCCCGATGACGTGGCGCGTCGCCCCGCCGGGGGCAAGCCGCCATGGGACCGCATGATGGGGCCCCCGCGGCGCGGCGCGTCACACGACGCCCAGGAGCTCCGCCAGCTCCGGCCTGTGGATGCGGCTCTGGGCGTCCTGTCCCTCCCGCTCGAAGTAGGCCGGGTAGGCTTCGGCGAGCGCCGGGACCAGCGGAAAGATCTTGCGCAGGTGCTGGTGCATCGCGTCGACCGCCTCGCCCTCGTGGCCCCGCCCGATCGCCTCGGCGATCCGACGGTGCTGCGCGATGATCAGGGCCAGGCTGTCCAGCCCCGGGAAGGTGAGCGTCCTGAACCTGTTCATGTGCAGCTTGGCGTTGCTGATCTCCGACCAGACGCCCTCGAACCCCACCGCCTCCGCGATGGAGAGGTGGAACAGCTCGTCCGACCGGGCGAAACGACGGTGGTCGTCGATCGAGGCCAGCGTCTCCTGCAGGGCGATCTCGCCGCCGAGCCTCTTGACGAGGTCGCCCCGTTCGCTCAGGCCGCAGGCCCGCCGGAGCAGCCCGACCTCCACGCATTCGCGCAGGAACTGCGAGCGCCGGAGGTCCTCGATCCTCAGCGGCGCGACGATCGTCCCGCGCTGGGCGTAGATGTCGACGAGCCGCACGGCGCCGAGGCGCGCCAAGGCCTCCCTGACGGGGGACCGGCTGATGTGCAGGACCTCGGCCACCGCCTTCTCGGAGATGAGCGCGAAGGGCTTCAGCCTGAACGACACGATGAGGTCGAGCAGGATCTCGTAGACCCGGCCCGAGGCCGAGGTGGACGTCACCGCGTCGTGCATGGCCATGCGCCGCGGAGGGCCTCCCACCCGATCGGGCCTCCTCGACCGCCCGAACGGCGGCGGAGACCCGAGGGGAGTCCGGCGACCGCGCAGGTCGCCCGATGAGGCTTCGAGATCGCGCGCCTCCTGTTCAGGGACCGCCCCTCAATAGCCCTTGGCGACGCCCATCGCCTCCCCGGTCCCCGTCAGGGATCGGAAGGCGCCGACCTCCTCCTGGCCGAACAGGCGCAGGATCGAGATGTCGCTCGACGGGATGACGAGGTCGAAGCCCTCGGCGACGAGCCGCTGCCAGGATCGTCCGGCGCTGGGCACCGTGCCGATCTTCTTGCCGGCCGCCTTGGCCACCGCCAGGACCTCGTCCACCATGGCGTTCACCTCGGGATGGTCGAGGTCGAGGATGTGGCCGCTGTCGGCCGCGAGGTCGTTGCGGCCGATGAAGAGCATGTCAACCCCCTCCACCTCGGCGATCTCCCTGGCGCGCCTCACGCCCGCGACCGTCTCGATCTGGCAGGCCACCACCGTGTTCCGGTCGACGGTCTCGACGTAGCCCTCGTCCATGCCGTAGCGCGAGCCGCGGGCGATGCCGATCGCCAGTCCCCGCACGCCCTTCGGCGGATAGCGGCAGGCCGCCACGACCGCCGCGGCCGCCGCGGCGGTCTCGATCATGGGCACCATCACCCCGTCGACGCCCTGGTCCATCAGCGTCTTGAGGATCACCGGGTCGTTGGCGGGGAGGCGGACGTAGGAGGCCGCGCCCGTGCCCGCGACGGCCCGCATCACCGCGGCGGCGTCCCCGACCGACCCCAGGCCGTGCTCCATGTCGATCATCACGAGGTCGTAGCCGCACAGCCCCATCATCTCGCCCACCACGGGGCTGAAGAGCTGGATCCAGCAGCCCAGCAGCGGCTGGCCGGCATCGAGCGACGCCCTGGCACGGTTCCCGATCACGGCCCTCTCCCCTTCACACTTCGCGGAGCGGCGATCCGCCTCGAACGGTCCATCGTCGGCCCCGGCCGCCGGCGGTCCGCCCCGCCTCAGCCGCCCAGGATCGCGGTCGAACCCCGGTCCCGCAGCCCTCGCGTGATGCTGCCGTCGGCGGGGAGCAGCGGGATGATGCAGGCCTGCACCGCGTGGTAGAGGTCCGGTTTGCCGGTGAAGACGCGGTTCACGGGCGTCAGGCTGGAATCCAGCTCCGGGATCCACCCGCCGAAGCGCCGGTCGAGGACGTGGTCGTGCACGAAGCCCCAGATGCGCCGGTACCAGGCCTCGAAGGCGGGGTCGGGGTCGACCGAGCCCAGCGCGGCCGCGGCGCAGATCCCCTCGGCGCAGGGCCACCAGTAGCGGTCGGCCTGATCGGGCCGGTCGTCCCAGTCGAGCGTGTAGTAGAAGCCCCCGACCGCCCGGTCCCAGCCGACCTCGACGGTCTTCAGGAACAGCGCCTTGGCGGCGTCGCGCATCCAATCGTGCCGGCGCCCGCCGAGCTCCCAGAGCTGGATCAGCAACCGGCTCCATTCCAGCGCGTGGCCCGGCGTCGTCCCCCGCGGCCTGAACATCGGGTCGCCCGCGTAGTCCCGGTCGACGCGCCAGGAGGCGTCGAAGTGCTCGGCGACCCGCCAGCCCTGCTCGCGGGCATGGCGGCCGATGATCAGGGCGGCGACGCTCTCGGCCATGTCGAGATACCGGGCCTCGTCCGTGGCCTCGAAAGCCGCCATCAGCGCCTCGGTGAGATGCATGTTGGAGTTCTGGCCCCGGTAGTGGCTCAGGGCCTCCCAGTCCGCGGTATATTCCTCGGTGGTGGCGCCGGCCGCGGCATCCCAGAAGCGCGACAGCAGGACATCCGTCACATCGCCGAGCAGCCGGTCGGCGTCGGGATGGCCCACCACCTTGGCCGAGGAGGCGGCGAGGAGCACGAAGGCGTGGCCGTAGGCCTGCTTGGCCGGCGTCGTGGCGCGCTCGTCGTCGACGCCCCAGAAGTAGCCGCCGTTCGCCCCGTCCCTGTGCCGCTCCCACAGGAAGCGCAGGCCGTGGTCGACGACCCGGTCCGCCCCCGGCAGGCCGAGCATGTGGGCGACGGAAAAACAATGCACCATGCGGGCCGTGTCGTGGAGCTGGCGCTCCACCCCGCTCCGGCCGGGCCGCTCCGGGTTGGGCCGGCCGTCGTCGCCGAGGGTGAAGAAGCCGCCGCGGGGATTGAACGACGGCACCTGAAAGACGTCGAACAGCGACCGCGCCTGGGACATCAGCCAGTGCCGATGCACCGGCCGCTCCACGAAGCGCGGGCCCGTGGTCCCGATCCATCCCGAGGCACCGGCCATCCCGTAGACCCTTCCGCGCCGCGCCGCGTTCGCTGTTGACTACCATGGCAGTACCATGGTGACTGCGGGTCGTCAAAGAGCGATGCGGCGTCCGGGAGGGCCTCGTCCATGGAACAATGCTGGCGCTGGTTCGGCCCCGATGACCCGATCAGCCTCGACCACATCCGGCAGGCCGGCGCGACCGGCATCGTGTCGGCGCTGCACGGCCATCCCGAGGGTTCGGCCTGGCCGCTCGACGAGATCCTGCGGCGCAAGGCCACCGTCGAGGCGGCCGGTCTGCGCTGGTCCGTGTGCGAGTCGATCCCGATGCCCAGCGACGTCAAGCTCCGCGCGGGGGCGTGGGGCGCCATGCTGGGCGCGTGGAAGGACAGCCTCGCGGCCGTCGCCCGCGCGGGCATCGGCGTCGTGAACTACAACTTCATGCCCGTCGTCGACTGGACCCGGACCGACCTCCGCCACAGGCTGCCGACCACCGGCTACGCCCTGCGCTTCGACATGGTGGACTTCGTCGCCTACGACGTCTTCGTCCTGCGCAGGCGCGACGCCGCCGACGACTACGCGGCTCACCTCGTGGAGGCCGCCGGACGGCGGTCGCGGGGCTGGGACGACGCGGCGGTCCACCGCCTCGAGACGACGGTGATCGCGGGACTGCCGGGCGCCGACGACACCTATTCGCGCGAGGGCGTGGCGCGGGAGATCGCCCGCTTCGCGGGCGTCGACGCCGACGCGCTGCGGTCCAACCTCGTGGCCTTCCTCCGGGAGATGGCGCCGGTCGCCGAGGATCTGGGCTTGCGCCTCTGCATCCACCCGGACGATCCCCCTTTCCCCCTGTTCGGCCTGCCGCGGGTGGTCTCCACCGGAGACGATCTCCGCGCCATCGTGGCCTGCGCGGAGAGTCCCGCCAACGGCGTCACGCTCTGCACGGGCTCGCTGGGGGTCCGGCCCGACAACGACCTGCCGGCCCTGGCCCGGGAGCTCGGCCCGCACATCCATTTCGCGCATCTCCGGAACGTCGCGCGCGAGGGGGACGGCTCGTTCCACGAGGCCGAGCACCTCGACGGCGACGTCGACATGGTCGGCGTCGTCTTCGCCCTCCTCGACGAGGAGGCGCGACGGACGAGCGAGGGGCGCGGGGACGCCGCCATCCCGATGCGGCCCGACCACGGCCACCTCCTGGCGGACGACATCCGCAAGGCCGACGAGGGCCTCCGGGTCAACCCGGGCTATTCCTACGCCGGCCGCCTGAAGGGGCTGGCGGAACTGCGCGGCGTCATGCGGGCCCACGGGCGCTCCGACCGCGCCCCCGCGCTCGCCCGATGAGCGCCCCCATGCTGGACGGCAAGGTCGTCCTCATCACGGGTTCGTCCTCGGGCATCGGCCTCGCGACCGCCAGGCTCGCGGCCGCCGAGGGCGCCCGCGTCATCCTCCACGGCCTGTCGCGCGCGCAGGTGGAGGGGGCCTCGGCGGCCCTCGGCTCGGCGCCCTTCGTCGAGGGCGACCTGGCGCTGCCGGAGGCGGCGGAGCGGCTGGCCGACGCCGCCAGAGGCATCCACGGGCGGATCGACGTGCTGGTGAACAATGCCGGCATCTTCCCCCGCACCGACCTCGCGGCCTCGGACGGGGCGGCCTTCGACCGCATCTTCGCCATCAACACGCGCTCGCCGCTCCTGCTCTCGCGGCGGGTCGTCTCCGGCATGCGGGAGGCGGGGATCCGGGGATCGGTCGTCAACATCGGCTCGGTCAACGCCCACTGCGGGCAGACGGACCTGCTGGTCTATTCCATGTCCAAGGGCGCGCTGATGACCATGACCCGCAACATGGCGGACGCCCTCGCGCCCGCCGGGATCCGCGTCAACCAGCTCAACGTCGGCTGGACCCTGACCGAGACGGAGATCGAGACGCAGCGGGCCCAGGGGCGGCCGGACGACTGGCCGGCGAGCCTGCCGGCCGTCTTCGCGCCGGCCGGCCGCATCCTGCTCCCGGAGGAGGTCGCCCGCCACACCCTGTTCTGGGCCTCCGACGCCTCCGCCCCCGTCACCGGGCAGGTCTACGACGTCGAGCAATATCCCTTCCTCGGCCGCAACGTGATGAGCCGCGTGATCTGAGAGCCGCGAGGAGGACTCCACCCATGCCCGAGATCCTGATGGTGGTCGGCAGCCTCAACCGCGAGGCGCCCTATTTCGCTCACGCCCGCGGGGTCGGCCTGTCGGTCCTGGCCTTCGACCCCGAGGACGGGAGCGCGCGCCCCGTGAGCGAGGAGCGCGGGATCGACAACCCGACCTTCCTCTGCGTCGACGCCGGGACCGGCTGCGTCTACGCCACCTCGGAGGTGCCCGGCTGGCACGAGGGCACGGTCACGGCCTACCGCTTCGACCGCGACGCGCGGCGCCTCGTCTACATCGGCAAGCAGCCGAGCCTCGGCAGCGTCGCGGCCCACTGCAGCCTGGACCGGGACGCCCGGCACCTGCTGGTGGCGAATTACGGCGGCTTCCCGGAAGGGGACGGGCCGGACCGCGCCGTCGCGGTCCTGCCCCTCCGCCCCGACGGCGGCCTCGGCCCGCCGGTGTCGAGCGTCGCGCAGAGGGGCCGGGGGCCCGACCCGGCGCGGCAGGAGCGGTCGCACCCCCACTGCGTCCTCCCCAGCCGCGACGGGCGCTTCGCGGTCGTGGCCGACCTCGGCCTCGACACGCTGACGTCCTATCGCTCCGGGCCGGACGGCACCCTGTCGGCGGAGCCCGCCGCGGTGACGCGGCTGAAGCCCGGCTGCGGGCCGCGCCACCTCGCGTTCCACCCCGGCGGGCAGTTCGCCGTCGTGATCTGCGAGCTCGACTCGACGGTCGCGAGCCTGCGCTACGACGCGGGATCCGGGCGCTTCGACGTGGTCGCGGTCGCCCCCGCGCTGCCCGACGGCCACGGGACCAGCCACTGCTCGGACGTGCAGATCCACCCCAACGGTCGATGGGTCTACGCGGCCAATCGCGGGCACGACAGCATCGCCGTCCTCGCCCTGGACCCGGACAGCGGCGCCCTGACCCCGGCGGGCCATCATCCCTGCGGCGGCCGGACGCCGCGCCACCTCGCGCTCGATCCCACCGGCCGCCACCTCGTCGTCGCCAACCAGGACAGCGACGAGCTCGCGGTCTTCGCGCTCGACGGCGCGGGAGCGCTGTCGGGGCGCTGTCGCACAGTCACGATCGGCACGCCCATGTGCGTGAGATTCCTGGTCTTGAGCTGATCGGAGGCGAATCCCGCTTCGCGCGGCGTGCCTGTGAACAGCCGTTGAAAGTAACTGGGAGTCGATGAAAGAAGGAGTGTCATCACCGATAGAGTGACACCTGTGTCTCATGTCGTTATGGCTCGCTCCATGTCAGCCGATCATGGCCTTCCCATCGTCCGAATCGAACTTTTCGTCCGCTTCGGGAGCGCGCGCCGACCGCATTCACCGATCTCGGCGGCCGGGAGGCTCGACCCTTCTCCCCGGCGGGGAGAAGGTGGCGCGCAGCGCCGGATGAGGGGGGATCCACGCCCCCTGGATGTCCCCTCGTCCCCCCTGCCGGGCACCCGGGTCCCATCCCGGCTTGCCGGGATGGGTGCCCGATCCTCCCCGAAGGGAGACGGGCGAAGATGCCCGGCGTCGGTGATGTTTGAAGTCCACGGGATCGAGCGCGACGAGGCCGGTCGGCGGCGAGAAGGACCCCCGATCCGCAGCCGGGCTGCGCGCCATGGATGAGGGGACACAGCAGGCCGACGCCCAGTTTCTCGCCGGCGTCCTCGCCTCCTCGAACGACTGCATCAAGCTGCTCGACCTCGACGGCAACCTGACCTTCATGAGCGAGGGCGGCCGGCGCGTCATGGAGGTGAGCGACTTCGACGTGATCCGGGGCTGTGCCTGGCCGGACTTCTGGCAGGGGCCGGGGCGAGCGGAGGCGCGCGCCGCCCTCGAAGCCGCGAAGGCCGGCGGCGTCGGGCACTTCCAGGGTCCGGCCGACACCATGGCCGGGAACGCCCGCTACTGGGACGTGCGCGTCACGGTCATCATGGGGGCGGACGGGCGACCGGAGCGGCTGCTCTCCATCTCGCGCGACATCACGGCGGCGTGGCGCGGCGAGCAGGCGCTGCGCGAGGCCCGGTCGCTGAACGCCCTGATCCTGGGTTCGAGCCGCGACTGCATCGTGGTGCTCGACCTCGGGGGTCACACGCTCTTCGTCAGCCCCGGCGGCATCGAGTCCATGGAGATCTCGAGCGTCGAGGCCATCATCGGCCTGTCCTGGCTCCGCGTCTGGAAGGGGGCCGACCACGAGGCCGCCGCCGCTGCGGTCGCGGCGGCGCGGGCGGGGGGCACGGGGCGATTCGAGGGGTTCTGCCCGACCCACAGGGGGACGCCGAAGTGGTGGGACGTCGTGGTCTCGCCGCTCGCGGGCGCCGACGGCCGCCCCGAGCGGCTGGTCTCCGTGGGCCGGGACATCACCGAGCGCCGGCAGGCCGAGCAGCGGCTGCGCGAGCTGAACGACACCCTCGAACGGCGCGTCGTGCAGCGCACCGCCGAGCGAAATCTCTACGCCGAGATCGTCGAGACGACCGACATGATGTTCATGGCGGTCGACCTCGACCACCGCATCCTCGCCATCAACCGGGCGAATGCCGACGAGTTCGAACGCATCTACGGCGTGCGGCCCAAGGTGGGCGACGACATGCTCGAACTCCTCGCCGATCAACCCGAGCAACGGATGCAGGTGAAGGCCGGATGGGCGCGCGGGTTGGGGGGCGAAGAGGTCACCTTCGTGGAGGCCTTCGGCGCCTCCGATCGCGTCCACCCCTGTTACGAGGTGAGGTTCCGCCCCTTGCGGAACGAAGCCGGCGAGCGCATCGGCTGCTACCAGTTCGTGACCGACGTCACCGAGCGGCTGCGCGAGCAGGCCAAACTGGCCGAAGCGCAGGAAGCCCTCCGCCAGTCGCAGAAGATGGAGGCGGTGGGCCAGCTCACGGGCGGGCTGGCGCATGACTTCAACAACCTGCTCACCGGCATCTCTGGCAGCCTCGACCTCCTCGGCAAGCGCGTGGCGCAGGGCCGGGTGAATGATCTCGACCGCTACATCCAGGCAGCCCAGGGGGCGTCCAAGCGCGCCGCGGCGCTGACGCATCGCCTGCTCGCCTTCTCGCGCCGCCAGACGCTCGACCCGAGGCCGACCGACGTCAGCCGTCTCGTCACCGGCATGGCCGACCTGATCCGCCGCACCGTCGGGCCGGAGATCGCGGTCGAGACGGTCGACGCGGTCGATCTGTGGACCGCCCTGGTCGACCCCAACCAGCTCGAAAATGCCCTGCTGAACCTGTGCATCAACGCCCGCGACGCCATGCCGGACGGCGGTCGCCTGGTGATCGAGACCGTCAACACCTGGATGGACGACCGGGCCGCCCGCGAGCGGGACGTGCCGCCGGGGCCGTACCTGTCCATCCGCGTGTCCGACACCGGCACCGGCATGCCCGAGGAGGTGATCGCCCGCGCCTTCGACCCGTTCTTCACCACCAAGCCGATCGGCCAGGGGACGGGGCTCGGCCTGTCGATGATCTACGGCTTCGCGCGCCAATCGGGCGGTCAGGTGCGCATCGCCTCCGAGGTCGGCCGGGGCACGGCGATCTCCATCGACCTGCCCCGGCACGACGGTGCGGAGGAAACGGCCGGGACCCCGGCCGACAGGGCCGACGCCCCGCGGGCCGAGGCCGGCGAGACGGTGCTGGTGGTGGATGACGAGGCCGCCATCCGAATGCTGATCGGCGACGTCCTGTCCGACCTCGGCTACGCCGCGATCGAGGCCGAGGACGGGTCGTCGGGCTTGAAGGTGCTGCAGGGGAAGGCCCGCGTCGACCTGCTCGTCACCGACGTCGGCCTGCCGGGGGGCATGAACGGCCGGCAGGTGGCCGATGCAGCCCGCGTGCTGCGGCCGGGGCTCAAAGTGCTGTTCATCACCGGCTACGCCGAGAACGCCGCCGTGGGCAGCGGAGACCTCGATCCCGGCATGGCGGTGCTGACGAAGCCCTTCGCCATGGACGACCTCGGGGCCAGGATCCGCGCGCTCATCGAAGGCTGACCGGTCCTCCCGCTGCGGGGCGCCTCCACCGATCGTTCACCATGGGGAGACGAGCGTCGCGGCCGGAAGACCGTTCAAGGGGAGGAGAGCATTGGTGTGCAAACGATCCATCGGAGCAGAGTGACAGTGTTCGATCTCCATGCCATCGGTGCTCCCGCCTTCGTCGTCGACGTCCTGCCCGAGGGGGACTTCCGCTATGCGGCCGCCAACGCGGCCCACGCCGGTCCCATCGACGAGGTCGCCGCGGGATTGACTCCGAAGGAGGTGCATCCCCCCGCGCTCGCGGCCCGCGTCACCCGGCAGTTCCGGGACTGCGTCGCCCGGAGGACTCTGGTCGAGTACGACATCTCCGCGCAGATGCCGACCGGCTTCCGGTCGTGGCGGACGTGGCTGATGCCGGTCTTCGGTCCCGACGGCAGCGTGACGACGCTGATGGGGATCTGCCACGACCTGTCCGACGCGCGGGCGGCCGAGCGGGAGATGACCGTCGCCAACGAGCACCTGTCCCTCGCCCTGCAGGCGCTGCACGGGGCCGAGTGGCACGTCGACATGGCCACGGGGGAATTCTGCGCCTCCGATGCCTTCGCGCTGCTGATGGGCGAGGCGGCGCCGCGGCCGGTCTCCTGGGCCGAGTGGTGCGGGCGCGTCCATCCGGACGACCGGGACGACGCCTTCCAGGACCTCGCCTCGTCCGACGACAGTCGCCGGTTCCGCTTCCTGGGCCGGGACGGGGAGACCCGCTGGGCCCGGTGCCAGCGCACGGTCGCCCGCGGCGCGGACGGGGCGGCCGAGACCGTGTCGGGCGTCGTGGCCGACATCACGGAGGAGCGGCTGCGCGAGATCGAGCTCGAGGAGCTGGCTACCCGGGATCCGCTCACGGGCCTGCTGAACCGCCGCGGCTTCCGGCGCGAGGTCGACAGGGCCAGCGCGGCCTGGCCGGCGGGCGCGTGCCTGGCCCTGTTCATGGTCGACCTCGACATGTTCAAGGACGTCAACGACACCCACGGCCACGCCGCCGGCGACGCGGTCCTGGCCGAGGCCGCGCGCCGCCTGGAGTTCCAGCTCGGCGAGGGTGCCGTCTGCGCACGGCTCGGCGGCGACGAGTTCGTGGCCCTGCGCCGCGTCGCGCGCGCCGAGGACGCCGCGGAGGTCCGGGCCGCGCTGGCGCGCGCGCTCCGGCGGCCGCTGCTCATCGAGGGGCTCCGCCTGCCCATGTCGGCGAGCGTCGGCCTCGCGTCGTCCCACGGGGAGGTCGACGTCGTCCGCCTCATGGCGGAGGCCGACGTGCAGCTCTACGGATCGAAGAAGGCGCGCCGCGCGGGACAGAGATCGGCCGCCTGACCGGCGTCGATCGGAGCGGGCGGCGGCGGGGTCAGGTCTTCCGCCACGTCCCCTTCTTGATGTCGAACGCCAGCTTGCCGGCGTCCCGCATCTTCATCAGCAGGATCTGCAGGGACTCCTCGGAGCCTGCGGGGTCGACGGCCTGCCGGATCGAGAAGATCTTCCTCGGCTTGTCCAGGGCCTTCAGCACCGCGTCTTCGCTCACCATCGTGTCCCGTCCTCGTGCTCGTCTCGGCCCCTGACCGGCCTCGCGGGGGCAGGGCCGCAGGATCCCGCCCGGGATGATCGCCGAAGCCCCGCCGATCCTCAAGGGCCGCGTCGCCTCCACCGTGGCCGGACCTCGGCCGCCGGAGGGGAGGCCCGCCGGCGGGCGCCTCGACCTTCGATTGTCACCCGCAGGACACGCGGGCCCCGCTTCGAGGCCCGAGGGGAGCTTTCCGGCTTGTCGCTCCCGAAGCGACGTGGAAAGCCTCGACGTCGCTTTCCCGCGGGATGCACCGCCGAGATCAGACCGATCATGTCGCTTGCCGCCGTCGCCGCCCAACAGCCCGCTTCCGTCCCGGCCACGGTCATCGACGATCTGGACATCGCCATCGAGCGGGCCGCCGCGGCGCTCCGCCGCGAGCAGCGCGGGGACGGGCATTTCGCCTTCGACCTCGAAGCCGACGCCACCATCCCGGCCGAATACGTGTTCCTGAAACACTTCCTCGGCGAATCGGATCATGCCATCGAGGGCAAGATCGGCGTCTACCTGCGCCGCACGCAGGAGGGGCACGGCGGCTGGCCGCTGCTGCGCGGGGGGGCGCTCAACGTGTCGGCCAGCGTCAAGGCCTATGCGGCGCTGCGCATGATCGGCGACCCGGCCGACGCACCCCATATGCTGCGGGCGCGCGACGCCATCCTGGCGGCCGGGGGCGCGGCCCATTCCAACGTCTTCACCCGCACCAGCCTCGCCCTGTTCGGCATGGTGCCGTGGCGCGCCGTGCCGGCCATGCCGATCGAGATCATGAACGCGCCCTCGTGGTTCCCGTTCCACATCTACCGGATCTCCTACTGGGCCCGCGACACGCTCGTGCCGCTGCTCGTGCTGATGGCCCTGAAGCCCAAGGCCGCCAACCCGCGCGGCATCGACATTCCCGAGCTCTTCGTCACGCCGCCGGACCGCGTCCGCATCTGGCCCAAGGGCACCAACCAGGTCGGCGGCTGGGGCATCATCTTCGGCGCGCTCGACAAGGTGCTGCAGGCCGCCGAGCCCTACTTCCCCAAGGGCAAGCGCCAGAGCGCCATCGACAAGGCCGTGGCCTTCGTGCGGGCGCGGCTGAACGGGGAGGACGGCCTCGGCGCCATCTACCCCGCCATGGCCAACACCGTGATGATGTTCCACGTGCTCGGCGTGCCGGCCGACCAGCCCGACGTGGTGCTGGCCCGCGCGGCCGTGGACAAGCTCCTCGCCGTCAAGGGCGAGGAAGCCTTCTGCCAGCCGGCCCTGTCGCCCGTGTGGGACACGGCGCTGTCGAGCCACGCGCTGATCGAGGCGGGCGGCGCCCACGCGGTGGCGGCCGAGCGCGGCCTCGCCTGGCTGAAGCCGCTCCAGGTGCTCGACGTCAAGGGCGACTGGGCCGAGCGGCGGCCCGACGTGCGGCCGGGCGGCTGGCCCTTCCAGTACCGCAACGACCATTATCCCGACCTCGACGACACGGCCGTGGTGGCCATGGCCATGGACCGGGCGCGCAGCCGCTCGGGCGAGGGCGGCTTCGACGAGTCCATCGCCCGCGCGCGCGAATGGGTCGTGGGACTGCAGTCGAAGGACGGCGGCTGGGCGGCCTTCGACGCCGACAACACCTCCCACTACCTCAACTACATCCCCTTCGCGGACCACGGCGCCCTGCTCGACCCGCCGACCGCCGACGTGACGGCGCGTGTGGTGTCCATGCTGGCCCAGCTCGGCGAGACACCCGCGACCAGCGACAGCATGCGGCGCGGGCTCGCCTACCTCCTGCGCGAGCAGCACCCCGAGGGGAGCTGGTACGGCCGCTGGGGCTTCAACTACATCTACGGCACATGGTCGGTGCTCTGCGCACTCAACGCCGCCGGCGTCGCGTCGGACAGCGTTCCCGTGCGCCGGGCCGTGGCCTGGCTGGAGGCGATCCAGAACGCCGACGGCGGCTGGGGCGAGGACGACCGCGGCTACGCGCTCGACTACCGGGGCCACGGCCCGGCCGCCAGCACCGCCTCGCAGACCGCCTGGGCGGTGATCGGCCTGATGGCGGCCGGCGAGGTCGACGGATCGGCCGTCGCGCGCGGCGTCGCCTTCCTGCGGGCCACGCAGGCCGAGGACGGCTTCTGGCCGGAGGAGCTCTTCACCGGCACGGGCTTCCCGCGGGTGTTCTACCTGCGCTACCACGGCTACCCGAAGTTCTTCCCGCTCTGGGCCCTGGCCCGCTACCGCAACCTCAAGCACGGCAATTCCCGGACCGTCATGGTGGGCATGTGAGCGCGATCCCCTCCATCCTGGCCGTCACGGGCCTGTCGGCGGAGGCGCGCATCGCGGCGGGCGCCGGGGTGGTGGCGGTGGCGGGGGGCGGAGACCCCGCGCGCCTCGCCCTGCTGGTGCAGGCCGCGCTGGCGCGGGGCGCGGGGGCGGTGATCAGCTTCGGCATCGCCGGCGGGCTCGCGCCCGGCCTGAAGCCCGGCACCGTCGTGATCGCCCGTGCGGTCCACGACGGCGGGGCGCGGACCGAGGCCGCGCCGGCCTGGGTCGAGCGGCTCGCCGCGGCCCTGCCCCGGGCGCGGATCGCCGACCTCGCCGGGGTCGACGCGCCCGTCGTCGGGGCGGGCGACAAGGCGAGCCTCCGCGGCCGCACCGGGGCCGCGGCCGTCGACATGGAATCCCACGTGGCGGCCCGCCTCGCGGCCCTGCACGGCGTGCCCTTCGCGGCGCTGCGGGTCGTCGCGGACCCGGCCGAGCGGACCCTGCCCCCGGCGGCGCTGCTGGGGATGCGCCCCGACGGCTCGACCGACCTCGCGGCCGTGCTGCGCTCGCTCGGCCGCGAGCCGCGGCAACTGGCGGCCCTCGTCCGCACCGGGCTCGACGCCCGCGCGGCCTTCTCGGCCTTGAGGGCGTGCCGGCGCGACCTCTCGGCCCTGTTCGGCCTCGGCGACCTGCACTTGGAGGACGGCGCCGATGCGGTGCCGGTGCTTCGGCCGGCCTTCGACGGCCTGACCTCCTGAAACGGATTCCAAAGGGCGAGCCCTTTGGCGGGTCCAGGGCGGAGCCCTGGGGGAGCGCCTTGATTTTTTCAGGGCTCTGCCCTGAAACCCGCAAAAGGCCGGGGCCTTTTGAGTCGATCTGTGAATCAGGAGTTTCCGCGTCAAACAACGTCGACTGCATTCAGTATTCGACGTCCGTGAGATAGAGGCCGTCGGCCGGCGCCACCGGCCCGCAGCGCGCCCGGTCGCGGGCGTCGAGCGCGGCCCGGAGATCGCCTGCCGTCCAGCGGCCGAGCCCGACCGCGACGAGCGACCCCACCATCGAGCGCACCTGCCGGTGCAGGAACGACCGGGCCCAGACCCGCACTTCCAGCCGCTCGCCCTCCCGCTCGACCGCGAAGCCGTCGAGCGTGCGCACGGGGCTCGCCGCCTGGCACTCGCTGTCGCGGAAGGTCGAGAAGTCGTGCAGCCCGAGCAGCCCCTGGGCGGCCTCGTGCATGGCGGCCGCGTCGAGCGCCGGCTTGACCAGCCACGCCTGCTCGGCGTCGAGCGCCAGGGGAGCGCGGCGGTTGACGATGCGGTACAGGTAGCGCCGCCGCACCGCGGAGTGGCGGGCGTCGAAATCCGCCGCGGCCAGGGCCGCCGCCCGCACGGCGATTCGCCGCGGCTTCAGCCCGCTGTTGATCGCGTCGCGGACGCTGTCGGGGCGATACGCCTTGGCGAGATCGAGGTGTGCCACCTGCCCGGTGGCGTGGACCCCGGCGTCGGTGCGGCCGGCCCCGCGCACCCCTCCCGGCAGGCAGCCGAGCGGCGCCGCCGCCGCCTCGATCGCCTCCTGGATCGACGGGCCGTTCGCCTGCCGCTGCCAGCCGACGAAGCCCGTGCCGTGATATTCGATCGTCAGCCTGTAGCGCGGCACGGGCTCGGTCAGCCGAGCCGCGTGCCCGGCGGCACGGGCCGCCCGCGCAGCAGTTCGGCCGTCGGCAGCGGCCCCTTGCCGGCGCGCTGCACCAGCACCGGGGCGATCGCGCCCTCGCCGCAGGCGACCGTGAGGGCGTCGTCGAGCGTCGTCCCGGGTGGGCCGGCGCCCTCCGCCAGCCGCGCCCGCAGCAGCTTCACGCGCTCGACGCCGTGGCCGAGGTCGGCCTCGAAGGAGGCGCCCGGGAAGGGCGACAGGCCCATGATCTGCCGCAGCACCTCGACGGCCGGCCGGGTCCAGTCGATGCGGCTCTCCGCCTTGTCGATCTTGCGCGCGTAGGTGACGCCCTCCTCCGGCTGCGGCCGGAACAGGAGCGTGCCGCGGGCCACGGCGCCGACCGCGCGGCCCATGAGGTCGGCGCCGATCGGCGCGAGCCGGTCGTGGAGGTCGCCGGCCGTCATGTCGGGCGTGAGGGCGATGCGCTCCTCCATGCCGACCGGCCCGGTATCGAGCCCGGCCTCCATCCGCATCACGGCGACGCCCGCCTCGGCGTCGCCCGCCATCACGGCCCGCTGGATCGGCGCCGCGCCGCGCCAGCGCGGCAGCAGCGAGGCGTGGAGGTTGAGGCATCCCCCCTCCGGAGCGTCGAGCACCGCTTGGGGCAGGATCATGCCGTAGGCCACCACCACGGCGAGGTCGGCGGCGTGTTCGCGGAAGCTCTCCGCGGCCTCCTCTCCCCTGAGGCTCGGCGGGTGATGCACGGGCAGGCCGAGGCGGGACGCCAGGGCGTGGACCGGCGAGGGCGCCTCGCTCATGCCGCGGCCGGACCGCGCGGGCGCGCGGGTGTAGACCGCCGCCACCTCGTGCCCCTGCCCCACCAGCTCGCTCAGGGTCGGGACCGCGAAGGCCGGCGTCCCCATGAAGACGATCCGCATGCGTCGGCGCCGGTTCAGGCGGCGTCGGGGCGGCGCGGGGGCTTGCGGGCGCCGCGGGGCTCGCGCGGCTCGGCGCGGGGGTCGAAGGATCGGCCCTCGTCCTGCGCCAGCCGCGCGGCCTTGGCGAACTTCTTCACGACGCGTTCGCGCTTCAGCCGCGAGATGTGGTCGATGAACAGCACGCCGTTGAGGTGGTCGATCTCGTGCTGGATCGCGATGGCGAGCAGGCCCTCGGCCTCCATCTCGCACTGCGCCCCGTCGCGGTCCCGAAACCGCAGGCGGATGCGCTCGGGCCGCTCGACGTCCTCGTAATAGTCGGGGATCGACAGGCAGCCCTCCTCGTAGACGATCCGGTCGTCGGAGACCGAGAGGATCTCGGGGTTGACCAGGAACAGCGGCTGGGGCGCCTCGTCCTGGCGGGCCGTGTCAAGCACCACGAGCCGCTGCAGCACGCCCACCTGCACGCCCGCGAGGCCGATGCCGGGCGCGTCGTACATGGTCTCGATCATGTCGTCGAGGATCGTGCGGGTGGCGGCGTCCACCGCCGCGACCGGCTCGGACGTCAGGCGGAGCTGGTGATCGGGCAGCGTGATGATGGGGCGGACGGCCATGGGGGACTCGAAAGGCAGGGGGATGACCGGGGACATAGGGAGCCGGGCGGGACCGGTCAATTCCGCGCGGTGGCCAGCGGGACGCCGCCGTGCGCGGCGGGCCTCGAAGGGACGTCCGGCTTGCGGGGACGGGGCGGGCGTGGAATGTCGTCGCGCGTCGCCCCGAGGAGCCCCGATGGACCTGCAGACCTGTCTCGTCGTCGCGTTGGGCGGCGCCATCGGCACCTTCGGCCGCTACGCGGTGGCCCTGGCCCTGGCCCCGATCAGCCAGTCGCTGCCCTGGGGCACGGTGATCATCAACATCGTCGGGTCCTTCGTCATCGGCTTCTTCGGCACGCTCACCCTGTCGCACGGGCGCTATCCGGTGTCCGAGAACCTCAGGCTCTTCGTGCTCGTGGGCCTGTGCGGCGGCTTCACCACCTTCTCGTCCTTCAGCCTGCAGACGCTGGACCTGCTGCGGGCCGGGGCGATCACCCGCGCCTGTGTCAACGTCGGGATCTCCGTGGTGCTGTGCCTCTGCGCCGTGGCGCTCGGCCACGCGATCGCCGCGCGGCTCAACGGCGGCGCCGTGGCGGTCGCGCAGCTCCCGATCGAGGAGGAGGCCTGACCCGTCAGGCCATCGCGGCCGCCCGGCGCCGGCGGCGGAAGGGCGCCGCCACCGTGCGGGCGCCCCCGTAGCCGAGCACGAGCCCGGCCGCGCCGGCGACGAAGCCCGCGGGCGTGACCGGCACGGCCGGCTGGTAGATCGCGTAGGTCTGGCCGGCGAGCTTCGGATCGAAGCGCTCGACGAAGGCCCAGTAGAAGCTCAGCGGCCCGGCCTCCGCCAGGGCGCGCTCCTGCGCCTCCAGCCGCCGCTCGCGGTCGACATCGTCCTGGAGGTCCCCGCCGCGGGCCTGGGCGAGGGGATCGGGGTTGGAGCGGAGCCGCGCGATGCCGGCCTCCCGGCTCATCGCCTGCGCGCGGGCCTCCTCGTCGAACTGGGCGACGATCCGCTTCAGCTCCTCGACCGCGCCGCCGAGCCGCTGGCGATACTGCTGCACGAACTCCGGCACCTGCGAGCAGACCACGGCCAGGAGCAGGCCGATCGCCAGTGCAAACCGCCTCGCCAGCATGGCGCCCTCGTTCCTTCGATTCCCCGCCTCAATGCGGCCCGGTGCGCCGCGTTGCAAGCGCGGCCTGACACGGGGGGTGAAAGCCGGGCGGCGAGGTTGAACAAAGTGAGGCAGGGACGGGTTTGGAACACGGTGGAACGCGGCACCGATGCCGCAGGGCCGCGTGGACGAATAGCCGAGCTTGAGCTAGCAGTGGCGGACCGTCGGCCTGTGAGAGGGCAATCCATGAGCGACATCGATCAACTGTGCATCAACACGATCCGCACGCTCTCGATCGATGCGATCCAGAAGGCGAATTCCGGCCATCCCGGCGCCCCGATGGGCATGGCGGCCCCCACCTACGACCTGTGGACCGAGCGCCTCCGCTACGATCCCAAGACCCCGACCTGGCCGAACCGCGACCGCTTCGTCCTGTCGGCGGGCCACGCGTCCATGCTGCTCTACTCCATGCTCCACCTCACAAAGGTCGAGGCCGTGGACCACGACGGCAAGCCGCTGAACCGGCTCGCCGTGTCGATGGACGACGTGAAGAGCTTCCGCCAGGCCGGCTCCTACACGCCGGGCCATCCCGAATACGGCATGACCACGGGCGTCGAGGCCACCACCGGCCCGCTCGGCCAGGGGATCGCCATGAGCGTCGGCATGGCGCTGTCGGAGAAATGGCTCGCCGCGCATTACAACAAGCCCGACTTCCAGCTCTTCGACTACAACATCTACGCCCTGTGTTCGGACGGCGAGATGATGGAGGGCATCGGCTCCGAGGCGGCGTCGCTCGCCGCCCATTGGAAGCTCGACAACCTGTGCTGGATCTACGACTCCAACAGCGTCACGCTCGACGGCCCCGCCAGCTGGGCCTTCAGCGAAGACGTGGGCGCGCGCTTCCTGGCCTACGGCTGGAACGTCCTCCATGTCCGGGACGCCAACGATCTCAAGCAAGTCGCCGCCGCCTACCAGGGCTTCCTGGAGGAGAAATCCCGGCCGACGATCATCGTCGTCGAGAGCCATATCGGCTACGGCTCGCCCAACAAGCAGGATTCCAGCAAGTCCCACGGCTCGCCGCTCGGCGCCGACGAGGTGAAGCTCACCAAGGAATTCTACGGCTGGCCGCAGGAGCCGACGTTCCTGGTGCCGGACGGCGTCTACGAGCGTTTCGCCGACACTCTCGGCAAGCGCGGGAGCGACCTTCAGTCGAAGTGGGCCGAGCTGTTCACCGCCTACAAGGCCCGTTATCCGGAGGACGGCAAGGCGGTCGACGCGATCATCGCCAAGGAGGTCCCTCAGGCCGCCTTCGACGCGATCCCCACCTTCCCGGCGGACGAGAAGGGCTTGGCGACGCGTGAGTCGGCCTCCAAGGCGGAGAACGCGCTGGCGCCGCATTATCCGTGGCTGGTCGGCGGTTCGGCCGACCTCGACGAGTCGACCAAGACCAATCAGACCGACAAGGAGGCCGGGACCTTCAAGCCCGAGAGCCGTGGCGGCCGCAACGTCCATTTCGGCGTGCGCGAGCACGCGATGGGCGCGATCTGCAACGGGATGGCGCTGTCCGGCCTGCGCCCCTACGGCGCGACCTTTCTGATCTTCTCCGACTACCTGCGCCCGGCGATCCGCCTGTCGTCCCTGCAGGAACTGCCGTCCATCTGGGTCTTCACCCATGACTCGATCGGCGTGGGCGAGGACGGCCCGACCCACCAGCCGGTCGAGCAGATCCCCAGCCTGCGCGCCATCCCCGGCCTCTTCGTTTTGCGTCCCGGCGACGCCAACGAGGCCGCGGAAGTCTGGAAGTTCGTGATCGGGCTGAAGCACAATCCGGCCGCGCTCATCCTGTCGCGCCAGCCGATGCCGACCTTCGACCGCAACGTCTTCAAGCCGGCGGCGGGCGTGCAGAAGGGCGCCTATGTGCTGGCGGACCCAAAGGACGGCGCCGCGCCCGAAGTGATCCTCATGGGATCGGGCTCGGAACTGAACCTGTGCGTGCAGGCCTACGAGGCCCTGGCGAAGGAGGGGATCGCGGCCCGCGTCGTGTCGATGCCCTGCTGGGAGCAGTTCGAGCTGCAGGACCAGAGCTACCAGGACGAGGTCCTGCCGCCCTCGATCGCGGCCCGCGTCGCCGTCGAGCAGGCCGCCACCATGGGGTGGGAGAGATACACGGGGCGCCTCGGCGCCGTGGTCGGCATGCACACCTTCGGGGCCTCGGCGCCGCTGAAGTCCCTCCTGACCAAGTTCGGCTTCACGCCGGAGAAGATCGTCGAACACGCCAAGCAGCAGATCGAGAAGCAGCGCTCGGCCGGCATGAAGCACGCCGCCGAATGAGTCTGGCGGCCGCGCTGCCGGCGCGGCCCCCGTCCTCGTCCAGCCCAGGAGATGAATCGATGAACCCGATGAAAGACCTCGAATCCTGCGGTCAGTCGCCCTGGCTGGACGACCTGCACAGGACGCTGATGTCGTCCGGCGAGCTGGCCGGGCTGATCGAGAAGGACGGGTTGAAGGGCCTGACCTCGAACCCCTCCATCTTCGAGAAGGCGATCGGCTCGACCAACGACTACGACGACGTCCTGAAGGAGATGCTGGGCCACGGCTCGGCCGACGACATGACGGTCTACGAGACCATCGCCATCGCGGACATCCAAGCCGCGGCCGACGCGTTCCGCTCCGTCTACGACGCCGCCGGCGGCCACGACGGCCACGTCAGCCTGGAGGTGGCCCCCAACATCGCCAACGACACGGAGGCCACCAAGGCGGATGCGAAGCGCCTGTGGAGCGCGGTCGGCCGCCCCAACCTGATGATCAAGATCCCCGGCACCGACGCCGGCACGCCCGCCATCCAGGCCACGATCGCGGAAGGCATCAATGTCAACGTGACGCTGCTCTTCGCCGTCAAGGCCTACGAGGACGTGGCGCGCGCCTATATCGCGGGCCTGAAGGAGCTGGACGCCAAGGGCGGCGACGTGTCGCGCGTGGCCTCCGTGGCGAGCTTCTTCCTGAGCCGCATCGACTCGTCGGCCGACGCCAGGATCGACGCGCTGAAGGGGGCGGATCCGGCCCTGGTCGCGAAGGCCAGGCACAGGATCGCCATCGCCAACGCCAAGCGGGCCTACCAGCGCTCCAAGGCGATCTTCTCCGGTGCCGAGTGGGAGGCCCTGGCCGCCAAGGGCGCGAAGCCGCAGCGCCTGCTGTGGGCCTCGACCGGCACCAAGGACAAGGCGCTGCCCGACACCTACTACGTCGACAACCTCATCGGCCGCGACACGGTCAACACCATGCCGCCCGCCACGATGAAGGCCTTCCGCGACCACGGCCACGCGATCAAGGACTCGATCGAGAGCGACGTCGACGGCGCCGAGGCCTCGCTGGCCGCGCTGGAGACGCTCGGCATCTCGCTCGACGAGATCACCCACGAGCTCGTCCTCGACGGCATCAAGAAGTTCGAGGAAGCTTTCGACAACCTCATCGGCGGCGTGAAGAAGCGCCGGGGCGAGTTCAGCAAGGCGGCCTGAGGGCCGGGCTTCACACGGGCGTCATGGCGTCCGGCCACGCTCCCGTCCGGGACGCGGGTCGGGCGGCGATCGATGTCGGCCAGCCGGCCGTCGGCGCAGGGCGGTCAAGAGTCGGAACTCCCTCGAAAGGTTTCAGCGATGCAGATCGGCGTGATTGGCCTCGGCCGCATGGGCGGCAACATCGTCCGCCGCCTCCAGCAGCACGGGCATCACTGCATCGCCTATGACCGCAACGAGCGGGCCGTCGGCGACCTCGTCGAGGATGGCGCCGTCGGCGCCTCCGGCCTCGAAGATCTGGTCGGCAAGTTCACCGAGACCCCGCGCGTCGTCTGGGTCATGCTGCCGGCCGGCAAGATCACGGGCGAGACCGTCGACATCCTCGGCAACCTGCTCAGCTCCGGCGACATCCTGATCGACGGGGGCAACAGCTTCTACAAGGACGACATCCACCGCGGACAGGCGCTCAGCGCCAAGGGCATCCACTACGTCGACATCGGCACGTCGGGCGGCGTCTGGGGGCTGCAGCGCGGCTATTGCATGATGGTGGGCGGCGACAAGGAGGCAGTCGACGCGATCGACCCCATCCTCGACGCGCTGGCGCCGGGGATCGGCGACATCCCCCGCACTCCGGGGCGCGAGAAGCTGGAGGACACCCGCGCCGAGCGGGGCTACATCCACGCCGGGCCGACGGGCGCGGGCCACTTCGTCAAGATGGTGCACAACGGCATCGAATACGGGCTGATGCAGGCCTATGCCGAGGGCTTCGACATCCTGGCGGGCAAGAACTCCCCCAACCTCACCGAGAGCGAACGGTTCGACCTGAACCTGACCGACATCGCCGAGGTGTGGCGGCGCGGCAGCGTGGTCTCGTCCTGGCTTCTCGACCTCACGGCCTCCGCCCTGACGGCGAGCCCCAAGCTCGAACATTTCTCCGGCGTGGTGGACGATTCCGGCGAGGGGCGCTGGACCATCGAGGCCGCGATCGAGGAGGCCGTTCCGGTCAACGTCCTGTCGGCCGCCCTCTACGCGCGCTTCCGCTCGCGCGAGGCCCACACCTTCGGCGAGCGCACCCTGTCGGCCATGCGCTTCGGCTTCGGGGGACACGTCGAGCACCGCGACGCGCCGGCGCCCGACGGCGCCAGCACCTCGCCGATCCCGCGCTGAGGGCGCCATCATGGCCGAGCAGACCGTCGCGGCCTCCGCCGCGCCCGACGCCTCCACGCCCAAGGCCGGCCCCTGCGCCATGGTGATCTTCGGCGGCGGGGGCGACCTCACCAAGCGTCTCGTCACCCCGGCGCTCTACAACCTCGCCGTGACGAGCCTGCTGCCCGACGACTTCGTCATCCTCGGCGTCGACCGAGCGGCGGGCAGCGACGAGGGTTGGCGCGCCAGCCTCTCCGAGATGATGCAGAGCTTCGTCGGCGGCACGGGCGAGTTCGACCCCTCGCAGATCGACGCCAAGGCCTGGGACTGGCTCCAGTCCCGCATGTTCTACCTCCAGGGCGACCTGAACGACCCCAAGACGTTCGAGGCCATCAAGGCGAAGCTCGCGGGCTTCGAGACGAGCCATAAGACTGGCGGCAACGCGCTGTTCTACCTCGCCGTGGCGGACCGCTTCTTCGCCACCGTCGTGGACGGGCTCGGCGGCGCAGAACTCGTGCAGGCCACCGCGGGCGGCCCGGGGCCGTGGCGCCGCGTGGTGATCGAGAAGCCCTTCGGCCACGACCTCGCCTCCGCCAAGGCGCTGAACGCCCGCGTCCTCGACGTGCTGCACGAGGATCAGGTCTACCGGATCGACCATTTCCTCGGCAAGGAGACGGTCCAGAACATCATGACGTTCCGCTTCGCCAACGGGCTGTTCGAGCCGCTGTGGAACCGCGACCACATCGACCACGTGCAGATCACCGTCGCCGAGACCGTGGGCGTCGAGGCGCGCGGCGGCTTCTACGAGGCGACCGGCGCGCTGCGCGACATGGTGCCGAACCACGTCTTCCAGCTCGTGGCCATGACCGCCATGGAGCCGCCCGTCTCCTTCGACGCGGACGACGTGCGCTCCCGCAAGGTCGACGTGTTCAAGTCGATCAAGACCGTGGAGCCGGCGCAGGCGGTGCGGGGCCAGTACGACGCCGGAACCGTGCTGGGCAAACCCGCCCGGCGCTACCGCGACGAGCCCCAGGTCGACCCGCATTCGAAGACCGAGACCTACGTCGCCCTGAAGCTCGACATCGACAACTGGCGCTGGGCCGGCGTGCCCTTCTACCTGCGCACCGGCAAGTACATGACGACCCGCACGAGCGAGATCGCCATCCGCTTCAAGCCCGCGCCCATGGCGCTCTTCGCCCGGACCGAGACCTCCGACATCGCCGCCAACTGGCTGGTGATCCAGATCCAGCCCGACGAGGGCATCTCGCTGCAGTTCGAGATCAAGCGGCCCGGGCCGCAGGTCGACCTGAAGAGCGTCAAGATGAACTTCGCCTACAAGGACTGGTTCCCGGCCCAGCAGAACGTCGGCTACGAGACGCTGCTCTACGACGTGATGATCGGCGACCAGACGCTGTTCCAGCGCGCCGACCAGGTCGAGGAAGCCTGGCGCGTGGTCGACGGCGTGCTGGCCCACTGGGGCAAGGATGCCCCGCAGGACTTCCCCAACTACGTCGCCGGCACGGCGGGGCCGCTCGCGGCCGACCTGCTGCTGGCGCGCGACGGCGACCGGTCGTGGCGCCCCGTCAAGCTCGATTCCGGCCCCCGCATGGCGGGAGAACCGTCGACGTGAGCGGGGGCGCCGGGGCCCGCTGGCCCGCCGAGCCGATCCGGCTCGTCGTGTCGGACATCGACGGGACGCTGGTGAACCACGCCAAGGTGCTGACCCCGCGCAGCCGCGCCGCCATCGCGGCGCTGGCCGAGCGGGGCATCGGGTTCACCGTGACCACCGCCCGCCCGCCGGTGGGCCTGCGCCCCATCTTCGCGCTGCTCGGGCTGGCGGTGCCGGCCGCCGCCATCAACGGCGGCGTCGTGGTGGACGCCGACCTCAAGGTCATCGAGGAGAAGCTGCTCGCCCCCGAGGTGGCGCGCCGCGCCGTCCGCCTGCTGCGCGAGCAGGGCCTCGACCCGTGGCTCTTCACCGACGCGGCCTGGTACATCCGCGACCCCGCGGGGCCATATGTCGGGCTCGAAACCCGGACCATCGCCCAGGAGCCCACGGTCGTCGCGGATTTCGCGCCGGAACTCTACGACCGCGTCCTCAAGGTCATCGGCGCCGAGGAGGACCACGCGCATCTCGCGGGCTGCGAGGCGCTGCTGCGGCGCGAGCTCGGGGACGGCGCCATCGCGACCCGCTCGCAGCCCTACTACCTCGATGTCACCAACCCGCAGGCCCACAAGGGCGAGGCGGTGAGGAGCCTGTCGCGCGCCTTCGGCGTGCCGGTCTCGGCCATCCTCACGATCGGCGACGGCACCAACGACATCCCCATGCTGGAGGCTGCCGGGTTCAGCGTCGCCATGGGCAACGGCACGGCGGAGGTGAAGGCCGCGGCCGACGTCGTCACGGACGATTGCGAGAACGACGGCTTCGCCAAGGCGATCGAACTCTACGTGCTCGGCGCCGACGCGCTGGTGGGCTGACAGGGTTCCCCTGCGATCGATGGCTCATGATGGGTTTCGGGGTGCTGATGTCGTGTCGCGATCGTCGCGTCAGCTCTGGTTTCAAAAGGCCCTCGGCCTTTGGAATCCGTCACGAAGGGGAACGTCACCTTTGAGTCCGATAAGAGCCTGATCGATCAGCAGCACCCTTTCACCCTCTCATCCCCGCATCCGCCGGGATGAGCGGGTGAAAGGGGCATCCCGCATCTCAGGAGGAGAAGCGACCATGGCGGACCGCCCCGACGGAAAGATCTCGCTGCTCCTCGCCGACGTCGACGGCACGCTGGTGACCAAGGACAAGGTGCTGACGGAGCGCGCCGTCGCGGCCGTGGCGGCGCTGGAGAAGGCCGGGATCGAGTTCGCCGTGACGAGCGGCCGCCCGCCGCGCGGCATGGCCATGTTGATCGAGCCGCTGCACATCACGACGCCCATCGCCGGCTTCAACGGCGGCGCCACGGTCAACCCGGATCTCAGCGTCGTCGAGGAGAAGACGCTCCCGGCCGAGGTCGCCCGCCACGCCATCGCGCTCATCAGGGAGCACGGGCTCGACGCTTGGCTCTACACCGCGAAGGACTGGTTCATCACGAAACAAGGGGCGCCCCACGTCGAGCGCGAGGCCTGGACGGTGAAGTTCGAGCCCGTCGTGGTGGACGGCTTCTCCGACGAGGACCTCGGCCGGGCCGTCAAGATCGTCGGCGTCAGCGACGACCTGAAGGCCGTCGAGAAGGCCGAGAAGGACGTCCAGGCCGCCCTCGGCGACACGGTGTCGGCGGCCCGCTCGCAGCCCTACTACCTCGACGTCACCCACCCCCACGCCAACAAGGGCGACGTGGTGGAGACGCTGGCGAAGACGCTGAACATCCCCCGATCCGAGATCGCCACCATCGGCGACATGCCGAACGACGTGAACATGTTCAGGAAGGGCGGCTTCTCCATCGCCATGGGCAACGCCAGCGACGAGGTGAAGAGCCAGGCTTCCGCGGTCACGGCCGGCTACGACGACGAGGGCTTCGCCAAGGCGATCGAGGACTTCCTGCTCCCCGCCGGCCGGGCGAGTTGAGCGCCCCGTGAGCGAGATCCTGATCGCCCCCTCGGTCCTGTCGGCGGATTTCGGCCGCCTGGCCGAGGACGTGCGGGCCGTCGACGCGGCCGGCGCCGACTGGCTGCACGTCGACATCATGGACGGGCGCTTCGTCCCCAACATCACCTTCGGCGCGGGCGTGGTGGCGGCGATCCGCAAGGCCACGGCCAAGCCCCTGAACCTCCACCTGATGATCGTGGAGCCCGAGCATTTCATCGCAGATTTCGTCGAGAGCGGCGCCGACAGCATCGTGGTGCAGGCGGAACCCTCGTCGACCATCCATCTCCACCGCGTGCTCGGTCAGATCCGCGCGCTCGGCCGGCAGGCGGGGGTGGCGCTGAACCCGGCGAGCCCGCCCGCCCTCGTCGACTACGTGCTGCACCTCTGCGACATCGTCATCGTCATGACGGTGAACCCCGGCTTCGGCGGGCAGAGCTTCCTGCCCGAGATGCTGCCCAAGGTGCGCGAGATCCGCCACATGGCGCGCGAGCGCGGCCTCGAGCCGCGCATCATGCTCGACGGCGGCATCAACGACCGCACGGTCCGGGCCGGGGTCGAGGCGGGGGCCGACGTGGTGGTGGCGGGGTCCTACGTCTTCGAGGCGCCGGACTATGCCGAACGGATCGCGGCGCTGCGGCGCGCCGCCGGCGGGAGCGAGGGAGGGAACGCGTGATGGCGGAGCCGAGGGTCAGCGCCGGGGCCATGGCGATCTACGACGATCCCGACGCCGTGGCCGAGGCCGTGGCGTCCTGGCTCCTCGCCCAGGCGGCCGGCAAGGCGCGGTTCACGGTCAGCCTGTCGGGCGGCTCGACGCCGAAGCGGCTCTACGAGCGGCTGGCGAGCCCCGCCTATCGCGACCGTTTCCCCTGGGACCGGACGGAATGGTTCTTCGGCGACGAACGCTTCGTGCCGAAGGACGACAGGGACAGCAACTTCCGCATGGTCAGCGAGGCCATGCTGTCGCGCGTGCCCGCGCCGGAGGACAGCGTCCACGCCTTCGACACGACGCTGGTGTCGCCCGAGGAGGCCGCCATCGCCTACGAGGAGACGCTGAAGTGCTTCTACGGGGCCGACGCGCTCGACCCCGGCCGTCCCCTCTTCGACGTCACCCTGCTGGGCCTCGGGCCGGACGGCCACACGGCCTCGCTGATCCCCGGCCAGCCGGTGCTGGACGAGCACGAGCGCTGGGCCGCCGCCGTGACGCAGGGCCGCCCCGAGGCGCGGCTGACCCTCACCTATCCGGCCATCGCCTCTTCGGCCGCCATCGCCTTCCTGGTGACGGGGCAGGACAAGGCCGAGATGCTGGCCCACGTCCGTTCCGGCGCCGAGGACGTCCCGGCCGGGCGCCTGAGGTCGAGGGCCGAGGCGCACTGGTTCGTCGACCGCGCGGCGGCGGGCACCGGGGCGTAGATCCCCGGGCCTTCCCAACCGGGCGGCTCCGCTCTATCCAGGCACGGCATCGACGTCTCGCGCGCTTGGATGCGCGAGGCGGACGATGGCGCTGTCCGCCGGAGCATGGGCCTGATCTCCATCGACACGTCCGGGCCGACTGCCGCCCACGTGCCGCCGAATGCGCGGCTCGGCAGCGCCCCGGGCCTCCAGGCGCTCCGCGAGCCGAGCCCGCGGCTGGGCTTCACGGCGCGCCCCATCCTTCAGCGGAGCTCGCCGGACTCGTGGCCCCGAGCCCTCCGCGGTGCCGCTCTGCCGGGCGTCGCGACGCTGGCCCTGCACGCCGCCTTCGCGGCGGCGTTCCTGTATCTCCTGAGCTTCCACGATCCGGAGCAGGTCCGCGAGGTCGAGATCCCGGTCGAGGTGGTGAGTGCGATGCCCGAGACTCCGAAGCCGGTCGCGGTGCCGCCCCCGCCCAAGCTCCCGGCCCCCGATCCCCTCCGGCAGGCGCTCGCACGGCCCCCGGCCCCCGACCCGAAGCCCCCCGCTCCGCCCGCCGTGCAGCCGACTGCGCTCGCCGCGTCGGAGCCGAAGCTGACGGCGACGCTGCCACCCCTCGCCGCCGCCCCGCCAGAGCCGATGCGCGCCGCCACGCAGGACCGTGAGAACAGGTCGGCCAATGTCGAGCCCGACGTCGAGAAGGTCGATCAGGCGATTCGCGAGGCGCACCCCCAGGAGATGCCGCGGACGCTGACGACCAGCGATCCCGCGGCCGTCTTCGCCGTGCCGCCCCCGGCCGAGGCCGATCCGACCGAGAAGCCCGCGCCGCCCATCCCGGCCAAGGCGCCGAGCGAGAGCGAGAAGCTCGCCGCCGCCCTGCCGATGGACGTGAGCGCCATGCCGATGAGCTTTCGCGCGGTGCTGTCCGGCAACGGCGCGCAGGTGAGCGCGGCCTACAAGGGGCTCGTCTACGGGAAGTTCAATCACGGTGCAGAGATCGTCGAGCAGGCGCGTCGCCAGCACCTCAAGGGACAGGTGATCGTCGCCTTCAGCATCGACGACGCGGGAAAGCTGAAGGAACTGTCGGTGCTGCAGTCGAGCGGCAGGGCGGCGGTGGACGCGCTGGGGCTGGAGATGATCCGCTCCGCGGCCCCCTTCCCGCCCCCGCCCCCCGACGCCCAGCGCAGCTTCACGCCGGCCCTGACCTTCGGCGATTGATACGGCCTCCGGATGATTGCTGCCCTTTGCCGCTCATACCCGCGCAGGCGCTAGGGTTGCAGTGAAGACCTTGTTTCCCCCACCCTCCTCATCCTGAGCCAGCGTTGGCCCACATCTCTGAGGCTGGACGTTGGCGCCCTTCTCCCCTCGGGGAGAAGGTGCCCGGCGGCGAAGCCGCGAAGGGCGGATGAGGGGGATTCCACAGGGGGTGGATCCCCCCTCATCCGGCGCTGCGCGCCACCTTCTCCCCGGAGGGGAGAAGGGTATTCCCCGCGGACGCCGAGATGTGGGCCAACGCTGGCTGAGGATGAGGGAGGGTGGGGGAGAACAGGGTTTTTGCTCCAATCTTAGCGCCTGTGCGGGGGTGAGCGGGTGACAGGGTGTTCCGAGCCGATCACTCGGAAGCCGGGTGATCATCCCGCCCAGCCGATCGCGTCGCGCATGAAGGAAAAGCCGAGCGCCACGAAGGCGGCGCGCTCGGCATTGTCCTTGCCGTAGCCGTGGCCGCCCGCCGCGGGCTCGTAGAGATGGGCCGGATAGCCCATGGCGATGAGCTTCGCGGCCATCTTGCGGGCATGGCCGGGGTGGACCCGGTCGTCGCGGCGCGTCGTGGCGATGAGGATCGGCGGGTAGGGACGGCCGGGCTCGGCCGCGTGGTAGGCCGACAGGTGCTGGAGGAAGGCCCAGTCCTCCGGAACGTCGGGGTCGCCATATTCCGCCACCCAGCTCGCGCCGGCCAGGAGCTTGGAATAGCGCCGCATGTCGATCAGCGGGATGGTGCAGAACAGGGCGCCGAAGCGCTCCGGATGGCGCGTGAGCATGTTGGCGATGAGCAGCCCGCCGTTGGAGCCGCCCTCGGCGGCGATGCGGCCGGGCCGGGTCACGCCCCGGCGCACGAGGTCCTCCGCCACGGCCGCGAAATCGTCGTGGGCCAGCCGCTTGCCCTCGCGCCGCCCCGCCTCGTGCCAGCGGGTGCCGAACTCCCCGCCCCCGCGGATGTTGGCCACCACGGAGGTGCCGCCCCGCTCCAGCCACAGCTTGCCGGCGGAGAGCCGGTAGGTGGGCAGTTCGGAGACCGCGAAGCCGCCGTAGCCCGTGAGGTGCACGGGTGCGTCGCCCGCCGCGCCGGCCGGCCCGGTCTGGGTGTAGGGGATCCGCTCGCCGTCGACCGACACGGCTTCGTGGCGGGTCACGACGAGGCCCGCGGCGTCGAAGCCGGGCGGGCTCGCCTTCAGCAGCGCGGGCGCCGCGAGGGCGTCCGAGGCGGCGTCGAACAGCAGCGTGGTGGGCGGCGTGATCGGGTCCTGCGCGGCCACGACCAGCGTGCCGTCGCTGTCCTCGGCATCGGCGTCGAGCGCCCGCAGGGTGACGACGCCCGAGCGCGGCAGCGCGTCGAGGTCGCGGCGGCGCCACGCGCCACCCTCGACGGTGACGAGCGAGAAGCGCGGCGCGAGGTCGTCGAGCACCGACAGGACGAGCCTGTCGCCGGCGAAGAAGAAGCCGTCGAGCGAGCGCCGCGGGCCCGGCTCGAACAGGACCTCGAAGGCGCGGTCCCCGTCGAGGAAGCGCGCGAAGGAGAGGCCGAGGAGTTGGTCGGGCGCGTAGCCGCGGCCCCCGACCGCCCAGGCCGTCCGCGGCTTGACCAGCAGCATGTCGCCGTGGACGTCCCACACGGCGTCGGTCGGCAGGTCGATCCTGCGCCGGGGACCGCCGCGGTCGCCGAGCCAGACGGCGGCGTCGAAGAAGCCGGCCTTGGACGTGAACCACAGGCGCGGTGGGGTCGAGGAGCGGTCGACGTGGCCCCAGGCCGACATGTCGGTGGCGGCGGCCTCGAACAGCACCTCGGCCTCATCCGGGTCCTCGCCGCGGCGCCACAGCCGCACCGTCCGGGCGTAGCCGGACGCGGTCGCCATGCTGCCGTCGGCCCCGAAGGCGCTCGACAGCAGCAGCGTGTCGCGGTCGAGCCAGGCGATCCCGCCCTTGGCCTCGGGCAGGGCGAAGCCCCCCGGCACGAAGCCGCCGGCATCGAGATCGAATTCCCGCAGCACCACCGCGTCGCTGCCGCCGCGCGACAGGCGCAGCACGGCGCGGCGGCGCTCGCCGGGCTCGATCGCCGCGCCGGACCATATCCAGTCCTCCCCCTCGGCGCGGGCCAGCGCGTCGAGGTCGAGCAGCAGGCTCCACGCGGGCTCGCTCCGGCGATAGGACGCGAGACCGGTGCGGCGCCACAGCCCGCGCGGGTTCGCGGCATCCTGCCAGACATTGTAGAGGAACGCCCCGCGCCGCGTCACGGCGGGGATCCGGTCGGGGCGGTCGAGCAGGGCCGCGAGCGCCGCGCGGTCGGCGTCGTAGCGCGGGCCGCCGAAGCGCCGCAGCGTCGCGGCCGTCCGCTCGTCCACCCAGGCCGTGGCCCGGCCGCCCTCGATCTCCTCCAGCCACAGGTGGGGATCGTCGTCGGGCGCCGCGAGGGTGGGGAGATCGGTCCTGGCCGTCATGTCTCGATCCTGATCCTGCGCGGGCCGTGCCCCCGTCAATGCCCGCCGCGGCGGCGGGATCCCGCGCGTCGGGCCGTCACACCAGCCGCTGCACCTCGGCGCGGAGCACCGGGAGCAGGTCCTCGGCGAACCAGGAATTCCGGTTGAGCCAGGCGCTGTTGCGCCAGGACGGGTGGGGCAAGGGCAGCATGCGGGGCGGCGGGCGCTCGAAGTAGCGGCGCCAGTCCGCCACCGTCTCGCTCAACCCCTGCCCGGCCGGTCGCGGCACGCCCAGGCGCGGCGCGTGATAGCGGATGGCGTGGAGGCCGATGGCCAGGATCGTCTCCACCGCCGGCAGGGCGGCGAAGACCGTGTCGTGCCACGCCGCGCGGCACTCCGGCCGCGGCGGCAGGTCCCCCTTGGCGGCATCGTGGCCGGGGAAGCAGAAGCCCATCGGCAGGATGGCGACGCGGCGCGGATCGTAGAAACGCGCCTCGTCGAGCGCCATCCACTGCCGGAGGCGGATGCCGGAGGGGTCGCGGAACGGCACGCCGCTGTCGTGGGCCCGCACGCCCGGCGCCTGGCTGGCGATCACCAGCCGCACGCCGCGGGCGACCTGGAAGATGGGGCGCGGCTCGTGCGGCAGCGGCGCGCCGCGGGGCCGCTCGACGCAGATGCGGCAGAGCCGCATCGCCGTGGTCAGGGCGGGAAGACCGGCTTCGGCATCGGAGCGGATCACGGCCGGGAACCGAGCCGGAGCAGCGCATTGGAGGCACGGCTTCGCGCGCCGCGCGAAGCGGATGCGGGCGTCCGTGAGGGGAGAGCGGGGGCCATTCGGGACAATTGCGGAGCTTGCGTGAGCCCTCCATTAAGGTTTCGACTCCATGGTGTCGACGAGACGAAATGCGTCGGTGAGTGCGTCGATCCATGGATGAGGTGACCGCGGGGACGATCGAGCGCGGCCGCGGCTCCGACGGCGACCGGTCCGCTCACCGCCGCAGCACCGCCTCGCAGCTCCGCGAGGCGCGGGAGAAGCTCACCTCGTCGAGCACCGGCCGCCACGCCTTCGACCTCGAACTGGCGCGCATCTTCGCCGGCGGCCGCCGCGGCGCGACCCTGGCCCAGGCCGTGCTCGCCGCGGCGACGGCCGGCGTGCTGACGCTGTGGGTCGCCCGCGTCGCGGCCGCCGCCTGGCTCGGCCTCGCCCTCCTGTCCATCCTGGTCGTGGCGGCGGTGGCCCGCATGTTCCTGCGCCGGGCGCCGGGCGCCGGCCGGCTGACGGCCTGGACCCGCGTGCTCGTGCTGGCCGAATCCCTCCAGGGCGCCGCCTGGGCGTCGAGCGTGCTGCTCGTCATCGACGGGCATGACGCGGCGGCCCAGACCTTCGTGCTCTTCGTGCTGCTGATGGTCGGCGCCATGACGGCCATGATCTCGGCGCCGGTGCCGGCCGCGGTCTATGCCGGGCTGCTGCCCATGACCTTCGCCATCGCGGCCTTCGCGCGCCCCGCCGTGGGCTACCAGTTCCTCCCGGTGCTGGCGGTGGCGGGCGGCGCGCAGCTCTACTTCGTGGTGCTGGCGCGGCGCCTCCACTCCACCACGCTCGCGACCCTGTCGTTCCAGGCCGAGAAGGACGCCCTGATCGCCGAACTCGAACAGTCGAAGCTCAACTCCGACGAGGCGCGCCGGCGGGCCGAGGAGGCCAGCCTCGCCAAGAGCCGCTTCCTCGCCACGATGAGCCACGAGCTGCGCACGCCGCTCAACGCCATCCTGGGCTTCTCGGAGGTGATGAAGGGCGAGCTCTTCGGCCAGCACAGCGTCGCGGTCTACCGCGACTATTCGGCCGACATCCATTCCAGCGGCCAGCACCTGCTGATGCTCATCAACGAGATCCTCGACCTGTCGCGCGTCGAGGCCGGGCGCTACGACCTGCGCGAGGAATCGACCTCGCTGGCCGCGATCGCCGAGGACTGCCAGCGCCTGCTGACGCTCCGGGCCAGCAAGCGCGAGATCCGCGTCACCGAGATGATCGAGCCCAACCTGCCGCCGATCTGGGCCGACGAGCGCGCCATCCGGCAGGTGGTGCTGAACCTGCTCTCCAACGCCATCAAGTTCACGCCCCAGGGCGGCACCGTGACCGTGAAGGTCGGGTGGACCGCGCAGGGCGGCCAATATTTCGCCATCCGCGACACCGGCCCCGGCATCCCCGAGGCCGAGATCCCCATCGTCATGTCGTCCTTCGGCCGGGGCACGCTGGCGCAGAAGAACGCGGAGGAAGGATCCGGGCTCGGCCTGCCGATCGTCAAGGGGCTGGTCGAGCTGCACGGCGGCACCTTCACGATCAAGTCCAAGGTGCGCGAGGGCACCGAGGTGATCGTCATCCTGCCGCCCGAGCGCGTCATCGACGCCCTGCCGGCCCTCGACCCCGATGCGCCCGCCGAGCGCCCGGCCCGGACGACGCGCCGGAGCCACCGCCCCGCCGCCTAATCCTTCTCGGCCACGCCCGCCTGGGCGAAGGTCGCCATGCCGGTGTGGCAGGCCAGGGCCGAGCGGACCACGCCGGCCGCCAGCGCCGCGCCCGTACCCTCGCCGAGGCGCAGGCCGAGGTCGAGCAGCGGCACCTTGCCGAGGCGCCGCAGCACCTCGCCGTGGGCGCCCTCGGCCGAGCGGTGGCCCGCCACGCAATGGTCGAGCACCGCGGGATCCATGGCGTGGAGCACCGCCGCGGCCGCGCAGACCACGTAGCCGTCGAGGATCACCGGGATGCGCTCGATGCGGGCCGCCAGGATGGCCCCCGCCATGGCCGCGACCTCGCGCCCGCCGAGCCGGCGCAGCACTTCGAGCGGGTCGCCGAGGTGGCCGCGGTGCAGCGCCACGGCCTCCTCCACGACGGCGATCTTGCGGGCGAGGCCCGCCTCGTCCACCCCCGTGCCCCTGCCGACCCAATCCGACGCGGGGCCGCCGTAGAGGCCCGCGTAGATCGCGGCCGCCACCGTGGTGTTGCCGATGCCCATCTCGCCGAGGCACAGGAGGTCGGTCCCGTGGATCGCCTCCATGCCGAAGGCGATCGTCGCGGCGCAGCCCGCCTCGTCCAGCGCGGGCCCGGAGGCGATGTCGGCCGTGGGGATCTCCAGCGCCAGCTCGAACACCTTGAGGCCGAGGCCGAGGTGGCCGCAGATCTGGTTGATGGCGGCCCCGCCGGCCGCGAAATTCGCCACCATGGCGGCCGTCACCGACTGCGGGTAGGGCGACACGCCGCGCGCCGCCACGCCGTGGTTGGCCGCGAAGACCGCCACCAGCGGGCGCGACGCCGTGGGGATCGCCTTCGCCTGCACGGCGCCGAGCCAGACCACGAGATCCTCCAGGCGCCCCAGCGCGCCGGCCGGCTTGGTGAGCTGCGCGTCGCGGGTCCGGATGGCGGCCGCGGCCTCCTCGTCGAGCGGCGGCAGGTGGGCCATGAGGGCGCGGATGTCGTCGAAGGGCAGGCCGCTGGTGGACATGATTCCGGAGTCCGGTCGTGGGAGGTCGCCCCGTCTTATGGCAGAAGGGCCATGCCATGCCAGCATCCCCGCCCGCCCTCTCCGTCGCAGCCCTGGCGGCCGAGGCCCTCGCCTGCCTGCGCTTCTACACGCGCCTGCCCCTGCCGGCCTTCGCCGTCGAGGCGTCGCACCCGCCCGAGCCCTTCGGCCGGGCGCTGCGCTGGGCGCCGCTGGCGGGCCTCGTCGTGGGTCTGTCCGGCGCCGCGGCGCTCGGCACCGCCGGGGCGCTCGGCCTGCCGCCGCTCGTCGGCGCGGGCCTGGCGGTCGCCGCGACCGTGCTGGCCGGCGGGGGGCTGCACGAGGACGGGCTCGCCGACGTGGCGGACGGCTTCGGCGGGGGCGCCACGCGCGCCCGCAAGCTGGAGATCATGCGCGACAGCCGCCTCGGCACCTACGGGGCGTTGGCGGTGGGGCTGTCGCTGCTGCTGCGCGCCGCGTGCCTGTCGGGACTCGTCGAGCGCGGCGGTCCGGGGTTGGCGGCCGCGGCGCTGCTGGCGGCGGCGTCGTCGTCGCGGGGCTTCGGGCTGATGCCGCTGGCGCTCCTGTCGACGGCACGCCCCGACGGGCTCGCCCACGGGGTGGGGCGTCTCCCGCCCGACGTGTTCCCGGTCGCTTGCGCGCTGGCCGCGGCAGCCGGGCTGCTGCTGCCGGCGCTCGGGGGCGCCGGGGTCGCGCGGCCCCTGCTGGCCCTGGGCCTCGCGGCCCTGGCGGCGGGCGGCATGACGCGGCTCGCGCGCCGGCAGATCGGCGGCGCCACGGGCGACGTGGCGGGGGCTTGTCAACAACTGTGCGAAATCGCCCTGCTGGTCGGCCTTCTCATCGGGCCGCGAGGGGGCTAACGAAGCCGCATGTCCTCACCCTCCTCGCCCTGCGTCGGCGTCTGCACCATCGACGCGCCCAGCGGCCTCTGCGCCGGATGCGGCCGGACCATCGACGAGATCGTCGGCTGGGGCGGCCTGTCGCCGGCGGAACGCGTCGCCGTGATGGCCCTGCTGCCCGCGCGGCGCGGCGTCCAGGGGCGGAGCGAGCGATCCGCGCTGGACGCCGGGGCGCCCGCCCCGTAGCTGAGGGTCGGGCCGCTTCGGCGATCGGGCGGCGGATGGACCCTGCCCCATGGACTGGAGCGAGCTCAGCACGTCGGACTGGACGCGGATCGTCGTCTACGGCGGCTTCGCGACCTGCCTGGCCACGGCCATCCCCGGCATGTTCCGGGGGCGCATCTCGACCGGACTGCTCAGTCTGACGCTCTGGGCCGCGATGCTCTTCGTGGCGCTGGCCGGCTATTCTTACCGCTTCGAGCTCGGCACGGTGGCGGAGCGCGTCATGGCGGTGCTGGTGCCCGGCACGATCGTCGAGAGCGGCCCGCGGGAGGTGACGGTGTTCCGGCGCCCGGACGGGCAGTTCACGCTGGACGCCGGGATCGGCCAGGCGAGGGTGCCGTTCACGCTCGACACGGGGGCCACGTCGGTCGTGCTCCGGTCCGACGACGCAGCCCGGCTGAAGATCCCGATCAAGCGCCTCACCTACGACGTCGAGGTCGCCACCGCCAACGGGCGGGCGCTGGCCGCCGAGGTCGTGCTGCCGTCGCTGTCGATCGGGCCGCTGGTGCAGACGGACGTCAAGGCGTTGGTGGCCAAGCCGGGCGCCCTGCACGAGAACCTGCTCGGCATGAGCTACCTCGACAAGCTGGAGTCCTTCACGGTGTCGAACGACAAGCTCGTGCTGCGGGGCAAGTAGAGCGTAAGACTGCTAGAAAATGAGACCAAGCTGGTTTCAAAAGGCCCTCGGCCTTTTGCGGGTTTCAGGGCAGAGCCCTGAAGCAGTTCTCAGCTTCGTCAGGGCTCCGCCCTGAAACCCGCCAAAGGGCGAGCCCTTTGGAAACCATTTCGGGCCGAGCGAACCGATCGACGCGCGATCAGTTCTCCGACACCTTCTTGACGCCCTCGCCGGCCTCGTCATCCACCTCGACCTTCACCTGCGCGCCGTCGCGCAGCGAGGCCGGCGGGCTCAGCACCACGCGGTCGCCGCCCTTCGGGCCCGACGCGACCTCGATGCTCGTGCCGAAGTCGCGGCGGATCTCGACCGGCACCATCTTCACCTTGTCGCCCTCGCCCACCACCGCGACGTGGGTGCCGCTCTGGTCGAAGATCAGCGTCTCGGCCGGCAGCACGACGTCGGGATGGGTGCGGGGGATCTCCAGCGTGACGTAGGCGTAGAGGCCGGACCGCAGCACGCCCGCCTCGTTCGGGATGTCGACCTCGGCCGTGAGCGTGCGGGCCGAGGACTGCAGCGCCGACGACGAGCGCGTCACCCGGCCCACGAAGGTGCGCCCCGGCATCTGCGGCACGCTGATCCGGGCCTCCAGCCCGTCGCGCACCCCCAGGGCGGAGTTCTGCGGCACCTGCACGAGCACCCGCAGCACGTCGTCCTCATCGACCGTGAACATCGGCGTGCCGCTCGACGCGTCGGCATTGACCAGCGCGCCGAGGTCGACGTTGCGCACCGTGACGACGCCGTCGAAGGGGGCCCGCACGTCCTCGAAGGCCGTGAGGGCCTTGAGGCGGTCGATCGACGCCTGCTGCGCCTTGACGTTGGCCTCCGCCACCTTCACGCCGGCGCGCGCGGCGTCGAGGTTGGCGCCCTGCGCGATCTGGTTCGCCTGGAGCTGGTCGCGGTTCTGCAGCGTCTCGTAGCCCTGCCCGACCAGCGCCTGGGCGCGTTGGAGGTTGACCTTGGCGAGGTTGAGGCTGGCGTCCGACTGGCTGACATTGGCCTGGGCCTGCACCGCCGCGGCCTGCACCTGGCCGAGCTGGGCCTGGGCCTGCTCGAGCTGCTGGTCGAGGTCGGGCGCCGAGATGTGGACCAGGAGGTCGCCCTTCTTCACGCGCGAGCCGATGTCGACCCGCCGCTCTGTGATGTAGCCGGTGGCGCGCGCGTAGATGTTGGCCGTGGCGAAGGGCTGCGTCTCGCCGGGTAGCGTGAGGCCGACCGGACCCTCCTCGGACCGGGCCTCGGCGACGCGGAGGCTCGGCACCATGCTGGCCCGCTTCCGCTGCGTCTCGTCGGCCGCGGAACTCGTCTTCCAGTGCCCGTAGACGCCCCAGGCCAGCGCGAGGCCGAGCACCAGCACCACGCCGACGAAGATCCAACGCGACGGCAGGCCGGGCTTGTCGGCGCCGGAGCGGCCGTCTTCCGTCCCGCCCTCGCCGGACGACAGCGTCATCACGTCGTGCCCTTCTCCGTCGGAAGCGGCGCCGCGGCGCTCGTCCCTCGGATCGGGCTCGGCGGGCCGCGGCCCGGGCGCCTCGGCCGGCGGGGGAGCGGACCGCGCAACCTCGCGGTCGTCGTGCCAGTCCTCGGGCTCTCCCTGCAGGCGCGCGTCGTCGTCGCGGTCGAACCGGCGCGGCGTGATCTGGTCCATCAGCGGTAGTCCTCGACGGGCTGGAAGCGGCCGCGGCGCAGCAGGGCATAGAGGAAGGGCACGAAGACCAGCGTGGCGCAGGTGCCGAAGGCGACGCCGCCCAGAACGGCGCGGGCCAGCGCGGCGTTCTGCTCGGAGCCCTCGCCGATGCCGATCGCCATGGGGATCAGGCCGACGAACATGGCGCCGGCCGTCATCAGCACCGGGCGCAGGCGGGTCTGGCCGGCCGCGATGGCGGCCTCGGCGGCCGAACAGCCGGTCTCCTCCCGGTGCTCGCGGGCGAAGGTGACGAGCAGGATCGAATTGGCGCTCGCCACGCCCACCGCCATGATGGCGCCGAAGAGCGAGGGGATCGACAGCGTGGTGCCGGTGATGAACAGGCTGAAGACGATGCCGCAGAAGGCCAGCGGCAGCGCGCAGATCACCACGAAGGGATCGCCCCAGCTCTGGAAGTTCACCGCCATCAGCAGGTAGACGGCCACCACCGCGATGGCGAGGCCGATCTCGATGCGGCCGAAGGCGCTATCCATGCTCTCGATCTGGCCGCGGACGATGATCTTGTCGGGCGCCGGCAGGCCCTTCTGCTCCTCGGCGACGATGCGGTCGATGTCCTGCCGCACCGCGCCGAGGTCGCGGTCCTGCACGGAGGCGTAGACGTCGTAGGTCGGCTGCGTGTTGACGTGGTTGATGACCGTCTGCTCGGAGGTGCGGCGCATCGTGGCGACGCTGCTGAGAAGCTGGAGCGTGTCGCTGGTCGAGC
The DNA here is from genome assembly GCA_964242785.1 of uncultured Lichenihabitans sp. GTDB lineage: Bacteria > Pseudomonadota > Alphaproteobacteria > Rhizobiales > Beijerinckiaceae > Lichenihabitans. Next base: position 9,904 of record CAXTBR010000013.1, on the reverse strand, counting down.
TGCCGGCCGTGTTGGCGGCCGTCTGCACCAGCAGGGGCGTGTTCTTCAGCGCCGTCAGGCTGTCGTTGCGGTATTCCGGCGTCTGCACCCAGAGCTGGTAGGGGATGCCGGTCTTGGGGTCGGCCCAGAAGTTCGGCGTCACCTGATAGGACCCGGACAGCGAGATGTTCATCGCATTGGCGATCTGCTGCTCGGTGAGGCCGAGCTCGGAGGCGAGCCGGCGATCCACGTCGGCCACGAACTCGGGCGTGTCGAGAACCTGCTGGATGTGCACGTCGACCGCGCCCTTCACGCCGCGCAGCTTCGCCTCGATGGACTTGGCGGCCGCGAGGTCCTTCTCGGCGTTGCGCCCGTTCACCTGCACGTCGATGGCCGTGATGCTGCCGAAGTCGAGCGTCTGGGTGATGATGTCGGACGGCTGGAAGTAGAAGGTCGTGTCGGGGAACCTCTGCGGCAGCACCTCGCGCAGCGTCTTCATGTAGCCCGCCGTGGAGGCGTGGCCCTCCTTCAGCGAGATCAGCATCTGGCCGTCGTTGTAGGCCACGAAGGAACCGTCGCCGAAGGCGAAATTGTAGTTGGTGGAGGGCAGGCCGATGTTGTCCAGGATGAGTTCGAGGTCCTTCGGCGGCACCACCTCCTTCACCACCTGCTCGACCTCGGCGAAGCGCTGCTCCGCCGTCTCGATGCGCTGGCCGGGACGGGTGCGGATGTGGAGCGTCATGGCGCTCCCGTCGATCTGCGGGAAGTAATCCCGGCCGACGAACTCCAGGAGCGCGCCGCCCATCACCAGCACGCAACCCGCGACCGCGAAGGTGGCGAGCTTGTGGTCGAGGGCGCCGTGCAGCAACCCGATGTAGCCGCGCTGGACGCGGGCGAACCGCCTCTCGAAGCCGGCGTGGAAACGCCCGAACCAGCCCTGGGGGGCGGCGCCGTTCCGGTCCTTCTTCTCATCGTATTCCCGGCGCACCAGCACGTCGATGAGGATGGGCACCAGCGTCCGCGACAGGAGATAGGAGGCCAGCATGGCAAAGACCACCGCCATGGCCTGGGGCACGAAGAGGTAGCGCGGAGTGTCGGTGAGGAAGAAGACCGACACGAAGGCCGAGCAGATGGCCAGCGTCGAGATGAGCGCCGGCTTGGCGATGCCGGCGCCGCCCTCCACCACCGCGTCCTTGAAGCCGCGCCCTCCCTCCATCAGGCGGTAGGTGTTCTCGATCGCTACGGTCGCGTCGTCCACCAGGATGCCGACCGCGAGGGCGAGGCCGCCGAGCGTCATGATGTTGATGGTCTCGCCCAGCGCCGTCAGCACGGTCAGCGACGTCAGGATGGCGAGCGGGATCGACACCAGCACGATGAGGGTCGAGCGCCACGACCCCAGGAACATCAGGATCATGGCGCCCGTCAGCCCGGCCGCGATGAGACCCTCGCGCACCACGTCCGTGATGGCGCCCGACACGAAGACCGACTGGTCGAACAGCGGCGTGATCTTCATGTCCTTCGGGGCGGCGGCCCGGATCGTCGGCAGGACGTTCTTGACGGCGTTGACGACCGACAGCGTCGAGGCCGCGCCGTTCTTCAGCACCGTCACCAGCACCGAGTGGCGGCCGTCGGAGCGCACGATGTTGAGCTGGGGCGGCGCGCCGTCGCGCACGTGGGCCACGTCGCGGATCAGGATCGGCGTGCCGTCCACCACCTTGACGGGCATCTGGTTGAGGTCATCCACCACCTCGGGCGACATGTTGAGGCGGATCGGATATTGCTGCTCGCCGATCTTCGACAGGCCCGAGGGCACGACGATGTTCTGCGCCGTGATGGCGCTGGTGACGTCCGTGGGGGTCAGGCCGTGCGCCTGGAGCGCGTGGAGGTCGAGGTCCACCATCACCTGGCGCGGGGCACCGCCGTAGGGCGCCGGCAGGGTCGAGCCCGGCACCTGGGTCAGCGTCTGGCGGATGCGGTACTGGCCGTAGTCGTAGAGCTTGGCGCCGCTCTCCTTGTCGGACGACAGGGCGAGCTGGATCACCGGCACGGACGAGGCCGAGAAGCGCATCACGATGGGCGGCTGCACGCCCGTCGGCATCGCGGCCCGGATGGAGTTCATCGCCGACACCACCTGGGCGATGGCGAGGTCGATGCTGACGCTGTCCTGGAAGTAGATCTTCTCGACGGCGACGCCGGGCAGCGTCTGGCTCTCCATCTGCTTGATGTCGTTGACGTTGTTGGACAGCGAGAATTCGCTGTAGGTGGTGATGCGCTGGGCCATGTCGGTCGTGTCGAGGCCCGTGTAGGTCCACACGATCACGACGACCGGGATGTCGACGCTGGGCAGCACGTCCTTGGGTGCGATGGCCGACGAGCCGATCCCGGCGAGCAGGATCAGGAGCCCCATCACGTAGAACGTGACGCGGTTCTTCAAGGCATAGAGGACGAGGCCCATCGGTGAACTCCCGGCGCCCTAACGCCGGACGCCGCCGAACCGTTGCCCCGCGGGCGATAGGCCGCGGTGCAGCGGACGTGCGACGAAGGTTCAGAGTCAGGCCGGGACGGGCGTCGACATCTACGGGATATCGAGCGGTCGAATCGTCACCGCCCGCCCGACGTCTCCGCCGCCCGTGCGATCCCCGATCGCCGATGATGAGGGGTCAGGCGGCGCGGTCGACGGCCTCCTGCCCGCCCCGCACCTTGCCAAGCGCCTCCCGCACGACGTCGAGCCCGGCCCCGGGCGCCGGCGCCCGCGTGGCGAGGTGGCGGCGCCAGGCGCGGGCGCCGGGCAGGCCGGCGAAGAGGCCGAGGAGGTGGCGCGTCATGTCGTGCAGCCGGACACCCTCGCCGAGCTTCCGCTCCATGTAGAGCATGTAGAACTCCACGGCCGCGAAGGCATCCGCCACGGGGCGGGGGCCGCCGAAGAAGCGGCGGTCGACGTCGAGCAGCAGCTCGGGCGTGTGATAGGCGGCGCGGCCCAGCATGACGCCGTCGAGCGAGGCGAGGTGCCCCTCGGCCGCGTCGTTGTCGGCGATGCCGCCGTTGATCGACACGAAGAGGCCGGGGCGTGCCCGCTTCAGGTCGCGGACGAGCCCGTAGTCGAGCGGCGGGACCTCACGGTTCTCCTTGGGCGACAGGCCCTGGAGCCACGCCTTGCGGGCGTGGACGATCACGCCGTCGGCGCCGGCCGCCGCCACCGCGTCCACCAGGGCGTCGAGCGCGGCCCGCGGGTCCTGGTCGTCGACGCCGATGCGGCACTTCACCGTGACGGGCATCGGCACCGCGGCCTTCAGGGCGGCGACGCAGCGGCCGACGAGCTCCGGCTCGCGCATCAGGCAGGCGCCGAAGCGTCCGTTCTGCACGCGGTCGGACGGGCAGCCGCAGTTGAGGTTGACCTCGTCGTAGCCGAACCCCTCGGCGACCCGCGCCGCCTCCGCGAGCTCGTCCGGGTCGCTGCCGCCGAGTTGGAGCGCCACCGGGTGCTCGGAGGCGTCGTGCGCGAGCAGGCGTGCCCGCGGGCCGTGGATGACCGCGCCGGTCGTAACCATCTCGGTGTAGAGCAGTGCCCGCCGCGTCAGGATGCGGTGGAAGGTCCGGCAATGGCTGTCGGTCCAGTCCATCATGGGGGCGACGGAATAGCGGGCGGCGCTGTCTTTCCAGGGTTTTTCATAGTTCGCAGGCATCTGGGACCCGCCCTGCCCTGCGCGTTCGCCGTCATTTCCGGGCATCTTTGACCATTTCCGCCGCCCTCGGTACGACGCCGTCGTACTGTCCGGGAGGCATGTCGTACCGCACCATGGGGACCGTCATCGCGAGGCCGTGCAAGGACGGCTTCACCGCTCAGATCCTCCTAAAGCGCGGCGGTCGCACCATCAATCGGGAAAGCAAAACCTTCGAGCGCCAGCAGGTTGCGTCCGCGTAGTGCGACAAGCGCGAGAAGGAGCCGGCGAAGTCCGGCGCCATCGAAGCTGAGAGACAGACGTCCGTGATCTCAGGCATGACGCTCGATCCCACCCATCCCGCCGGACTCAAGCTCGAACCCTGATCCGCAAGGTTCGATCACATCCCTCCACCTTCGTCCAGAACCGGGATATGGAAGCCAGTAGAGTCGACGACTGGCGCGGTGGCCGTAGGCTGCGAGGCAGTGCCGTTGACCGGCGGCTTTCGCCACTGCCGGTGTCGCAGTTCGCGCCATAGCTCCGTTTCCAGTCGCCGCTCATCAAACCGGGCGAGCGGATCTCCCGCACCCGGCTTTCACTCGGTCCATCAAGCCTTCGCCCTCGGCAGGTCGGTGCGGCGGGCGGGGACGCGGAACTGCCCGAGCGTGTCGTGCAGGTAGGCCTGCGAAATCTGCCCGAAGCCGCGTCCGCGGCGCCCCGTTCGCCTCATCAACCAGTGTCGCAGCCGACGATCGACGTATCGGCGGATCAGGTCGTAGACGGCCATCACCGGCCCCTGGTCGAAGTACCCGCACCAGCCGCGCAAGAGGCGGCTGATGGGCGATCGGAGGTCGCCGTCTCGGGCGTGACGGCGCAGCTTGGCCGGCGGACGCCGCCGGCGATCAGCCCCGTCTCGTGGGCAATCCCTCCACAGTTTTGACTTAGCATTTGCTCATCTAATGCCTATGGTGGCGCCGGGTGATGCGGAGTGGGTGGATGCGTGTCGTGGCGGCGGGGGTGATGGCGGTGACGTCGGCGATGTTGGGGGGATGCGCGACCCTGGCGCGCGGCACCACCGACGAGGTGGCGGTGATCTCGGAACCGGCGGGCGCCACCGTGACCACCAGCCTCGGCGCCGGCTGCCCCGCCACGCCCTGCACGCTGGACGTCGCGCGCGACGCCGTCTTCGACGTGACGGTCAGCAAGCCCGGCTACGGGAGCCGCACCGTCCCGGTCGCGACGCGCATCTCGGGCGCCGGGGCGGCCGTGGCGACCGAGAACGTGGCGACGGCGGGCCTCGGCCTCGCGGTCGACGCCGCGACGGGCGCGGCCCTCGAACACGCGCCGAACCCCGTCGACGTCGCGCTGACGAGCCTCGCCCCGGCTCCACGCCCCAAGCCGACGCGGTCGGAAGCGCCCGCCCGCGTTCCCTCCTGAGGTCGATGCGATGACGAAGCGGATGCTGCCGGCGGCGCTCCTCGCCGCACTGTGCCTCGCCGGCTGCGCCACGCTCCGCCACGGCGTCGCGGACGACGTGCCGGTCGTCACCGACCCGCCCGGGGCCACGGTCTCGTCGAGCACGGGGACGATCTGCACCTCGCCCTGCACCGTGTCCGGGCCGCGCCGCGACAGTTTCGGCATCACGGTCGCCAAACCGGGCTACGCGACCCAGAGCGTGACCTCCGAGGCCAAGCCGAACGAGGCCGCCATCGCGTCCGCCTCGCACCTCGACGCGACCGCCGACGCCCTGGGCCGCGCCATCGACGTCCAGGACGGCAGCTACTTCACCCACCTACCCAAGGCCGTGGTGCTCAAGCTGGAGCCGGCGCCGTGAGTCCGGCCGCTCTCGGCACGGACCGTCGAGCCCGGCCGGGAGCCCGCATCTCGCCGCCTCACCCCTCCCCGCGCTCCTCGCGGCGGGCCTCCCACCACGCCATGCGCCGGCCGACGTCACGCTCGAAGCCGCGCTCCGTCGGGCGATACAGGCTCTGCCGGCCGATGGCCTCCGGCCAGTAATCCTGGCCCGAGAAGGCATCCGGTTCGTCGTGGTCGTAGCGGTAGTGCTCGCCGTAGCCCTCGCGCTTCATCACCTTGGTGGGGGCGTTGAGGATCGTCTTCGGCGGCAGGACCGAGCCGTGCCGCTGCGCCAGCGCCGTCGCGGCCTTGAAGGCCGTGTAGACCGCGTTGGATTTCGGCGCCGTCGCCAGATAGACGACGGCCTGGGCGATGGCGAGTTCGCCCTCGGGGCTGCCGAGGAAGTCGAAGGCGTCCTTGGCGGCGTTGGCCACCACCAGGGCCTGCGGGTCCGCCATGCCGATGTCCTCGGAGGCCATGCGGACCACGCGCCGCGCCAGGAACAGCCGGTCCTCGCCGGCATCGAGCATGCGGGCCAGGTAATAGAGCGCCGCGTCGGGATCGGAGCCCCGCACCGCCTTGTGCAGCGCCGAGATCAGGTTGTAGTGGCCGTCCTGCTTCTTGTCGTAGAGCGGCGCCCTGCGCTGCACGACCGCGACGAGGCGCCCCGGATCGAGCAGCTCGCCCGAGCGGGCGCCGCGCCAGACGTCCTCGGCGAGGTTGAGGAGCGCGCGGCCGTCGCCGTCCGCCATGCCGACCAGCAGTTCGCGCGCGTCCGCGTCGAGCGGCAGGGGGCGGCCCTCGACGGCTTCGGCGCGGGTGAGGAGCTCGCCCAGGGCCACGGCGTCGAGCGCCCGGAAAACCAGCACGCGCGAGCGCGACAGCAGCGCGCCGTTGAGCTCGAAGGAGGGGTTCTCGGTCGTGGCGCCGATCAGCGTCACGGTGCCGTCCTCCATGACGGGCAGGAAACCGTCCTGCTGGGCGCGGTTGAAGCGGTGGATCTCGTCGACGAAGAGCAGCGTGCCACGCCCGGCCCGGCGCCGGCCGCGCGCCTCCTCGAACAGCTTCTTCAGGTCCGCGACGCCGGAGAAGATGGCCGAGACGGCCACGAAGTCGAGCCTGGTGCGGTCGGCCATGAGGCGCGCCACGGTGGTCTTGCCCGTGCCGGGCGGGCCCCAGAAGACCAGCGAGCCCGGCGCCCCGCCGGCGAGGAGCCGCGTCAGCGCGCCGTCCGGGCCGACGAGGTGGCCCTGCCCGGCCACCTCCTCCAGCCGCGCCGGCCGCAGCCGGTCGGCCAGGGGGCGGGCGACGTCGGCGTCGAGGCCCGCACTGGAAAACAGGTCGCCCATCGCCGTGCCGCCCTCCCCGCCGCCGCTCAACCGCCGAGTTCGGAGTCGATGATCTGCCCGCCGCGGTCGAGCGTCACGTGCCAGAAGTCCTGGCGGGCCGCCGTGGCCCGCTCCACCTGCCGGGTCGAGGTGACCTTGGCGCGGTCGAGCCCGAGGATCACGTCGCCCCTCTGGAGGCCCGTCATGGCGGCGGCGGAATTGTCCGCGACGGCCGTGACCACCACGCCGCCGTGCACGCCGTCGAGCCGGAAGTCGTCCGCGACGGCGGGCGAGTAGTTGACGACCGTGGCGCCCGAGAAGGGCGAGTCGTTGCGCAGGGTCACGGCGTCGCGCGCCGGCACCTCCGGGGGCGGCACGAGCTTCAGCGCCAGGGCCACGGTCTGGGGGCCGCGCCGCGCCGTGAGGCCGGCGGCGCCGCCGAGCGGCTTGGTGGCGATGCGGTAGCCGAAGGCGTCCGGGTCGTCGACCGTGGCGCCGTCCACCGCCGTGATGACGTCGCCGCGCTTCAGCCCCGCGGCCTCGGCCGGACCGCCCTCGACGAGGTCGGACACCAGCACGCCGGAGGGCCGCTCGAGCCCGAGGGCCTCGCCCATGTCGCGGGTGACGCCCTGGAGGCTCGCGCCGAGCCACGGGCGCCGGACCCTGTCGGCCCCGGCCCGCGCCGCCGCCACCACGCCCTTGACCATGTTGACGGGGATCGCGAAGCCGATGCCCACGCTGCCGCCCGACTGGGAATAGATGGCCGAGTTGATGCCGATCAGCCGCGACCGCATGTCGACCAGCGCGCCGCCCGAGTTGCCCGGGTTGATGGCGGCGTCGGTCTGGACGAAATACTGGTAGTCGCTCTTGCCGACCTGGCTCCGGGCCAGCCCCGACACGATGCCCTGCGTCACGGTCTGGCCGACGCCGAAGGGGTCGCCCACCGCCAGCACGATGTCGCCGACTTCGAGCGCGTCCGAATCGCCGAGCTCCATCACGGGCAGGTCGCGCGCGCCCTTGAGGCGCAGCACCGCGAGGTCGGTGCGCACGTCGCGCAGCACGATGTCGGCGGGGTATTCGCGCTTGTCGGAGAGCGCGACCCGCACCTCCGTCATGTCCTCGATGACGTGGTAGTTGGTGACCACGAGGCCGGAGGCGTCCACCACCACGCCCGAGCCCAGCGACTGCGCGCTCGGGTTGCCGGGCCGCTCCCCGCCGCCGCCGAAGAACTGGCGGAAGATCGGGTCGTCGAGCAGCGAGTTGCGCGGGCGCTTCTCGACCCGCGACGCGTAGACGTTGACGACGGCGGGCGCGACGCGGCGCGCCACGGGCGCGAAGGACAGGACCACGTCGCCCCTGCCCTGCGGCACTTGGCGATCCTCGGCGCGCGACAGGGCCGGCTGCAGCGCCAGGAACAGGGACAGGGCCGCGATGGCGCGGGGGCGGATCCGCATGGGGGACAGCTCCTCATCGAAGCGGGACGCGAAAAGGGGCCGGACGGCGTGAGCCCCGGCCCCTCCCTCGGATGGCTGTGAGACGGCTTCCGGGTGAGGACTTCCCCTCGCCGCTCATGCCCGCGCAGGCGGGACTGAACGGATGAGAGAGCGCTCCGACCCCATCGGGCGAAACCGTAGGGGACGAAGGACCTTCAGGCGGCCTCGGTGTCCGGGGCCGCCGTATAGTCGCCGAGCGAGGAGCCCTTGGCGTCGACGTCGCGGTCGACGAACTCGATCACGGCCAGCGGGGCGTTGTCGCCGAAGCGGAAGCCCGCCTTCAGCACGCGGGTGTAGCCGCCCTGGCGCTCCTGATAGCGCGGGCCGATGACGTCGAAGAGCTTCTTGACGATCGCGGGCTGGCGCAGCGCCGCCATGGCCATGCGGCGGGCGTGGAGGTCGCCGCGCTTGCCGAGGGTCACGAGCTTCTCGACCACGGGACGGAGGTCCTTGGCCTTGGGCAGGGTCGTGACGATCTGCTCGTGGTGGATGAGGTTGGCGCACATGTTGGAGAACATCGCCTTGCGGTGTTCGGCCGTGCGGTTGAAGCGGCGCTTCTTGTGCCCGTGATACATGGTCGGCTCCTGTCGTTGTTCTGCGGCCGCCGTGCCAAGGGTCGGCCGCTCTCTTGGGACCGGGCATCATCGACGCCCGGCGGTCCGCGGCGGGTTGCCCGCCGCCGGTCGGAGCGGGTCCGCTCCAATCGCTTCAGTAGTGCTCTTCGAACCGCTTGGCGAGTTCGTCGATGTTCTCCGGCGGCCAGCCGGAGATTTCCATGCCGAGGTGGAGACCCATCTGGGCCAGCACTTCCTTGATCTCGTTCAGCGACTTGCGGCCGAAGTTCGGGGTGCGCAGCATCTCGGCCTCGGACTTCTGGATGAGGTCGCCGATGTACACGATGTTGTCATTCTTCAGGCAGTTGGCCGAGCGGACCGAGAGTTCGAGCTCGTCGACCTTCTTGAGCAGGGCCGGGTTGAAGGCGAGCTCGGGGATGGAGGCCGAGACCTCCTCGCGGCGCGGCTCCTCGAAGTTCACGAAGACGTTGAGCTGGTCCTGGAGGATGCGGGCCGAATAGGCGATCGCGTCCTCGGGCGAGATGCCGCCGTTAGTCTCGACCGTCATGGTCAGCTTGTCGTAATCGAGGATCTGCCCGGCGCGGGTGTTCTCGACCCGGTAGGACACCTTCTTGACCGGCGAGTACAGGCTGTCGACCGGGATGAGGCCGATGGGCGCGTCCTCCGAGCGGTTGCGGTCGGCCGGCACGTAGCCCTTGCCGGTGTTGACGGTGAACTCCATGCGGATCTCGGCGCCCTCGTCGAGCGTGCAGATCACGAGCTCGGGGTTCAGCACCGACACGTCGTTGACGACCTGGATGTCGCCCGCCTTGACCACGCCGGGGCCGGACTTCTTCAGGATCATGCGCTTCGGGCCCTCGCCCACCATCTTGATCGACACGTCCTTGATGTTGAGGACGATGTCGGTCACGTCCTCGCGGACGCCCGGGATGGAGGAGAACTCGTGCAGCACGCCGTCGATCTGCACGGCCGTGATGGCGGCGCCCTGGAGCGACGACAGCAGGATGCGGCGCAGG
>CAXTBR010000012.1:65118-78798 GCA_964242785.1 uncultured Lichenihabitans sp. | reverse complement strand
CGCTGGAAACCGCCACCCACTTCCATGAACCGGAGGGACCTGAGCAGTTACCTTCCCCGCGGGCGTCCCCATCCCTCAGCTCGGTCTCAAGCAAAGGAACCACCATGCACTACATCATCCATGCGCTCGACAAGCCAGACGCTCTGCCGATCCGCCTCGCCAACTACGAGGCTCACAAGGCCTATCTTGCAACGGCCAAGGTCAAGACCGTGATCTCGGGCCCGCTGGTCGCCGACGACGGCGAGACGATGATCGGCAGCTGTTTCCTGATCGAGGCCGACAGCAAGGACGAGGTCCTCGCTTTTCACGCCAATGATCCCTTCAAGGCCGCCGGCGTCTGGGAGCACGTCCACATCACCCCGTTCCTGAAGCGGGTCGACAATCGCTGAGGAGGCGCCGTCGCTCCGGGGCGGGGCTCCAGAGACATCTGCGGAAAGCTGCGCCGGCTCCTATCACGAGCGCAGGGCCGCGCTCGCCATCATCGGCCCTAGAGCTGTTGCCGCTCGCCTTGGCTCGCAGCTCCAGCCTCCTGTTTTTACGAGCATCTTCACGCGATCAGGTGATTCCACCTGATCGCGATCTGCTCTAAGCAATGGACCCGGCTGAAGGATGCGCGATGCGCGGTCGCCGGGTCCGATCACTCATCTCGGGATGATCTTTTCGGCACGGAGGCGCGCGAAGAGATCCGTGAACGAACGCTCCGTCACCTGAATCGCGTCGAAGCCGAAGAGACGGCTCTTGGTCATGTCGGTGAAGGTCTCGAGTTCGCGGCCAAGGTCAGCATCGGTGTGCCACCACGAGGCCAGCGTCGACAGCCGGTAGGGCTGCAGGCCGTGCTTCGCGACAATGGCGTCCCAGACCGCTTCCTGCCCCGCCATCTGTTGTTCGAGCGGCGTGGGATGGCCGGGGTAGGAGGCGACCTCGACGCCGAGATCGGCGGCGAGTGCCGCCCAAAGCCGGCGCCAGCGGAATACGTCGCCATTGGTGATGTTGAAGGCCTGGTTGTAGGCGGCGGGCGTCGTCGATGCCCAGACCAACTGTTTCGCCAGAATGCGCGCGTCGGTGACGTCGGTCACGGCTTCGTACTGCTGGGGCGTCCCGGGAAACAGGAACGGGCGTCCAAGTTCCTTGCAGATTGTGGCATAGACCGCCAGCGTGACGCCCATGTTCATCGCATTGCCGAGCGCCCAACCGATCATCGTATGCGGGCGATGCACCGACCAGGCGAAGCCGTGACGCTCCGCCTCGGCGTAGAGAATGTCTTCCTGCACGTAGTAGAAGTTCTGGTAGGGCAGACGAGGCTGGTCTTCCCGGAACGGCGTGTCGGGCTTCACCTTGCCATAGGACTCGAAGGGCCCGAGGTAGTGCTTGAGCCCGGTCACCAGGGCGACGTGCTCCGGCTTCGACCGCGCCGTGACGCCGTCCAACAGATTCTGCAGCATCGCGCCATTGACCCGGCAGTTCTCCGCCTCGGTGTCCTGGCGAGCCCATGTGCAGAAATAGACGTGGCTGACGTCGAGGTCGGCGAGTGCGGCCTTGGTCTGCTCGGCGTCGAGCAGGTCCGCGACCACGGGCGTGACCCCGACCCTGTCCTGGGGTGGGCGGCGGGCGAGGCCATGAACGGTCCATCCTTCCGCGACAAGCTGATCGGCGACGTTGCTGCCCGAAATGCCGGTAATTCCGACGACGAGGGCGCTCTTGGGGGCCATGATGGATCCTCTACTCAGCTGCATGCGGAACATGCTGGGCGGCACCGGTCTCGCACAGGACGAAGAAGTCGCGCTGCCCGTCTCCGTCAACGTAGGCCTGCTCGTAGCGTTGCCGCACCAGAGCCGCCATGTTCATCGGGACGTGGTCGGCCCGCGCCGTATCCATGATCAGGTCGAAATCCTTGATCATCTGCTCGACCGTGAAGGCGGGCGCATAGTCGCCTTTGACCACCATGCCCTTCTTGTAGCCGAGCAGGGGTGAGGCCACGGCGCTCTGGCCGATGACGTCGAGCATGTCGGAAAGCGACAGGTCACCCTTCAGTCCGAGCGCCAGGGCCTCGGCGAGCAGCGACGACGTCGCTCCCACGAGGGAATTCACGACGAGCTTCAGATAGCGGGCCTGTTCGGCCTCGCCGAGATAGAAGCGCTTGGCCGAGAACGCCGCAAGCAGGGGCTCGACCCGGTCGAAGGCGCGACGCGGCCCCGAGGCCATGACCGACAGCGATCCGTCGGCTGCCAGCGCGGTGCTTCCCGAGACGGGCGCGCGGACATAGTCGACGCCGCGCCCAGCGAGCGCCCCGTCGACCCGCTTGGAGGCGGCCGGCGAGACCGTGCTCATCTCGACGAGCACCGAACCCCGCGTCATGAGGCTCGCCAGTCCGCTGTCCCCCTCGACGAGGCTCGTCAGAACCCGGTCGTTGGGGATCATCGAGAAGACGATCTTCGCCTGGCCGGCAAGCTCCGCAAGGTCCGAAGCGAGCGTGGCCCCGGATTCGACGGCCCGCTGCCGGTTCTGCTCATCGGGTTCGAGGACGACGACGCGGTGGCCGGCGTCGACGAGGCGTTTCCCCATCGGGCCGCCCATCTTCCCCGCGCCGATCCAGCCGATGATGTCGTTTGCCATTGTCGCGTCCTCGCGGAGGGCATCACGCGTTGAACAGCGTGACCTTGATGCATTTGTCGGATTGCTTGCCGAGGTCGAACGCCTTGACGCTCTCGCTGAGCGGAAACTCGTGGGTCTGGATCGGCGACAGATCCATGCCGGTCCGCTCGATGAAGCGGATCGCCGCCGGCCAGACGCCCGGGGACCCGATGCACCCCCGGACGGTCAGGTTGCGCATCTGGATGTTCCCGAGATGCGACCCGATCGTGCGGCCGATGTTGATGCCGACCATGGCGACCCGCCCCTCTTCGCGGGCGATGTCGAAGACGATGCCGAGCGAAGCGTCGTGCCCGGAGGCTTCGATGACGAGGTCGGCACCCTGGCCGTCGGTCAACTCCCGGACGCGCTCGACCGCATCCGCGCCACCAAATGGATGAAGCTCGTCAGCAACGCGACGACGCTCGTCTCGACGGCCCTGCTCGGCCTCTCGATGCACGAAGCCGCCGCCATCCCGGAGATGCGCGAACTGATGTTGAGGTCCGGCGAGGAGGCCTTGGCGACAGGCGAGGCATTGGGCCATCCCATGCTCCCGATCTTCGGCATGTCGGCCGAGCAGATGCGCGGCGGCAATCGCCCGGTCGAGACTTTGCTGGACACGCTGCTCGACGGGTTCACGCTTCCGCATACGACGACGACCGTCCTGCAGGACTGGCAGAAGGGTCGCCGCAGCGAGGTCGACGACCTCAACGGATTGGTCGTCGCCGAAGCGGCCCGTCTCGGCCGCGCCGCGCCCGTCAATGCGGCGATCGCCACCCTGGCCCGTCAGGTCGAAAAGGGCCTGCTTTCCCCGGCACCGGGCAATGTGGAGCGTCTGCTCGCGCTGCTTCCATAGCGGTCGGCTTGCACATCTCCGACGATCGCCCCTTGGGATCAGTTTTGAGATCGAGGCGGAGCAACGATCGCTTCGGGCAAAACGATCGAGGCACTTGCGAAACCGCCGAGCGTCGGCGGGTTTTGAACGTCCTGTGAATTTCGAAAAGGTCGCGACACGCCAGGGGTTCGGCGTTGCTCTGCGGGGGTTGCGAAACACGGCAGCCCAACGAACCGGAACAGCCCTGACGATGTCGCTGCGAGACGGGTTACGCGGTCACGGTGGCGGCGCAGGCCTCCGTCGACCTTTGGGCGCTGGCCGTGAGCGCCCGGATGAGCCAGCGGGGCCTTCGCGACGTCGAACGCGAGCTCCTGCGCGACCTGCTCCGGCAGGACGACGCCTTCTTTCAGCGACGCGCCCCGGCCGAGATCATGAGCCGCCTCGGCGGGGACCTCCAGCGCATCGGCGCGCGCCGTCAGATGGTGACGCAGGCGATCGCGACCCTGCTCTCGGTGGCGGCCGTCGCCTGGGTCCTGATCACGCAGAGCTGGGTTGCCGCCGCGATCGGCTTCGGCCTGTCGCTCGTCGGCGTGGCAGCGTCGCGATCCCTGCTCGGCCAGCTCCAGCGGCTCGACCAGAGCATGATCGAGGCGGACGACCGGGTAAAGACGGGGCTGGAGGACGCCCTGCAGGGCGTGGCGGAGATCCAAGTGTCGGACCTCGGGGCCCTGACCCTCGCCGGCTTCGGCCGGCGCCAGGCGGCCCGCGACGCGCTGATGGTGCGCAACGCCGATCTCGACAACGTCAATGACGCGTCGCAGAAGATGACCTTCAGCTTCGGCTTCATCTCCATCCTCGGCCTTTTCGTGGTGACGGACCTGTTCGGCTCGGCCTCGGGGGAGGGCACCGAGCGCGCCGCCCTCATCGTGGTGCTGATCTCCAGCCTGCCCCAGCTCTACTTCCGCCTCGGCGAGCTCACGCAGCTGCTGTCGAGGTTCCAGGTCTCGTCCACTTCGGTCGGGCGGCTGTCGCAATACGCCGCCCCGCCTCCGGTCGAGGGCTCCGAGACTCCCGCGACCGACGGGGAGATCACGCTCAGCGGCGTCCGCTACAGCTTCGGCGCGGGCCAGCCCGCGCTCGGTGGACCGGAGGGGATCAACCGCCGCATTCCCGCCCGGGGACTGATTGGCATCGTCGGGCCGGCCGGCGCCGGCAAGTCCACGCTGATGCGCCTGATCCTCGGCGGGCAAAGGCCGGCCGCGGCCACGGTGAGCTACCCACCTGGCGCGGCGAGCCGTCGATTCGTGTACCTGCCGCAGAGGTCGATCATCTTCGACACCTCGCTGCGCGAAAACCTCCTGCTCGCCGTCGAGGGCGACACCGGTGCCTTCGCGGCTCGCCGGGCCACCCTCGAAGCGCTGGGGCTCCTCGACCTCCTCCGGCGCAAGGGCCTCGACGGCCTGCCGGGCGAAGGCCGCATCGGCGGCGTCGCGGCCTTGCGCGCGGGATTCCGCGCCACCCTCGCGGAGGTGACCGGGGCGGCGCTGCAGCCGCTCGGGCGCGGGCGCCCCACGCCGCGCCAGCTCGTCATCGAGGGCATGGCGGGGTGCGCCGTAGACCAAGCCGCGCTGGCCCGCCGGTTCGTGTCGGCCGAAGGGCGCGAGCCCGTGAGGCGGCTCTCGGCGACCGAAGAAGGAAGGTTGCTCGCCACCATCGGCGCTGCGGTGGTACGGGCCAAGGCGCCGCTGCTGGCGCAGTGTGGCGACCCCGAAAGCTACAACCGCGTGGCCGGCATCAAGGTCGAGCCCGAGGTGTGGACGCTCCGGTCGCGCGCCCTGGAGCAGGCGGGGGCGCCCCTGGAGGGAGGCGCGGCCCCGCCGCTGCTCGTGGCCGTCGGGCTCACGGCGCGGATGGAAGAAGTCGGCTCCAGCCCGCCGCCCCTGTCGACGCGCGAAGCCGCGGCCGCGGTCGGCCGCTTGGTGGACGGTATCTCGGCGCCGCTCGACCTCGACACTCTGAACCCGCTGCTCCCCTGAAGCTGACGTGCTTGGCCGCGGCCTCGAAGGCCCGGAACAGGTGGAGGGGCGCCAACCGCAGCGAACTTCGGATCGCGCGGTGGTCGCGCATCCGTGGATCGGAGCCGGTGCTCATCGCGCGATCGGCGGGGGGCAACACGAGATCCGGGATGACATGCGTGAGCCGATGGTTGCACCGCGGGGCCGATCGGAGACAGCAAGTCCCGTGCCTGTACGCCCCTTCATGCAGACGAGCCTTGCTCCGTCGGCCGATTTCGGCGGCCATGGTCCGAGAGCCGGCCGTTCTGTTGTTGCGAAGGGTTTCGGATGCCGGCCGTCGACGAGGGTGCGCACGGCCGGCGTCCGCCGCCGACGGCGGCGCTGCCTCAGAGTCTGTCGACGTATCGAACCTGTGCCTGAATGCCCTTTGAAAGCATCGAGGGATCTCCGCTCGTTCTGTGCCGGATGAGCATTCAGTCACAAACTCCCACCCGTCCTCGTCCTTCGACAACCCTCTACGATGGGCACCGGACCGCGTTCGAGCCTTGACGCACATCGCCGCCTGACCTCCTTCGACGGGATCCGGTGAACGCCCTGCGCTTCCACACCACCTCGACGGACGTGATCTATCGGTGGATCGACTTCTGGCGAGTGTACGCGTCCCAAGCCTGTGCCAAACGACACACCCCCGATGTGATAGCCTCGCTTTCCTGCACGAACTGGATGCGGATGTGGTCATCGCAACTCCCGTCGCTCGTCAGGACTGATCCGGCCACCACGTTGACGCCGTGCAGCAGCGCCACCTGCGCGAACTCCGTGGCGTTGCCGGCGGGTAGACCGGCCCAGAATGAGAGACCTCCCGCCGGCCGGCGCCAGGTCCAGTCGGGGATCAGCCGCCCCACCGTCTCGCACAGGAGGTCAAGACTGACGGCGATCTCACGATGACGCAGTTCCCGTACCGCATCCATGTGTTCGAGAAGCCCCGCCGCTATCAACTGCACGACCGGCGACCCGCCCATATCCACCACGGCCTTGAGCCGTGACAGATGCTCGATGATCTGCGGCGGCGCTCGGATCCAGCCGATGCGCAGCCCCGGCCACAGCAGCTTGCTCAGAGAACCGATGCTCAGGATCGGTGCCGTGGGCAGCATCCCGGCCAGGGATGGCGGGCGTTCGCAACCGACGAGGAGATCGAGCATCGTCTGATCGTCTATGGTCGTCACCTGATGTCGGTCGATCAACTCCACCAGGGCTTCGCGCTGTTCGTGCGGCATGACGATGCCGGTGGGAGCATGGCAAGTCGGAGACAGCAGGATGAGCCTGGGGTGGCCCGCCTTGAGGATGGCCGCGAGCTTGTCCGTCGCGAAGGCTTCGGGCCCGACGGGCAGGGGCTCCAACCGTGCGCCCATCATGCGGAAGACGTCGATGGCTCCCGCATAGGTCGGGTTCTCCAGAACGACGCGCTCCCCGTGAGGGGCGTAGAGTTGACCGATCAACCAGATGGCCTGCTGCGCGCCCGATGTGATCAGGATCTGATCGGGGTGCGTCGGCAGTCCGCTCATGCGTTCGACGTAGTGGGCGACCGATTCGCGCAGAACGGGAAGACCGAGAGGCTGATAGCCGCTCTCGGCAGGCAGATCGTCCAAGGCGGCCGCCCGGGCCGCGGTCACCTCCCGCAGCAGTGGTCCGATGCTGGCCTGCCGCGACATGCTGAAGTCGACGCTTCCGGTGCGAAGCGCTGAAACGGGGCGCATCAGCGGGTTGCGGGCCATGCCCCTGATGAGTTCGGATGTGACGTAAGGGTCCGGGGTGCCGTGCTTCGGATGGAGGACGACGTGACCGCTACCCTGCCGGCTCTCCAGCCAGCCCTCCTCACGGAGGAGCCGATAGGCGCACACCACGGTCGTGCGGCTGACATCCAGCGTTCCGGCCAGCGTGCGCTCCGGCGGCAGAACGACTCCCAGCGCGATGTCACCCCGAATGAACGCGCAACGCAGTGCACTCGCGAGCCTGGCGTACAGCGCCCCGTCGCTCTGCCTCCAGTCCGCGATCAGTCTCGGGATGGACCGGGCATTCTTCTTCGGCACCGGCATTCCACCCTCGTCTGATCGGCTGCTGCACGGCCTGCGATGAGTCGTGATCCCGATGTCGATCCTTCGAATCGGCGTCTTCGACGACGCGTTCGGCCCTCGCAAGGCGGATGCCAGGTCGCGCATGACGATGCCGACGCTCTGGGCTCCCGAGGAGATCGGAACGCCCGCGAGTCCTGTCCGACCCCGTCGATTCCGCATCGATCCAATTTATCGGATTGGCATCTTGCAGGGCAGTCCAAGACCGGCGATCACTGTTTCAGCACGGCTGCAATAGAGCCGTCGTTTCACATGACGACGCGAGGCAGAATGAGCTCGACCAGCATCCGCGTGGCGGTAGACGTCGGGGGAAGCTTCACCGACATCTGTATCTTCGACGATGAATCCGGAGCGATCCGCGTCGAGAAGCTTCCGTCCAGCGTCGACCCGATCGAGGCGGTCCTGGAAGGGGTGAAGAAGGCCGGGATCGATCTTCACGATGTCGCCCTCTTCTCGCACGGCACCACCGTCGCGACCAATGCGCTGATCACCCGCCGGCTGCCGCGCGCCGCGATGGTCACGACCCGCGGCTTCCGCGACATCATCGAGATCCGCCGGGGCACGAAGGAAGACCTCTGGGACGCCTACAAGGATGTGGCCGTGCCCTACATCCGTCGCCGCGACCGGCTCGAAGTCACCGAGCGCATGGACTACGCCGGCAAGGTCCTCACGCCGCTCGACGAGGATGATGCGCTTCGCGTGGCCGGCGTGCTGCGCCGCAAGGGCGTGGAGACGATCGCGGTCTGCTTCATCAACGCGCATGCCAATCCGGCCAACGAGCGCCGCATGCGCGACATCCTGGAGCGGGAGATGCCCGCCGCCCGCATATCCTGCTCGACCGACATCCTGCCCGAGATCTTCGAGCACGAACGGTTCTCGACGACGGTGGCCAACGCGGTCCTGGCGCCGCTGGTCAGCGGCTACGTCAACCGCCTCGGTGACGAGCTGAAGTCGGGCGGTTACGCGGGCGACCTCCTCATCCTCCACTCCGGCGGTGGCGTGATGACGCCGAAGACCGTGGAGAAGATGGGGGTTCGGCTGGCGGCCTCCGGGATCGCGGCGGGCGCCATCGCCAACCGCCACATCGCCGGGCTCGCGGGCTTCTCCAACGCCATCGGGCTCGACATGGGCGGCACCAGCACCGACATCTCGCTCGTCGCCGGCGGCGTGCTGCGCACCACCAAGGAGTGGTTCGTGGAATATGGTTATCCCATCTGCCTGCCGAGCATCGAGGTCCTCACCATCGGGGCGGGCGGTGGGTCGCTGGCCTGGTTGGACGAGGCCGGCGGGCTGCGCAACGGACCGCAATCGGCGGGGGCCAACCCCGGCCCCGCCGCCTACGGCCGCGGCGGGACCGAGCCGACCAACACCGATGCCAACCTCGTGTTGGGACGGCTCGGCAGCGCGCTGATCTCCGGCGGCATGGGTCTGGATGGCCGGGCCGCGGCCGAGGCCGTCGCGAAGGGGGTCGCCGAGCCGCTGGGCCTGTCGGTGCCGGAGGCCGCCAATGCCGTGCTGCGCGTCGCCAATGCCAACATGGCGGACGCCGTGCGGCTGATCTCGATCCGTCGCGGCTACGACCCGCGGGAATTCGTGCTGGTCGTGTTCGGCGGCGCCGGCCCGCTGCATGGCGTCGACCTCGCCCGCGAACTGTCCATCCCCACGGTCCTCGTGCCGCCCCATCCAGGGATCACCTCGGCGCTGGGCTGCCTGCTGGTCGACGTTCAGCACGATCTTTCGACCATGTTCCTCGGCCGGGTCGACGCGGTGGAGCCCGCGGACGTCGAGGCTGAATTCGTCAAGCTCGAGGACGAGGCCCACCAGCGGCTCCGTGCCGAGGGCGTCAGCCCCCGGGACATGCAGTTGCTGCGCCACATCGACATGCGCTACGTCGGCCAGTGGCGCTCGATGTCGATCTCGACGTCGGGCCGGGTGACCGATCTGGCCCCCGTCGTCGAGCAGTTCCACTCCGAACATGCGCGGGAACACAACTTTCGCCGCGATAAAGCTAAAGTCGAGGTCTACCGCCTCAACGTGACGGCGATCGGGACCGTGCCCAAGCCGAAGCTCCCCCAACATGAGCGCGTCGGGACGACGCCGACGCCCATCGCCAGACGCCCGGTGTGGTTCCAGGACAGCCCGGACGCCGTCGAGACCCCCGTCTTCGACCGGTCGGCTCTCGCCGCCGGCGCCGTGATCGAGGGTCCCGCCATCATAGAGCAACTGGACTCCACGACCCCCATCCCACCGGGCGCCACCGCCGAAGTCGACGCGTGGCTGAACCTCAGGATCACCGTCCGATGACGATGCACCGATCGACCGCCGCCGGCGAGCGCGCCCAGACACTGGACCCCGTCACTTTCGAGGTGCTGAAGAACTCGTTCACCACCATCGTCGATCAGATGGCCGAGCAGATCCTGCGGACCTGCCATTCGTTCGTCATGTACGCCCGGGACTTCTCCTCCGCGCTGTGCGACCGCGAGGGCAACACGGTCATGCAGGGCAGCGGCGACATCGCCGTCCACGTCGGGACCCTGCACTTCACCGCCAAGGCCGTGATCGAGGCCTTCGGCGACGACATCGGGCCCGGTGACGTGTTCGCCATCAACGATCCCTACCTCGGGGGCACGCATTTCTGCGACGTGAGGATCGTCCGTCCGATCTTCGTCGGCCACGAGATCATCGGCTTCTCCCAGTCCAACGGCCACTGGGCCGACATCGGCGGCAGCGTTCCCGGCTCTTTCGACGTGAACGCCAAGGAGCATTTCGGCGAGGGACTGCGCATCCCCCCGGTCCGCATCACCCACCGCGGCCGCTATTGTGCCGATGTCGTGCGGATGATCGTCTCCAACACGCGGGCCCCGGAGGCGGCCGACGGCGATCTGCACGCCCAGCTCGAAGCGACGAGGATCGCCGAAACCGAGCTGCTCCGCCTCGTCGACAAGTATGGCCGGGACACCGTCGTCGTGGCCATGCAGGAGGTTCAGGACTACGTGGAGCGCCTGACCCGCCAGCGCGTGGCCGAGCTGCCCGACGGGACCTGGGAAACGACCGACTTCCTGGACTACGACCCCGCCAAGGGGGAGGGCCTGGTTCCGGTCAAGGTCCGGATGACGATCGACGGAGACACGATCCGCTACGATCTCACGGGGTCGGCGGACGCCGTGGCCACCTTCCTCAACGGCACTTTCGGCTCGTCGTTTTCGGGGCTGGTCACGGGCACCAAGATGTTCTTTCCCGATTTCCCGCTCAACTCGGGATTCTATCGGGTGCTCGACGTCAACCTGGGCCCGCCCGGCACCGTCGTCAACGCACAATGGCCCGTGGCCGTCACCGGTTTCTGCTCCGGCTCCTACGGCAAGGTGGTCAACGCCGTCTTCGAACTGTGGTCCCACGTGCAGCCGCAACGCGCGATGGCCTGCTGCGTGGACATCGAGTACCTGCTGGTCGGCGGCCGTGACGCCCGCACCCCGGACAACGACGTCTTCATGTGGTACGACTGGATGGTCGGCGGCTGGGGTGGCCGCAACGGCAAGGACGGCTCGGGCGCCACCTCCGCGGTGTTCGGCGTGGGCGAGGCGGTCCAGCCGCTGGAGGGGCAGGAGCGCCTGTGCCCCGTCGTCACCACCGAGCATCAGATCGCGACCGACTCCGGGGGGCCCGGACGGTTCCGCGGCGGCTGCGGCGTGCGCAAGGGCGGCGTCCTGACCGGCGTGCGCGGCACGGTCATGTCCTACTGCTGCGACCGGTCGCGCTCCATCACCTGGGGCCTGCAAGGCGGTCTGCCGTCGATCCCGCACGGCGTCTGGCTCACCCGGGCCGGGGAGCGGCCGACCTACATGGGTGCGATCTTCTCCAACGTCTCGGTCTCGGAGGGCGATCATTTCACCCGTCCCTCGGCCGGCGGCGGCGGGCTGGGCGATCCGCTGGAGCGCGAGCCCAAAGCCGTCCTCGACGACGTCATCGACGGCTACGTGAGCGTCGCGAGGGCCCGCCGGGACTACGGCGTGGTGATCGACGAGATCGACCGTGACCTCGATCTGTTCGAGATGGATGTCGAGGCGACCGCGTCCGAGCGGCGGCGGATCCGTGCCGAGCGCGTCGGCTGGCTGAACGAGGATCCCGAGACGGTGGCGGTCCGCTTCCGCGGCGGTGAACTCGATGCGCTCGACCTGGTCCGCCAGTACGGGGTGATCCTCGATTGGGGGACCGGCGAGCTCCTCGCCAAGACCACGGTGCAGTATCGCGAGATGCTTCAGCGCCGGACGGTGGCCGCGTGGCGGCCCGTGAACGGAGTTCCAACATGACCGCCTCCTTCAATCTGGATCGCCAGATCGCGTCCGCCCCGGACGCCGTCCGGGACGTCCTGACCGTCGAGGTGCCTGAACTCGACCGGGGCCGGCCCATCATCTTCACCGGGATCGGGACGTCGCTGCACGCGGCACGGGTCGCCGCCGGGTGGCTCGCCATGCTGACCTCCGGGGAGGTCAGGGCGCAGGCGCTGGACGCCCATGACGTGGGAACCTGGGTCCCGCTCCGGTCCGACGACCAGGTGATCGTCATCAGCCACCGGGGAACCAAGATCTTCCCCACGGCCGCACTGTCTCGGGCGCGGGCCGCCGGCGCCAGCACGGTGGCGATCGTCGGGCGGACCGCCCCGGACCAGCTCGCCGACCATACGCTGCGCACCTGCTCGAACGAGACCGCCGGGACCTTCACGGTCTCCTACCTGAGCTCGCTGGCGGTGCTGGCCCGGCTGGCGGCGCAGTTCGACGCCTCCGCCGACGGATCATTCCGTACCGCGATCGATGCTCTGCCCGACGCGCTGCAGCAGACGATCGGCATGGGCGACCCGGCGGCGGCGGCGGCGGCTTTGAGCGAGGCCGAGACGCTGCTGATCGTGGGCTTCGGGCTCGACCTGCCGACCGCCCAGGAGGCGGCGCTGAAGATCAAGGAGGGTGCGTGGCAGTGGACGGAGGCGATGTCGCCCGAGTTCGCCCTGCACGGCACGCCGGCGAGCTTTCATCCCCGGATGGCCGCGGCGGTGATCGAACCCTGGCAGCCCGACGGCGCACGCACCGAGCTGTTGTGCTCGGTCCTGGGCCGGCTCGGCATCCGCACGTCCCTGGTCAGCGAGCGCGCCGGCGGGGATCTGGCCTTCGTGGCCCCGCATCCGCTCCTCCGCCCGGTCACCGGCATCGTGCCGCTCCAGCGGTTGACGGCCGAACTCGCCCGCCTCCGCGGCACCGATCCCGACACCATGCACGGGGGCCGCGAGCCGTGGCGGACGGTCATGACGGGAATACGGCTGTGACCCGGCGACCCTCGGGCGTTTGACATCGACGGCGGCACTCCTTCGCCGGTCCTCATCCTGGTGAGTTGGCGTCACCCGGTTTCAAGATGGATCCGGGTGTGGAGGGGGATGGGGGACCGTCTCATCCCGGGGCCACCAAGCCCAGGTCGCCGGGCTCGTGCAGGCCATCGCGGCGGGTGAGCTCGACGGCGTGCGCGACATCCGCGCCGCCCTCACCCCGGGCGGAGGCGAGAGCCTGCTGCCCGTCATCGCCGCCGCGGCCCCGATCGCGGCCGGCATGGCGAGCGATCGATGACGAACCCGATCCGTCGCGCGGCCTCGCCGGCTACGTCACCCCCAGGGCCGCATACCCACCCGATGACTTGAGCGATCACCATGGGCTCGATCGGAAAATGGTCGAAGTCGAGCTCATCTCCGCGGGAGCCCGTTCGCGACAGGAACTCCTGAACGCCATCCGGCGTGCGGTCGCCGACAGCTTCGGCCAGTTGCCAGCCGTTCTTGTGCTCGACCGGCGCCAGCAAGCCTCGAAGAGAGGCCGCAGCCCGGCGGCGCGGCTCGGATCGCCCGAAACGGGCGGCGATGCGATCCACCACATCGTCCAGACCTCCAGCCCCCTCGGCCGCTTCAGAGCTCGTCGTCATGCCGGCACCCTCCGCCCGCATCACGCACAAACCCGGCTGTAGTCTTAGCTGTCGGCGCGAGGGGCCTACTCCAGGACGTGGTCCCGCGCGACGACCTTGATCGCGGTCGCGTTGCATT